>NZ_ABTR02000001.1:782500-1382500 GCF_000172975.1 Dethiosulfovibrio peptidovorans DSM 11002
TGACCAGCGCCGAAACGGCGGCGGTCATTATAACCGGGCCTAGAAACATCAAACTCAACACGCTCCTTCCAGATAGCGAAAAAATAGAGATCTCGGTGGAAATTCTAGCAAAAAAACGGACAGGAGACTTCCCGTCTTCGGCGAGGTGGAGCGGTAGAGCGGTGGATTTGCTCTTGCAAAGGAATAGAAACGGACTATAATGTAACTTAAACGGAACATGGATCCGCCATGCGGAATCAGAATACCAAAAAAACGAGGAGATGAGACCATGATCCTGGAAAACTTCTCCCTTTCGGGGAAAACAGCCCTGGTAACCGGAGCCAGAACCGGAATCGGTCAGGGTATAGCGGTAGGTCTGGCCCAGGCGGGGGCGGACATAGTCGGTCTGGGACACAGCGCCATGCCGGAGACAAAAGAAGCGATCGAGGCCCTTGGCAGAAAGTTCACCCTCTACGAGATGGACCTGGTCGGATCGGATAGATCCGGACTCAACGGGATGGTCGACCGCATATGGGACGAGGTCGGAGGGTTGGACGTGCTCGTCAACAACGCCGGAATAATCCGCCGGGACGACCTGCTCGATTTCGGCGAGAAGGACTGGCACGACGTCATCAACATAAACCAGAACGCTCTGTTCTTCCTTTCCCAGGCCGTCGCGAGAAAAATGGTAAAAGACGGCAGAAAGGGCAAGATCGTCAACATAGCGTCGATGCTCACCTTCCAGGGAGGCATAAGGGTACCGTCCTACACCGCCAGCAAGTCGGCGGTCGCCGGGATCACCAGGGCCATGGCCAATGAGCTTTCGCCCCAGGGCATACAGGTCAACGCCATAGCTCCGGGCTACATCAGCACCAACAACACCGCGGCCCTCAGGGCCGACGAAACCAGAAACGCCGAGATACTGGGCCGGATACCGGCTGGACGGTGGGGAACACCGGAAGACCTGGCGGGAATGGCGGTCTTTCTGGCCTCCGCCGCCTCGGACTACGTCACCGGATCGATATTCCCGGTGGACGGAGGCTGGCTATCCCGCTGAGCACATGGACAACTAGGAGGACTTTAAATGGAAAAACAGGGGATCCGGGTGCTACAAAGGCTTTTCGACATACTCTCCTACCTGTCCGAACGTAACGACTACGCCGGAATAAAAGAGATATCCGAGGGAACCGGGCTATCCAGGACCACGGTACACCGCATCCTGGGAACCTGTGAGGACAACTACGTAGTTCTGAAAGACGAAATCGGTCGCTACCGCCTGGGCCCCAGAAGTCTGGAGTGGGCTAACTCCTACCAGCTCCAGACGGGACTGGCCAAGATCGCCAGGCCCCATCTAAAGGAACTCATCCAGGACCTGAAGGAGACGGTTCACCTCTTCATCTATGAAAAGGGAGAGGCCTTCTACCTTGAAAAGATGCACAGCTACAGCCCTACCGGGATGGACTCCAGAATAGGCTCGAGGCTCGAACTCTACAGCACCTCGGCTGGCAAGGCCATACTGGCGGCCCTGCCGGAGGACGAGTTCGAACTCTACATGGAGACCACCGAGTTCCAGCCCAAGACGGAGAAAACCGAGGTGGACAAGGACCGGTTCAGATCGGAGATAGCCCAGGTCAGAGCGAGAGGCTACGGGATAGACGACCAGGAAAACGACCTGGGAGTCCGATGCATAGGGTCGGCGGTAATGGATAAATCCGGATACCCCGTCGGGGCGGTCAGCCTGACCGGCCCCATATTCAGGATAACCGACGAGAAAATAGAGCCTCTGGGAAAGAGGATTCTGGCCACTGCCAGGCTCATATCCTATCAGCTGGGCTACAGCGCCAGCTGATCTACGGAAAAGAATAAGACAGGAGGAAAAACATGAAATTGGACGTCAGACACGGGGTACACCCCCAGGACTTCAAATGCTACGACACGGACCGACTGAGGAGAGACTTCCTCATAACCGACCTGTTCGTGCCCGGAGAGATCTCCATGGTCTACAGCCACGTGGACAGAATCATCACCGGAGGGGTCTGCCCCAAGAAGCCACTCAAGCTTGAGTGCGGCAAGGAGCTGGGCGTCGGCTACTTCCTGGAGAGGCGGGAACTGGGAATCATAAACGTAGGAGGGACCGGATCGGTTACGGTTGACGGACAGACCTTCGATCTCAAGCCTCTGGACGGACTCTACCTCGGTATGGGACAGAAGGACGTCACCTTCTCCAGCGACGATCCGACAAACCCGGCCCATATGTACTTCAGTAGCGCCCCGGCCCACACCAACTACCCCAACTGCTACATCGACATAGAGAAAGCCAAGAAGGTAAAGATGGGCGAGCCGGAGAAGGCCAACGTCCGCACAATCAACCAGTACATCCATCCCGAGGTCTGCACCACCTGCCAGCTCATGATGGGGCTAACCCAGCTGGAGAGCGGGAACGTGTGGAACACCATGCCCTGCCACACCCACGACCGGAGGATGGAGGTCTACTTCTACTTCGACCTTCCCGAGGACGGCCTTGCAATGCATCTCTTCGGCGAGCCATCCGAGACGAGACACATCATGGTCCGCAACGAAGAGGCGGTAATAAACCCCAGCTGGTCGATCCACAGCGCCGCCGGGACCTCGAACTACAGTTTCATCTGGAGCATGGTCGGCGAGAACCAGGAATTCACCGACATGGATCATATACCTATGGAAGAGCTGCGTTAATAGAACCGGACGTTTCACCAATACCCATTAAGGAGGATTGTGTGATGAGAAAAGCGATAACGGTGTTGTGCACAGCTATATCCCTCCGGCCAGCTGGGAACCGAGATGGATACCCTCGAGGCGGTAAAACTCGGCTCGGTCGAGGGCTTCCGGAGCGGAGGATTCGAGGAGGCAGCGCCTCTTCTGGAGATCTACTCCATGCCGTTTTTGTTCTCCGACATGGAGGAAATCCACAAGATCACCAGGGGCCCCCTCGGCGAGGAGATCGCTAAATCGGTGGAGCCGGCGGGAATGGTCATACTCGCCACCGGCGACTCCGGACTCTTCCGGCAGATAACCAACAACGTCAGACCTATCACACAACCCTCGGACCTCAAGGGCCTCAAGATGAGGACCCCGCCGATGTCCACCATAGTCAAGACCATGGAAGCTCTGGGAGCCAACGTGGTGTCCATCCCCTTCATAGAGACCTACATGGCCCTAAAGACCGGAGTGGCCGACGGCGAGGAAAACCCCCTCACCAACATAGTCTCGATGAAGTTCTACGAGGTCCAGAAATACCTCACATTGGTGAACTACCAGTATCACGCCGAGATGTTCTACGTAAACAAGGCATGGTTCGACGGACTTGACGAGAAGGACCAGAAAATCCTGAAGAACGCTGCTAAAGAGATGATGCTGGTCAGCGACAAGATCGTGGCCGAGGACGACGCCAAGTGCATGACCTTTCTGAAGGACAAGATGGAGATCAACTCCCTCACATCCGAACAGCACCAGGCCTTCGTAGAGGCGGTTCAGCCGGTCTACGAATACTACATAGACAAGGGAATGTTCACCCAGGAGATGATCGACAGAATTCGAGAGGCAGCCGCCAAATAGAGAGACAAAGACGGCATCCGGCAGGAGAATACTGTCCATCGTTCAGATAATAGTCGTCATAGCACTTCAGCTGGTTCTCCTGAAGGTCTGCATCAACTGGATCGACAAGGTCGGCGACACACTGACCCCGGGCCTCAGGATACCCAAGAAATATATCTACTTTCTATTCCCGGTCAATCTGGTACTGGTCACCGTATTCGAGGCGGCCAGGCTGGTGGAACTTCTCAGGAGCAAATCATGGGCATAACCATCCTTCTGGGCACATTCCTGGTATTCGTCATCATAGGGATTCCCCTCTGCTACTCCCTGGGGGCCTCAGCCGCGGCCTATTTCATAATCGCAAAACCGGCCTTCATGGGCATCTTCGCCCAGAGAATCTGGTCCGGATCGTGCAGCTACGTCCTCATAGCTCTGCCCCTGTTCATACTGGCGGGAGAGCTCATGAACAGCGGAGGGATAACCAGACGAATACTGAATTTCAGCCTCTATTTGGTCAGGCCCATAAGGGGAGGACTGGGTGAGGTCAACGTAATAGCCAGCATGATCTTCGGAGGGATAACCGGATCCTCCGTGGCGGACACATCCGCCATAGGATCGGTGCTCGTACCGGAGATGGAGAGGGCGAGATACCACAAGGGATTCTCCGCCGGGGTCACAGTCGCCTCCTCCACCATGGGGATGATAATTCCTCCCAGCATACCGATGCTCCTCTACGCCATGGTATCCGGCGCCTCGGTGGGATCGCTGTTCCTGGCGGGGCTAATCCCGGGAATACTGATAGGGGTAAGCCAGATGACTCTGGTCTGGATGATATCGAAAAAGAGAGGCTACCACCCGGAACCGACGCCCTTCGACCGATCCGACTTCGTGAAAACCGCCAAGGACGGGATCCTGGCCCTGCTGATGCCGGTGATAATAGTCCTATCGGTGTCCTTGGGTATAGCCACCGCCAGCGAATCCGCCGGGGTTGCGGTGCTCTACGCTGCTCTGCTGGGATTCTTCGTCTACAGAGAACTGGAAATGGGGCAGCTCAGGGAAATCCTCAAGAAGACCGTCCTAAGCTCCAGCGCAGTGATGTTCGTGGTAGGATTCTCCACCATATACGTCTGGATACTGTCGGTGGAACAGGTCCCGGCCACTGTGGGCAGCTTTCTCCTGAACCTGGACGTAGACAGAATATGGATCCTCCTGCTGCTGGACCTGGTAATACTCCTGGTGGGAACCTTCGTCGACGTGGCTCCGGCCATACTCCTGCTGTGCCCCATTCTCCTGCCCGTGATGAGGGGGATCGGAGTGGGCGAGCTTCAGTTCGGCGCCATCATGATAACCGGCCTGGCGATAGGGCTGGTAACCCCGCCGGTGGGGATGTGCCTGAACGCCTGCAACAAGATCTGCCGAATGTCAATAACCGACCCTGATGCTGGTATCCGCCAGAGTCAGGCATGTAGCTTCCACCCAGTGGGGTAAGAGAGCCTACATGAACATGGAGCATCTCAGAGAACAGATACTGGAGCAAGAAAATAATGCCATCGTAAGCTGACACAGAAAGCCTTAAAAACCGAACATAGCCCTATATGGGCCTGCTGAGTCAAATATTAATGTGCGAAACATACTGGACAGTACCCCTTCGTGCTATACTGTTACATGGAACTCTGGTTCGTCGAACGGAACAGAATCGCAAAATAAGGAGGAATGGACCTATGAAAAATTTCGTCTACGAGAGCCCTACTAAGATAATTTTCGGAAAAGGCACCGAACTACAGGTCGGACAGGAAATCGTCGAAAAAGGGGCTAAAAAAGTACTGCTCCACTACGGTGGAGGCAGTATAAAGAAAACCGGCCTCTACGACAGGGTAGTAAAATCGCTTGAGGAAGCGGGAGTATCCTTCGTTGAACTCGGTGGGGTCGTACCCAACCCCAGGCTATCTCTGGTCTATAAGGGAATAGAGCTGTGTCGGAACGAGTCGGTGGACCTTGTCCTGGCCGTCGGAGGCGGCAGTGTCATAGACTCGGCTAAGGCCATAGCCGTAGGGGTTCCATACGAAGGCGACGTATGGGACTTCTTCGACAAGGGAATCGTGCCCGAAACAGCCCTTCCGGTGGGATGTATACTTACCATCTCCGCCACGGGCAGCGAGACCAGTGCTTCGTCGGTCATAACGAAGGAGGAGGGATGGCTTAAACACGCCTTCCGTTACGACCGCATCCGTCCGACCTTCGCCATACTCAATCCGGAACTGACCATTACCCTTCCGGCATACCAGACCGCTTCCGGAGGGACCGACATAATGGCCCATCTGATGGAGAGGTACTTTACCAACGAACCCAACGTGGACCTTACGGACAGATTGATAGAGGGAACGCTTCAGACCGTGATAAAATACCTTCCCATCGCACTGAAAGATCCGGAGAACTACGACGCCAGGGCCGAGTTGATGTGGGCCGCCACCATAGCCCACAACGGCATACTGGACACTGGACGTATAGGAGACTGGGCATCTCACAGAATAGAGCACGAGATAGGCGCAATCTACGACGTGGCCCACGGAGCCGGTCTGGCGGTGGTTTTTCCCGCTTGGATGAAGGCGGTCTACAGTCACGACGTGGCCCGTTTTGTCCGCTTCTTCCACAGGGTATGGGGTCTGGAACCCGACTTCTGGAATCCGGAGAAGACCGTTCTGGACGGAATCGCCGTCATGGAGAACTATTTCAGGAGCATAGGCATGCCGGTAACCCTGGAGGAACTCGGCGTTCCGGACGACCGGCTGGAGGAAATGGCCGAGAAGAGCAACTGGAACGGCCCGGTAGGCCAGTTCGTACCGATCACCACGGAAAAGGCGTTAGAGATACTGAAACTGTGTAGAGGTCACATCTAAAACTAACGTCCGAGTCTCCTCGGAAAGGTCGTCCCGCCTCCGAGGAGCAGAGGGCGCCCGGATCGTCGATGAGATCCGGGCGCCCTCTTTATTCTTACCCGGTCGAGATTAAGGCCGGGGAGGCTTGGAACTGTACATTTTCTTGTCCGCCTCTATCATGAGATCGGAAAGGCTGGATCCTGAACCAGACTTTCTCCTGTGTATTCCAACGCTCATGAGCATGGGATAAGGGCACCGTTCCGGATTGCGGTTCACCGACTCCAGCTTCTCGTCGATCCTCCGCTTTACGCTCTCCTCGCAATGCTGTCCGTCGTCGAGGAGGATAACGGCAAACTCGTCCCCTCCGACCCTGCCGACTATATCCGATTCCCTGAAGATATCCTCCAGGGCCTGAGCCGCCTCTTTGAGGACCTTATCGCCCTCGTCGTGGCCGAAATCGTCGTTGACCCTCTTGAAACCGTCCAGATCCGCGAAGACGCAAAGGACATCCAGCCCCCTCTCGTCGGCCATCTCGATGATCCTCTGTCCCATGGTCATAAAGCCCCTTCTGTTATAAAGACCGGTAAGGGCATCGGTGGTGGCCTCCTCCTCCAGCCTCTTTCTGAGACAGACCGTCTCGGATATATCCCTTAAGGTCGCCAGCCTCACCAGATCTCCGTCCCAGTTGGATCCGACCACCCTCATGTCCACGTAGATCTCGCCCTTCGAGGTTTTTATGGATATCTCCCAGTCGCCGTCTTCGTCCACGTCGTAGGAGAAAGGATTGCCTATCATCTCCGAGCTGGAACTCTCGAAGAGCAGCTCCGCCGCGGGATTGACGTAACGGACCAACCCGGCATCGTCCACAACCACTATACCGTCTCCGGTGGTCTCCATTATGGTCTGGAAGTTGGCCTGAACCCTCTTCACGTCGTCCAGGGCACTACGATAATCTCCGGACAACTTTTGAAGCTGACTGTTCTGCATCACAGCTGCCTCGAAGGTCGACAGAAGCAGGTCGACTATCTGTATCCTGTCGGCGGTCAGCTTGTGATATTCCCCTCCGAAAAAAACCTCGACGCTCATCTGAGCCTGTCCGGACCGTCTGAGATCCAGGTTGGTCAGTATATGCTGTAGCCTGCGAAGGAGGTGCTCGTCCTGATAGGGCTTGGTAAGAAAGTTGTCCGCTCCACATTGAAGACCCTTTATGACGTCCCCCGGATCGGATAGGGAGGTCAGTATCACCACCGGGATATCCTTAAGCTCCGGATCGTCCTTGATCTTCCGGCACATCTCGTAGCCGTCCATCTCCGGCATCATGACGTCGGTTATAACCACGGTAGGCTTCACCTTGCCTGCCATCTCCAGCCCCAAAGCTCCGTTACGGGCCACTGTAACCTCGTAACCATGAGATCTGAGCAACCTCTCGAGCCTTTTCGCTTGAGTTAAACTGTCCTCGACGATCTGGATCACGGGAACAGATTCGCTAAAAGTCATGAAAATATTCATCCTTTCCTGGCACAGAGAGATAGGGCCTTCCCGATCTCCTCGGGAGACAGCACATTGTCGGCGGCGGATAGCCTGACCGCCTCTCCGGGCATACCCCATATCACCGAGCTCTCCCTGTCTTGAGCGAAAGTGATGGCTCCGTCGTCCTTAAGATCTCTGAGTTCCCGGGCTCCGTCCATCCCCATCCCGGATAAGATCACACCGGCCGAAACGGACCGCAGAGACAAAGGAATAGATCTAAACAAAACGGAGACCGACGGCCTTACTCCGTGTTCGGAAGGTCCGTCGGATAGGTGGATTTCCCTGTCGGAGACCTCCATATGACGCCCTTCCGGAGCCAGGTATACCGTTCCGGGAGACGGCCTCTCCCCGATATTCGCTACCTTTACCTTCAAGTCGGTACAACTGGATAGCCACTGGGACATCCCCTCCAGGAAACCGGAGGCTATATGCTGCACCACGAAAACCGGGGCGGGAAAATCCCCTGGCATGACCGACAGCATCCCGGCCAAAGCCTGAGGTCCTCCTGTGGAGGCCCCTACTACCACCGCCTTTATGGATTTACAATCCACCTCGCCGAATCTATCGATACGGCATGAAAGAGGTTTTCCTACGGAGGCAAGAGAGGCGTCTTTTATAGTCCTGCGAAGCTGCTCTCCGTAGTCCTCGAAACCTCCGGGCCGATGGGACGGCTTGGGCAGAACCGCCACCGCTCCGGCCTCTATGGCCCTGAAGGTCTTTTCCACATCGTCCGGCTCTAGACAGGAGCTGACCACCACCACAGGCACCGGTTTCTCCTCCATTATCCTCTTGGTAGCCTGAAAACCCTCCATCACCGGCATCTGTATATCCATGGTTACCACGTCCACAGGGTGAGAGAGGACGAAACTCAGTGCCTGCTCACCGTTTTCGCACTGACCAGCCACCTCTATATCGGGATCCTTGACCAGCAACCGGCAGATCAGCTTTCTGAGGACTATCGAATCGTCCACCACTAAGACCCTTATCATAGGAACATCTCCTTAGAGCAACCGCCTCATGACATCCAACAACTTCGTCTGGTCGAAACTGCTCTTGACTATATAGGCGTCGGCTCCCGCCTCCACCCCTCTCTCTCTGTCCTTCCGGCTGTCCAAAGAGGTCACCAGCACCACGGGGACCTCCCCTTTCGACCCATGCGACCGTATAGCCCTGGTCAGCTCGAAACCGTTCATCCCGGGCATCTCCACGTCCGAAACCACTATATCGAAAGATTCCCTTGAGAATAGATCAAAACCCTCTCTGCCGTCTACCGCAGTTTGTACCATGTATCCCGAGGCGGTCAGTATATTCTTCAGCAAGGTTCTAGAGGTTATGGAATCCTCCACGAGCAGCACAGAAGTAGGTTTCTCCTTGGGCTCGACGGTGGTCGCGACGGTGGATTTCCTCTCGGAGGCCCTCTGAATGAGGTCTTTGACCCTCAAAACAGGAGCCACCTTTCCCGACCCCATCACGGTGGCGCCGGAGACAAAGGGAACCTTTACCAGCTGAGGACCCAGTCCCTTGAGAAGGATCTCCTGCTCCCCCACGACGGCCCCTACGGCAAAGGCAAAGGACACACCTGTACCGGAGGAGACCACCACGACAGGGAAGGCCTGGTTTTTATCGTTATCGTCCTTACCGTTTCCGGAAAGATCCAAAACCGCCCCTAATCTGGCCAGAGGATAGGTCGTCCCGTCGACGTCAACAGCTTCCCTCCCCTCGAGACTCCGAACCGAATCGGATCCGACCCTGGTCACCTTCACCACCTGAGAGGTGGGGAGCACGAAGAACCTTCCCCACTCCTCCACTACAACCCCTCTGAAGGTCGCCATAGAAAGAGGAAGCTTGATTCTGAAGGAAGTTCCCTCGCCTGACTGGGACGAAAGGGATATGCTCCCTCCCAATAGCTCCACGTTCTCCCTGACTATAGACATCCCCAGTCCCCGTCCGGATACGTCGGTGATAAGCTTGCTGGTCGAAAAACCGGAACGGAATATCAGATCCAGAACCTCGCCGTCCTCCATGGACAGAACCTGATCCTGGGAAATCAGACCGGAGATCACCGCTTTTTCCGCTATCCTATCCCGGTCCAGACCTCTACCGTCGTCGGACAGCACTATCTCGATCTGACCGCCATAGGTATAGGAAAAGGAAAGAGTCAGAGAAGCCATGGGGTTCTTGTTCGAGGCGACTCTCTCGTCGTGGTTCTCTATGCCGTGATCCAGGGCGTTCCTTATCAGATGGATGAGGGGATCCTTCATGCCCTCGAGAATCCTCTTGTCCACCTCTACGTCCCCGCCGGTCATCCGGAAATCGACGTCCTTTCCCATGTTTCTGGACAGATCCCTTACCATCTTGGGGAAAGACTGGAGAAGGGTAGAGGACGGCAGCATCACCACCGCCTTGGCATCGCTCAGAAGACGATCCAGAAGCACCCTGGCCGATCTTTCGTCCATGGAGAGAGCCTTTATGGTTTTTCTTATCTCGCCCTCCACTGCGTAAAAGAACGACCTCAGGGCCTCCATGTCCTCCTGGTGCAGGGCCTTCTTGCAATCCTCCACCAAAGACAGCAGCTCCAGCCCCTCCTTTATCCTCTGGTCCATCGCTAGGTTGACCGAGATCATCTCCTCCGCCTGGAGAAGCAGCGAATCCACCTTCGACGACTTAACCCTCACTGTGTCCCCTATCGTTCCCTTCGGCTGCTCCTCCGACGGAGGCGAAGCCTTCTCCTCCGTCGGCATGGGAGAATCTATCTCTTTGGGAGAACCGCCCTTCAGATCGTCCATGGACTTGGCAAGAGCCCTGGCCTCCCGGTCGTCCCCGTCGGGATCCTCTATCAGGACGGATAGACAGTCCACTGACTTCTGAAGTAGATCGTAGTCCTTTTTTTCCAGAAAGAGGCTTCCTTCCTTGACCCTGGAGAAAACCCCCTCCATAGACTGACACAAAGACGCCACCTTGGACATCTCGACCGCGTGGG
The DNA here is from genome assembly GCF_000172975.1 of Dethiosulfovibrio peptidovorans DSM 11002. Taxonomy (NCBI): domain Bacteria; kingdom Thermotogati; phylum Synergistota; class Synergistia; order Synergistales; family Dethiosulfovibrionaceae; genus Dethiosulfovibrio; species Dethiosulfovibrio peptidovorans. The sequence goes on from NZ_ABTR02000001.1 coordinate 793,439, forward strand.
CCGCCCCCTTCAGGCTATGGGCCGCCCTGTATACCGACTCGACGACTTTTTCCCCGGGGACCTCGGATCGCTCCAGATCCAGAAGCCCCGACGTTATTGTCTGAATATGTTCCTGAGCCTCCAGGAGAAAGTCCTGCCGCAGCTCCTGAAGAAACTCCAGATCGGAGGGATTCAACTTCGACTCTCCGTATTCAAGAGACTAGACCTGGTATCGGTCGATCAGCTTCGAAAGGGTCTGCCCCATATCCCTAAGCCCCTTAGCCGAACTCTCGACATCCTTCATACCGGCCAGGTTCTGAATTCCCGCTTCCTTGACGTTCTCCATGGCTATCAGCACCTGATCCACGCCGTCGAGAAGCTCGTTGTTCGACCTGGCTATGACCGTAGCGGCCTGGGCCATCTCCCCGAAACCCTTGGTGATTTCCTGGATAGAGGCCCTGGATGGAACGGCGTCTTTTCCTCCCTCCTCCACCGCCTTGGCTCCCTGTTCCGTCGCCATCACGGCGGCATCGGTAGCCTTCTGGATATCCCTGAGGATCTTCTGAACCTCCTTGGCCGACTGCTTGGACTGCTCCGCCAGGGCTTTTATTTCCTGGGCCACCACGGCGAAACCCCTGCCTTCCTCTCCGGCCTTGGCGGCCTCCACCGCAGCGTTCACCGCCAAAAGGTTGGACTGTTCCGCCAGGTCCTCCACCGTTCCGGTGATCTCGCCGATCTCCTGGCTCTGCTCGCTCAGACGCACTATGGTCTTGGCGATGGAGTTCATCTGATCCCCTATTTTCTTCAGGCCGCTCAGTAGTTTTTCGGTGGCGTCTTTCCCCTTTTTAACCACCTCTATGCCATTTCTGGCACTCTCAGCCACGTCGGTACTCTTTTTATCGGTCAGCGCCGCGGTGGACCGAACCTCTTCCATGGTGGCGGTGGTCTCTACCACCGCAGTGGAGGTCTCCTCGGCACTGGCAGTCACCTGAGAGACAGCGGCGGATATCTGATAGGCCGAGGCCGAGAGTGAAGTGGAAACCTCCGCCATGGCCAGTATCTGCCGTCTCATATCCTCCGTGAGAGCCTGTATGGACCGGGCAAGCTCGCCGACCTCGTCCTCCCTTTCGAGAAACTCCTTCGGCACATCCTCCCGAAGGTCTCCGTTCTTAAGCCTGACGAGAAGAGCCACCCCCTCGGCGATGGGATGTGCTACGGACGAAATTATGCCGTATGCCAGCATAAATCCAAAGAACCCTCCGAGGACAACGGCGACGAGGCTGACGGTAGAGAGCTGATGGCCCAGATTCTGCTCCGAGGCCACCTCGAGGTCTATTTCCTCGTTTATATCCGAGGCCAGACCATCCAACAGCTCTCCTAGGGAATCGGAGGTGGAGATAATCGACAGCACCGCCGAGCCATACTTTTCGTAGAGGGCCTTTCTCTGATCGGAGGTATCGTTCAATATGGAGGCGATGATACGGTCGAGCTCGACATGGGCGGCCCGCCACTGTCTATATACCTCCCCCACCTTCTCCTTGGTAGCCTCGTCCACCCCTAGCCCCGCCGAAAGGGATATCAGGTCGCTCCATAGCCGGTCCATCCTGGAGAACAGATCCCTCCTCCTGCTGGCTATGCCGTTCAGCTCCCGGAGGTCCATGCCCTCTCGCACCGAAACGCTCTCCACCCTTAAGACCATCCTGTAAAACTCCAGATCCTTCAAAATCCTTATAGCAGGAATCTTGCTATCCTTTATCTCCTCCATGGTGTCGGATAGGCGGGATATGCCGTAAAACCCCAATCCACCTAGGGCAAGGGCTATGGCCACCATCGCTCCGACCCCCCAAAGAGCCTTGTCCCTTATCTTAAGTTTTCTCATAATAAAGCCCTCCTACACTACAGGTCTCCGTCTACGGACAACTTCTTATCGAAAAGTATCTTAGCCCCGTTCAACACTATAACGTCTCCGGATATCCCCGATATATAGTCCATAGCACCGGAGGAACTCGGTATGGGAGGAATCATAGAGTCGGACGGCACGGTCATGACGTCCACAGGAGATCCCACCAGAAGGCCCATCTCCATCGAGTCGAAACTCAGCACCAGGACGAAACGGTCTAAATCGACCTCGCTCGGAACGTCCAGAATAAGGGCCAGGTCGTTTACCGATATTATCCGTCCCCTCAGGTTAACCACCCCGACTATGAAGTCGGGAACTCCGGGCAACTCGGCTATATCCTTGACCGGAAAAACCTCTCCGACCCAATCGGAGGAGACACCGTAGGTCTCCCGTCCCAACCTGAAGGTTATCAGCTTGTACGACGTCTCCGTCGAGGAGGTCCCCCTTCTCGACGCCAAAACCTGAGCCCTGCTTTTGAGGACCGCTGACACGTCCCTTCTCATATCACTCACCTCGCATCACAGATCCTTCAAAGCCGCCAGCAGATCTCCCACCGTGGCACCCTCGCCGTAGGGAACGGCCTCGTCCTCCGCCATCTGCAGCAGAAGCTCCTCTACGTTTCTGATGTGCCTGGCCCTATCCCTATCGTTCGACTGGGACACCGCTATTCCCAGAAGGGCGAAATGGGCCATCACGAAAGACGGCTGGAGAAAAAGGGCCTTCCTGAGGCAATCCTTGGCGGAATCGAGCTCTCCTCTGTCCTGATATATCACCGACATCAGATAGTGGACATAGGGGTCGGTGGAGTTCTCCGATGAAAGACAGAGTTCCAGTGCCTCATCCGACATTCCCCTATCCGCCAAAGACCGAATCAGATCGCCGTCACAGGACGGGACAGCCTCGATCTCCGGCTCTATCTCCGGCTCCGTTTCCGACTCGAGATCAAACCACACATCGGAAACAGCCTCGACCTCCGGCTCGATTTCCGATACGGCCGAATCCAGAAGATAGCGCTCAGGAGGGACAGAAGGCTCCTCCTCGACCGTGAAAAAGGTCTGTTCCCCTACTCTGACCGGGTGAAAGGGAGATCCGTCCAATATGGGAGTCTCGCAGGCCGCCACGACCAGCCATCCGTCCGGTGAAAGGGCCTTCCTGAAGCTATGAAGGACCTTCTTTCTGTTGGCCTCGTCGAAATACATCATCACGTTACGGCAGAATATGACATCCATTTTGTCCTCCCGCCGCAGAGGACTCGAGGAAACCAGGTTGGCCGACTCGAAGGACACTCTGGACCTATAACGATCTTTAACCTTGAAACGGTCGTCTCCGACAATATCGAAATATCGCGATATCTCGATATCGCTCATCCCTCGAAAGGACCAGCGACCATACATACCCTGACGAGCTTTTTTCAAGCTACTTTCGTTGAGATCCGTTCCGTAAACCCTGAAACCTCCCGCCAGTCCCAAAATGGAATGATCCATTATCATGGCCAGTGTATAGGGCTCCTCTCCGGTGCTGCATCCGGCGGACCAGACGTTAATCGGCCTCTTAGCCCTGGAGGCCAGACGGGGAACGATCTCCCGACCAAAGGCATCGAGAGCCTTTCTATCCCGAAAGAAAAACGTCTCACCCACCGTTATGTGAGGCGAGATCATGTCCATAAAGGCCTTGTCCGACCTCTTCCGAATCAGACGAAAAACCTCCTCCGGTGTCTCCCCCAGTTTGCGAGAGAGCTCCCCGATCAAGGAGGCCGCCTTATCCCTAGCCTTTATTTCGTCCCACCCCATGACCAGTCCGAACCTGCGGGATAAAAGGGAAACCACCGTATCCAGATCGGGATCGGACAACCGACCGAAAGCTTCGGACATTATCGGGCGACCCTCTCTGCCAGGTCCATTATCTCCTCGGAGGACACCACCGACAGGGCAAAAATATCGTCGTCGAAGACCATGGAGGCCATCCGCTCCGACCCCGGCAGCTCGACGGGATCCTCCGAAAGGGAGACCACGTCGTCCACCCCGTCGACCCACAGGGCTACGGATTTGTCCTTCCAGGTAATCAGTATGAAACGATGGTCCAGCCCCATTTCGACCTGGGGCTCTCGATAGACACGGCGAAGATCGTAGAGAGGCACCCCTTCGCCCTCGACGTTGATCATCCCGGCCACCACCGGGTGGGGTTCGTTCAAAGGGGATACGGCCACCGCCGGAACTATTCTATCCACCTCGTGCACGGGGAGTGCCAAAACCCTGGCCCCCACGTAAAATTTCAAAAAACACCCCATATCGACACCCCCCCTAAAAAGACATAAAACTAAAATAAGTATAGCACCCAAACAGACCGAAATCGCCTAGGCAGAACCGGTTTAGCCGACACTAAAAAAAGAGGCCCCGGCTTTGCCGGGGCCTCTGTCTCTTCGTCTTTCCGTCCTCTACTTACAGGGCGAGTAGCCGCAGCTGAAACAGTACTCGCAGCCGCCTACCATCTCCATGGGAGAGCCGCACTCGGGACACTTGGGAACATCCTTTATCGTTTCTCCGCCCAGTCCGGAAAGCTTCTCCATGAGGATGGCTATACCGTCCGGGATCGAACGGACGACCCTGTCGTCGTCGCACTCGAAAAGCCAGTACTCCTTGCCGGAAATACCCCTCAAGGTGGAGATGAAATCCTCCAGCCTGCCGCCGCTGCGCAAACCTATGGAGATCACCCGGGACAGGGCCTCGGTCATGCTCTTCATCTCCGAACCGCTCTTGCCCAGAGACGCGAAGACCTCGAAGGGATCGTCGCCGTCGTAGTTTATGGTCACGTACATGCTGCCCCAGGGGGTCACGTCCTTTATCGTCTTGCCGAAAACGATGCTGCCCGGACGCTCCTTCACCTTGGAACTGAGGTGCCGCTTCTCCGGCTCGTCGGACTTCTTGGCCTCTATGGGCTGATCCGACCGGGAACCGTCGCGATATATGGTGATACCCTTGCATCCCATGCGGTAACAGTCCTCGTAGACCCGCCTGACATCGTCCACCGTCGCCTCCGATGGCAGGTTCACCGTCTTGCTGATACCGCTGTCCACCACGGCGGCGAAGATCCCGGTAACCTCCACGTGGGAATCGGTGCCTATGTCGTAGGCGGTGACGAAACGGGGGTCGGAGATCCCGCCGGTGCGGCGGAACTCGTCTTTATGCTCCGCCGTCATCAGACGGTGGAAATATTCCCTCGTCTCGTAGCCTCCGTCCCCGGTGGAGGACATCACCTTTCTGCTCCAGCTCCAGGCGAAATTGGGCTCTATACCGGGGCTGGCGTCCAGCAACATCGAAATGGACCCGGTCGGAGCCACGCTGAGACGACGGCTGTTTCTCATCCTGCCGGAGAAAAGGGCCTCCAGCACCTCTCGGACCAGCCCCATCCCGTCGCCTTTGTGAACCGAGGCGGCGCTCAAGAGGGCCTCCAGGGTGTTCACCAGAGTATAGGGAACCGTGTCGGTCCGCCTCATACGCTCCAGCAGCTCCCTGAAACCGCCCTCGTCCATCCGCTCGAGCCAACGATCCACCGCATCGGGCAACCCGGCCTCGCAGCGGAAGCTCTCCATGAGCTCCGACACCAGCCGATGCTCCGGGAAGGGATCCTTTCCCTCCTCAGACACTATCCTGACCGTGGCGGCCAGGGCTGCCGAGGCCATGGTTCCTCCCAAAGAACGGCAGAACCGGTTGAAGCTCTCCGAACCGTAGGAGATCCCGAGCATTATGGCGGCGTCGGCAAGCCCCATCAGGCCGAGCCCTACGGGACGTATCATCTTCGTGCGATCGGCGATCCGCTCCAACGGATAGGACGTGGCGTCTATAACCAGATCGAGATAGTAGACCGACCGAAACACCTGGTCCACGAAGGAATCCATGTCGAAGACCGCCTCTCCGCTGGACTCGCTGGACACGAAAGCCTCCAGGTTAACCGATCCCAGGTTGCAGCTGGTGTAATTAGGCAACGGCTGCTCGCCGCAGTTATGGACGTAAAGCCCGTTGGCGTCGAAGGCGTTTACCCCCGGCACCTGAACGTCGAAAACCGCCTCCTCCCCGCAAGGAACCAGGGAATCGAACATCGCTTTCGATATCTTTTCTTCGCCGGAATGATCGTGAAGCCTCAAAATACTTCCCTCGGAAAGCTCTCCCGCAGGAATCCAGCTCCATTCTCCATCAACATCGACCATAACCTTATGATCGGCGGTTAGTTTTAGGGAATGTCCTTCCTTGGTCTTCAGCTCGAAGACGGGCTTTACGCCTGTGGAGAAAAAGCCCTCCGTTTCGTGACCCTTGCCGTCCACCAGCAGAGTCGTCGGCCTTCCGACCAGATCCACCGCCTGCTTGGGCCCCTCGTCGGTCATAACCCAGGTATCTCCGGTAACGCACGGGTTGGTGGACTCTATGCGCCATTGGGGGGCTTTCTTCAGTATGTTGTCCACGTTGGCCCTGTCGCCGAAGAACACGCCTGGGTCCCCTCTACGCCAGGCGTTGCGACACAGCTTATTCCACAGATCGGCGGCCTTCACCGTCTTGGCGACGGAACCGTCCGCCCTGGAGCGGAGGTGAAAATCCCCTCCCTGGGCTGCCTTGGTCAGAAGCTCATCCGAGACGGAAACGGAAATGTTGAAATAGGGCAGCTTGCCGTCCTCCACCTTGGCGTCCATGAAACGCTCCACGTCGGGATGATCGTCGTAAAGCATCCCCATCAAAGCGGCCCTGCGGCGTCCTCCCTGGACCACCACGGACCCCATGGTGTTCCAGGTCTCCATGAAGGAAACCGGACCGCTGGCCTTGCCGCCGGTGCCTCCCTTTATATCCGAGCCGAACTCCCTCAGATTGCCGAAATTGCCGCCGACCCCTCCGCCGTACTTGCTTATGACGGCGGCGTCCTTTACCGAATCGAAAATCCCCTCAATGCTGTCCTCCACGGAGATAACGAAACAGGCGAAAAGCTGCTGGCTCTCCGTCTTGCCGTCTCTCACCGCCACGTAATCCGAATAGGACATATCGTCGGGCGACCGGTAGATCAGCTCCGACATGGCCGGATCCACGGTCATACCGGCACCGGCACCGAAAAGGCAGGGAGAGTTGAACAGAAAACGACGGTTCAATATATCGGAGAAAAGATTCTTCTCTAGAACCCTGATCCAGTTCAGATCGTCCTCACCCACGTATAAAGTCTCCACCGAGGCTATGACACGAGACACCCTTCGGGCGAACTCCTCGAAGGACGCCTCCTTTCGAACCTTCCCCTCCGCCCGGTCGTAGCGGCTCAGAAGATACCTCTGATCCAGCAGCCAGGCGGCGTTCTCCGACTGCCTCGGGATAAGGGGATTCTCCAACATGTTAACGTCGACGGACGGATCGAAACGGTCCCTGTAGCGCCTATCCTCTTTGGTCATGACACATCCTCCATATCCTTAATACATCATAATTAGAGTATAAAAACGAAAAATACCCCTACATATAGGGGCATAGACGACTTAGCATCCTCATTATACTTCAAAAAAGGCGAGAGGCCCGATATATTGACCGAGCCTCCCGCAAAAGAATCGCAACCACTAAAAACCGGTCGCTACGACCAACTACCTCCGGATCAAAGGCAGAGCTCCCAGCAACAGCAACAGAGCGCTCACAGGGGTAACTCCGACGGAACATCCGCCACCGCCGCCGGAAGAAGACTGAAGATCTCCCTCGGAGGTCGTGCCCCCTACCACGAAGACATTGCCCTTTGGAAAGGCGATATCGTTAGACTCGTTGTCGAACGACACCAGAAAATCTCTCCACGCCGACTCCACATCTCCGGAAATCGTAACCTCCACATCGTCTACCTGTATAATCAGTCGAGAGGCTTCTGCCTTATCGGAAACGAAAGAGACGGAAAGAAGAAAAAACGCGCAGAGCAGAAACAGAACTTTAAATATTCGGGAACAATATGATTTTGACACAAAAAAACCTCCTCGACCGCCACAGTGTCGGCAGGTTCATCGCCTGTGGATCAGTATATCACCATCTAAACCGATCTTCCTTCCTCACCCTTTACCTATCGGGGCACATATCGTAAAATCCAACTACAAAATTGAAACAATCAGCGATACCCCTGGAGCAGGAAGCCGGTGAAAAACCGGCACAGCCCCGCTACGGTAAGGCCGACGAAGAGGACACTATGCCACTGACCGAAAGGTCGGGAAGGCGTTCTCCGAGGAAGAAGCCGAGTCCGGACACTCTCCAGCCAGGTTCGAACCGTTCGTCTCTTCGAGGGAAGGGACGGCCATTTTTGTTGAGGAGGTAAAAGTATGAAAACCGTCATCCGCTCTGTATCGTCTCTACTGACGGCAATAACCCTGATCCTCCTGTCCCTCTCCCCGGGATGGGCCGACCCCATGCTTCTCTACGTCACCAGCGACTTCCACACCGGAACCTTCGGGTCGGTGGACTCCATCAAGGGAACAGTAACCGCCACGCCCAACCGGAGAGTGAACCTGAACGGCGACCCAAAGGTGTTCACCTACAGCCACGACGGCTCCCCCTACGTATGGATCGCCAACGGAAGCAGCTGGGGAACCGACCAGGACCTGGACCAAGTGTACGTATATCCCCTGGGATCCTACGACGACGCCAGCCGGATCTTCGCAGGCAACAAAGGCACCAACGTCTACGACCTGGCATCCCACAACGGCAGGGTCTACCTGGCCAACTACGCCAACCTCAGCATGTCGGTCTATCAGGGAGACGACCTCTCCAGATTAGACTCTCTATATCTGGACTTCTCAACCATACTTTCACTTCCCAAATACGTTCCGAACTACGTAGCGGGCTACTTCAACGCCATGAAAATCGTCGACGGCTATATATACGCCCTTTTCATGTGCTCCGACAGCCCCTCGGACTACTACGGCAACGACGGCCCGGGCGTACTCCTCAAAATAGATCCTCAGGACAGCTCGGTGCAGGCCTACGCCAAGGTCGGCAAAAACGCCAAGCACCTCAGCCACTATAACGGAGCCATCTACGTCACCTGCTTCGGCGGCTCCATGGGCTACGGCAACGTCGCCCCCACAAACGAAACCAGAATAGACAAAGTAGACATAACCTCCGACTCGGAGGAAATGCCGGTAACCACCTTCCTGAGCAAAGACGCCATAACTAAAGGGGTGGGCGAACACTACGCCTTCGAAAACTTCATGGTGGACGACGGAGGCACAGCCTACTTCATAGCCTACCTCAACGACGGAAGCTGGCCCTCGGTCAACAAACTCTGCAAGATCGACATGGCCAAGCCCTCCGAAATGCAGACGGTCTACACCGGCCCCTGGATGAACGCATCCGCCATGGACAGGGAGAGAGACATCATGTGGATATCCTGCCGGGGAACCGGAGAGGGAGACAGCTACATAAAGGGATTCGACCTCAAAGGCGACCAGATAGCCTCCTTCGACGGATCCGACCTGGGCAACATGCCCTACTCCCTGGCGATCGTTCCCATCTCGGCTGGAGGAACCGCACCTGCCAAGGCCTCCATACTGTCTCCCGCCGATGGAGCGACAGTCTCGGCCGACGCCGTAACCTTCAAATGGTACTCGCCCGACGGAAGCGACGGCAAGAAATACTCGATCCACCTCGGAACCGCCGCCGACGAGCTCTATCCCGTTCTGGTGAACTCGGCCAAAACCGAGATAGATCCCGGCACGGTAAACCTCCTCTCCGGCAAAACCTACAGCTGGAGAGTTGACGTAACGGCAAACGACGAAACCACCAAGGGCGACGTATTCAGCTTCAAGACCGTTTCCGAAGCCTACGTAGTATCGCCCGACATGGGAGTAGCCTTCCTGGAGGACTCCATAAGCACCGACATCGTCAGCTACGACAGGGCCGAACTGGAGCAAAAGGACATCACGATACAGGTCGCCTCGGCGGACGTTCCTCTGGCCGGATCGAACGAAACCTATTTCAGAGACGAATCTCGCAAGATAGAGATAACCCTCTCCGACGACACAGGCATCTACAGAACCCCCACCATGGAGGTATGCCTGTCGGTGGACCTGCAGACCAAGGCAGCGGACACCTACGAAGAGATCAAAGACGAAATCGCAGGAGGATCGGGAACGCTGGTCAAGGCCGTATTGACAAGAATGGCCTTCTACAAGCAAATCCAGGGAACCACCTACGACCTGGCAGCCCTGGCTAAGAAACAGGACTCGGCCGACTACGACAAATACTTCTCCGTGGAGCTGAAAGGCGGCATCCTGTCCATCACCACGAGGATAGTGCTCACCAACGCCGACGGAGGATCGAACGTCGTATCGACCAAGGAATCGGGAACCGAAAGATTCTTACTCGTCCACTGCGACAGCAAAACGGAGAGCGGGAAAACCGTCTTGATAGACCCGCTCTGGCTGGGCATAAAGGACACCTCCTCGGACGACCCCGGTAAAACCGGCGTATCCGGAGGAGGCTGCAACGCCGTCGGCTTCTCCGGCGGAACTCTGAGCCTTCTACTGCCCCTTCTGATACTGCTGAAGAAACGCTAGAAAGGTACCGCTGAAAAAGGGAGGGCGAAGACATCGCCCTCCCTTCACATAGGGAGGACCACATGAAAATCGGAAAGAAAACGAAAAGGGGAACCCTGGCCGCCCTGACCATAGCGACAGCCACAGCCATGACCGTCCCCTCCTGGGCCACGGAGACAACCGTATCTCCCGTCGTCGTCACAGCCTCAACCCTCATGGAGGACCAGGAAAAATCCGCCGGCTCCGTCACGGTCATAAAACCGGAAAAGACCAAGGGAGAGTTCAAAACCCTGCCGGACCTGCTGGAACAATCGGCGGGAATACACGTCATAGAGGCCAAGGGAAGAGGAGGCTACTCGGTAGCGTCGGTAAGGGGAAGCACCGCCGCCCAGGTAGCGGTCTACGTGGACGACATACTGGTAAACCTGGGAAGCGAATCGGCGGTGGACCTGTCGGCCATACCGGTGGAAAACGTCGAAACAGTGGAGATCTACCGGGGCTACATTCCGCCTAAATTCGGCGTAGCCGGAATGGGTGCGGTCATAAGCATAACCACGAAAAGGCCGGAAAAAGGACAGGGATCGGTAACGGCAGGGGGGGGATCCTTCGGAGAAAGACGACTCAGCGGCAACTACGCCACCCCGGTAGGAGAGGGCAAACTCTCCATGGCATTCGAGCTGGGAACCGCCGACGGAGACTTTCCCTACACGAACCGCCCCGTTCCGGGCAACCCGTCATTGAACTACGACACCTACAGGACCAACAACGGATGGGACGACAGAAGCCTTGCCCTCCGCTGGGAAAACTCCGACTGGGACCTGGGCTACTCCTACAAAAACAGAGACAGAGACATACCAATGCCGGCCCCGGGATACGACAGCACATCGACCAAAATAGCCAGAACCGACCAGACCACCACAAGGCAGGACCTTTTTCTGGGCAAAAACCAGGGAGACTGGGAATGGCGGATCTCCTATGGAACCCAGGACAAAACCTTCAGGGACCCCGACGGCGACCTCGACTCGATCGTACCGGGCAACCACCGCACCGAATACGACACGGAAAGACTGAACGCCGACCTGAACGGATCGTTCCTGGCGGGAGAAAGACACTTCTTCGAATGGGCCGCCCGATGGGGACAGGAAACCCTGGACATATCGGAAGACGAAAACTACTTTCGGATAAACAAAGACCTGAAAAAATACCACTACAGCCAGCACTCCGCCTCTGCCACCCTGCAGGACACGATAATTCTGGACGAAATGGGAAACCTCCTACTGATACCTATGGTGAGATGGAACTACCAGGACGACGAGGACCACACATCGTGGAGCCTGGGGCTGAACTGGAAACCCGGAGACGACTGGCTGATCAAGGCGACCTACGGCAGATACAACAGAGCCCCGAACATGTACGAAAAATACGGCGACGGAGTCGGCATAGCTCCCAACACCGACCTGGAATGGGAAGAGGGAACCCACTACGACCTGGGGATACACAAAACCTGGGAAGGGGAAACCTGGAGCGGCAGAACCGGCCTGACGGCCTTCGTCCTGGACACGGAAAACCTCATAGAGTTCATACAGCTCAACCAACGATACAGCATGTATCGCAACATAGGAAAGGGACACGTCGAAGGGCTTGAGCTGGAAAGCGCATTCGACTGGGGAAGATGGAGACTAAACCTGGCCTGCACCTGGATGGACGGAGAAAACCGCTCCGCCGGAGTCAAAAACGGCAAAAAGCTGAGAAACCGTCCGGAGCTGGCCTGGTTCGCCAGACTCACCCACGACCTTAGCGAAAAAACACAGATCTTCGGCGAATACACCTTCACCGGAGACAACTACTACAGCGACGACGACACGGCGATCTACGACGACCTATCCATAGTCAACGCCGGAGTGAGATACAGACTGAACGACGACAGCCTTCTGGTCTTCGGGGTGGACGACGTCTTCGACGAAGGCCCGGAACGGATGATAGTTCCCGCCCCGGGCTACTACGGCAACGAGAGGCAGCCCTGGTATCCCCTTCAGGGACGGACCTTCCACCTCTCATACTCTCTCAAATTCTGAAAAACCGACGGGGCCCTACTGAACCCCTAAAAGGGCCCCGTCCTCCTTCACCCTATACTCGCCTGTTATGTAATCGTACAGACTGTGACTGCGGAGCACCTCGTCGTGGTAGGACGACCTGCCCCTCAGGGAACGGCCGTAATCGTCCAGGGCAAGATAGAGATTCCGCCTCAGCAGCTCCGGTCTAAGCTGACCCAGTAGCTGCTCAGGCGTCTTCCAGGCGCCGGGGATGCGACCGGAATAGAAACTCCAGGAAGAAAGCAACGTAAACTCCTGGTGCCAAACGGTGGAGGTATCCTCCCCCATCCAATCGCCGAACCACATATCCGCTGGCAGATCCAGCATCATCCCTATGTTGGTGTAACTTTTATCGGGAGCCTTGACATCGGTGTTGGTATAGTAAAAACCGACGGACCGATCGTCCCAATGTCTCGTCACGTCGATTCTATAGCCCTTATCGTCGTCTATGAACTTTCCATACATACCCTTCAGATCTAGATCGTAAACTCCGTCGTGATAACCGCCTTCAAGCCACATGGCGTTAGCCCAGTCGTTCTCGCCGTTGGCGGGATCTATACCTCCGTACAGATTCACCTTGTAATCGGCCATGGACGCAAACGAATAGGGATCTCTTTCCTTAAACATCGAAAACCTGCCACCGGCCCAGAAATCTCCCATGTACCAACGAGCCCAGACGTTAGCTCCGAACCAGCTCTCGTCGAGCCAACCGACCTCGGCGAGGCCGAAAACCCCGTTGCCCATAGGATGAAGGTAGCTCAAGACACCCTTCCATATCCTGGTTTCATCGTTCGCTGACGGTTCCCACCATATGTCTATGGAATTCTCCAAAGGCTGTCTTATCTGAAGGTAGACCTCCCAACCGGAAGAGCTTCTAAGCCTGCCTATGTAATCCAGGCTCCAACGATCCATATAATCCTCGTCCAGGGTCCTGTCCAACCTGGGTTCGTAGGCCAAAGCCACTTTAACCTCAGCAGCTCCGTTCCTGCGGCTTTTACCTGGGCCGACCATGATATTCCAAGTCTCGCTTTCCTTTGTTCCCCAAAGGGACCGGGAAACCCAATAGAAATCGGCGGCGTTACCATCGTATCGATTCAGCTTTCCCATTCTGAGCAACCCCAACTGAGAACCGGACACATCCACTCTGGAGGTAGCCCTGCCTCTAACCCTGGGGACGGCGGAAAAAGTCTCGATATCCCAGGGCAGATTCCAGGAAGAGATAACCATAACCCTGGCCAATGCCTCGGCCTGAGAGGAAAATCCTATATTCTCGTAGGCCACCAAGACCCTCTTGTCCCCGACGAAAACCGCCACATCCCTCAAGCCGGAACCCTTAGTGCCTAGAATCTCCTGAAGCCTCTCGGCCATCGCCTGAAGATCCACTTCTTTCCAAGAAGGCACATCGCGATCGGGATCCTCCACTATAGGCTTGTCCCTCTCCTTTCCGAAAATAGGCTTGCTCAGATCGAAGGAATAATAAAACCCGTAACAGAGCTCCTCGCCTCTTTGATAACTGACAGTGGCGTTGATACCCCATGGAGACTTTAAAACCGCTCCGTAGTTGAAATCGGACTCCGCGGGATCGGGGTGTAGATACTTACCGGACACATAATCCTTCGTGTAGTCCAGAGGGCTATACTCCGCCTTGAACTCGAGCCAGTCCAGCGCCTGCCAGCTTACCCCACCGAAAAACCCCTCATAAGAATCGGTAGCATAACCCAGGGAAAAAGCCCACTTATCGAAGGTATAGGTTCCCACCGCATAATAGGCCTTCCGTATCTCCGTACCGGTCATATCCATAGTGCCCACCGCTATATTCGGCAACCAATCGGCCTGAGAGAAAAGCAGACACTTAAGGTCAACCGCCTTATCCTTATAGCGACCGTATCCCTCGCTTATCAGAGGCCCCGTAGCGAACCTGGTCAGACGCAGATTGTACTCCAGCCAGGGCAGGTATCCCAATGTGACGTAATAAGACCTGTAGGGCGCAAACTCGGACCATCCAACCCATCCCTTACCGTCCCCGGCCATCTCAGCCGTGGGATACTCCCAAAGCCCGGTAAAGCCGCTGTTGGAAGGACTGACGGCAAAAACGGGGCAGACGAACAAAGATAAAGATAAAAACGCCAGGGCCAAAGACAAAAACGCCCTTTTCATAGTCCACATACCTCCCATGCCCCGAACGAAAGGGGATCAGATGGAACAAGCATATCAAAAAAGCCCCCCGTTAGGGGGGCTGCGACGTCGCGTGTTTGGAAAAATTACTTCTTCAGGAAGAACAGAGGCAGACCAAGAAGCAGGGCCATAGGAGCGAAGCCCACGTTACAACCGGAGGAGGAAGAACCGGAGGAAGCAGGAGCTTCAACCTTGGCTATAACCACGTCGTTGCTCGAGAAGAACAGGTCAGGAGAGTAGATGGAAAGCTTCACAAGGTCTCCAGACTCAGCCAGACTCACAACGGGCTTACCACGCCAGTTATCCTTGCTGACAGTGTAAGTTTTCTTATCGACAGACACCTTACCGGAAGTGTGGGCTCTCAGGAAAGCCTGATAACTGGCGTTCCAATCCATTGAAAGGCCCAAAACCAGAGGATCGTCTACACTAGCGACATCAACGCTCAAGGGCAGCTTAGTAACCGGGGTAACCCTCTGACCTTCAGCAACCTTATTGTCGTCATCGATAAAGATATCGTTCGAGGTGAAACCAGGAAGGTTGGCCAGCTCGGTGGCAAGCTTCTCAGGATCAGACTCCATATCCGCAACAACAAGCTCCACTCCAACTGGCGCATCCTTCAAAACGTCCGTGCTGATAACCGTTACGTCCTCACTGGTAGGAGTCTTAACTCCCGGAGTAGTAGGATCGGTATGTCCAGCGTGACCGGTATCGACAGCCAACACCACGCCTGCCATGGACAGAACCACGGCTACGGCCAAAAGGCTTACAAGAAACTTCTTCATACAACAACACCTCCGTAAAATATGTACTTCGTATTCAGACATTAAAACGACGCGACGCTTAGAATATACCCTGTTCCGCCCTTGGTATCAAGTATTTCAACCGAAAAAAAGTAAAAAAAACGCATACATGAAAAACGGGCTACGAGACTGGTGCAATATAACATAAACGCATATAATCGACACACCGTTTTCGAACTATCTTTGGGAGGGATCACCCTGTGTCACATCACAATAAAAGCCATCGAAAAATAAAAGATCACTTTATTTCCCATCTGGCGGTACTGTTTGTAGCGACCGTCCTGACGTTACTCTCTCCATGCGCAAAAACCTACGGCGATGAAACAAGTCAGCCGGACATAGAGGGAATGCAATCCATAGCCGCTCCCAGCCTTGTAGAAAGCGACAGCGCGTATATGAAGGGACCGGATGTCGTATCGAAAGACAAAACACTAAAAGACAGACAGATAGAGCCCTTCTCAGAGAAAAACCTGTCGCAAGACCAGCAAGAACCGGAAGACTTTCTGCTTGGAGGAGAAAAAAACCGCTTCACCTCCAAGTTACCCCGCTATGGCGACAGCTTCTTCAAAACCCCTCAGTCCACCTTCGCCCCGGTCCAAAACGTTCCGGTAGGTCCGGACTACGTGGTGGGTCCTGGAGACGAAATCCGCGTCTCCGTCTGGGGCCTGGAGGAAAGACACTTCTCCGTAACTGTGGACAGAAACGGATCCATATCCCTGCCGGTGGCGGGGGTAATAGGAGCGGCAGGGCTGACCTTCGGACAGCTCCAAAACGCCGTCGAGAGAGCCTACGCCCGTTTCCTGAACGAATTCGACATAAACGTAACCATGGGCAGGCTGCACTCCATAACGGTATACGTAACGGGCAACGCCAGACGCCCCGGAGCCTACACAGTATCCTCTCTGTCAACACTGGTCAACGTACTTATGGCGTCAGGAGGCCCTTCCAGCTCGGGAACCATGAGAAACATACAGCTTAAGAGGAAAGGAAAAACCATAAGCACCTTCGATGCCTACGACCTCCTTATGAAAGGCGATAAAAGCAAAGACGCCAGGGTCATGGCGGGCGACGTCGTATTCATACCCACAGTAGGCAACCTGGCGGCCATAACCGGAGACATCCGCACCCCAGGGGTCTACGAGATGAAGGGAAAGAACATCCCTCTGGCCAAACTGATAGACATGGCCGGTGGACTCACCCAGAGGGCCTACAAAGGCCGAGTCCAGATAGAGCGCTTTCAGGACCACCAGCAGAGAATAGCCTTCGAGGGAAACATCGTGAACCTCGACGCCGACGCCCAGGGTGGAATACCCCTTCAAAACGGCGACCTCGTCCGCATATACCCTGTTCCTGTGGCCAACGTCACCATCAACCTCACAGGAGCGGTGGCACAGCCGGGAGAGTTCGCCATAGAAAAGGGAATCACCAAGCTCTCCGACGTCATTCAGAGGGCCGGGGGACTCCTCTACATGGCCTCGGACACGGCGGAGATAACCAGGGTAAAGGTAACCCAGCAGGGCCCGAAAACCGAACACATAACGGTAAACCTAAAACAGGCCATGAAAGGATCTCCGGCCGACGACATAAAGCTGGATACAAACGACTACATCTTCGTCCGAACCGTTCCGGAGTGGGACCTGTATAAAACAGTAAAAATAGAGGGAGAGGTAAGATACCCCGGAGTCTACACCATCGCAAAAGGAGAACCGCTCTCAAACGTCCTGGAAAGAGCCGGAGGCTTCACAGACAAAGCCTTCAGAAGAGGGGCCATCTTCACCAGAAAGGCGGAAAAGGAAAGACAGCAGGCCCACATAGACGAAACCATATCCAGACTGAGACAGGAACTGTCCATGGCCACGATGAACGCCGTCAACAGCGCCACGAAGTCGGACACGGCGGACGCAGCCAGGTCGCAGCTGGACATGCAGAAACAGTTCCTGGAAAACGTGCAGGGACTCAAGGCCACGGGACGAATAGTCATAGACCTGCCCAAAACCGTCGCCATGCTGAAAGGCACGCCCTACGACATAGAGATGACCGACGGAGACAGGCTCATAATACCCACCAGGCCTAACACGGTGCACGTACTTGGAATGGTCCAGAGGGCCACCAGCCTGGTCTTCCGGCCGGGACAGCCCTTCAGCACCTACGTAAAGATGGCCGGAGGCTACGCCAGCTACGCCAACTGGAAGAAAACCTACATACTGCGGGCCGACGGCAGCACCGTCCAGGCCTACAGAAAAAACAGACCTGCCATAGTGGAAGAAGGGGACGCCATAGTGGTGCCTCAGAAAATACTCAGCGGCATAGGAGCCAGACAGACAAAGGACCTCATAGAGATGATCTCTCAGATGGCCATGTCCTTCGCCGTGATAGACAACATAGTGAACGACTGACATGAAGGAGAGCAATCGAGAGATGGACGAAAACAAAACGCCCAGGCCCCAGGAATACTACGACGAAGACGAAATAGACCTGCTGGACCTGCTGCTGGTGCTGGCCAGAAGAAAATGGTTCATAATAAAGACTACCTTCATTTTCGCCGTTCTGGCGATAGCCTATGCCCTTCTGGCCACACCGATCTACAGAGCGGAAACCCAGGTAATCCCTCCTCAAAGCGGATCCGGAGCCATGGCGGCGCTGGCTCAGATGGGGGTTCCCGACTTCGCGGCGGGAATGCTTGGGGTAACCACCCCCAGCGACACCCTGGTGGCGATAGTCAAAAGCCGCCCGGTGCTGGACAAGGTAATAGACAAATTCGGCCTGATGGACAGAGAACCGGAACCGGGCCCTCTTCCGGTCGAGGCTATTAAAGAGGGAATCAATACCTTAAAGGAAAAACTCCTGCCCTCCAAGGAATCGGCCTCCGAGGAGGAGAAACCTAAATTCCGGTCCGACATAAGAAGAGGGTTGGCAAACGCAACTTCGGCCACGGCAGATACGAAAAGCGGCATAATAACCATCTCAGTCTCGGACACCTCGCCGGACCTGGCGGCAGAGATAGCCAACGAATACGTGGCTCAGCTTCAGGAACTCATGCAGAGCCTTGCCTTCAGCCAGGCCTCGCAGCAGAGGCTCTTTCTGGAAGACCAGGTAAAAGACGCCCAGTACAACCTTCTTCAGGCTGAAAGAAACCTCTCTGAATACCAAATCCGAACGGGAATACTGGACGTAGGAGAACAGACCTCGGCGGTGATGGAAGGACTTATAAAACTGAGGGCGGAGGTAACGGCAAAAGAGGTGGAGCTGAGGTCCACCCAGACCTTCGCCACGGCCAACAACCCCAAGGTAAAAAGGCTGCAATCGGAGCTGGCGAGCCTGAAAGAACAGCTGAAGCGGATGGAGGCCAGCACGGGTTCCACCATGCCATCGGACATATCAATAAAAGACCTTCCCGACGCGGGGCTGGAATACCTCCGACTGATGAGAGACATGAAGTTCAACGAAACCCTTTACGGAATGCTGCTGAAACAGTACGAAAGCGCCAGGATCTCCGAGGCCCAGGAACCCAGCGTGGTCCAGGTGCTGGCCCAAGCGGAACCGCCTGAAAGAAGATCAAAACCAAAAAGAAAACTAATAGTGGTCCTGGCAACGGTGCTCGGAGGCTTCATAGGGGTTTTCGGGGCCTTTTTGAAGGAGTTCGCAGCCAACGCCCAGTCCGATCCGGAACGCAGCGCCAAGATGACGGAGCTGAAGAAACATCTGTCTCTTTTCAAAAAAAGATAATCCCCTTCCGAGGTGTTCAAGTTGAAGAAAAAAACGCTGATAAAACTGATAGATCAATGGCATAAAATCGGCAGCAACAACAAAATTTTAACCGTATTGGACGCCTCTCTGCTATTCTTTGCGGTGTTCACGGGCTATGCTCTCAGGTTGAGCATCAAAATCCCCAGTGAATACCTGCCGGAAATGGTTTTTTCCGGCATCGCTTTCGGAATAACGATACAGATAGGGTTTTACCTGGGAAGGCTCCACCGAGTTTACTGGCCACAGGCAAGCGTCGAAGAGTTTTATCGGATGTCCTGGGCCTACGGAATATCATCGGTCGCCTTCACTCTGATGTCTCACTTCGTTCTTCCCTTCGAGGTGCCTCGAACCAGTTTGGCTATATCCATATTTCTGGGTTTCATCTTTTTGTGTATAGAAAAGGCATCCCTCAGATTCGTATACATCGGCACTCCCGAAACATCGTGCCGAACATCGGAGGGAAAGGCGTTCATCGTTGGGGCAGGACAAGCCGGCTGCCTGCTGGTAAGGGACCTTAAAAGATCCGGGTCGGGCTTCAAGCCGGTGGCCTTTTTCGACGATGACCCCGGGAAAATAGGCAAATCCATGGCGGGAATTCCCGTTTTGGACAACATAGAAAACCTGCCCAGACACATAAGGAAATACGAGGCCAACATGGTCCTTATAGCCCTGCCCTCCCTCTCGGGAGGACAGATACAGGATATACTGGCAAAAATAGAGAAAACCGGACTGGAAATCAGAGTTCTTCCGGGGCTTTACGAGCTAGCGGAAGGATCGGTTACGGTAAATAGACTCAGAAAGGTTCGAATAGAAGACCTCCTTCGGAGAGAGCCTATCAAGCTGGACCTAAAGGGAATAGGAGAGGTAATAACAGACAAAACAGTCCTCATAACCGGTGCGGGCGGATCTATAGGCAGCGAAATATGCCGCCAGGTTGCGACACACAGACCTACGGAAATAATCGCCTTGGGACACGGGGAATTTTCCATATACACACTTCTGGAAGGGCTGGAGGAAGAGGGCGTAACCGTTCCCATTCATCCTATAATCGCCGACGTTGCCGACGAAACGAAGATGTCCAAGGTGTTCGAAAAATACTCTCCGCAGGTCGTCTTTCACGCGGCGGCCCACAAGCACGTTCCACTAATGGAGTGCAACCCGGATGAGGCCATAAGGGTAAACTGCTGGGGAACCTGGACCATAGCCAGACTGGCAGGAGAAAATAAAGTCGAAAGAATGGTAATGATATCCACAGACAAGGCGGTCAACCCCACCAGTGTGATGGGAGCCACGAAACGACTTGCGGAAATGCTGATTCAGGAAGCTCAGGATAAGTTTTCCGACACGGCATATATGGCGGTCAGGTTCGGAAACGTTCTGGGAAGCAGAGGCAGCGTAATACCTAAATTCGAAAGACAGATAGAAAGAGGCGGTCCCGTTACGGTAACCCATCCCGACATGAAACGTTATTTCATGCTAATACCGGAAGCGGTAAGCCTGGTACTCCAGGCCTCGGCCCTAGGGAAAGGAAACGAGCTTTTCGTGCTGGACATGGGTGAACCGGTCAAAATCGTCGATTTGGCGGAGATGATGATAAGATCCCACGGCTACGAACCAGGCAAAGACATACCGATCAAATTTTCAGGAATAAGACCAGGAGAAAAGCTGTTCGAAGAGTTGTTCTACAACCCAAACCAAATAGACAGGACCGCTCACGAAAAAATATTTTTGTCGAAACTAGACAAAGCAGCAAGCAGCTACACTCCAAGTTTAAGCACAATAGTTTTCCAACAAAAAACAACAGATCCTATTTTGCTTCTAGAAAGCCTGGATAATATACAGGCTCAAGAAAAAACGAGGAGATTAGGATGAAAATACTCTATCTTCATCAATATTTCAACACACCAAATATGTCCGGAGGAACCAGATCCTACGAAATGGCCCGTAGGATGGTCAAGAAAGGACATGAAGTCCACATAATAACCAGCGATCGAGAAACAACGAAAGAAACCTATGGATGGCGGGAAACCTCGGAATCAGGAATAAACGTCCATTGGTATCCTGTGCCATATAATAATGAAATGTCCTATGTAAAAAGACTAAAGGCGTTCTTTTTATTTTCGATAGCTTCCGCACTTAAAGCCGTTGAGATAGGGGGAGATGTCTTATTTGCGACAAGCACCCCCTTAACAATAGCCTTACCTGGCGTATACGCCTCTAAAAGACTAAAAATCCCGATGATTTTCGAGGTAAGAGACTTATGGCCAGAGATGCCCATCGCTGTAGGAGCTTTAAAAAACCCCTTGCTAATATGTATAGCAAAGAAACTGGAGATATTCGCTTATAAAAACTCTAAATACATCGTTGCCCTTTCGCCAGGAATGAGAGATGGCATAACCAATACGGGGTATCCCATCGAAAAAGTCTCGGTAATACCAAACAGTTGCGACGTTCAACTTTTTGACGTTCCCAAATCAACAGGCAAAAATCTACGCAAAAAGACAAAATGGCTGAACGATAGACCTCTTGTAGTCTATATAGGGACTTTCGGCATAATAAACGGAGTTTCCTACATGGTAAAAATAGCCGAACAAATGCTGAAGATAAACCCTCAAATATGCTTCGTAGCCATAGGCTCAGGTAAGGAAAAAGAACAAGTTATATCTCTCTCAAAAAAGACAGGCACTTACAATAAAAACATGTTCATTCTAGACCCCGTACAGAAAACAGAGATACCGCAATGGCTCTCTGCATGCAATCTAAGCTTATCTTTATTTACTAATACAAAAGCGATGTGGAAAAACTCAGCCAACAAGTTTTTCGACACTCTAGCAGCTGGTCGTCCAATCGGGATAAACTATGGCGGCTGGCAAAATAATTTAATCTCCAAACATCGCATCGGACTCGCCTTAGACCCTAAAAACATAAAAATAGCAGCAGATCAAATAAACAAATTTATCCTTGACACACAAAGGCAAAAAGAAACGTCTGCAGAATCAAAACAATTAGGCATGGCATTGTTCGACAGAGATCTTCTTGCCGATAAATTGATATCTATAATTGAAAATCAAGCATAAAAATAAATAGAACCTAAGGAGCTGAATAGATGCACATCTGCATGATAGGAACTGGCTACGTCGGACTCGTGACGGGAACCTGCCTTGCCGAGGTAGGGCACAGCGTCTGGTGTGTCGACGTGGACGGATCCAAGATAGAACGACTTAAAAACGGAGAGATTCCCATATACGAACCGGGCCTGGAGGATATGGTCTCCCGTAACGTAAAACAGGGAAGGCTCAGATTTACCACCGACCTGAAGGAAGCCTTGGACGACAGTCCTTTCGTTTTCATCGCCGTGGGAACGCCTCCTGGAGAGGATGGCTCCGCCGACCTCCGGTACGTTTTAGATGCGGCCAGACAGATAGGATCGGCCATGGAAGACTACAAGGTCGTGGTGGTGAAATCCACCGTTCCGGTGGGAACGACGGAAAAGGCGAGGCTGTGTGTTTCGGAGGAACTAGGGATAAGGGGACGGGACGACCTCGACTTCGACGTGGCGTTTTGCCCCGAGTTCCTAAAGGAAGGCTCGGCAATAGATGACTTCATGAGCCCCGACAGGGTGGTCATAGGGACGGACAATCAGAAAACCGCCGATCTTCTGGGAGAACTGTTTTCCGCCTTCAGCTTCAGGGAAGACCGGATAATATTCATGTCCATACCATCGGCGGAGCTCACCAAATACGCGTCCAACTCCATGCTGGCCACCAGGATCAGCTTTATGAACCAGCTCGCCCGTTTTTGCGAGAAAATCGGAGCGGATATAGACCAGGTTCGCCACGGAATGGGAAGCGACGGTCGGATAGGATCGGCCTTCCTGTATCCCGGGGTGGGATACGGCGGGTCCTGCTTTCCCAAAGACGTTAAAGCCCTCATTCACTCCGGCAGAAGCCATGGAGTCCCGATGACCCTTCTGGAATCGGTGGAGGAGATAAACAAGAGCCAGAGAAAGTGGTTCTTCGATAAGATACTGAGCCACTACGGAGCGGACATATCGGGCAAGATCTTCGCCGTCTGGGGCCTCAGCTTCAAGCCCAACACGGACGACATAAGGGAGGCCCCTGCGCTGGACATAATTCCATGGCTGCTTGAAAAAGGGGCAACTGTCAGGGCCTACGATCCGGTGGGGCAGGAAAACGCCAAGGCGGCGTTGCCGAATACGGAGAACATAGTCTACTGCGACGATAACTATCAAGCTTTGGAGAACGCCGATGCCCTGATCCTGCTTACCGAATGGCTTCCATTTCGCCGTCCCGAGTTCGACAGGATGAAGGATCTGATGAGGGAGCACGTTATTTTCGACGGAAGAAACCAGTATCGACCGGACCGGATGGCGGATCTGGGTTTCGTTTATTATGGAATAGGCAGAGAATAGACAAAAACCCACCAAGGAGACATTAAATTGAAAAAAATAACCCACATAACTTCCGTCCACCCGAGAGAGGACACGCGAATTTTCATAAAAGAATGCTCTTCTCTAGCTCAAAATGGCTACAAAGTTTCTCTGGTGGTTGCCGATAACAAAGGTAATGAAAATAGGAATCGTATATCTATCGTAGATGCTGGTGCGAAAGAAAAAAGCAGATCACTAAGAATAATAAAGACCGCAAGAAAAGTTGTGGATAAAGCCATCGCAACAAAAGCTGATCTTTACCATATACATGACCCAGAACTATTGCTGTTCTCTAAAAAACTACTGAAACACGGAAAGGTTATATACGATGCACATGAGGACGTTCCGCGACAAATTCTGAGCAAGGGCTGGATTCCCCGGCCGCTACGCAGGCCTCTTTCTTTTATCACAGAGAAGGTGGAAAACCACTACGTGAAGAGGCTGAACGGAGTGGTTACGGCGACGCCGTTTATAAAGAAAAGATTTATCAAAATAAACACCCATAGCATCGACATAAATAATTACCCTAAACTAAAAGAGCTGGGAGATATTGAACACGCCTCAGAGAAAAAACGACTTATTTGCTATGTAGGTGGAATATCTACAATACGTGGAATTTTCGAGATGGTACAGGCTATGCAGTACGTAAATGGGAAGCTACTCCTCGCCGGAAGTTTTTCAAATCAAAAAGAGAGGGATTTGGTCAAGACTTTTCCCGGGTGGAGAAAAGTTATCGAACTTGGCTATTGTGACAGAAAAAAGGTAAAAAAGATACTATCTCTATCTAGAGCTGGTCTTGTAGTTTTAAGACCAACAATAAATTATATAGATGCTCTCCCTGTAAAACTATTTGAATACATGGCTTCCGAAATTCCAGTGGTGGCATCGTCCTTCCCCTTATGGATAAAGATCGTCTCCTCCTCAAAGTGTGGAATATGTGTAAATCCCTTAAATCCTAAAGAAATCGGTAAAGCCATAAACTGGATATTGGATAACCCCAAAAAAGCGGCATCCATGGGCCGGAAAGGAAGAAAGGCAACTCAGACTAATTACAACTGGGAGACAGAGAGCAAAAAACTACTGAATTTTTATAGAAATGTAGTAGCCTCTCCTACCTGTCAAAATAGGTGTCGCATGATAGACTAGTTTAGCGAGTCGAGAGAGACTCCCCTGGAGGTGCGACTATAGTGGACCCGGAAAAATGGACCACCGAGTAAGTTGCTGGGTTAAGGTCAAGAACAGGCTGCTGTATCATAGGTCTCAGAAAGAGAGGGGGACATAATGGCAGCCAAACGACAACGACGTTCACCGGAATTCAAGACCAAAGTAGCCCTGGCAGCTCTGAAGGGCGACAAGACCCTGATGCAGCTCTCCAGTGATTTTGGAGTCTCCACAGTTCAGATCGGACAGTGGAAAAAACAGTTACTACAAGGGCTCCCGGAAATCTTTCAGCGTAAGGGAAGCCCTGTAGATGTCGACGCCATAACAGCCCCTCTCTACCAGGAGATCGGTCGGCTCAAGGTAGAGCTGGACTGGCTTAAAAAAAATCAGGTGTTGACTCTTGAGGAAAAACGGGCCTGTGTGGAACCGAATCATCCTCAGATCAGTGTTCGCAGACAATGTGATCTTCTCTGTTTGAACCGTTCCAGTTTTTACTCTCCCCCGACGCTTGGGAGAGAGAGTTTAGAGAACCTGGAGATCATGGAATGTATAGATAAACAGTACACTGACGTCCCAACCTACGGTAGCAGGCGAATGACCGCCTGGCTTCAGGGTGGGGAAGCCCAACCAGGTCTGGAGTACGGATATCACGTACTGTAGACTCACCTGTGGGTTCATGTATCTCGTAGCTGTTATCGACTGGTACAGCCGCTACATCCTCTCCTGGGAGCTATCCAATACTCTTGACGCTGAATTCTGCATCGTGGCTTTGAAGAAAGCTCTGGAGATGGGCAGGCCAGAGATCTTCAATACCGACCAAGGCTGTCAGTTCACCAGCAAGGCCTTTCTGAAGCCTCTGAAGGAACGGTCCATCAACATAAGCATGGATGGTCGTGGTCGAGCTCTGGACAATATTTTCGTCGAACGGTTCTGGCGGACGCTCAAATACGAGTGGTTGTACCTGAATGAATATGAGCGAGTTGCCGATCTATCTCGAGACTTACAGAAATACCTGACATTCTATAACAGTGAGAGGCTTCACTCCTCACTGGGATACCGGACACCGCAGGAGATCTACTTCGAAGAGGAAGACCTATAGCAGTCTGACCTAAACTAATCTAGGCTAAAAAATGGTCTTGACAATGGGGTCCACCATACTTTTTGATGGTCAGATTCTCTTTCTTGTAGCAATGACTGGATGGTTAGCAAAGATAAAACACGAAACAGAACAAATAAAACCCAGAAAATCGAAGGGGTCATTAAATGACAAAGCATAGCAGTCAAAAAATATTTATTTTTACAATAATATGGACCTTTTCTCTAATGCCTTCGGCTCTTTCATGGACATGGAAGATTCGGTTTACAACAGCATCTCTTTTCTTTTTGTTTTTTATAGCCACCAAAAACTTAAAAATAAATTCGATTTCTCTTATGTTTCTTGGCGTATGCATTACCACCCCTCTTCTTTCTTTGCTGAATGAAATGTTTTTTTGGGGAGAGTCTACAGTAAATGACTTTAAAATATCGTTATTGTCAAATCTATTTTTTTTGTTTTTTTCTACGACAGCCTGCTCGTTATTGTCAAAAGATAGAGACAATAGCCTGCAATTATTTTCTATAAATAACTTTACCATTCTTGGGGTTATTCTAAGCCTGATCTCCCTTCAACAATTTTTTGACCTTTTCCACTTAAATCAAGTTTACATACCAAACTTGGCGCCTTCCGATTCAATTCATATAAAAAATTTTCTTACTTCCCCCTTTCCGAGGACAATAGGTACTGTAGCAAATCCCAATGAATTTGGTTTCCAGCTAACTCTTTGTGCATCAGCTAGCTTGTTCGGCTTTTTTAACTACATCAAGAAACCTTTTTATATGTTCTCCTTTTTATTGAGCTTCATTGCTTTGTGCTTAACAGCTTCAAGAAGTTCAATTTTAATGCTCCTGGCAATAACAACTGTATTGTATTTTTCTAGTAAAACACTTAGACTAAAATTTATCTTTATCGGAGCAATTTTAACATTAATGATTTCAATAAGCCTTTTTTTAAAGAAAGAAGGATTTGAATTCAAACACATGAATAGGATAATGGCAATTGCAAATATAAGCAAAGACAACAGCTGGAACGCAAGAAAAAATCTTTACTGGGAATTTAATATAGACTGGTTTATAAAAAGTCCTCTTCTTGGAGTTGGGCCTTTAAAAACACAATCACCACAAGCTAGCGATAACGAATGGCTATTGCTACTTAGACAAAGAGGGATCATTGGAGTTACCGCAATGTTCTTGTTTTTTACTTCTTCCATTACGACAAGAAAAAAACAATACTTATATTTCTCTTGGGGGATTCTTTTAGGAGGATCTTTATACATGATACCAGCAGCATTTATATCTTCCTCTTCTCTTTATCCAATGTGGGGCATTCTTTTTTTTACAATCGGAGGTATAAAAGTAAAAAGTTAAGATAACGTACAATATCTTTCGCACATTTACTTGAGGCAAAACTTGGCAGTAGCCCCCACCAATAGTTGTCGCATGATAGACTAGCTTAGCGAGTCGATTGAGACTCCCCTGGAGGTGCGACACATGGCTAGGTACAGCAAAGAACAAAAAGAGAATGATACCGCCGGAGAACATGTCCATACCTAAGTTATCGAAAGAGACTGGCATAACGGTGACCACCCTCTACAACTGGAGAAAAGAGCTCCGTGCGTCCGGTAAGGCAGCTCCCTGCGAAGAAGATAGACCGGACAGCTGGAGTTCCAGAGACAAATTTCTCATAGTCCACGAGACCTATACCATGAACGAGGAGGAGCTGGCCCGGTACTGCAGGGAAAAGGGCCTGTTCGTCGAACAGGTTATAAGCACTATGTGCCAGGATATATGTCGCGTCTCCTTGAGATGGTAGAGTAATAGAGTTGGAGGTGCGAGAGATGATACGGTACAGCCAGGAGTTTAAAGAATCTGCAATTCGCAAGATGTTGCCTCCGGAGAACAGGTCGATATCGGAACTGGCAGATGAAACGGGAGTAACCAAAACAACGCTCCGCAAGTGGAAAAAAGAG
Organism: Dethiosulfovibrio peptidovorans DSM 11002; assembly: GCF_000172975.1. NCBI lineage: Bacteria > Thermotogati > Synergistota > Synergistia > Synergistales > Dethiosulfovibrionaceae > Dethiosulfovibrio > Dethiosulfovibrio peptidovorans. The sequence goes on from NZ_ABTR02000001.1 coordinate 821,336, forward strand.
GCCCAAGTCGTAGGAGCAGCAGCCCCGGGTAATGAAGAGCGGATAAGTCGCTGGAACGGGGAGGATAGGCTCCAAATCGTATTGGAAACCTACGGTCTCAACGAGTCGGAGCGTAACGAATATTGTCGTGCTAAAGGCCTGTACCCGGAGGACATCGAGGCATGGCGTAACGCCTGTCTCAAGGCCACAGTAGGACAGACCAGCGGTGACGATAAGAGTCAACAAGAAGCCCGTGTGTCGAAGAAAAAGTGTCAGGACCTCGAAAAAGAACTTCGTCGCAAGGAAAAGGCCTTAGCAGAAGCGGCAGCCCTCCTGGTACTCAGAAAAAAAGCCCAGGCGATCTGGGGGGACGAAGAGGACGAATGATCAGTGCCTCGGATCGCCGTAACTGGAAGATCTACGCCGAAGAATCGGGAGAGCTGGCGTCGGAGGTGGTCACCAAAGCGGTCCTGTCGGAAAAGATCCGCCTTGCCGACAAACCGCTGATCCTGCACGCCGACAACGGAAGCCCAATGAAAAGCGCCACATTGAGGGCCACCATGGAAAAACTGGGAGTACTGTTCTCCCACAGCAGACCGAGGGTAAGCAACGATAACCCCTACAGTGAATCGATCTTCAAGACCCTGAAATACAGACCTGCCTTCCCCAGCGGAGGCTTCAAGGACATAGAGAACGCGAGAGCCTGGACCTACCGGTTCGTGTCCTGGTATAACCATACCCACCGTCACAGCGCCTTAAACTACGTGACACCGGAGCAGAGGCATAAAGGGAAAGCCCCGGAGATACTAGCGAAGAGGAAGAAAACCCTGGAAGAAGCCAAGAGAAAACACCCGGACAGATGGAGAAACAGACCGATAAGAAACTGCTCCATCGAGGAGACGGTCTATCTGAACCCGGAGAAAGAGTCCCGGGAAAAGCGCAGAGACTGAGGCATTCCAATTCGATCTTTTTGCGACTTCTCGCTTGACAGGCTCCGGGTGTCCGTCTCGTCACCTCCGATAAAAGCATGGGACTCCTGGAAACCCTGCCTCATTTCTTCCCTTAAGCTCTATGGCAACGTTGCATAGTTCACTTTTACCGCAACGTCTACAGTGCCGTCCCGAAAGGGAAGGCACGAGAAGTAAGCCCGATGCTGAAGGCGATACACAACCAGGAAGACCTGAAAGCAGCCAGAGAAAAAGCTGAAGCCGTGGTCGAAAAGCTGAAGGCCATGAAACTTCAGAAAGCCGCCAAAATCGTTCAGGAAGGGTACGAGGAAACCCTGAGCTACTTCCATTTTCCCTCGGAACACTGGACGCGGCTCAGAACCAACAATTCGCTGGAACGACTGAACCGAGAGATCCGTCGAAGGACAAAGGTCGTAGGCAACTTCCCCGACGGGGAATTGGCCCTGATGCTGGTATCCGCCAGAGTCCGGCATGTAGCTTCCACCCAGTGGGGTAAGAGAGCCTACATGAACATGGAACATCTCAGAGAACAGATACTAGAGCAAGAAGGGCACCTCTAGCAACCCCATATTTAGCGGTCTGAGCAGACAAAAAAGCCACAGACCAGAAACAGCGACAAATTAGGCTAAATCAGCGTTAAGATGATTCTCTATTGTCGCTCCGGTGACCTGAACAACTCGGCTTTTGCCGTCATTTGGGCACGACAAACATCGCCCCTGACTTCATCATCAGGAACGAGAATCGAACGATGTTATAGGCCAGGTTTCTCAGTCCTATGGTGGTTGAGGCCCTGGCTTTCCCGATAGCTCGAACGATTAGGTTACCGGCCTTCATGGCTTGGGCTCCGAATACGTGCTCCACCCGGCTTCGGACTTTGGATCTCGTTCTGTTACCCTGTTTTTCCCACCACGTGATGGGTTTGCCTCTGTATCCTTTTCGTTGGATCTTCGGTCTGTAGCCTTGTTCTTCAAGCCAGGAGATTTTCTCATGGCTCCTATAAGCTGAGTCGGCATAGACGTCCTTGCTGCTGTTACTGGGATCGATGAGTTCCTCGAATACGTTGCTGTCGTGGACCGATGCCTCGGTTACGCTGTATTTACGGATGATCTTGTTCTGAGAGTCAATCTCTATGTGGTTCTTGTAGCCGAAGGAGCTTTTGCCGTTTTTCTTCGTCCACCTGGCATCGGTGTCTTTTTGAAGTCTCTTGTTGTCGGGTCAGTCCTCCGGTGGTTCTCCGTCCTTGATCTTGCGGTTTTCATCCTGTTTGTTCCTCTGAATCGGGACCTTCACTAGATAACGTACAATATCTTTCGCACATTTACTTGAGGTAAAACTTGGCAGTAGCCCCCCACAAGGGTTATGTTTTAGGTGACCAAAGCCAAAAACATATCGTCCCGAGGGAGGGCTACCGCAAATGTACGATACCACAGATAACACCGGGAAGACAAAGGGTGAATCCAAGATCATAAGGATCGACGAACAGGAGATCCGTTCCCATCCCTAGACCGTCTGGACACCCTACCGCAGGAAGTTTCAGACCAAAGCCGGTGAGGTGCAGCTGAAGGTTCCGAAGCTCCGTAAACTGCCCTTCGAGACTGCGATCATCGAACGTTACCGTCGCCGTGAGAGCTCGGTGGAAGAGGCTCTGGTGGAGATGTATCTGGCCGGAGTCTCGGTCCGCAGGGTCGAGGACATCACCGAGGCCCTATGGGGAACCCGGATAAGTCCATCTAACGTAAGCGATCTGAACAAGAAGATTTACGGCAGAATCGACGACTGGAGAAACCGTCCTATCAAGGGTGAGCATCCCTACGTGTTTCTTGACGGTATCTGGCTCAAAAAGAGCTGGGGCGGCGAGATCCATAACGTCTCAGTACTTATAGCCATAGGGGTCAACCAGATGGGCTATAGAGAGGTTCTGGGCGTATGCGAAGGCAGCCGGGAGGATAAGGAAAGCTGGTCATCCTTCCTGAGGCATCTTAAAGAAAGAGGCCTAAAAGGGGTCCGTCTCGTCACCTCCGATAAAAGCATGGGGCTCTTGGAAACCCTACCCCATTTCTTCCCTGAAGCTCTATGGCAACGTTGTATAGTTCATTTCTACCGCAACGTCTACAGTGCCGTCCCGAAAGGGAAGGCACGAGAAGTAAGCCGCCAAGATCGTCCAGGAAGGCTACGAGGAGACCCTGAGCTACTTCCATTTTCCCTCGAAGCACTGGAAGCGGCTCAGAACCAACAATTCGCTGGAACGACTGAACCGAAAGATCCGTCGAAGGACAAAGGTCGTAGGCAACTTCCCCGACGGGGAATCGGCCCTGATGCTGGTATCCGCCAGAGTCCGGCATGTAGCTTCCACCAATAAAAACCGAACATAGCCCTATATGGGCCTGCTGACTCAAATATTAATGTGCAAAACATACTGGACAGTACCGCCAACTCCACAATCAACTATCAAAATTATAGCATCATTCGCCAATCAGATTTTGGATTATACCCTTCATGACCTTGCTTTCTTCCTCGAAACAAAGCTCTCTCGCTGCAATGTCGCTACATCTCTTAGCCCTATCTATATCCTCGACAGAAAGACTGTTAAGAGCCTTTGCCATAGACTCAACCGAAAAAGCTTCCGACACTACACCACAACCGTATTTTTTTACCAATTGGGCCATGTCAGGCGAGGGACCTATGGCTACCATAACCCTGGCCTGAATATATTCAAAAAATTTATTAGGAAGACAGTGCATTACGTTAAAACCATCAGATTCGTAATAAAAAAAACCTATGTCATATTTACTTATTGTGGGAATTATCGCATCGAAAATTACAGGCTTCATAAATCGAATTCTAGAATCATTGGAAGCCAGTTTCTTTAGCTCAGACTGATATCCAGGGCTTCCCACCAGGAAAAAATCCAAGGAGAAACGACTATCCAATAATCCCAAGATCTCGATCAGATTTTCAAGCTGACGATTCCTATTGGCCGCCCCATGGTAGACCATCTTTATGTGATCTTTATCCGTGAGCCTGACAGGCATATCCACGTAAGAAGGAGTGCTTCTATAAAGGACGGAAGAGATACCAAACTCTTCCTTAAATGCCTCCCTCAAACCTTCCGAAACGGTCACAACAACGTCGCTCCTAGCCATATAATTTCGACAAAGCTGAATACGCCTGGGCTTCTCTACAAAATTAAACCAAAAACTTTCCTCATTTTGTTTAGGATAATACTCTCTTGCATCAAAGAGGATTCGTGCATCTTTTTTAATTTTAAAAGCCAAGGGCAACAGTTCTAGGTTTTCTATAATAATCAGATCGAAAGAAGATGCGCCTAACTGGTCCTTAAGCCCTAATAATCCAAAACGGCAACTCTCAAGTAAAATTCGTAAAGACTCAAAAGGAGAAATAGATATAGCCAATCCCAATATTCGTCGATAAAGTTTAAAAAAGAAAGTATTTTTAATTCTTTTTATTTTAAAAAATTCAACCCCATCCATATCTCCAATAAAAGCAGCTAAAGACAAATCAAAGGAATCATACTCCATTAATAGTTGAGACATCCTTCTGAATCTGGCATAAAATCTAATATCACCAAGACACATGATTAAAATTTTTTTCATATTAACCCTCTATTCTTCTAATATTTTTCTGTATAAATCAATCATTTTATTAGAACAAAGGTGATCGTTGTGCCATAACATAGTAAACACACCATCATAATTTAGACAGGCTTTCTTAAGGCAGGATATATAGTCGTAGGCCTTATCGATCGGGAGATTCATATATTTTTTCGCCAAGACGGTACATTCCATGACTATCAGAGGATATTCCCATAAATCAAGGGCTTTCCTGGTCTTGAAGTCGAAAACCTGATATGGATAGCAAGTTCCACATCTAAAGCCAGAATGATCGGCAAAGGAGAGGGTGGTATCATAGTTCAATCCAGCCTCGGAGTAAGCCCTCCAAGTGGTAGGGGCCTCCCATCTCAAATAATGCTGTCGCCCTCCCCAGACTTGCTGCTCTATGCCTATCGATGATGCAGCCTCTTTTAGGACACGAACCTCTTTTTTAACCCTCTCGGGGTCTTTATAGGTCTCATAGCTACCGTGAAAACCTACGTTATGCCCCCTGTTTTTGATATGCTTCATAAGGTTCAGTATAGGGGTGTCGGTCATTTTGTAATTACCGTCAAAAGGGCTGGTGTTCAAAGGAATAAAGTAAAAATCGTCCACTATGCCATGTTGCTCTCCTATATCCATTATGAGATCAAAAGAATAGGCGGAATCCAACCGAACATCTCCCCTGAACCTCAACCTGAACCAACTCAGGCCTCTAGATAAGGCCCTTGAGACATCCCGCCTTTTTATAACATCTCCTCCCATGGATTTTATAACCCTTCCAACAGAAGAAAAAAGAACTTCAAAGGGTGAGTCTACATCGTGAGTAAGCTTTATCTGAAATTCCCTCTTTTTTCGCTCCAGACCAGGCCATAGGACCTTCAAACACCCACAGAGAATCTCTACCATCTCGTTCACTACAGGACGGTGAAGATAGCCATTTTTAAGGGCGTGAGACGCCGAAGCTGGAAAGCGATCGTGGGAGTCCCTTTCAGGGTTTACGCTTTCCTCCACTCGGGAAAGGATATAAAAAGCGGTGGTAAAAAGATCGAAGTCCAGGGTGATGATATCGCCATCTCTGGTTATAGAACATCTCTCTGAAGACCCCTTCACAGTCAAGACCGGAAGGTTTTTCTCCTCCGGTTTTGGTATAACCCCACAGAATTCCATAGGGAGACAGCGTAGTTCAAAAGCCTCCCAAGGGATAGCTTCACCGCCATTCCATGGCTCCAGGATATTTTTCACCAAGAGCGCCCTTGAATCGTCACCGCCAACCGATATACGGACATAAGGAGAGTTTAGACCCGAGACAGTCATGGATAGCCCAAGGAAGTCGTTTAAAAGCAAATCCATTACGTAAAGAGATTCGTTTATACCTGCATTGGTAGTATTAAACAAGAGACTCACAACAACACCTCCCAGAAAACCCCTTCGCCAAGCTTATTTACATAAAACGATCCCTTTGTCTCTTAATTGAATCAAGTCTTCTGCAAGGGCCTCATAATCGTAAAAAGAAATCGGGCTACCTTTAAGCATTGTCAATTTAACTGCTGAGGAGCTGAGCTTTTTTCCAAACCAAAGTTCTCTAGATTTATACTTATTATTTCTACGGTAAAAAGACTTTTTTATTTTATTGCCATTTTTATTTATCAACACGCACTCAAAGGGACCTTCGTGAACCGCAAGAGGATATCCTTCTGGGTCAATATCTTCAACCCAATGATGAAAAGTCAAAGACTTTCCCGGCATTAACCCTAAATTAATCCCCTTAGCCTTGAAAAGTCTCAACCGATCCCAGGGAGAACCCAGACCATCCGCATAAACACAGTTTTCGTGCCCTTCAAGTATCTCTTCCGCCATAGGGCCAAACCCACACATGGAGTGTCTAGGATGCAGGCTACGTATAACACCAGAGGTATTACGAAATATCTCCGGAATTATCCCCGTATAGGTCATCTCCCTTAACACATCAAAATCCCTTGGAGGAATGGAAGACATGTTCGTGGATAATCCCGGCATCAACAAGGTACCTTTAGATCCAACAAGATCAAAAAGAACCTCCATAAGCTCGGCAACCGAGCCTCCATAAGTCAGCATCCCCTCTAAAGAGCAATGGACCATCAATATATTTCCGGGAGCTATGCCGTTTTCTCTACAATGAAAATAAAGATCTTTTTTATTAAAAAAACCAAATTTTTCAATGGCTGCTGCCTTTTTTATTTTAAGAGTTCTTCGTAAAAAGGACTTCCTCTTTTTTCTCAGTTTCGACACTATTCCATAAATAATGGAAGATTTTTTTAACAGCGGACGGAGGTTATTTAGCATAAGAATATCCTCCATCAATCACCAACGTCGATCCAGTAGCCCACCGGCCACCTTCACCTACAAAAAAAGCGACCGCTTTGGCGACGTCCTCAGGTAGACCTAGTCCCAAGGGATGTTTTTTCACTATACCGTTCTCAAAAGAGCTTTCATCGGGATAGAGCCGTTTTGCCCTTTCCAGCATCGGAGTCTGGACGTATCCGGGACATATGCAATTGAAGCGTATGTTTTTGGCTGCATACTCGGCTGCCAGACTTTTAGTCAGGGAAACCAGGGCTCCTTTGGAGGCGGCATAGAGAGAGTTACCCGCTATGCCGGATAAAGCTGCCACAGATCCGATGGCGATCACTCTGGAGTCCTCTTTTTCGTGGTTCTTTTTCTTTACGAATTCCTGAGCAAGACACCAGAAGGATTTAAAGTTCAGGTCCATCAGTAGGTCCAGTTCCTCTATGGTTATGGTACGAAACGGCTGGGTGTTGTCCATTCCGGCACAGTGGATCAAACCATAGAGGGGGCCCGATTCGGAGGTTATCCGCTCGATCAGAGCCGATATTTCCTTCAGTTTCAGGAGGTCGAAGGGGTATATTTGATGTCCCTCTCCGTGCAGAGTTTCCCTTATTTTTTCCAGTTTGGACTCGTCTCTGGCGACGAGGATACAGGAGGCGCCGAGTTTCGATACTTCCACCGCGGTGGCTGCTCCTATTCCGGAGGATCCACCTGTTATCAGGATTCTCTTTCCCTCTAGTTTCATGGCGTAGGGGGTTATTCTTTCTCCGTCATGAAGGCCAGTATGTCGGAGACGGTTTTAACGTCCACCAGCTGTTCGGCGGTGAGCCTTACGTCGAATAGACGGTCCAGCATGGCGATGATCGCTATGGTTCCCATCGAGTCCCATTCGTCCAGGTTTTCAAGTATGGTCTCCGGTCTCAGTTCTTCGTCGGTATCCAGGGCTTCCGCTATGAGTTTTATTTTGTCTTTGAGGTCCATTTTCGTTTCTCCTTCCAGTTGTCCGTTTTAGGGTTACAGTTGAAGTATTGTGGCTCCCCAGGAGTATCCTACCCCAAAACCGGCGATGAGGATTTTCTCCCCTTTTTTTATACGGCCTTTTTCCATGGCCCGTTTTATCGCTATAGGTATGGTCGGACTGACTGTGTTTCCCGTTTCCTCCACGTCTATGACGAATTTTTCCTCCGGGATGGATAGTTTGTCTCTCAGGCTTTCCAGTATAAAACGGTTGGCCTGGTGGAATACGAAGTGGTCTACGTCTTCCTGTTTCAGGCCGTTTTTCTCCAGCACTCGATGGATCATGTCAGGGACGGTTCTCAGGGTAAAGGAGAAAATTTCCGGTCCGTTCATGTAGAGGTTGTCTTGGGATCGAATGTTGCCGCTTTCGTCCGTCTGCTCTTTTGCCGTTTCCTCCGATCTGGGAATGGCCATTCCCCCGGACGGAACTATGAGGTTTTTGTAACCGCTTCCATCGGTCCCCAAGACGAAGTCGCCTATGTTCGGCAGATCTTCTCGGGATATAAGGACGGCAGCCGCTCCGTCTCCGAATATGGTCCTGGTGCTTCTGTCCATTGGATGGATGTGCTTGGTGTATGCTTCGGAGGTTATCAAGAGGACGTTTTCGGCTATTCCTCCCGATAGGAGTCCTTTGGCAAGAGATAAACCGTATACGAAACCGGAGCATCCCAGATTGAAGTCCAAGGCCCCCGACGTGGTTGGTAATCCCAACCTATCCTGAACTATACAGGCAGTGGAAGGAAGATAGTAGTCCGGACTCTGGGTGCAGAGAAGAAGAAAGTTCACTGTGGATCTGTCTATTCCGTTTTCCTCGAAAAGTCCTTCTGCGGCTTTCACCGCCATGTCGGATACGAGCATGTCTCCCGATATGGAACGGGAGGAGATGCCGGTTTTACGGAGGATCTTCTTTGCCGTCCATTTGGGATCGGAGTAAGCTTTTTCTAGGTCTGCGTTGTCAAGAAGGATTTCGGGGCAAAAGCAAGAAAAAATCATGATTGACCTCCAGAATCTACTTTTTAATATTATACAAATTAAGAACTTAAAAACTCGACGCGGCTCTTACTTCTATATATATCCTGACACATAGTGATACTTAACTTATAAACAGCAAGCTATTTAGCACCTATAGCACCTTGCATACTGAGGAACAGATTTTTTATTGTCCTAGATATACCCAAAAGCTAGCTCCTATCATAATCAATACCATAAGATACACAAACGGCTGACCTAGATTTTTTCTCCAAAGCAGACTGCCTATCACGCTCTTAAGGACCATGAAGATAATATAGGATATCGCCGTGGCTACGGAGGCTCCCATTGCCCCGTAGAGTGGAACGAGGATCCAGTTACCTATTAGGTTGGATAAAGCCGCGACGCCGGAGGCCAGAAGGTGAAACTCCGATCGCCTTGAGAAACCTATCCCTATTCCGGTAACCTCGGACAGAAGATACATGATGGGCACGAACATCAGAAAAGGGACTAGGTCGGATGCTGCACGATATTCTGGCCCGAGCAAAAGGACTATTAAGTTTCTGGCTATAGTTAGAGAGATGGCCAATACCGTCAGTGATAAGGCGAGATATTTTGCCACTTTATCAAACCTATCTACGGAAACACCCGATTCGAACCATCTGTAGGACACAGGAGCCCAAAAGGTAGAAAAAGCCATATTCACTATGCTGAGGACACCTACGATCTTGAACCCGGCACTATATACACCCAGATCCTGAAACGTGCCCCAGTGCCTTAAGGCGATCTTGTCCATGCCGTTTAAAACCCACATCATTATGGATGCCGGAACTAGAGGAAGACCGAACCGTAAAAGAGGCTTCAGAGCAGCCCCGTTGAAAACACTCCTCCAGGGAGAAAACCAATAATTTCTAGAAAGGAAAATCCCCGCGGCAGAGGATAACGCGATGGACAAGACGGAGGCAGATATCAGGGTTATGTACCCTCGAGAGAACAACTTCAAAAAGATCAGAGTAAACCCTAACCGCAGGGCCTGTCTAAAAATGAGGATAGAGGAATAGGTCCAAGCCCTTTCCTGCATTCTTATGACCAGACTCGCAAACCTGTCAAAAACCGAGAAGATAAAGCCGAGACAGAGCAAGGAGGAACCTAAAAGAGTGGGACTTCCCCAGAGCAAGGTAGAAAAATAGGAGTAACCAAGCATAAAAACGGTGGAAAAGAGAGAAACCAACACCAGAGGAATCGCTATACACCTTCGAAAAAGCGATGTTTTATCTTGAGAACAGGAATATTCACGAACGAATGCCTGGTCGAGCCCCGCATAGGAAATCAGGCCCCCCAGGGACATAACCACCGTGTACATGGACATCCGCCCGAACTCCTCCGGTGCCACCATCCACGTCGTGATAGGGACAATTATAAAAGAGAGCAACGCAGATATAGCAGGCCCAACTAAAAAACCAGCAAACACGAAAATTGTTTTTTTCAAAGGCAAGTAGACACCCCTAGATAAAATCAAACTTTGGTAACTATTCAGTCGCCCCATCCAGGAAGAGAATCTGACCATCTATAGCCATAGACATGGCCTCGAAGATGTTGATCGAGTTCTTCTTCGCCATAATGAGAAATGACATTATTTTGGCATAGTTGTCAGCCCCTTCCAGGGTTCGGAAGCAGCCCAATATTTTAAGCTTCGCTTTGAAGTTGCGGATATTTCGTTCAAAACTGCTTTCTTCAACTAATCTAGCTATTCTTAATTATTTCATATTTTAACTAACACCAGCCCGTTAATTAAACCTAAAAACATAAAAAATAGGCTTTAATAAATAACCGAAATTACAATACATCTTTACCACGCTAACATTGTTTGAGGATATATTGCTTTTTAGATGGCTCAAATTACTAAAAAGAGTAATTGGAGCTGACATAAACGAGAGTGGGGCAATCGGATCATTTATATCTCCAAAAACACCTCCTAATAATAAATCAGCGTTATCTCCAATTTTTCTTGCGACACCAAATCCTACTGTTTCGTTTGAGACAGAGAATTCGTAGGGTACTATGTTCTCGTCAAAAAAGATGTCCGATATCCAGTTTTTGTATCTAATAGCGGATAAACTCATTCCATTCGCTCCCCACATAGGATCAAGACAAACTCTATCAGTGGAGAACATTCCAGGGGTAATTCTATCTTGCAAGGTCAATAAATTTTCTTGCTTTTTTTCTATTGGCTTAACGCCTGTAAGCTGAAGGAAACCTTTAATGTCATTAGGGAACTGGTAGCCAGATAATTTTAGAGAAACTTTTATCTGACACTCTAAAAATCTTGCCCCTAACTCCTCTAAGCTGTGAACTAGTTCTAGATTGCCAACAGGCACTTTTATGTAAACTAGTCTATCGTCGGAACAGATGTCCTTTATTCTTGCCAGAGAATTTTGTTTATCTGAAACATCGTCCTTGCCCATTTCTATCTCTATTGTTTCAATTCCTAGATTTCTCTTCTCCCAGACAGCATCTATTATTTTCAACTAATATCTCCTCCCTAAACTTGTCGAATAGAGCGATAAAGTTCGACACAAACCCGTTCAAAAGGTATTCCTGGAGACATTGGCAACCTAAGAGCTTTTCCTGATATCTGATCGGAGAGCGGCAATTCGCTAGGGACCGATTTACTGAACTTTCTCCCAGCTTCGGCGGAATCCAGCGGTATGTAGTGAAACACCGAATGGATGCCCTGTTCCCTCAGTCGATCCATAAGGCTGTTTCGGGCTTCCTGGTTTTCAAGAACTATATAATAAATATGTCCGTTATGCTGGCATTCATCGGGTATGGTTGGCCGTTTTAGTTTGCCCTTTGCTTCTAGGATTTCAAGTTCCGAGTGATAAGTGTTCCATATATAGATCCTTTTAGAGATAATATCCTCTGCATCCTCTAACTGAGCCCAGAGAAAAGCTGCAGTCATCTCGTTTATAAGGTACGAAGACCCCAGGTCTACCCAGGTGTATTTGTCTATTTCGCCACGGAAGAATTTGCTCCTATCGGTTCCCTTTTCCATCACTATTTCCGCTCTTTCGATGAAGGCGGGGTCGTTTATAAGCAAGGCTCCCCCTTCTCCGCAGTGGATGTTTTTGGTCTCGTGAAAGCTCAAGGCTCCCATCTGGCCTATCGATCCAAGTGGGCGATTTTTATAGGAAGCCAGAATTCCCTGAGCGGCGTCCTCTAAAACCAGAAGTCCGTGTCTTTCGGCGATCTCTAAGATAACGTCCATCTCGCAACCAACCCCTGCATAGTGGACCGGAGCTATGGCCTTTGTCCTCGGAGTTATGGCCGACTCAATTAGAGTCTCGTCTATGTTCAGTGTATCAGGGCGAATGTCAACGAACACCGGAGTTGCTCCCCTCAGGACCACGGCGTTGGCGGTGGAGCTAAAGGTGAATGAGGGCATGATAACCTCATCCCCAGGGCCTATGTCAGCCAGAATCATCATCATCTCTAGAGCAGCAGTTCCAGAGGGGGTCAGAATGGCCTTAAGGCAGCCGGTCTTTTCCTCCAGCCATTTCGCACATTTTTTGGAGAAAGTTCCGTTGCCCGCAAAGCGTTCGCTTTCTATTACCTGTTGGATGTAACCCAGTTCTTTACCGGTAGTGTAGGGCTTGTTGAATGGTATAGTCAATTGGAATCACTCCTTTCCCGCTGTGTCTTTCAGGTAGCGTCCGTAGGATGTCTTGGATAACAGGTCGGCTCTCTCCAGCAACTGTGCCCTACCTATCCATCCGTTAAGGTACGAGATCTCCTCAAGACAGGCTATCTGGTATCCCTGGCGTTGCTGGACAGTCTGGACGAACTGGGCCGCGTCTATGAGACTTTCATGGGTTCCAGTGTCGAGCCAAGCGAAGCCTCTGCCCAGAACCTCTACCCTGAGATCTCCCCTTTTCAGATACTCCCTGTTGACGTCGGTTATCTCTAGTTCTCCCCTTGCGCTGGGCTTTATGCTCTTGGCTATGGAAATGACGTCGTTGTCGTAGAAGTAAAGCCCTGTCACCGCTAGGTTGCTTTTAGGGTTTGCAGGTTTTTCCTCCAGGGAGGTTACGTTTCGACTCTCATCGAAGGCGACAACGCCATATCTCTCAGGGTCTTTGACCTGATAACCAAAGACAACCGCCCCATTTTCGATGGCGGCAGCCTCTTTAAGTTTAGGGGAGAATCCCTGTCCGTAGAATATGTTGTCTCCTAAAATGAGACACACCGAATCGTCTCCTATAAAATCCTCTCCAAGGATAAAAGCCTGTGCAAGGCCGTCTGGAGATGGCTGAGCTACGTAGGAAAAGGATACTCCAAACTGAGATCCGTCCCCTAGAAGCCTTTTGAAGGCCTCCTGTTCGTGGGGCGTTGTGATAATCAGGATCTCCCTTATCCCTGCGAGCATAAGGACGCTTATGGGATAGTAAATCATCGGTTTGTCGTATATAGGGAGCAGTTGCTTGGATACGGCCTGGGTTATGGGGAAAAGCCTGGTTCCGCTTCCTCCTGCCAGCACTATGCCTTTCATTTTTCATCCCCCAATCCCAGCCGTTCCATCCTGTAGGAGCCGTCGGTGACCCTGTTAACCCAGTCCTGGTTGTTCAGATACCAGTTGACGGTTTTCTCCATGCCGGTGTTGAAGGTCTCCTCCGGGGTCCAGCCCAGCTGCTCTTTTATCTTGGAGGCGTCTATGGCGTACCGTTTATCGTGGCCGGGCCTGTCCTTTACGAAGGTTATCTGATCCCTGTAGCTTCCGTCGGCTTTGGGTCTTTTTGAGTCCAGGAGGTCGCACAGGGTGTGGACTATCTGTAGGTTGGTCCTTTCGCTGTTGCCGCCCACGTTGTAGGTCTCCCCCGGAATGCCTTTTCCCATGGCGGCGGCCAGGGCTTTGCAGTGGTCCATGACGTAGAGCCAGTCCCTGATGTTTGAGCCGTCTCCGTATATAGGCAGGTCCTTTCCCGCCAGGGCGTTGTGGATCACCAGGGGGATGAGCTTTTCCGGAAACTGGTAGGGGCCATAGTTGTTTGAGCAATTGGTTGTGACGGTAGGCAGGCCGTAGGTGTGGTGGTAGGCCCTGACCAAGTGATCCGACGATGCCTTGGACGCCGAGTAAGGCGAGTTAGGGGCATAGGCGGTGGTCTCGGTGAATAGGCCGCTGTCCCCTAAGGAGCCATAGACCTCGTCGGTAGAGACGTGGAGGAACCTAAAGGCCCCTTTATCCTCTGTAGAGAGTCCGTTCCAGTAGGCCCGTACCGCTTCCAGCAGGACGAAAGTTCCCATCACGTTGGTCTTTATGAACTCCGCCGGTCCATCGATAGAACGGTCCACGTGGCTTTCAGCCGCCAGGTTGAATATGCCATGAATCCCTCTGTCGGTGAGGATATGGGATACCAGAGGACCATCGCCTATGTCGCCTTTTATGAAAAAGTAGTTATCCTTGCCCTCAAGATCCGCAAGAGAATACAGGTTTCCTGCGTAGGTCAGAAAATCTAGCACCGTTACGTTATGTCCCTGTTCCACCAGCAGGTGGACCAGGTTACTTCCTATAAATCCGGCTCCGCCTGTGATTAGGTAGTTCATCAGATCACCTCATGCACTCGTAGTAGATCTTCTCCCATAGTTCTCGAGATTTTTGGGTGGAAAAATTCTTAAAAACACAGTCTCTATTCGAGACAGCCGTTTTTGCTGAAAAAATAAAATCCGAAGGTAGACACTCTCGTAGTATTTTTTTTGTGTCGTATACTTTAAAGCCCATAGAGGAATAGTCCTTGTAGGTTGTCGTATCTGACCTAACAAAAACTTTTGCACCTAAAGAAAGGGCAAGATTTAAATTACCCAGTCCCTGTTGTCTCTTGTGGTTTAAAATTAGACAGTCTACAGAGGAAAGTTCCCTGACATAGTTGTCATAACTCATAAAATCAGTTAAGGGCCTAAAGCTATCTCCCCACATCTCTTTTCCTACCCTGATAACGTTAGTGGCATAGTCTTGGTCACCGTAAGACAAAGGACAAAGGATCTCAAAGTCTGAGCCAAGATGTCCTTTTATGGCTCTAAAAACCTCCAAATGATTATTGCTAGGATCGGCAGAGTTGCCAATTTGGATCTTAATTTTTTTTCTGCCATCACCGCGATTTTTCAAAGCAAGATCTATGTCAAAAGGGATGCTCTCATCCAAAGTAGGATAAACAAACCGATTAAAAACAAGCTTTTTATTGTACAACTTACGAGCAATGGAAACATCACCCTCAAGAGCAGTATGAACGTGTTTAAAACGTATCAAACCAACTTTCTTGATAAAAAAACCGATTTTTTTTCTAAGGGTAAAGGGTGGCAAAATACTAGAATATAAATCCCCGCCCCAAATAATCCAGTGAAAAGTTACACCACGCCTTGCAAAAAAACAGATTGATATCATATTATCTATCGAATGAAAAAAAACATGGTCATACTTGTTCACAACATCAAGCAACTTAAATAACCTTTCCGATCTAGACCGCGGTTTTTTTTTAAACAGACAGGGAATATCGGAAAAATTATTTTTATAATCATACAATACAAAAAAATTCCCTGCATAGTCCTTTGTTAATTTAAAGAAATATTGAGAATATGTGGAATCAGGCAAAACATGTAGAATTTTCTTAGCCATAAGCCCTCTCCAACACCTCTACGGTTTTCCTCCCCTCTCTGGCCGTCACGAAGCCGTAGGATTTGCCCGTTCCGTCCAGCATTCCCGGAAGGTCTCTGTACAGGACGTAATGTCCCCCTCCGTAGACGCTCTTGGGGTCGTAGCTTACCGAGTCAAGCTGGTCGTCCATTTTATGGGGTGCGTCGAAGTCCCAGATCTCCACCTTGTTCATGGCGACTCCGCCTATTTTTGCGGTACCTCTGTCTCCCATTATGGTGATACTTCCCTCCAGGTTTCTGGGGTAGGTCAGCACCGATACGTTTATGTTTCCTATGGCTCCGTTTCTGAACTTGAGGCCGACCGTTATGGTGTCCTCCGCCTCTATACGTCTGCCTAAGGTGGAAGAGAAGGAGTGCACCTGTTCCACCGCCCCGCCCATCCACTGGACCATGTCCACATAATGGGCGGCCTGGTTGGCGAGGCATCCTCCGTCAAATTCCCAGGTTCCCCGCCAGGGGGCCATGTCGTAGTAGTCCTGTGGCCTTGTCCAGAGGACGTTGGAGGTTATCATATGAATTCGGCCGAACCGCCCGGCCTCAAGGGCCTGACGAAGCAGCACTATGGTGGGGTTTAGCCGGTTCTGCTTCACCTCCATGTAGAGCACCTTGGCTCTGTCGCAGGCCTCTATGGCCCGATCCACCTTTTCGAGGCTCGTGCCGAGAGGCTTTTCGGACAGTACGTTTACCCCTGCCTTTGCGGCTGTTATGGCGTGGTCCGGGTGCATTCCCGAAGGGGTGCAGAGGGCGATCATGTCTATGCTTTCGTTTTCAAGCATTTTTTCGTAGTCGGTGTAGGCGGTACAGCCGGTCTTGGCGGCGGTTGCGGCGGCCCTTTCCTCCAGTATGTCGCAGCAGGCCACGAGCTTCAGGTCATTTACCTTTTCTATGGCGGCTACGTGGCTGGCGCTTATCCTGCCGCAGCCCAGTATGGCTATGTTGTGCATTTTCTCTCCTCCCAAGCTACAGCAGATAGGCGTTTTCAAGCTCCGACGGATCCAGTCCAAGAGCCGGTGCCAGAACGTTTTTGGTGTCGAAGACGAGGCTGGAGTTGTCCGCCACCAGCTTGTAGTCTACCTTGTGTTTGTGGGCGGTGGTTATGACCACGGCGTCGTATTCCTTCAGGCTTTTTTCCGTGACGTCGACGGAACTCACCTTTTCGCCTTTCCAGTCGACCTCGGGGCAGTAGGGGTCGTGATAGCTCACCACCGCTCCTTTGCTCTCCAGCTGCTTCCACACCTTGAGGGACGGAGATTCCCTGAGGTCGTCTATGTCGCCTTTATAGGCCACTCCCAGCAGAAGTACTCTGCTGCCTCTGAGGGGTTTGGATCTGTCGTTGAGCAGGTCCATGAGTCTTTCGACTACGTGGTCCGGCATGGAGTCGTTTATCTCTCCTGCCAGCTCTATGAGTCTGGTATGGTAGTCGTATTCCCTGGCCTTGTAGGTGAGGTAGAAGGGGTCCAGAGGGATGCAGTGCCCGCCTATTCCAGGGCCGGGATAGAAGGGAACGAAGCCGAAGGGCTTTGTGGAGGCGGCTTTTATGACGTCCCAGACGTTTATTCCCATTTTGTGGCAGAGTATGGCCATTTCGTTTGCCAGGGCGCAGTTTACGATGCGGAAGGTGTTTTCCAGTATTTTGGTGGCCTCCGCCTCTTTGGGGCTGGATACGACGAAAACCGGGGCGTCCAGCACCGATTCGTACAGGGTTTTGGCTATTTCGGTGCACTGGGCTGTGCAGCCTCCAACCACCTTGGGGGTGTTGTGGGTTTTGTATGTCGCGTTGCCCGGGTCCACCCGCTCGGGGCTGAAGGCCAGGTAGATGTCTGTTCCCACCTTAAGGCCCGACGCCTCCAGGAGGGGCTTAAGTATTTCCTCGGTTGTTCCGGGGTAGGTGGTGGATTCCAGCACCACCAGCATGTCTTTATGCAGCCTTTTCGCAACCTCTTTCGTGGAGGCCTCGACGTAGGAGAGGTCCGGCTGTTTGAATTTGTCCAGAGGAGTGGGGACGCATATGGCGACGACGTCGCAGTTTTTAAGGCCGTCGAAGTCGATGGTGGCCTTTATGAGGCCTTTGGAGACGAAGTCGGAGAGCTCTTCCGGAACTATGTCGCCTATGTAGTTTTCACCTCTGTTGATCTTGTCGCATTTGTCCTGCTGAACGTCGAAGCCGAGGACGGAGAAGCCCGCCTTGGCTTTTTCCACGGCCAGGGGAAGGCCTACGTAGCCCAGGCCTATTACTCCGATTTTCGCCGTTTTGTCTTTTATTCTGTCGATCAATGCCATGGTTGGGTCGGTCTCCTTTATCCTTCGTAATATGTCTGGTTTTCTATGAGCTGATCTTCCGGTACCGGTTTCATTTCTTTGGCGGGGCATCCTGCTACCACCGTTTCGGATGGAACGTTTTTGGTGACCACCGCTCCAGCAGCGACGAGGGCATCTTTGCCTATTTCCACTCCGGGAAGCAAGGTGGCGTTGGCCCCTATTCTGGCCCCTTTTCGGAGGACCGGTCCGGCGAAGTGTTTTTTACGCTCTTCGGTGCGGCCCAGGTAGTTGTCGTTGGAGAAGGCCACGCAGGGGGCTACGAAGCAGTAGTCCTCCACGGTGCTCATGGCGGTTATGTAGGCGTTGCTCTCTATTTTGCATCTTTTGCCGATGGTGGTCTTGTTCTCCACTGTGGCGCCTCTGCCGATTATGGTGAGTTCGCCGATGGTTACATCCTCTCGGACGGTGGCACAGTCGCCGAAGAAGACGGAATTTCCAATTTCGGCCCCTCGGTAGATCACGCAGCAGGCCCCTACCGTTACAGATTTGCCGAGTACCAGAGGGGGAAGTTCCACGGCCTCTCCGGTCGTAGCGGAGAGGCCCGCCTTGGCGGGGCATTTGCCCAGTATGGCTCCGTCCAGGATGATGGAGCCGTCGCCTATATGAACGCCGGATCTTATGACCACGTTGTGGCCGATCCGGACGTTTTCACCTATACGAACGTCTTTCTCTATAACCACGTTCTGCCCGATCGTGGAGCTTTCGGGGCAAGGGCTGTCTATCATGGGGTGGCTCCTTTCAGTACATTTTCGATATGCCTTCTAAGCTCGACCAATGCTGGTTTAAAGTAAAAGGTGCAGTGCTTGGCTACATTATCCGGCTCCACACTATGCAACATTTCAGGGCCATCGTGTTTTTTTGAAAAACTGCCTCCATGTATTTTTATGATTTCGGCAATTTTATCGCTAAGTTTGGGGTCACAGAAGGTTTTTCCTGAGTCCTCTTTACGGACTCCAAACTGCTCTATGTTATCTACGGAATATATTAAAGAAATAACTTCACGCCTGAGCTGGTTTGCCAGCTCAGGATATTGCTTTCCAAAGCCCTTTTCCCAGTCGGACACAAACCAAGCCTCTATCTCCGGCGAAGCAAAAAGGGGTAAAAAGGGAATTTCTGAATCTAAGATCCGAGAGATTTCCTTTTGTCGCTCGTTTTTCCATCTTATCCGGTTAGAAGCTTCGTCATTCCCGTAGCGGAAACGGCAATCTGCATCGTCCACGAGAACCACGGCAGATACTGTACTATACGCCTTTTTGTATTTATCCAACCTTTTTAGCATCTCTCCGTTTAAGTCATCTCCACTGATTCCGGAAACTTTTCTGAGTTTCGGACCTGGTTTAAGTTTTGCCGGAAAGGCACGAATCCAGCTCACGGAGGAGGAAGAGGTTATTTTTTCGAGAAAGTTCTGGATAGCTCCTAGTTCGGTATATCCGTCCGAGCAAAAATAGGCTATTTCCATCTGGTTCAAAACGGCCATCCTCCTAGCATTGGCTCGCCCACTCTGTAAAGATCCCCAAGCTCCCATCCTTCCTCGAAAAACGACTCCAAATCCGCAGGTTCGACCGATTTAAAAGCGTACTTTCCAGATGTTTCGCCCTTTACGAATATCTTGAGGTCTTTAGAGCCATCTCGAAAGGCCTCGGTAAATCCGTCCAGAAGGTCCGGCGAATGGGTGCTGACGAAGATCTGCCTGGAGACACTTCCTGCTTTCAGGATTTTTCCGGCCAGTCCTCCCAGCCAAGCGGGGTGCAGGTTAAGCTCAGGCTCATCCAGGCTTAGTGCGTCCATTTTAAGGGGAGAGGTCAGCAAAAAAAGGTGGACCAGGAGTTTTTTTGTGCCATCGGAAAGCTCGTTAAGCGAAAAGACACTTCCATTTATGGTGCAGTACAGCTGGACTGTTCCGTCGCTTCTTTCGTCGAAGGAGAACCCCCTCAAACCTTTTATGAAAACGGAGGCGTTCTCGG
This sequence comes from Dethiosulfovibrio peptidovorans DSM 11002, assembly GCF_000172975.1. Lineage (NCBI taxonomy): Bacteria > Thermotogati > Synergistota > Synergistia > Synergistales > Dethiosulfovibrionaceae > Dethiosulfovibrio > Dethiosulfovibrio peptidovorans. Next base: position 841,196 of record NZ_ABTR02000001.1, read on the forward strand.
AAAGATCGTTTAGGTATTCTTCGTTTTTCTGCTTTAGGGAAAAGAGGACTCTGGCGAAATTAGATCCGTCGAAGAGCAGATATCTGTCCTCGTCCTCCATTTTTGAAGCAAACCGCATCAGGTCCAGACGAATATCGGTACTCGAGTATGAACGAAAGACACCTAAAGATTCCCTGGCTTTTTCAAGACCATCGCTGAAGACAGGATAGAGTTCGTTTCTGAAACCGCTGTTTTTGAGCAGCTCTTCGTCCTGTCTGAAGACGCTCTCCGCTCTTTCCAACGCCATAGGAGGAAACTCTTTTTTTCCACTTCTTTTGACGGAGAAACGACCTGTCTCTGGACTTTCTCGTTTGAAGAAGCAAAACGGTTGATCGTATCCTTCATTAGCATTTTCATACATGAGACTCTCTCTGGATATGTAAAAGCCGTGGGGTATGTCCAGTTTTTGACCTGCTTCAAAAGACATGTCGTAGACCAACGGATTATTCCAGTTCGGGGCATCCAGGGTATATTTTATCTTTACCGATCTTGACGATTGAGCCCTGTTGGGTATTTCATCCCAACCGTTGCTATCGATAAAATCCAAAAAGGCGGTACGTTTAGGAGCGATGTCTTTGCTCACCATTCGAGGGAGGAAATGGACGGCCTCAATCAGGGTTGTTTTGCCACAGTTGTTGGGCCCCAGAAACAGATTCACCTCACCAAACTCCATCTCTTCGTCCAAAAGGACTCTGAAATTTTGCACACAAAATTTCTTAAGCATAAGACCACCTCGATCTATATGATGCTATTCAAAAACAGATTTCAGTTTCAAGACTATCTTTTCCGCCGCGTGTCCGTCGCCGTAGGGGGTGGGCGGTGTCGTTCCGTCGGTTTGGGAGATGGAGAGTCCTTTTTTTACTATGTCCTCGGAGTTAGGCTCCGCCAGGAGGTTCCAGCCGCAGTCGGTAAGCTCTCTCCAGCCGGTGTCGGGCATTATAACCAGGGCCCTTTTTCCGGCAAAGACGGCTTCTTTCTGGAATCCGCCGCTGTCGGTAACGGCGAAGACGCAGTTTTCCGCCAACCCCATGAGCTGAAAGTATCCTACGGGAGGAACGATCTTGATGCCGTCCATCAGGCCGGAGAGGCCGAACTCCTCTATCCTCTTCGACGTTCTGGGATGGGCGGGGAAGACTATCTCCAGATCGAGGGTCTTTCCCAGCTCGGAGAGGCCCTTTAGGATCTCGCCGAGCTTTCGTTCGTCGTCCACGTTGAAGTCCCTGTGAAGGGTCACCAGCACGAAGCGATTCGGCTTCAGGCCCAGTTTTTCCGTGATGGCCCCGTCGAAACTGGAACGCATCATGAGAAAAAGGTCGTACATAACGTCTCCTACGTTGTGAACGCCCTGGGTTACTCCCTCTTTCGCCAGGTTGTCTGCCGCTGTTCGAGAGCAGGTGAAGAGATATCTGGACAGATGGTCCGTGACGACCCTGTTTATCTCCTCCGGCATGTCCTTGGGGTTTTGCCTTATGCCCGCCTCTACGTGGGCCACGGGGATTTTCAGCTTGGAGGCGGCCAGGGCTCCGGCCACGGTGGTGTTGGTGTCGCCGTAGACAAGGACCATGTTGGGCCGTTCTTTCAGCAACACCGCCTCGAAGCGCTCGAGGGCGCGGGCCGTCATGGCTCCGTGGGATCCGCTGCCTATGTCCATGGAATGATCCGGATTTTTTATGGATAGCTGATCGAAGAAGGCTCCGGACATGGAGGCGTCGTAGTGCTGCCCCGAGTGGACCAACACGTGATCCCAGGCGGAAAGACGGCGCACCTCTTTGTATATCATGGCCTCTTTGACGAACTGGGGCCGGGCTCCTACGAGGGAGATTACCTTGGGCAATTCGAGTCCTCCTTCAAACTTTATCCCTATATGAGTCAAAATACTACTCGAAACGGCTTCTATCAAGCTCAAGATCCGAGTTTTTCCAACGAAAAGGTCACAGTGGGTTTATATTATCATGCTAGGTAGGTATATCACACCATGGAATTTTTAGAGAACAAAAAAGACCCGGCCTTTCGGCCGGGTCTTCATCTTTTGAGGATGTCGGAGTGGGTGCCGGTTCTGATCAGTGAAATGGTTTGTTGGTCGACTTTATATATCAGGATCCAATCGGGTTCTATGTGAAGCGAGCGATGGCTGTCCCAGTTTCCTAGCATAGGATGATCATTGTATTGTTCGGGAAGTTCCTTCCCTGAGACTAGGATTTGGAGTGCCTTCTTCAGCTTGTCCGTGTCTTTGCCCCGTTTTACCTGTAGTTTTACGTCCCGTTTGAACTGACTTGATCGTTTCAGCTTTGGCATCAGATACCGAGATCTTCATACAGGTCGTCTAGAGACTGAAACTTTTCTCCTTCTCCGGAAGCAATCTCGGCCATAGCCTGCCTGGTTTTGGCGTTGGGGATCTCTACCGGAAATGGAAGTCGTCCGCTCGTTCCGATCTGTACCAGCGTCATCCTGACGGCGTCGGATATGGATAGCCCCATCTGAGAGAGGGCTTCCGATGCTTTCTGTTTGGTTTCGCTGTCTATGCGAACTCTGATAGAACTATCACAGGCGGTCATATTTATCGCCTCCTTGTAGCCACATTGTATCAACGTATCGGGAAATGATCAATTGCTAGAGCTGATCCGTCAGAGCCGGAGCCTGTCAAGCGAGATGTCGCAAAAAGATCGAATTGGACTAACTCAGTCTCTGCGCTTTTCCCGGGGCTCTTTCTCCGGGTTCAGATAGACCGTCTCCTCGATGGAGCAGTTTCTTATCGGTCTGTTTCTCCATCTGTCCGGGTGTTTTCTTTTGGCTTCTTCCAGGGTTTTCTTCCTCTTCGCCAGTATCTCCGGGGCTTTTCCTTTATGCCTCTGCTCCGGCGTCACGTAGTTTAAGGCGCTGTGACGGTGGGTATGGTTGTACCAGGACACGAACCGGTAGGTCCAGGCTCTCGCATCCTCTATGTCCTTGAAGCCTCCACTGGGGAAGGCAGGTCTGTATTTCAGGGTCTTGAAGATCGATTCACTGTAGGGGTTATCGTTGCTTACCCTCGGTCTGCTGTGGGAGAACAGTACTCCCAGTTTTTCCATGGTGGCCCTCAATGTGGCGCTTTTCATGGGGCTTCCGTTGTCGGCGTGCAGGATCAGCGGTTTATCGGCAAGGCGGATCTTTTCCGACAGGACCGCCTTGGTGACCACCTCCGACGCCAGTTCTCCTGATTCTTCGTCGTAGATCTCCCAGCCGACTATCTTTCTGCTGTAGAGGTCTATTATGAGGTACAGGTAGTAGAACAGGCCCTTGGCCGGTCCGCAGATGTAAGGGCACCTCTAGCAACCCCATATTTAGCGGTCTAAGCAGACAAAAAAGCCACAGACCAGAAACAGCGACAAATTAGGCTAAATCAGCGTTAAGATGATTCTCTATTGTCGCTCCGGTGACCTGAACAACTCGGCTTTTACCGTCATTTGGGCACGGCAGATATCGCCCCTGACTTCATCATCAGGAACGAGAATCGAACGATGTTATAGGCCAGGTTTCTCAGTCCTATAGCGGTTGAAGCTCTGGCTTTCCCGATAGTTCGAACTATCAGGTTGCCGGCCTTCATGGTTTGGGCTCCAAAGACGTGCTCCACTCGGCTTCGGACTTTGGATCTTGTTCTGTTACCCTGTTTTTCCCACCACGTGATGGGTTTGCCTCTGTATCCTTTTCGTTGGATCTTCGGTCTGTAGCCTTGTTCCTCAAGCCAAGAGATTTTCTCATGGCTTCTATAAGCTGAGTCGGCATAGACGTCTTTGCTGCTGTTACTGGGATCGATGAGTTCCTCGAATACATTGCTGTCGTGGACCGATGCCTCGGTTACGCTGTATTTACGGATGATCTTGTTCTGAGAGTCGATCTCTATGTGGTTCTTGTAGCCGAAGGAGCTTTTGCCGTTTTTCTTCGTCCACCTGGCATCGGTGTCTTTTTGAGATCTCTTGTTGTCGGGCCAGTCTTCCGGTGGTTCTCCATCCTTGATCTTGCGGTTTTCATCCCGTTTGTTCCTCTGGATCGGGACCTTCACTATGGAGGCATCCACTATCTGCCCTTTTTTTGCCTCGAAGCCGCTTTTACGGATGTGACCGTCAAAAAGATCGAACAGAGGCTTCATCAGTTCCGCCTTGGTCAGCTGCTCCCGAAAAAGCCATATAGTCTTGGCATCAGGGACTTTGGCTTCCAGGGAGAGGCCGAGAAAACGTCTGAAGGAAAGCCTGTCCCTTACCTGAAACTCCATTGCGTCGTCCGACAGGTTGTACAGTGCCTGAAGCACCAGGATCTTGAACATGAGAAGAGGAGGGAAGGGCTTTCTTCCTCCCAGAGAATCCTTCTGTCTGAGCCCTTCGCGGAAGTCCTTCAACGGCTGCTCGAAGATGGACCAGTCCACCGCTTTCTCTATTCGTACCAGTGGATCGTTCACCTTTTCAAGGCTATCGTAGGCTATTTCTTCCGCAAAGAGGCTCCGCTGTTTCAAGGGGATCCCATCCCTTCTCGAGAATTTTTGGTTACAACCGGTATTTTAACATCCCAGCCTAAACAGGGGTTTTTCTCCCTGCCAGTTAGGGGAGTTTTTAGAGATGCCCGTAAGTTATATCCCAGGACCACAGCTGGTTAGGACCGTCGGCTTTATGGGTTGTTATAGGTTTTTTTACCGGAGCCGCCGTTCTGCCTCTATGGTTGATCTGTCTGTGTTTCCTGAGTATCCTGTAGAATGTCGATTCAGAGGCGATGTATATGCCTTTTTCCAGTAGATCGTTCACTATCTGGGCTGGCGGTGCGCTGGCGTATTCCGGGCTGTTGGCTATCTCTAGTACCTTTCGTTCTTCCTCTTGCGATAGCTTCTGAGGCGTCTTTCTGGGAGCGTGAGGTCTTTGGTCCTCTTTTACCTGGCCCTCTTTGCACCATCTCTGGAAGGTTCTCTCAGTGATGCCGACCTCTCTACAGGCTTTAGCCTGGGTAGCTCCGCTCGATACGGCTTCTTCGATCAGTTCTACTGCTTTACGGCGATCCGAGGCACCGATCAGTCGTCCTCGTTTTCCCCCCAGATCGCCTGGACTTTTTTTCTCAATACCAGCAGGGCAGCCGCTTCAGCCAGGGCTTTGTCCTTACGTCTGAGCTCCTGTGCCAGCTTCTTGTGATCCTTCTTTACCTGGCTTACCTCATGCATAAGCTCCCTGACCTTGAGGCTCTGGCCATCGTTTGCCTCCTCGCAGGAGTTTCGCCAGCTTATAACCTGTTCGACGTACAGTCCTTTTTCCCTGCAGTACCGGGCCAGCTCCTCCTCGTTCATGGTGTAGGTCTCGTGGACTATGAGGAACTTGTCTCTGGAACTCCAGCTATCCGGTCTATCTTCGTCGCAGGGAGCTGCTTTGCCGGACGCACGGAGCTCTTTTCTCCAGTTGTAGAGGGTTGTCACCGTTATGCCAGTCTCTTTCGATAATTTAGGTATGGACATGTTCTCCGGCGGCATCATTCTCTTTTTGATTGCCTCTTTTTGTTCTTTGCTGTACCTCGCCATGTGTCGCACCTCCAGGGAGCCTCTCTCGACTCGCTAAACTAGTCTATCATGCGACACCTATTTTGGCAGGTAGGGGTATGTAATCGTTGTAGTTACAGACCTGTATTGGAAATTCACTTCCTGTTTTAGGCGATACATAGGGGCTTTTGATTCGATGCTGGATATATCCTGCGATGGTTTTTCTCGGCACAGCTTTCTGTATATCGGATAGATTTTCGTCTCCTTGGTTGACGATTCCCCCGAGGAAAGTCAGAGAAGAGTTAGACTGAGGGCACAGGTCTATCACGAGTACCTTTTTAGCCCGATGGTTTTTAGCGTATTCCGAGGCTAGCTGGAATGTCAGGTAGCTTTTTCCAACCCCACCTTTGTTGTTCCACACAGCATATACGATCATAACGCAATTCCCCCTCCTGTTTTAAGGAAATTGTAGCAGGGAAAGCCTCTTTACTGTTAATAGACCTGAAAGCCGGTAGAACAAAAAGGACCCGGCCTTTCGGCCGGGTCTTTGGGGGTTACAGCAGGTCTTTCAGAAAATCCTCCAGCTTTTTTCTCAGCTTTCTGACCATGACGCTGACGTTCTGCTGGGAGCATCCCAGGTCTTTCGCTATTTCCTTTTGCCTCAGGCCTCGAAGAAGGCCTTCAACCAGCAGAAATTCCTGGGGATCTATGGGTATTCCCGCAAGCAGAAGCTTGGGGTCTTGGGGTTGTATAGTGGGTTTGGATCCTCCGGCTCGTAGCCGGTCTCGGCCATTTCCTCGAAGCTGCCGTGGTCGGCCTGACGACGGAGCTTTTTCGCGGCGTCTCTTACCCTGCCGGGGAGCATGTTGGACAGGTAGAGGGGCAGAGGTTGTTCGTCCGGACACTGTATTATGAGCTCCAGAGCGTGACAGGCGGCCTCGCCCAGGAGTTCCTCGAAGTCGGCGCCCCGCCCGGCATAGCGTTTCGCCAGGGTTTTTATGAGGGGCAGGAATCGAAGCACCAGTTCCTCCAGATCGAGTATGTCGTCGGTTCCGTCGCAGGGGCAGTCCCCTCCGATGATTTTGCTTTCGTCTATGGGTTTTATGGTTTTCTTTTTTTCCTGGTGCATCTTATATAAACCTCCTTCGGTTTTATACAGCTAGATGGACGAATCCCCTGTCTCGATAAGGCAGGATCGACTCGAAGCCTTCTTCTCTCGCTACGGCGCAGAAGAGTTCCTGACGGTTTCTCGAGACCACCACGTCCGCCGCCGCACCTTTCATGTGTCGGCTGCGAGGCACTCCTCCGACCTCGGAGTTATGCCTTGGGCATCTGTAGCCGCTGGTTATCCTCAGTGGACCCCAGCGGCCCCGGAGGGCCTCCAACCGGCTCAGAAGCTCCGGTTGGAGACGCACCGTGAGGCAGCAGGGACACTGAAACTCTCGAAGCGAGAAGTGGGGCGCTATTCGGATGTCGTTGTCATCCACGGCGACCTTCCTCGACTATGGCCAGTTTCAGTTCCTGTATGGCCTGGCTGAGCCCTTCCAGCCTGCTTTCCATGCGGATCAGCAGGTAGGCTGCCACCGCTATGGAGAAGCCGTTCTGGGCTATGCCGGCCAGTAAGTCTTCCATTTATCTCTATCCTCCTCGCTACTGGGTTATGATCTCCTCCACGGTGCGGTCGATAAGCTCGGCCTCTACTATGGTGGTTACCGCCGGAAGAACCGCTCCGTTGTCTATGACGGACTGCATGGCCGTCCTGACCTCGGTTTCCGTGAGGGTTTCCTTGGCGTGCTTCAGGGAGATGCTCTTTTTTGTTCCGTCCGATCTCCCGAAGGTCATCTTAACGGTTTTCATTTTTTCACCTCCTCTCCTGTGCGCTTAAGGTCCGAACGGTCCGGTTAGTCCGAGACTATGTCGGTGTCGATTTTGTGGACTTCCACGACCGGGACGTCCAGAAGGGTTCCCATGGCGGCAGCCACGGCGTCCAGCTGGTCGGCGGTCATGGCGGGGTTGGCCCTGGAGATGGACAGACTCCCGAGCTTGGGAGCGCCGTCCGCCGAGGTTCCCACCTGGCAGCGAAGCACTACTCTGCTGCTTGACGGTACGAAGGATGCCATTCGAGCACCTCCTTTCTTCTTGGGGTCTATTATGTAAAGTGGGCTCGAGAGGGGTTTTATACAAACAGATTCATAAACGACTTTCTCCAGGGCGTTTACTCTATCCTTGATTATAGTAAATCGAGCAAAATTTAACAAGATCTTGATTATAAATAGTTTATAATCAATAATGGGGAGTAGCAATACAAAAAAAGCAGTCTTGACTTTGTCTGAAAAGTCAAGACTGCTCCATTAATGAATCTAATCGTTCGGTCTGGCTATCATTCCGAGGTTTTTTTCGTTTCCTCTGACCTTAGCATTTCCACAAAGTTGACGGGGGGGAGGATCAAGGTGCTATCGGTATTCGCCATCAATGTGATCTGAGAGATTATAGATCTTACGTATGGGAACAGAATCGCAGCGGCGTTTGTTTCTATAAGCTTGTTTTTTAGATCTAGACCGACGCTGTCGTCCACTTGAAAAAAGCCTGAAACGGTAACACCGACGGAAAAAGGATAATTATTTTCTCTTGGTTTTTCAAATACATCGACGGAGATCGATAGAGAAAAACTATTTTCGCTTATGCTTTTCATCTCACGGTTTAAGCTTAAATCTAGAGGAATCATCCCTTCTATTTTTTCATAGTTTGGATTCCTCTCAAAGCAAGCCCGTTCAAGCTTATAATCCGTAAATTTAAGAACACAACCGGTCGAAATCGTCATTTTACGAAGCAAGAGCAATCTGATCGCATCCGTCGACCAAGGTTCCTTTGAGGGAAAAGGACGTGTCCGACAGTGCATATTTCAGGGAAGTTCCATGAAGAGGGACATCGCTATCCGGATTTTTCCAGATAACCGATTCGATCTTATCTATTAGTACATCGAAAAGTTCCCAGTCTCCATCGGAGGATTCAACCTCTACGGTGTAAAAAGAGCCCCCCGAACCTACATGGACAACGGTTCCTTCAGTACCGTCCCTCAGCTTAACCATGTCAAGCTCATCTATTTTTGCATACATGTATCGTCACCAACCTTAAAGTACTGCCTATTTTTTGCCAAGCTGTTAGCACCTTAGCTACTCGACCGTTTTCTCCCTCAATTTCGAGTATCAATTCATAACGCAAAGATCCATCCGGAGTACGACCCTTTTCCGTTAGTCTGTCTACATTTTGCAACACGGCAGCCTTTATTTTTTCTATCAGCTTATCTCCATTAGACGAATTAAAGCCTAATACCGATTCGAAAACAAAAGCCTTATGTTTCCCCGAAGGGTGCTGCTCGTTCAGAGCATACCTGAAAATCTTAGCCTCAGGTATCTCTATGGTCAGATTATTTAAACTAGCCAAAACGCCTCCCCCTCAGGAGATCTCCACCGTCTCTATATTCTAGATCCTATTACCCACCGCCGATCCCGTCAAGAGAGGTCAGACAACTCGATCTGTCTCGGTGATCCTATGCTCGTCGTTCCTCCAGCTGACCAGCGTAGTGGCAGGCTACCCAGCGGCCGGGTTCCATCTGACGAAGTTCCGGGGTCTCCACTGTGCACCGTTCCTGGCGAAAGCGGCATCGTCCGGCGAAGCGGCATCCCGCCGGGGGCTCTATGGGGCTGGGAACGTCTCCCTCCAGGAGGATTCTGTCTCTGTCGACGTCGACCTTGGCTATCGGTATGGCCGAGAGCAGGGCCTGAGTGTAGGGATGGAGGGGGTTCTTGAATATGGATCTGTAGTCGGTGAGCTCCACCATCGACCCGAGGTACATGACGGCGATTCTGTCAGAGACGTGTTTGACCACCGAGAGGTCGTGGGATATGAAGAGATAGGTCAGTCCCAGCTCTTTCTGGAGGTTTTTCATCAGGTTGAGTATCTGTGCCTGGATGCACACGTCCAGAGCGGAGACCGGCTCGTCCTGAACTATGAATTCCGGGTTCAGAGCGAGGGCCCTGGCTATGCCCACCCTCTGGCGCCGCCCTCCGTCGAGCTCGTGGGGGTAGGCGTTGGTGAGTCTGGTGGCCAGTCCGACTATGTCCATGAGCTCCCTGATTCTGGCGGGTCGCTCGGTTTTTCCGGTGTAGCGGTTGTTGACCTCCAGGGGCTCGGATATGAGCTCCGAGACGGTCATTCTGGGGTTGAGGCAGGAGTACGGGTCCTGAAAGACCATCTGCATCTTGGTCCTGAGGTTGGCCAGCCTTTTTCCCGAGGCGGAGAGAACGTCTTCTCCGTCCATGAGGACCTGTCCCGCCGTGGCCTCCAGCAGCCTTATGAGGACCCGGCCGGTGGTGGATTTACCGCAGCCCGACTCTCCCACCAGGCCCAGGGTTTCGCCTTTGTCTATGTGAAAGCTGAGGTCGTCCACGGCGTGGAGCATCCCTCTTTTGGTTTTGAAGTATTTCTTGAGGTTGTTTACCTCTATGAGTTTGTTTCCTACTGCGACCATGACGGGCCCTCCTCAGTCTTTCTGGTGCAGGAAACAGGCCACGAAGTGGCCCGGCCTGGCCTCGGTCCAGCGGGGACGCTCGGTGCGGCACCGCTCCATGGCATGGGTGCACCGGGGGTGGAAGGGGCATCCCGACGGAAGGTTCGTGGGGTCCGGTGTCAGTCCCGGTATGACCTTGAGGAATTCCTCGTCGTCGTCCACGTCCGGTATGGAGTTGAACAGTCCCACCGTGTAGGGGTGAAGAGGCTCGGTGTAGAGAGGCCTCTTCTCGGCGTATTCCACCACCGAACCAGCGTACATTATGGCGACCTTTTCGCATATGTCGGCGACCACCCCCAGGTCATGGGTTATCATGATTAGGGCGGTGTTGAATTTGCGCTTGAGGTCTTTCATGAGCTCCAGCACCTGGGCCTGGATGGTTACGTCCAGGGCGGTGGTGGGCTCGTCCGCTATCAGCAGAGCCGGGTTGCAGGCCAGGGCTATGGCTATGACGACCCTCTGTTTCATGCCCCCGGAGAACTGATGGGGATATTCGTGGGCCCTTTCGGAACGGATTCCGACGACCTCGAGCATTTCCACAGCTATCTTGAGGGCCTCTTTCTTGCTGACGTCGTTGTGGAGCAGCACCATTTCGGCTATCTGTTCGTCCACCGTTATTACCGGGTTGAGGGAGGTCATCGGGTCCTGGAAGATCATGGCGATCTTTCCTCCCCTGACGGAGCGCATTTCCTCTTCTGAGGCCTTGAGCAGGTCTTTTCCCTGAAAGATTATCTTTCCGTCGGTTATCTTTCCAGGCGGTTCGGAGATGAGGCCCATTATGGAGAGGGCGGTGGTGGTTTTTCCCGCTCCGGTCTCTCCGACGAAGCCCAGGGATTCGCCCGGGGCCAGCTTCAGTTGCAGGTCCTCCACAGCCCGGACGATTCCGTCCTCGGTGGTGTAGCGAACCGAGAGGCCCTGTATGTCCAGCAGCATTTTATCGTTCATTTCCGGTCCCCCGTTCTAGTTCTTCAGCTTGGGGTCCAGGGCGTCTCTTAGTCCGTCGCCCAGGAAGTTGAGAGCCAGTATGGTTATCATGATCGCCAGTCCGGGGAACATGGTCATGTAGGCATGATCCCGGATGTATTCCCGTCCGCCGGAGAGCATGGCTCCCCATTCGGGGATGGGAGGCTGTATGCCCAGGCCGATGAAGCTGAGCCCAGCGGCAGTGAGTATGGCGAAGGCGACCCCCAGGGTGCCCTGTACTATGATGGGGGCCATGCAGTTGGGCAGTATGTGTCTGAAGATTATCTTGAGATCCTTGGCTCCCACCGATCTGGCCGCCTCTATGAATTCCTGCTCTCTTATGGAGAGCACCGAGGCCCGGACCAGTCTGGCGTACTGAGGCACGGAGGATATGCCGACGGCTATCATGAGGTTGAAGAGTCCCGGTCCCAGCGAGGCCGCCACGGATATGGCCAACAGGAGCTGGGGAACGGAGAACAGGACGTCCATGAACCTCATTATTACGTTGTCTATCCATCCTCCGTAGTATCCGGCTAGGGCTCCCAGGAAGCCTCCGATCAGTATGGAGAAGCTGACCGCGACGAATCCCACCTGTAGGGAGATTCGGCTTCCGTAGACTATGCGGCTGAAGATGTCTCGGCCGAATTCGTCCGTTCCGAACCAGTGGGTCGCCGATGGGCTCTCGAAGGCCGCCATGAGGTCCTGTTCCTCGTAGGTGTAGGGGGCTATGAAGTCGGCGAAGATGGCGGTGAAGGCCAGCACTATTACCACGAACAGGCCGATCATTGCCAATCTGTTCTTTTTGAGCCTTCGGAATACCTCGGCCCAGGGGTTTTTTCTCTTGGTCTCTTTGATTACGGTTTCGCTCATTACGGGTTCGCTCATTCCGATGCACCTCCTAGGAGACGTACTGGGCCTTGATTCTCGGGTCCAGCCAGGCGTAGACGAGGTCCACCAGGAGGTTGACCACACAGAAGGCCACGGCAATGAAGAGGACGCCGCCCTGTACCACAGGGAAGTCCCTCATCTTGATGGATTCGACCATAAGCCTTCCGACTCCAGGGATGGAGAAGATCAGCTCTGTGAGGACGGCCCCACCCAGAAGAATGCCGAACTGTATTCCGCTTATGGTTACGACAGGTATGAGGGCGTTACCCAGGGCGTGTTTCCAGATGACCACTCTTTCCCTCTGTCCCTTGGCTCTGACGGTGCGGATGTAGTCCTGCCTTATGACCTCGAGCATGCTGGATCGGGTCATCCTGGTGATGATGGCCACGGACTGGGCTCCCAGGGTCAGGGCCGGTAGGATCATGGTGGAGACGCTGTCGAAGCCCGACGGGGGAACCCATCCGAGCCTGACGGAGAAGAGCAGTATGAGCAGTATTCCCAGCCAGAAGACCGGCATGGATATGCCGATCATGGCGAAGACGGTGACTACGTTGTCGAACAGGGAGTACTGCTTTATGGCCGACACTATGCCGCAGGGTATTCCCACTATCATGGCTATGACCATGGCCATGGCGGAGAGTTTCAGGGTTACGGGGAAGGCGGCCCAGATTTCCTGGACCACCGGCCTCTTGGTGATGTAGGACCGGCCTATGTCTCCGTGGACGACCGCTTTATAGACGTAGCGTCCGAACTGTACGAAGAAGGGGTCGTTCAGACCCATCTCCTGTCTCAGCTCGTCCACCGATTCCTGCGGGGCCTGCTCTCCCAGGACCATCCTTGCCGGGTCTCCCGGGGTTATGTAGAGCATGGAGAAGACTATAAAGGTCACCCCTATGAGCACCGGAACGAGCATGAGTACCCGTTTGAAGATATATTTGAACATTCCGTTACCTCCCAATGCAGAATGGAAAGCAGGAGCACGGACGAGCCATGCTCCTGCGTCGGGTGCTTAGGTGCTTGAGGTCTTCAGGCTATTTGCCGTCGAAGGTCACCTTGCTGAGATCGTGGAAGCCGAAGGGGCTGACGGTGAATCCCTTGACGTAGTCCTGGGTCCCGATGATCTGCTCGTCGTTGTACAGGAACACCCAGGGTCCCTTGTTCCTGAGGGCGTCCTGAATGTCGTAGTAGATCTGCTGGCGCTCCGGGCCGTCGGGGGTGACTCTGCCCTTTTCGAGAAGGGCGTCTACCTCATCGTCGCCGAAGAAGGTGAAGTTGTTGTTGCCCTTCATGGACGAGTGGAAGGGAGCGAAGACCGCCATGTCCGGGTCGGGAGTCTGGCAGGTCCAGCCAACGATGAACATGTCGTGCTTCTTCTGGGTGAGTCCCTCAAGATAGGCGCCCCACTCGAGAACCTGGATGTCCACATCGACGCCGATTTTCTTGAGCTGGTTCTGGGCGATGGTGGCTATGTCGATTCTGGCCTTCTTATCGTTGGTCCAGATGGAGGCCTTGAAGCCATCGGGATACCCCGCCTCGGCGAGGAGGGCCTTGGCCTTCTCCACGTCGTAGGGCATGGGCTTGAGGTCCGGGTTGGCGTATTTTACGTTGGGAGCGATGGGGCCGACCGCAGTGGCTCCGACTCCTCTGAGGACCGCCTTGATGATCTGGGGTGTGGGCAGAGCCATGGTGATGGCCTGACGGACCCTGACGTCGTCGAAGGGGGCCTTCTCGCAGTTGAAGCCGAGATAGGTGGTGGAGTTGTCGATGAGCCTGAGAAGCTTGAGCTCCTTGTTGGCCTCCACCCTGCTGACGTCGTTGGTGGTTATCTGATAGGCGATGTCGACGTTGCCGCTCTCGAGCTCGATGGTGCGGTTGGTCCCCTCCGGGATGGCCCTGATTATGAGGGTCTTATAGGCCGGTTTGTCGCCGAAGTAGTCCTCGAAGCGCTCCATGACCATCTTGTCGCCGCGGTTCCACTCGACAAGCTTGAAGGGACCGGTGCCCACCGGGTTCATGCCGTAGTTGTCTCCCGCCTCGGTGACTGCCTTCTCGTTGAGGATAGCTCCTCCGCCCATGTGGGTCATGGAGGGCAGGAAGGCGGCGAAGGGGAACAGGGTCTTGACCTCGACGGTGTAGTCGTCCAGGGCCACTATGCTGTCCGGGTCGATGGCTCCGACGATGTGCTTGACGGCACCGCTGGAGGGCGACAGGGATCTCTTGAGGCTGAAGACAACGTCGGAGGCCTTGAGCTCCTCGCCGTTGTGGAATTTGACGCCCTTACGCAGATAGAACCTGTAGGTAAGGTCGTCCACCTGCTCGAATTTCTCGGCCAGGTCTCCTACCACTTCGTCCTTGTCGTTGAGCTTTACCAGACGGTTGTAGATGTGGAGCATGGCTCCTGAGGAGGCCACGTCGTTGGTCCCGAATGGATCCAGGGTCTTGGCGTCGTAGACGTTGGCCACCGTCAAGGTGTCCGGGTCTTTCTTTTCCCTGGCGATGGCGGGATTTCCCGCCAGTAGTCCGGCGGAAAGAGCGGCTGCGCAGAATGCCGCGCAGAGTTTGATGCCTTTTGCTTTCATTGTATTCCCTCCCGTATTCAAATTGGTATCCGTTTTAACGCACCCTGCTGACACTTTATAGGGCCTGCTTGAATTCGTCAACTGTTCTTTATTTACCTCTACAGTGCCGACTCTCCATTCACGAGAACCAATTCGGGGGCGTTCCTTACGTCGAAGGGGTCGCCGCCCCAGAGAACCAGGTCGGCGTCCTTGCCCGGCTCGATGGAGCCCATTCTGTCGTCCACCTCCAGGTGTCTGGCCGGAGCTATGGTGAGGGCTTCCAGGGCCGTCTCGGCGTCCAGTCCGGCCCTTATGGCAAGTGCCGCTGCGACGGGGAGGGTCTCTATGGGGATTACCGGATGGTCCGTTATGAGGCAGAAGGATACACCCGCCTTTTTGAGGGCCAGAAGGGTTTCCCAGCCCTTGTTTTTGACCTCTTCCTTGGTCTTGCTGGTGGCGGTTGGTCCGACCGCTGCCCGGACTTTTTTCTCCGCCAGGTAGTCCGCTATGAACTGTCCCTCGGTGCAGTGCTCTATGGTATAGCGAAGGTCGAATTCGTCGCAGATTCTTATGGCGGTGCAGATATCGTCGGCCCTATGGCTGTGGATTCTCATGGGCACGGTGCGGTTCAATACGGGAAGGAAGTGCTCCATTCCCTGGTCGACGGAGAAGTGTTCCCCTTTTTCCTCCGCCCGTTTCTTTTTGTCCCTGTAGTCGAAGGCGTCCTGTATGGCTTTTCTCATACAGGCGGCGTTACCCATTCTGGTGGAAGGGAAACGTCCCTTGCCTCCCTGCCAGTTGACCGGGTTTTCGCCCAGGGCGGCCTTCATTCCCGAGTGGGCCCGGACGACCATTTTGTCCACTATGTGCCCCACCGGTTTCAGGATGGTCCCGATTCCTCCTATTATGTTGGCGCTGCCCGGGAGTATCTGCATGCAGGTGATCCCTGCGGACAGGGCGTTGCGGAAGGCTTCGTCGGACGGGTTGATTCCGTCGATTGCCCGCACCGACGGTGTGACCGCCCCGGTGTCTTCGTTGACTGCGTTCATCGCCCCGGGAACGGCCTCCTCGCATATTCCCGCATGGACGTGGGCGTCGATGAAGCCCGGGGTGAGTATCTTGCCGGTTCCGTCGATGACCTCGGCCCCCTCCGGCACCGCTCCCCCGGCCTGGACGGAGACGATTTTGCCGCCGTCGACGACTACCGTCGCGTTTTCCACGATTCCACCTGTAACGGTCCAAGCCTGGACCTTCGTTATCGCTTTCAACTGTGATCCCCTCCTGTTTTTGGATACCTTGCCTAGGAGACCATTGTATAACAGATGGTATGAACTTACATCGCCTGTAAGGTTTTCACCAGCTTGAACAGCACCAGATTGACCGGGGCGGACAGCCCCAGTTTTTCCGCCTCGGCGACCACCGCCCCGTTTATGGCGTCTATCTCTGTTCGCCGCCGGTTCATGACGTCCTGAAGCATGGAGGAACGGTTCTCCGCCGTGGACCGGCACACCTCTTCGACGTGTCTTGCCGGATCGGGATCGTTCAGCACGATGCCCTTTCGCCGGACCACCTCGAGGACCTCTTCCACCGCCATCCTCATGAGCTCCTTCGTGTCGGGAAAGTCTAGCAGGCGACCGTTTCTAAGGCCGGTTATCGCGGTGAGGGCGTTTATGCCGACGTTCACGATGAGTTTTCCCCATATGAGACCCATGACGTTTTCGGAGATCTGAACGGAGAACCCCGCCTTTTCTAGGATTGCTGCCAGATCTTCCAAAAAGGGATCGGTCTTCCCCGAGAGGTTTCCGATCACTGTGAGGCCCTCTCCTGCGTGTTTTATCGATCCCGGGCCGAGAAGGGTGGATCCGTGGGCGGTGGTGCCTGCGATAAGGCGGTCGGGACCTACTATGTCGCTCAGGGCCTCCACGTTTCCCAGGCCGTTTTGCAGCGTCAGGACCCTGGTGCTATCCCCCACCAATCGGAGGGCTCCCTCCATGGCGGTTTTGGTGAGGGTGGCCTTGACGAACACCACCACCAGATCGACCTGCCCCGCCCGGTTTGGATCGGTGACGGCCTTTATGCCCTTTACTATCCGCTTTCCTCCTATACCTTCGATACTGAGTCCGTCGGAGTTTATGCCTTCGACGTGTTCTTTCCAGACGTCTACGATGGTTACGTCGAATCCAGCCTCGGCGAGTCTGCCGCCATAGAGGCAACCCATGGCTCCCGATCCGAGTATGGCTATCTTCATGGCTTCGGCCTCCTGGCTCAGAGGATGAGACCGTCCAGGTCTTCCCGGGTTATCCCTCCGAACGCGTGTTCCTTCGCCGGGAAGGCTCCGGACTTTATCTCGTCTCTGTATTTCTCCAGTCCCTCCACTATCTGATCGCCGATGTTGGCGTACCTTTTTACGAATTTGGGGACGAATTTGTCGAACATTCCCAGCATGTCGTGATATACCAAAACCTGTCCGTCAGTGTGGGCTCCAGCCCCTATTCCTATGGTCGGTATGGAGACCGCCTGGGTGATGGCCCTTCCCAGCTCTTCCGGAACGCACTCCACCACTATGGAGAAGGCTCCGGCCGCCTCCAGGGCCTTGGCGTCGTTCACTATTTTTTGAGCGGCTTCGAGGCTTTTGCCCTGGACCTTGAAGCCTCCGAGAAGAGAGGAGGTCTGAGGGGTGAGCCCTATATGGCCCTGTACGGGGATTCCCGCCTCGACTATGGCTCCGACTATGTCCGGACGGCCGCCCTCCAGTTTGATCGCGTCGCAACCTCCCTCTTTCATGAGACGGTTGGCGTTGTGAATGGCCTGCTCACGGCTTTCGTTGTAGGATCCGAAGACCATGTCCCCCACTATCATCGGGGTAGGGGCTCCCTTGACGACCGGCTTTATGTGGGCGATCATCTCGTCGGTGGTCAGGGGTACGGTTCCCTCGTTGCCCAGAACGGTCATGGACAGCGAGTCTCCCACCAGAATTATCTCTATGCCCGCCTTTTCGACGAAGCAGGCCTGGGGATAGTCGTAGGCGGTTACCATGGAGATTTTCTCTTCCTTTTGCTTCATTTCCCGCAGTTTCTGGATCGTTACCTTAGTCATGTCGTTCCCCCCCGTTTGTCTTTTAAAGAATGGATCACGAAAAAAGAGAGCCCGAGGGCTCTCTTTGAGTATAAGGCTAAATCCTTCCGTCATGCGGAAACTCGTCTAACAAGAAGGCGATTCAGGCTACGAAATAGGAGGTTCTTTTCGGGTTTATCTATTTCCTGACGAACAGGGCCAACATGGGAAGGCCGAGGAGGAGGGCCGCCGGAGCGAAGCCTACGGAGCATCCGCCGCCGCTCCCGAAGAGAGACCGTTCTTCCTCCGCGGTGGAGCTGTAGGAGTTGCTCACCCCGGTTACGACCGGGTAGGTTTCGGGGGTCTTCTCCTCCCAGCCGGAGGGCATGTCGAAGGTGACGGTGTATTCACCGGGATCGAGAGAGAGGCTCCGTCCCGAGGCATACCAAGTCGTTCCTCCGTCTACGCTCCAGCGAGCTCCGGCGTCGGCGGCATCTTTAGGGGTTATGGTTATCGTCAAGGACCCCTTCGCGGTGGTCCCCGTGACGGTTCCCAGCGCCTTCAGACACACGTTGGCGGTATCGTTAACCGACGTCATGTCCTCCCAGTATGTTCCGTTCGAGGAGAAGTAACTCTGGCCTGCCCTGGTGGAGGCCTTATCCGAGTACCCCTTCACAAGGCTCTCTGAAGCTATGGGATAGTCGTATCCAGGCGTTTTGACCTTGACCACGACGGAGAACTTGGTTCCGGCCTTTACCGAGACGGCGGAGGACAGGGGAACGGTATGATAACCCGGCTCCGGGAGGGTTCCAGTTTGGGACGATATGGCCGCGGTTCCCGTCGTCGGGCCACCGGTGACGCCGGTGTAGACAGATATCTCGTAGGTGTTGCCCACACCTCCGACGTAGAGGGAGACCGCCTTTATGTCGGTGTCCACCGTGGCGGTGAATACGTTGGCCATCCATGCGGTGTTGTCGACCATGCCGGCAGGTGAGTAGGAATCACACCATCCGAAGGGGTCGTACTGGTATACCCTGTCGTACCTGGCAGGATCGCCTCCTACGTAGGCGGCACCGGTGTCCAGTACTGCGTCCTCGTAAGACAGGTAGAAGTAGCCTCCGTCGCCCCAGCTGGAGCCCCATGAGTTTTTCACTATCCAGGCTCCGTCGGAGGACGGCTGGTTGGCCGGATTGAAGTTGGTCCTGGAGTAGCTGTCGTCCCAGCCGACCACCGTGACGGCGTGATTGGCCGACCCCACTGAAAGCCCGTCGGGGTTGCCAGAGGGGATATAGGACGCGTAGGTGGAGGGGTTATAGTAGGAAGAGTCGTCCCAGTTTCCACCCTGAGGGTCTCCGGCGTACATTCCCACCGACACGGCCCCGTGGTCCATGAGGGCGGTCTTTATGTTCTCCACGCTGGCCTTCTGATATCTGGTTGAACTGTCGTAATAGAAGTAGTAGACGTCCCTGAGAGCCCTGGACACGGGAGCGTCGGAGCTGGGGGCGGTCGAACCGTAGGGTGCGTCCGCCTCGTTTACCGCTCCGGTTCCACGGGCCAGCAGGGCTATGGCTCTGAAGTCGTCTCCGCCGTTGTCCATAATGCCGGGGAAGTCGGAGGCGGTGTAGTTTCCGAATCCCACCAGCTCGGAGGACTGATCGACGTAGCCGTAATAGGCTATGAACTGCTCGGCGTAGTCCGGACTGACTACCCCGGCCTTTAGGGCGATGGACTCCATGGAGGCCATGGCGCTGAAGGTCCAGCAGGCTCCGTAGGGGCTCTGGTCTCTAACAGGGGAGACCAGACCAAGTGTTCTAAGGTCGTAGCTTACCGGAAAGGACGGAGCGGTTTTTCCGTCCGACCGAAGCACCGATACCCCGGCCAGGTGGCTGAGGTCTACCGGAGAGGGTATACGCCCTCCTAACACAGCTCCGGAACCGGCTCCATCGTTGTTTTTCTGGTGTATGCGCTCCATGTAACTTTCGAAAGCGGGATTCAACGGAGCCATTTCGGCCCATCCCGCCGCCGCGACCAACGTTACGATCACGGCACACAGAAGGATCTTTCCCCAATTCTTCATGTATCCACTCCCTTTTCTCGTTCTCTTCGAATAACTCTCGTCACCTTAAAGACGAAGGGCCTCCGACATCGGAAGAGGCCCTCCTTCCTCATTTAACAACGACACCTAGGAAAGTGTCAAGAAAAATACGACATCTCGCCTGGTCACCACGGTTCATTTACCATATCGACCTCTAATTCTTCGAGGCAAGGAACGTCGGTAGACTTGGCTTCGGCGATCGATACGCAAAGCGATAATTATAAAACGCTCGTCCTCTATATCACAGATTACACGTATATCTCCGATTCGATACCGCCAGTAACCTCTAAAATTACCCGTCAAGGCCCGTCCCCGATCACGAGGGGTCTCCAATGTGAGGAGTTCGTCCAGATAGCTCCCTACTCGTTTACGATCTTCATTAGATAGGGCTTCAAGTTCCTTTCGCGCTTTTGACGAGAGCTCAATCGTCCAGGCCAAGACGGGACCTCACGTCCTCCCATCTATGGGTCTTAAAGTTATCTGCCGCCCAATCTTTATATCCCGCTTCGGCGGCCTCTATGTCTTCAAGATCCTCCAGGTACTGGATCAATCCTTCCCGGACGTAAAAACTTTTGCTTCTGCCTTCACGGGCCGCCCGTTCGGAAAGCATACGGTTTAACTCTTCATCGAGCTTTACGGTGATCACGCTTTTCATCTACGACACCTCCAAGTCATCCGTGGTATTACCTATACTACCACGGCGATATATCCTTGAATAGGCTCGTCACCAGGTAGCCACGGTTCCGTCCGCTCTGGGCTCTGTGGCTCCCACCAGGCTACCTTTGTCGGTTTTCAGTATTATCTGTCCTCTGCCGAAAGAGTCCGGTTCGAGGACCACCGTTATGTGGTGACCCATCCGGGAGAGGGCCCTAGCCATGTCGGACGGGAAGGATTGCTCCACCGAGACGTCCAGCCCGCCGGTCCACTGCCATCTGGGGGCGTCAAGAGCCTCCTGAGGGTTCATCCCCCTCCGGACCAGGTTGGTTACGACCTGAAGGTGCCCCTGAGGCTGCATGTAGCCTCCCATTACACCGAAGGGCCCCAGGGGTTCGCCGCCCTTCGTGAGAAAGCCGGGAATTATGGTGTGGTAGGGCCTTTTTCCCGGCATGATCTCGTTGGGATGGCCCGGCTCCATCGAGAAGCCCAGCCCCCTGTTGTTTAGGGCTATTCCCGTTCCGGGGACGACGACGCCGGAACCGAAGCCGGTGTAGTTGCTCTGTATCATGGAGACCATGTTGCCGAAACCGTCGGCCGTCGCCAGGTAGACGGTGCCGCCCGAGTGGGGATCGCCGGGCTCGGGCCGAGCGGCCCTGTCTCCCAGCAGGCGACGCCGTTCGGCAAGATAGCCGTCGGATAGCAGACGATCCACCGGGACATCCGCCATGTGGGGGTCGCATATGTAGCGGTGTCCGTCAGCGAAGGCCAGCTTCAGGGCCTCTATGGAGCGGTGGACCGACTCGGGCGAGTTAGGATCGGAGGATTCCAGGCCCTCCAGTATCCCCAGGGCCATCAGGGCGACCATGCCCTGGCCGTTCGGCGGCAGTTCCCATACGGTAAGGCCTCCGTAGTCCACGGAAAGGGGCTCCACCCATTCGGGAGAGTATCCCTCCAGGTCCTCGGAGGCGAGGAGACCGCCTGTTTCGGAGGCGAAGGTCACGATTTTATCGGCCAGCTCGCCTCGGTAAAGGTCTCTGCCGTCTGAACTGGCTATCAGCTCCAAGGTTCTGCCGTGGTGCACCAGACGGACGATATCTCCCGGCTCGGGGGTTTTTCCGTCGAACACGAAGGTATCTTTCCACGGCGAAAGGGCGGGGTCGCCGGAGGTTCCGTATTTTTCCAGGGCCAATCTCCAGTTTTTCGACACTGTGGGAGGCACGGCCACGCCCTGTTTCGCCAGATCCACCGCCGGGGCCAGAACCTCCGATAGGGGCAGACGGCCCATCCTCTTGGACATGGCCGCCCAGGTTGCGACGGCTCCGGGAACACATACGGGAAGCCACCCCATAGAGGGCAACCGGGAAAGTCCCTTCCTATTTAATAGGTCTCTCGTCAGGGCCCTGGGGGAAGGTCCGCTGCCGTTTATGCCGTAGAGCCTTCCGTCTTTGCATATTATGGCGAAGGCGTCGCTGCCCAGGCCGTTGCTGGTGGGCTCCACCACCGTCAAGGCCGCAGCTGTGGCGATTGCCGCGTCGACTGCGTTTCCCCCTTTTTTGAGTGTATCCAGACCGGCCTGGGCGGCCTGAGGGTGGGAGGTAGCCACCATTCCACGGGAACCATAGACCAGAGCCCGTCTGGACGGATATCTGTAGCGCTGAGGATCGAAAGTCTTCATTCCTTATCTCCCTCCTTGTCTCAATCTCCGACTTCATCTTTCATTATACGATGGAGGCAGAATATCGATAGGAAATCGTAAGGTTTTTGTCTTACAATAGCCCAAAGGGGTGATGGACATGAACAAGGGTTACCTTTCGTCGGTGACGTTGAAAAACCTGACCGCCTTCTCCTCCGTCACGGGACGTTTTTCGCCGGGACTGAACGTGCTGGTGGGAGAGGGAGGTTCGGGTAAGTCTCACATGATGAAGTTTCTCTACGGAGCCTGCGAGGCTTCGCTGGGCCAGAGGAGTTTTCCCGAGAAACTGACCAGGCTGTTCATGCCCCTGGGCGGACGTATCGGACGTCTGGTGCGGCGGGGAGAGGAGCTCTCCTCCGGTGCCATAGAGATCAGGAAGACGAGAGACGGCGGAGAGGACCACATTCTATGTTCCTTCGACGATAGCACGGATAGCCCCGGCGAGGTGGAGATGGTGGGAGAGAGGGAGTGGCTGGCCCACCCCCTCGAGAGCGTTTTTCTGCCCGTTAAGGAGATGCTGGTCCACGCTCCGAACTTCACGGCGCTTCATCGGGCGGGACGGCTGGCCTTCGACGATACCTATGCCGACGTAATAGAGAGGGCGATGGCCCAACCGGCCGCACCTCTGGACGAGGATATGGCGGAGCTGGCCCTGGATCTGGAGCGGCGTATAGGCGGCCAGGTGGTGGAGAGAGAGGGAGGCTTTTTCCTTCAGTCCGAATACGACGACCTGGAGTTCCCCCTGATGGCGGAGGGGCTCAGAAAGCTCGGCGTTCTCTGGAGGCTGATACGAAACGGAACCCTTACGGGAGGGAGCGTCCTCTTCTGGGACGAGCCGGAGGCGAACGTAAATCCGTCAGCCATAGGGCCGATGATGGAGGTCGTCCTGGCGATACAGAGAAGGGGGGTCCAGGTTTTTCTGGCCACCCACGATTACGTGGTGCTCAAGGAGCTGGACCTCAGGTCGAAGGAGGAAGACGACGTCCGTTTCCACGCCCTGTTCCGAAACGGCAGGGGGATAGACATTTCCTCCACGGAGGATTATCCGTCGCTTCACCCCAACGTAATCTCCCAGGTATTCATGGACCTCTACCACAGGGACGCCACCAGGGCCCTTCTGGAATCGGAGGGGGGAGAAAGTTGAGCTGGACCAGGGAGAAGGAGCTGTTCCTAAACCTCTCGGCGGCGGAGAGCTGGATAAAGCTGGACGAGCCGGGAGAGGCCCGTCCCATAGGAATGGCTCTGGTGGACTTCGTCATAGTGGAAAGGGAACGGACCATAATGGTGGAGGTGAAGGATCCGTCGGACCAGGGTGCCCCGGAGAGGGAGAGGCATTCCTTCGTGAGACGACTTTCGGGAGACGAGTATCTGGCGGGAAGGCTGATCCCCAAGGCCAGGGACAGCTACTGCTACCTGCACCTCATGGGACTGGATGATAAGCCCATCCTTTTCGTGCTTCTTCTGGGTCTGGAGAGGACCCCTGTGGAGGCGGCCCAGCTTCTGGCCACCAAGGAGAGGATCCTCTCCAAGCTGAGATGGGAATCCGACCGGCCCTGGAGCCATCCCTACGTGAAGGACTGCGCCGTTGTGACGGTGGACGGCTGGAGGCGCTATCTGCCGAAATACCCCATAAAGAGGTGCGCCCCTAGAGGACGATGACCCCGTAGGCCACGGCGGCCAGTATCAAGAGGGGGTCGGGTATCCTGCGCAGGCGGGTCTGTAGCCACAGGAAGAGGCAGAAGAGCCAGACACACTGCAACCCCGACGATATAGCCGATTGTCCCGGGAAGGAGGCTACGGTATGAAAGGTGGTCTCCATAAAGGAGATGAAGACCGACAGGAATATGGCCATGAGAACGGGAAGGATAAACTTGGTCATGGCCTTCATACCCGGAGATCTCTTTATCCTGTCGAGACAGGAGAAGGCGACCAGCGAGTTCGTGACCGCCGGGAGCACCATGGCGACCACCAGGATGGCCCCTCCCGCCGACGCCCAAAGCCAAAGGGGACCGGAATAGGCTGTTCCCGAATCGGCCACCCTCCGCACCATGTCCCAGCCGGAGACGGCGGAGAGCTTGGATATTATGGGAGACGGCAGGGCGTTTACTATAGCTATGTATTGCATGAGTCTTTCCTTGGTGTAGAGGAATATCTGAGACGACGGCCCGGCCAGAAGCCCTATGGCAAGTGGGATGAACACCGGCCCGCCTCCGAAGGTCATGAGTCCGGTAAAGGTCATCCCGGCCAGCAGTGCCAGATAGGCGGAGGATCGAAGAAGGGGACAGAACATCACCAACGGCACGCAGACCGCCAGAACCACCGCCCAGATCCGCCCGAGGTCTCCTAGAACCGGACGTAGCCCAGCCTCGCCGGTCGAGTCTGGAAGCCCGTTTTCCGCAGGGGTGGTCCAAAGCCCGACGGCCCCGGCTACCAGAAGCCCCAGCACCACCGACCATTCCAGGTAATCCGGAACGGTCATGCTCAACGTCGAAACGAGGTCGCTGTGGACGAAAAGCAGAGTCGCAACCGGCACCACCATGATGTAGCAGAACCACCTGGGCCAGGGAGCAGCCGAGGTGATCGCCAGGGAGATCATGGCCAATATGACGAAGCCGTTGTCCACCCCCAGGTAGAGAAGAGCCAGACATACCAGAGAGAACAGCACCGTCCTGACGGGACCTATGGCCTCCGACCCCTGACGGTAGAACTTGAGCATCAGCCGACAGAGCATGGCCGACACCAGGGGGAACACGGCCACGGTGCTCCTCTTCAGGAGCAACATCTTGTCGGCGCTCTCCCCCACGGCGGAGAAGATCCAGGATATGAGGACCACAACCAGCACAGCCATGGGGACCACCAGAGCGGAGACGGCCGCAAGCATTCCGCCGATCCCCGCCGCCCTGTAGCCTATGACCGCCGACATCTGAGGGGCCGCCGGCCCCGGCAGGGTGTTCGACAACGCCAGTACGTCGTTGAAGGTGCCGTCGTCCACCCAGCCGTATCTATCGACAGCCTCTTTATGTATTGCCGGGGCTATGGCGGCCCCTCCTCCGAATCCCAGAAAACCGGCCCTCAGAAAAGCCGCAAAAACCTTGAATAACAAAAACCTCGCCTCCTCGTTCGTCGATTATTCGTCTGTGACCCCGTGAAACACCGAGTATAGCACCGGCACGACTATGAGGGTCAGGAAGGTGCCGACGAAGAGGAGGCTCGTTAAAGGGCCGCGGCGGCTCCGGCCTTTATGGCCTTCGCCATGGTCTCCAGCGATTCGTCCGAGGCGGTCACTCCTATGCCGTAGACCACCGCCCTGGAGAGGATTCCCTCTGTGACCGCCATATCCTCCGGAAGATACTCGGGAGCGTCTATGCCCCGGGCCCTCGTCCTTTCGGCCCAGTCCCTCAGGGAATCCCAATGCCTGGCGTAGTGCCAGGTGTTGCCCGAGAGGATACCGCACCCCACTCCGGCCTCGCCGGAGGCGGCCTGGAATCTCTTCGCCGACTCTCCGTCCGGAAGGATGTAGACCAGCTGAGTGGCTATCTCACCATCCTGGTCCGCGAAGGACCGACGGACAAGGCCGGGGATGTCTCCCACCGATTTCAGGACTTTGGCCTTGTTCTCCCTGAGGGCCTTTACGGCCCCCGGCATTTTGTCCACCTGGACTAATCCGATGGCACCCTGGATCTCGCTCATCCTGAAGTTCATTCCCAGACCGCTTTTGCGCTCGGCGCCGCGATCGATCGATTTGTCGTGGACGTGACCGTGGTCGTGGGCGTATTCCATTGTCCGGTAAAGCTCCTCGTCGTCCGTGACCACGAGTCCTCCCTCTCCCACGGTGAGAAGCTTGTAGGGATCGAGGCTGTAGGGCCCCCAGGCTCCGATAGTTCCGACGTATCTGCCCTTGTAGGTGGCCCCCATGGCCTGGCACGAGTCCTCCAGGAGGGTCAGGCCGTGGGCGGAACATATTTTCGCTATTGGGTCCATGTCCGCCGCGGAGCCGAACATGTGGACCGGCATCACAGCCTTGGTCCTGTCGTCTATGAGGGGCTCGACAGACCGGGGATCCATGTTCAGGCTTTCATCCACGTCGGCGAAGACAGGCACGGCGCCGCACTCGGTTATGGCCTCCACCGTGGCTATGAAGGTGAAGGGAGAGGTGATTATCCGGTCTCCCGGCTCTATTCCCATGGCCTTGAGTCCGACGTAAAGGGCGGCAGTTCCACTGCTGACCGCGAGGCAGAAGCGGGATCCGACCATTTCGGCCACGGCGTTCTCGAACTCCTCAACCCTGTATATGCCGTCACGGCAGTCGTTGAAGGAGTAGCGATGGACCATCTTTCTGCCGATGACGTCCGCTACCGCGTCTATTTCTCTGTGATCGAAAAGCTCGAAACCGGGCATTTAAAAGGCCTCCTCGTAGATAGATATGACTTGCTCCAGAGTTATGTCCCTGGGGTTGTTCTCCATAGGTCTGGCGACGGCCATGGCCCTTTTCGCCATGTCTTCGAAGTTCTCCGGGGCTATGCCGACCTCCAGCTCTCTCAGGTTCGTCGGCAGATCCAGGTCGTGGACCAGCTCGTCCAGCCTATCGGCACAGTCGACGGCCCTGTCGAAGAGCCCCTCCGAGTAGTTAGTTCCGCCCAGGAGTTCCGCGGCCCTGGCGAATTTCTCCGGCGCCGCCATGGCGTTGAAACGAACCACATAGGGAAGGAGCAGTGCGTTGGAAAGACCGTGCCCCACCCCGAAGACCGCGCCCAGAGGGTAGGCCATGGAGTGGCAGGCGGTGACTCCGGCGTTGGCCAGGGCGACCCCTCCGAAGAGAGCGGCAAGCATCATCTCGCTCCTGGCCTCGATATCGTTCCCATTCAAGGCTGCGACCCTGAGGTATCTGCCGATCCTGGCTATTGCAGCCTCGGCCATCGTATCGCTGAAGGGAGATGCCTGGCGGCTGGTGTAGGCCTCCAGGGCGTGGGCCAGGGCGTCCATGCCGGTCTCGGTTGTGACCTTTTTGGGCATGGATAGGGTGAGCTCCGGGTCCAACAGACTACAGTCCGGATATAGGTAGTCCGAGTTTATTCCGCCCTTGACTCCGTCGCTCTTGCGAATCAACACGGCGGTAAAGGTGACCTCCGAACCGGTTCCGGCGGTTGTCGGTATGGTTATCTTGGGGATGCCGGGCTTCTCGACCAGACCCAGTCCCTGATAGGCCCCGGCGGAGCCCTCGTTGGTGGCCAGGACGCTGACCGCCTTGGCAACGTCCATAGAGCTTCCTCCTCCCAGCCCCACGACGAGGTCGCATCCTGTGGCCTTGAGCCGGTCCGCCGCCAGGTCTACCGTCTCCACCGACGGCTCGGGCTCCACTTGGGAGAACGTCTCTACGGAAAGGCCCGCCTCCTCCAGATAGGAGGTTATACGTTCAGCCGTTCCTATGGAGACCATGGTCTCGTCGGTCACCAACATGACCTTGGAGGCTCCTAGAGCCTTCGCCTTTTCTCCTACCGTAGCCGACACTCCGGCACCGAAGGAGATCCTTCCAGCCATGAACATATCGAAATTCATTCGTCCTCTACCTCCTGAAGATATCTCTCTAGGGACTTTACGTCCTCCATGGTGTCTATCTCTATAGTGTCCCTGTAGGTCTCCACGCACCTGATGGGGTATCCCCTCTCGAGGACCCGGAGCATCTCCAGGCTCTCTGAGCGCTCCAGTTCGGTCTGATCCCAGCTGGAAAAACGCAACAGAAAGTCTCTCCTATATGCGTAGGGCCCTATGTGCTTATAGCAGGCAGCCTCTCCTACTCTGCGGTACGGTATAGGGGAACGACTGAAATATAGGGCGTTTCCCCTTTTATCGAAGACCATCTTCACTATGTCGGGCGAGTCGATCTCCTCGGGCCGCTCTATCCTCTTGGCCAGCACGGCGAGGGGCACCGAGGGATCGCTCTTAAGGGCTTCCATCAGGGGATCCACCATCTCCGGACCGACCAGGGGGTCGTCTCCCTGGATGTTCAGCACGTATCTGGACTCTATTCGCTCCGCCACGTAGGCCACCCGATCCCCTCCGGATGGAAGGTCCTTCGGAGTCATCATGGCCTCTCCTCCCCAGTCCTCGACGACCGAGGCGATCCTATCGTCGTCGGTGGCCACCAGGGTCCTGTCCACGCCACGGCACCTCAGAGCGTTGCGAAGCACCCTGATCACCAGAGGGACCCCTCCTATTTCCATCAAGGGCTTGGCCGGAAGCCTCGTGCTGCCGTACCGAGCGGGTATCACCGCCAGGGTCTCGATCAAGTCTTTCACCTCCATCTTTTTTCCTTTCACGTAGAAGTATCACAGACTAGGGGCGATAGTGGCACGAATAAAACGTTTGAGATGGGTTACAATGACTCGGTAGGGAGAGAAATTACGTTGAAGAAGGAGCGAGGATTATGATAGAGAAAGTCGACCTGAATAATTTTGGCCCTCTGAAACACCTGCATTGGCCCGATCTAGGAAAGATAAACCTGGTCATAGGCGAAAACGGCAGGGGGAAGACCTTCCTCTTGAAGGCCCTTTACAGCGCCGTCCGCTCCATAGAGATGTCCGGACGAGGCGACGACAGACAGTCCTCACTGGCGGATCTGCTTGCCCGCAAACTACACTGGACGTTTCAGGCCGAAAAGATCGGCGATCTGGTGACGAAGGGAAGCGACGAAAAACTTCGGATGAGAGCCGTCATAGACGGGGACGAGCTGGAATATTCCTTCGGCAAGGACACCACCAAACAGATAACTAAGATAGGCTGGGAAGGCTCCTTCAGAAAGGACAATTCAATATTCATCCCGGCGAAGGAGCTCCTGTCCATCCATCACGTCGTTCTCAGGTCTAGAGAGGTAGACCAGGTTTTCGGTTTCGACGATACCTATTTCGATCTGGCCAAGGTCCTCTCGATAAAACCGACTAGGGGAAAAAACTTCACCGAATTCGCCCAATCTAGAGAAAACCTGAAAGGTCTATTGGGGGGACGGGTTGAATACGACGACGAGGCTCGACGCTGGTCGTTCAAGGTCGGCAACGAGAAGTTCGCCATAGGAACGACAGCGGAGGGGATAAAAAAGATAGCCATTTTGGACACCCTTTTGGGAAATCGTTATCTCTCTCCAGGATCGGTGGTCTTCATAGACGAGGTTGAGGCCGCCCTGCATCCTAAAGCCATATCTGATTTCTTGGATATCTTGGCCGTTTTGGCCGATCGAGGTATTCAGTTTTTTCTCGCAACCCATTCGTACTTCGTGCTTAAAAAGGCACTTCTGATGAGTAGAAAGAAGGAGATGTCGATTCCGGTCATGTCCATATCCGAATCCGACTGTAGCTCGGCAAACCTAATCGATGGCATGCCGGACAACCCGATAGTGAACGAATCCATCCAGCTGTATCAGGAACAGGTGGAAATGAGCCTATCATGACCGCCTCCAACGACACCCTGACGATAGAGGAATCGGGCATATCGTTTGGGCCTTTCGATCCGAAGCTCGTTTACCCGATAGAGAATAGCACCCTCTACGAGAAGACAAACCAAAAAACGGGAAAGTCCAAATAGCGGAGTTCATACTGCTTAAGGACGTGGATAAGTCGACATCGAAAGCCAGATTTATGTGGATGGTGGAGCCTAAATCCTCAAGCCCCGCCCCGAAGGACAAGACATCAAAAAGACTGGAAAACCCTTTTGAGGTTTACATGGAGAAGGTGACGAGTAAACTCAGCAATACCCTCCAGCTTTTGATCTCCGGGGCAATAGGACGGCACGGAGAAAGCTACGACGCCCCCTCTTTCTTTAAGAGACAGGATTACGGGGCGATAGAGATCAAGATAGTTTTAGTCATCAAAGACCATCCTCTGGAATGGCTCGAGCCCATCAGCGACAGTTTAAAGAAAAAACTAGCCCCTTTCACCCGGATATGGCGGGTAAAGAGTGAGAACGTGGTCGTCATCAACGAAGAGATGGCTAAAAAATTCGGTCTAGCGAGCTGAGTTCCTTAAGATTAAACTAAACAGGACGGTTACCCATTATTTGAGTAGCCGTCCTGGTATAACAACACTCTACATACAGTTCGGTATATGGCGGTTAGAGTCCCAAAATCAGAACGTCAGTTTCTTGAACTTCTCTATCTGTTCCTTTATGGCTACCTCGGTGGGCAGTCGCTCCATGCTGCTGGCTCCGTAGAAACCGTTGATGCCGGTGCATTTTTCTAGAACGTACTGGGCGTCGTCGGGCATGGCTATAGGACCTCCGTGACAAAGCACGATGACGTCCTCACGGACCTCTCTGGCGGCTGCGGCCCACTGGTCGATCAGCCCTACACAGTCGTCCAGGGTCTTGGAGGTCTTTGCGCCTATGGATCCCTTGGTGGTCAACCCCATGTGACAGACTATTATGTCCGCCCCGGCCTCGGTCATAGCCGCGGCGTCCTCGGCGCTGAACACGTAGGGAGTGGTCAGGAAGCCCGCCTGAGAGGCCTTACGGATAGCCTCCACCTCCAAGGCGTAGCCCATGCCGGTCTCCTCCAGGTTCTGGCGGAAGACGCCGTCTATGAGTCCTACGGTCGGAAAGTTCTGTACCCCTACGAACCCCAGCTCCTCCAGCTCACGGAAGAACATATCCCATATGACGAAGGGATCGGTGCCGTTGATGCCGGCCAAGACCGGGGTGGATCGAACCACCGGGAGAACCTCGTAGGCCATCTCCTTGACTATCTCGTTGGCGTTGCCGTAGGCCATGAGCCCCGCCAGGGAGCCTCGACCCGCCATGCGGTATCGTCCGGAGTTGTATATGACTATGAGGTCGATTCCTCCGGCCTCCTCCCACTTGGCGGAGATCCCCGTTCCAGCGCCACCTCCCACTATGGGCTTGCCCTCGGCGATCATGTTACGGAAATTTCTGATGAGCTCTTCCCTTTTCTCGACAAGTTTCACCGTAAAACCTCCTCTTTATTCGGATATTTCCCTAAAGTTATCCACAAGTGCCTGGGCGAACTCCCTGTCGTTGACGTGATAGGGAAGCCTCAGGAGTTTTTTGGCCTCGGTCTGGACGAAGGTATCCTCCAAGGCGGAGAAAAGCGCCTCATCCGCCTCCGGATCGTAGAAGGGCATTCCCGGGGCGTCTATCATGGAGACTCCCTTCTCTGGTAATAGGAAGCGGACCGGCCCGGTTAGGCGGTTGAGCTTTTCGCCTATCCATCTTCCCATGGTCCGGTTTTCCTCATCGGTTGTCCGCATCAAGGTTACCTGAGGATTGTGGACGTACAGGTTGCGCTCCGAGTATCTCTCCGGAACGGTGTCCATAGGACCGAAGTTGACCATGTCCTGGGCCCCTACGGAACCGACGTAGGGTATGCCGGTCCTTATGAAGGCACCCAGGCGATCCTCTCCGGCGGAGAGGACTCCTCCCATGAGGTGGTCGCATATCTCCGTCAAGGTGACGTCTATAACCGAGGTCATCATTCCCGAGTCGACCAGCTTCTCGAGCGACATGCCGCCCGTTCCGGTTGCGTGGAAGACCATGCATTCGTATTCGTCGCCTATTATCTCCCTTATGGTCTCGACGCAGGGGGTGGTGACCCCGAACATGGACAGCCCCAAGAGCGGTCTCTCTCCGGCGACCTCCGGAATAGGCCGAGTCATCATCCCCGCCAGGCCGTGAGCCGCGTTGCCTATGACCCTTCGGGAGATCGAGTTCAGACCTGCTATGTCGGTTACGGAATATACCATGCAGATGTCGTTGGGACCCACGTAGGGAGACACATCTCCCGATCCCATGGTGGAGACCATCATCCTGGGAGTTCCTATGGGCAGTACCCTCATACCCTGGGTGACCAGGGAGGTATTGCCGCTTCCTCCCATTCCCAACACCCCTCCGACGTCGTCCCGACTGAGCAGAAATCTTTCCAGAGCGACTCCCATGGCGGACACGGTTTTACCCCGATCGGTAGGATCTGCGAGAAAATCCGCTCCCTCCGGATGGAACGACGCTACCTCCCGATTCGTGATATCCACCGGAAAAGCGTGTTCCATGCTGCCGACGTCCACTAGAACGGTCTCGATTCCGGCCTGGTCTATCAACCTCCGGCCATAGTCAAGTTCGGCGAACTTGGTGTCGCAGGTACCGATGATGAAGGCTTTCTTCAATCTCTATCCCTCCTTCTACACATAGGAAACATGGCTGAATAAACGCAATGGACCTTTATATTCCACTATCATGATACCACCAAACCCGCCGGGGTCGTCCGAGGTAAACCATGACATTTCTTTACGGACCGAGAGTTCCTTTACGAGTATTATATGAGTCGAATACGGACAAGAGGAGATGATCCCTTCATGATCGATAGAGTGACCGGATATCTGATCGCCGCTCTGGCGACGGTGACGATAGCGACGGGGGCCGCATCGGCGGAGGCCAGGATACTTACGCTGGAGGACTGTCTCAAGATGGCCTCCACCCACCCGGATCTCATTTCCGCGGAGGGCGACCTGGACGCAGCCAGAGCCAGGGTATCCGGCTCCGGCTCCAGCTGGAGAACCACCATATCGGCCTCGGACCAGTACAGCCGCTCCGAGGGAGACGACGGAGGCCACTCCGGCTCGGTGGGGCTGACCCAGCGTATATTCGACTCAGGTCAGACCAGGCTCTCGGTACAGGCCAGCAGGGAGGGAATGATGTCCACCGAGGCCGACGGCATCTCCACCCTTCAGGGACTCAGATATTCCATAGTCGAGGCCTACTGCGACCTGCTGGACTCTCTGGAGGCCCGGTCGATCGCCGAGGAGATAGTCAAGCAGGACGTCAAGCATCTGGAGATAGCCAAGGGGTTCTACGACGTCGGGGAAAAGGCCCTGATAGACGTCACCCAGGCCAGGGTCAACCTGAGCAAGGCTCAGCTCGACCTGGTAAAGGCCCAACACGCCGTGGAGCTGGCTAGGCATCAGCTGAACCACTCGATGGGCCGTCCGGACATGGAGCCATACGAGATAGCGGACCTTGCTCCGGAACGCCGTCCGGTGGAGACCCTAGCCGAGGCCATATCGACGGCCATGGCGGAACATCCGGACCTCAAGTCCTACGGCCACTCTGTGGCCAAGGCCAAAAGCTCTCTGAAGCTGGCCGCCAGAGGGCTGTCCCCCACGATAAGCGCGACCGGAGGCTTTTCCTGGAACGGAGACGCTCCCTTCGAGGACGGGGAATGGTCCGTAAGCGTCAAGGGGACCGTTCCCATATCGGACGGAGGCCAGACCGCGGCGGATACCGACGAGGCCAGAGGAAACCTCAAGTCCGCCAAGGCGAAGGCAGAGTCGGAGCGTCAGAAGGTGGAGCTGGCTGTTAGAAAGGCCTGGCTGGCACTGGACGAGGCGGACCAGAGCGTGATGGTGGCAAAAGAGACGGTGAAACAGGCCGAGGCCAACCTGAAGCTGGCCAACGGACGGTACGAGGTGGGAGAGGGAAGCCCAACCGAGGTGGCCGATGCAGTGACGACCTACGGAGAGGCGAGGCTCTCCCTCTCTCAATCCAGATACGACAGGGAGACAGCTCTGGCCGCTCTGAAACAGGCCATGGGAAGGATGTAGGATCATGAAGAAGCTATTTGCACTGATTCTGATCGCGACGATCGGAGCGGGGATCTGGTGGTATCGGGGCGACGGAGAAAAGCAGAGGATTTCCTACAGGACCGAGTCGCTTCGAAGGGGCGACATGGTGAAGACGGTGTCCGCCACCGGGACGCTGGAGGCGATAAACACCGTTCTGGTCGGAAGCCAGGTGTCGGGCAACCTCTCGGAGGTGCTGGTGGACTACAACGACGAGGTGACCAAGGGACAGCTCCTGGCCAGGATAGACCCCACTCTGTTTCAGGCGAACGTGGACAAGGCAGAAGCGGCGCTTCTGACCGCCCAGGCCGACCTGGCCGAGGGCAAAGCCTCTCTGGCACACGCAAACAGGGCCCTGGCGAGAAAGAAAGAGCTGGTAGGGCGGAACCTTATAGCCAAGGTGGATCTGGACGACGCGGAGCTCTCGGTTGCGACGGCCAGGGCCACTCTGAGGGCTCTGGAGGGCAAGGTAGCCCAGGCCAGGGCGGCACTGAGCAGTTCAGAGATAGATCTGGCCCACACGGAGATAGTGTCCCCCATAAACGGGGTGGTGACTGCCAAGGAGGTGGACGAGGGACAGACGGTGGCGGCCAGTTTGTCCGCCCCGGAACTCTTCACCATAGCGGAGGACCTGAGACGCATGAGGGTCGAGGCCGACATAGACGAGGCCGACATCGGATCGGTGAAGGAAGGTCAGGACGTCTCCTTCACCGTGGACGCCTACCCAAACAGAACCTTCTCCGGCAAGGTGGACAGGATAAGGCTGGCTCCTACGGAGACGGACAACGTCGTCACCTACACGGTGGAGATAGGGGTCTCCAACGACGACCTGTCCCTCTACCCCGGCATGACGGCGGAGGTGGCGGTGGTGACGGACCGTCGAGAGGACGTGCTCATGGCCCCGTCCGCCGCCCTCAGGGTGGATATACCAACACAGGAAGGAGAGCCCCACGGCGGATCCCTCAACGGCAACGGGATCCTATTCACACTGTCCGGCGACAGTCCCGTTCCCATACCGGTGAAGACCGGTCTGGCCGAGAACAGATGGGTTCAGGTTTCCGGAGAGGTGTCCGAGGAGACCCAGGTGGTGGTCGAGGTATCCTCCGACGGATCGTCGGAGAAGAAGGGGGGCGGACTCTTTGGACCAAGCCCTGGTAGACGTCCGTGATCTGCGGAAAAGCTACGTCCTTGGAAGCCAGGAGGTCCACGCCCTTCAGGGGGTCAGCTTCGAGATAGACCGGGGCGAGTTCGCCGCCATAATGGGGCCCTCCGGCTCGGGAAAGTCCACCATGATGAACATGCTGGGATGTCTGGACGTGCCCACATCAGGAAGCTACGTTCTGGACGGCAGGGACGTTGCGGAGATGAAGCCGGACGAGCTGGCTCACGTCAGGCGTGACTCCATAGGCTTCGTCTTCCAGGGCTTCAACCTGCTCTCACGAACCAGCGCCCTGGAGAATGTGGAGCTGCCCATGGTCTACGCCGGGGTGTCCCCTTCGGAACGCCACAGGAGGGCCGCCGAGTCGCTGGACCTGGTGGGACTGGGAGACAGGATGGATCACATGCCGCACCAGATGTCCGGAGGACAGCAGCAGAGGGTGGCCATAGCCAGGGCCCTGGTAAACCGGGCTCCTCTGATACTGGCCGACGAGCCCACGGGGAACCTGGACAGCGCCAACAGCGAGGAGATAATGAGGCTTTTCAGGACCCTCAACGACGAGCAGGGGATCACGGTAATACTGATAACCCACGAGCCCGACATGGCGGTGTTCGCTAGGAGGGTGATAACCTTCAGAGACGGCAGACTCGTCGAGGACAGGAGGCAGGAATCGTGATATCCCCTATCCAGACCGCCCATATAGCCACCAAGGCCCTGTGGGCCAACAAGATGAGGTCAGCCCTGACCGTGCTGGGCATAGTGATAGGCGTGGTGGCGGTGATCATAATGTTCGCCGTAGGGACGGGGGCCAGGGAGGAGATATCGGCAAAGATGAACTCCCTGGGGAGCAACATGCTCTTCATACGACCCGACGTGTTCCGTACCGGAGGGGTTCGGTCCGGCTCGGTCCAGACGCTGAACGTCAAGGACGCCGAGGCGATAGGGATCGAGTGTCCCTCTGTGACGGCGGTGGCCCCTGTGGTGAACTTCTCCGCCCAGGTGGTACAGGGCAACACGAACTGGTCCACCAGGATAACCGGGACCACCGGTCCGTTCCTCACGGTCAAGGACTGGGAGATCGAGGACGGACGGAACTTCACCTCCACCGAGGAGAGAGGGGCCGCCAAGGTGTGCCTTCTCGGAGAGACCGTGGCGGACGAGCTTTTCGGTTCGGCTGACCCCATAGGTGCGTCGGTCCGAATAGGGAAGGTTCCCTTCAATGTGATAGGCCTGCTGAAGAGCAAGGGAGAGTCCATGATGGGAGACGAGGACGACATAGTCCTGGTTCCCTTCACCACCGCCAGGAAGAGGCTGTCCCCCTCCAGGACACCCGGTCGGGTGGGGTCGATATTCGTGAAATCGTCCTCTCCCGAAAGGCTCAACGCCGCCCAGAATGAGATAGAGGCGCTGCTCCGGCAGAGGCACAGGATAAAGGAGGGCGAAGAGGACGATTTCAGGGTGCAGAACGTCACTCAGATGGTCGAGGCTACCAAGTCCGCCACGGGTGTTATGACCATGCTATTAACCGCTGTGGCGTCTGTCTCTCTTTTGGTGGGAGGCATAGGTATAATGAATATAATGCTGGTCTCCGTCACCGAGAGGACCAGGGAGGTAGGCATACGGATGGCGGTAGGAGCCACCGCCACGGACATAAGGATCCAGTTCATGACGGAGGCGCTGCTTCTGTCTCTGATAGGCGGTCTGGTAGGGGTTGCCCTGGGCTGGGGAGGGGCCCTCTCCATAACCAAGGTCACCGGCTGGAACACCTCCGTGCCGGTCTTCGCGGTGGTTCTGGCTGTAGGGGTGTCCGCCGCGACGGGGATGTTCTTCGGCTACTACCCGGCGGCCAAGGCAGCAAGGCTGAACCCCATAGACGCTCTGAGACACGAATAAAACCAGCTCCGTAGAAAAGGAAGGGAGGTCCATGTCATGACGCTCGACCGAGATGAAAAAGACGGCGATACCGCCCATGGAAAAATCGCCGTCGGCCAGGTATGGACCAAAAGCCTGATCTCCGTCTCGAAAATTCCCGGCGTGGACTTCACGGTGAACCCCTACGTGGGATGCCCCCACAAATGTATATACTGCTACGCCGAGTTCATAAAGCAGCACACCGACCACACCGAGGATTGGGGCGACTTCGTGGACCTCAAGAGGTGTCACGCCAGGCTCCCCTACAAGAAGATGCAGGGAAAGACCGTGGTGATGTGTTCCTCCACCGACGGCTACAACCCGCTGGAACTTCGCTTCGAGGCCACCAGAGAGATACTGGAGGACATGGTCTTCAGCCAGTGCGATTTCGACCTTATGATACTGACCAAGGGATACGCGGTGGTCCGAGACATAGATCTGCTTTTGAAGCTGAAGGCCAAGGTGGGAATCTCGATGAACTCTCTGGACGAATCGTTCAGAGTTAAGGCGGAGCCCAGGGCCTCCTCGGTAAGGAAAAGACTGGAGGCCCTCAGGCTGCTGAGAGAGGCGGGGCTCGAGACCTGGATCTTCATGTCCCCCATCTTTCCGGGAATAACCGACTTCAGGGCGGTGATCGATGCGACCAGACCCTGGACCTGCGAGTACGGTTTCGAGAACCTGAAGTTGAACGGCCCCTTCAGGCCCAGGGTGCTGGAGATGATACGGAGGGAATATCCCGAACTGATCCCGCTGTATCGCCGAATCTTCGTGGAAAAAGACTACGGCTACTGGGACGAGCTCTCATGGGAGATCCGCTCCCACTGCAGAAAACTGGGACTCAGGTTCGGGGTGTATTTCTGAAAACCATAAAACACATCGGATTTTTTCGTCAGTAAAACGACCTACACGGCGCACTCCCAGTCCTGCGCCTTCTCCTGGGCCTCCCACAATTCGCTGTAGAGACCACCCTTTTTGAGCAGATCGTCGTGTTTTCCCGTCTCAACTATCCTGCCGTCCTTCAACACCACTATTCTGTCGGCGTTTCGGATCGTCTTGAGATGATGGGCTATTACCACCACCGTCTTGCTGGCGGTCAGGTTGTCTATAGCCCTCTGTATCTTGACCTCGTTTATCGGGTCCAGGCCGCTTGTCATCTCGTCCAGAATCACCAGAGGAGCGTCCCTGAGCAGTGCCCGGGCTATGGAGATCCTCTGTCTCTGTCCACCGGAGAGACCCACTCCGTTCTCCCCCACCGGGGTATCGTAGCCCTTGGGCAGTCCAGCTATGAAGTCGTGTATCATGGCCTTCTTGGCGGCCTCTACGACTTCCTCCCTAGAGGCGTTTCTTCTGCCTATCCGGATGTTCTCGAAGATGGTGTCCTCGAAGAGAATCACGTTCTGCATCACGACGCTGACGTTGGACAGAAAGTCGTCGTAGTCGATTTCCCTTATGTCCACTCCTCCCGCCAGTATCCGACCCTTCCTCACGTCCCAGAACCGGAGGATGAGGTTGGCGATGGTGCTCTTACCCCCTCCGGACGGACCTACCAGGGCGATCAGAGAGTTGCCCTCCACGTCCAGGTCCACGTTCTTTAACTCGAAGTCCTCCTTGCCGTAGGAAAAGTCGACATTTTGAAAACGAAGGTCCATGCCGACGGGGCTTTTTCTACGGGATGCCGGTTTTATGGTGGGAGCGTTCAGCACCTTGGAGATTCTGCCGTAACTGTCCTTTCCCTTTATGAAATTGATCCAGTAGTTCTCAAGCTCCGCAAAGGGCCGGTAGAACTCTCGGCTGAGGACGACGAACAGGATGTAGTCGAAGACCTCCGCCTTGCCTCCGAAGACCAGCAGGGCCCCCACCGTCACCATAACGCCGTAGGACAGGTCCAAAAAGAGAAAATATCTGCCCATATATCCTGCAACCGATCGGGATATGGCTTTGCTGCTTTCGCCGAATTTCAACATGCTATTTCCGAGCTTCTTCTCGAAGGACGAGCTTGCACCGAAGGCCTTAACCAGAGGGATCCCCTTGGTGTACTCGACGAAGAGACTGACCATGTCGGCCAGGTCGTTCTGGGTCTCTTTCTGCAATCTGCCGCTGGACTCGATACCGGAATACATCACGAACAAAGCGACGGGGATCAGTGACACCATGGCCAACCCCATTCTCCAGTCCACGTAGAAGAGTCCGCCTCCCACGATCGCCGCTACGACGATGCTGCTGACCGTCTTGGACCAGAAGTGGACCACCACCGGCTGAAGGTTCCCCACGTCTTTCTGGATAACCGTGTTAAGCTCTCCTATTCTTTCATCTGTGTAGAACCCAAGATAGATCCTCTTCATGGTGCGGATGAGCCTCTCCCTGACTGTCGCGACCGTGTCGAAACCGGCCTGATGCTGGGCTATCTCCGCCACCAGGTTGGCGACTCCCTTGGCCACGAACAACCCGACGAGCTCGAAGGCGAAACGCCACAAATCCAAGGGCATTCCCATGCCTACCTGTCTGAGTCCGTCCAGGGCTGCCATGGTTATCCCCACGTTTAAAAGGGATCCCACTGTGAAGGACGCCATGGCCAGCGACATACACAGTTTAGACTCCCCGGTCAGATCCTTTATCAAAGCCGCTAACATGCCTTCGCCTCCTCTTTCAATCTCCACCGATCAGCATCGATCCGGGAGTCGAACATCTCCCGGTAGAGACGGCTGGTCTTCAGCAGATCGTCGTGGGAGCCTCTGCACTCCACTCTGCCGTCCTCCATCACAACTATCGAATCGGCGTTCCTGATGGCCTTCAGGTTATGGGCTATTACTATGACCGTTTTCTCCTTCGTCAGGCTGTCCAAGGCCATCTGAATAAGGTGTTCGTTGTAAGGATCTATGGCGGCGGTGGCCTCGTCCAGGATGACGATGGGGGTGTCCTTCAATATCATTCTGGCGATGGAAATCCTCTGCTTCTCCCCGCCGGACAGCCTGGATCCTCCCTCTGCTAAATAGAAAAGTAATCACATAAGGAATACCCCCTTGTCGTAGAGTCAGAGGGGGTATTCACCGCAGAAATCAGGAACGAACTTTTTCTCTCACCCATTTACTGGAGATATCGCAGAGGTAGGGGACCATCTCGGCAAGCCAATCGGGAACTTCTTCCAGATGCCTTTTCAGAGGAAGCAGATCATCGGCAAAGATAGGCTCGGCTCCCTCTACCGCCGTGCCCTGTTGAGCTCCTACAACGCCTTTGGAGGAAAACTCTATGCTGTTATTCCTTCGTTCTTCGTGTTTGCCGAAGTTCAACCGCTTTTCCAGAAGTTTTTCGTGCAGAGGAGCGTCGAAGGTGGCCTCCATGGACACCCATTCATCCGAAAGTCGAACCTCCGGATAGGTGTGCAGGAAGCTATCGGGCCACAGTTTATAGGCTCCCGGATGAAGAAGATCCTCCAAGGCCTCCTTCCGAACCTCCATGAAGTGCAGTCTGGATGGGATACCCGCGGCTTTCGCCATATCCTTCAGGAGAACCGCCTTGTTCATGCAGGAACCACGACCCATCGTAAGGACCTCATCGGAGGACACCAGCATTCCGGACATCATGTCGAAGACTATCTCGTCTCTCACGAAAAGATATATTTTTTCCATCTTCTCGATGTCCGTAGAGCAATCCTTCACCAAATTCTCCGTTATAGTAGTTACCTTGTTCAAGATAAAAACCCCTTTCTTTAGCTGCTATATTTGATCGTTTCGAACCGCCTTCGTGCCGACAAGAACTCTGATCAGCCCGAGGAGTCGGGCGAAAACGCTTTTTTCCGGATAGAGGACCCTGTACATGGCGGGAATCACGAAGAGGGTCAGTGCGGTCGAGGCACACAGACCGGATATCATGGCCCAGGCCATGGGAGGCCAGAGGTTGGACGAGGAGAAGGCCAGAGGGAACAGCCCGGCCGCGGTGGTTCCGCTGGTCAGCAGTATGGGACGGATCCGTTCCTCCACCGCCTTCGTGAGAGCTTCATGAACCGAAAGACCTTTTTTACGCCGAAGCTCCACCACGTCCAACAGCACTATGGCGTTGTTCACCACTATTCCGGCCAGGGCTATCACCCCAAGCAGGGACATCAGGCCGAAGGGTTCCCCGGACAACAGAAGCCCCGGTATGACCCCCAAAGACGCCAGCGGGATAGTTGCCAGGACCATGCCGACCTTGCGGAACGAGCGGAACCCCGCCAGAAGTATGCCTACGAGGACTATCAGTCCGAAAGGAGCGGCCAGGCTGAAGGAGCCCTGAGCCTCTCCGGAGGCCTCCGCCTCACCTCCTATCTCGAAACGGACTCCTTCGGGGAGATCCGTCTCAGAAAGAATCGGCAGCAGCCGAGTCATTACGTCGCTGTAGACGTAACCGTCTTCCAGATTGGACTGAACCGCCACGTATCGTTCC
Source organism: Dethiosulfovibrio peptidovorans DSM 11002 (assembly GCF_000172975.1). Taxonomy (NCBI): domain Bacteria; kingdom Thermotogati; phylum Synergistota; class Synergistia; order Synergistales; family Dethiosulfovibrionaceae; genus Dethiosulfovibrio; species Dethiosulfovibrio peptidovorans. Next base: position 882,302 of record NZ_ABTR02000001.1, read on the forward strand.
CTGTTCCTTCGGGATATAGCCGAGGGATGCCAGGCGATTTCAGTGGGAGCCACGGTCTGAAGAGGAACACCGGTGGAAGAATCCATCAAGACCGAGGAGACACGATCGGCACCGAAAAACACCCCCTTCTCGGAGCGTAGGACTATAGGCACCGGCTCCTCTTCCTGGCGATATTCACCGGCGGGCAGTCCCAGCGTCCGCCCCGAAAGAACCTGAGCCACCTGATCCCTGTACAGGCCGTAGCGAAACGCCGCCCCGGAGGAAACGTCGAACTCCAAAGACGGGTTTCCGTTTCCCAACGTATGCCTCAAGTCCACCATTCCAGGGATCCGTTTCATCGCCTCCATGACCCTCTCCGCTCCGAATCTCAGGTCTTTAAGGGAGTTTCCGTACAGCCGGATCTCCACCGGAGCGTCCACAGGGGTTCCCAAAACCAGTTCCTGGACCACCGAGTTCACCTGAGGAATTTCCTCTCCCAGGTAGGAGCGTATCTCACCTACGACCGAGTGGTTTTGCGACTGAGACGTCGTGAAAAGTATCATCTGGGCCCTGTGTGGATTTCTGGGGGCCGGTACGATGTTGGCGTAGAATCTGGGAGCCCCTCTGCCTATGAAAGAGGCCACCCGTGAGACCGACGGGACCTCGTTTTTCAGATGTCGTTCCACCTTCCCCACTATGCCGTCTATGGCGTGGATGTCCGCACCTTCCGGAAGAAACAGGTCTACCATGACCACGTTGCGGTCGGCGCCGGGGAAGAAATTCTTGCGGACGTGCTTGCCGTAACCTCCGACTACCAGCAAAAGGGAGAGACTCATCAACAGGATCAGTACGGCGTGCTTGGAGGAGAAAGCCCCTATGGCCCTGCCGAGATTGAACCGTCCACCGTAGTCGGCCGTGTTTCCTCGGCTTTTTCTGAAGGCCAGTGCCGCCAGAGTAGGGGTGACGATCATCGCCGCCAGCAGACTCAGGAAAAGGGTCAGGGTAACGACCTGAGGAATGGCTCGAAGAAACTCGGCGGCCTGACCGTGAGCCATCCAGAGAGGAAGAAATGCCGCGACGGTCGTTCCAGTAGCGGCGAGAAGCGGCGATCCCAGCTCTCTTACAGAATCCACCGCCGCGTCCATTCCGCCGCTGCCGTTTTTCATCCTCACCTCAACGCTCTCGGCCATAACTATGGCGTTATCCACCAACATGCCAAGGGCTATCACGAAGGCGGCTATGGAGATCTGGTTCAGCACCCCTCCGCAGAGTGCGTAGAAACCCAGAGAGGAGAGGACTATCAGTGGAATCACCGAGCTGACCACCATTCCCATTCGAAACCCGACGGAGAAGCACAGTATCCCTCCGACCAGGACCATGCTCATCAAAAGGGAGTTGGACAGACCCTTGAGCCTCAGATCGACGTAGTGAGGCTGAAAGGACACCTCCTCTATCTCCAGGGGAGAAAGTTTTTCCCTCATCCTCTCCAGGATTTTTCTTACGTCCTTGCCGAACTCGATGGAGTTGACCGGCGTAACCGGAACTATACCCAGACCTACCGCCGGATTACCCATATATCTCATACGATCCCGAGCGGGCTCGGAGGGACCGTGTATGACCTTGGCTATGGTTTTCAGAGGAACGGTTTCTCCCGACGGAAGTCTGACCGGGGTGTCCTCTATCTCGACGATGCTCTTGAACTCCGTATGGGCCTGAAGTGCGGCGCTCTTTTCTCCCATTACCAGGCTTCCTCCCGGCATGGTCCTGTTCTGCATGGACAGAGCCTGACGAAGATTCCGAGGGCTCAGCCCCATACGTTCGGCTGTGGAGTCGTCGTAGGCCACGGTTATCTGTTCACCCGGATCGGCGATCCTCAGCACCCGAGACACCGACGGAAGCCTCAGAAGCTCCTTTTCCAGGGCTATGGCGCCGTTTCGAAGCTCGAGTAGATCGGACGTTCCGCCTATAGCCACCACGATGGACTCGTAATCCATCATGCGGTCGTCCAGAACCAGACCGGTAACCTCCGACGGAAGATCGGGCCTGGCCTTTTCCATAGCCCGACGGACCTCGTCCCAGGCGGCGATGCTGTCCATCACTTCGTCGTGAAGGTGAATGAGAAAAAGAGCGCTGCCCCGACGGGCGGTCACCTTGACCCTCTTTACCTCCTTCACCTGAGAAAGCCGACGTTCCAGCGGGATCACCACCAGTCGTTCCACCGACTCGGCATCGGCCCCGGGAAAGACCGCCTGGATCATGCCGGCCCTGTAGGAGAGAGGAGGATCCTCTTCTCTCGGCATGGAGACCCAGGCCAAAACCCCCAACAAGGCGGCCCCCAGAAACAGGCTGTAGACGACCTTGCGCTGCCGTAGAATCCTTACGATCCATTCCATAGCCGAACCGCCACGATATCGCCGTCGGAGAGAAAGGCGTGTCCGCCTATTATCACGAGCTCTCCTTCTTTCATGTCGCCCTCTACCGTCACCGAATCACCTATCGCCTCCTCGGGCCGAACCGGAACCCTTACGGCGACTCCGTCTCTGACCACGAAGACCGAGTTGCTCTCGCCGTCTCCGTTGCATACGGCCGCCACAGGAACGAGGAAACGCCCTTTAACCGGTAGCTCGAAGATCGCCTCGGCTGTCATGCCCGAACGAAGCCATTCCACCTGAGAGAGCCCTATCTTCACCGGAAAGAGGACCCCTTTCTGGTCGTCTCCCAAAGCATCTCCCACTGAAAGGACCTTTCCGGAGATCTCCTTCTCGCCGAGCATCGGGAAATTGATCTTTAGGGTTACCCCCTTTTTCACCGAGCCCAACATGGTCTCTGGAACGGATATCTGTAACTCGACGTCTCTATTTGCCAGCTCGACTACCGGGGTTCCCGGAGTCAGATATTCTCCCGGCTCGGAACAGACCCTTGTCACCACTCCGTCGAAGGGGGCTCGGATATGGGTCTCCTTCAGCTTTCTCTCCGCCTCCTTCAACTGGCTTTTCAGGACCTCGCAGTTGGCCCGGAGCCTGCTAACCGAGGTGCTCTGTCTCTCCATATTCTGGGTGGAGACGACTTTTTCCCGATATAGCCCACTGGTCCTCTCGAGATCGGCCTCTCCCTGATTCAAAGCGGCCATCCCCTCGGAAAGAGCCGCCTTTTTCATCGCCACTAGATGGGAATACTCGCTCGAGTCGATCCTGGCGATCTCCTCTTTGGAACGAACGGCGTCTCCCACCTCGACCGATCGGCTATCGAGCCTTCCGGACACGAGAGGAGCTATGACCGCCTGCTTCAGAGAGCGGGTGACCCCGAAAAAACGCACCTCCCTGAACGGCGGAGCCGCCTCGATCGATATAGCCATGACAGAAACGGCCTTCGTGCCTTCCTTTCCCTCCGCCGAGAGGGTCTCCAGGGCATTTCCGTTCTTATACAGGACGAAGAGACCCCCTATCCACAGGCAGAAACCGCATGCGACACCGAACTTTCTCAGCAGGGAGCCGACGACGGACCGCCTTTTTTCATCAGAAGAAATCCTCCTGAAAAACATGTTCATCACCTCCGATGGTGCGTATCAAAAGCTCTCTAAGGGCCTCGGAGGCCCTTTTACGGGCCTCTTCACCCTCCCATTGGTCGACGCTGTGCTCAAGCTCCGCCACCAAAAGGACCAGATAGGTGGCGGTCTCTCTGGGCCGGGATATATTCATCTGGCCCGCCTCAACTCCCTCCTCTACCAGCGAGGTAATCAGAGGAAGAAAAAGCTCTATCGCGTCATCCTTCAACTTGTCGTGTATCTTTCGATGGATCACGTCGTGCAGGTCCATCCGAAACTCTTGGCCTTCGTGAATGGTCAGAAGGTATTTGACTATCCTAAACAGACGTTCCTGAGGAGAAAGCTCCTTCATCGCAGCTATTTCCCTTGATCCGGACAGCATCTCCTCCTGTACATCCTCCCCTAGATAGCGAAGGATATCCTCTTTCGACGAGAAATAAAGGTAGAAGGTTCCATGGGATACCCCGGCCCTATCGGTCATGTCGTCTATGGTGGTGCCGTCGAAACCCTTTTCCCCGAAGAGCTCCCAGGCTGCCTTGACGATCTCCCTCCTGCGTCTAGTCTTTTTGTCCTCTTTCTTCCCCTGCATGATGTCTCACTCCCAAAAAGTATTATTCATCAAACTCTCGAGCCGAATTATGACTGACTGTCAGTCATATGTCAAACACAAAAAAAGAGATCCACCGAATTTAATTCGGCAAACCTCTATTTTTGCCTCGCTATATGATACATTTGGAAACTCTCGTCCGAGCGTTTTAAAGGTGTCCTATAGCCACTTTTTCCTCCTGAAGTAGGCCACCATCCCGGCTCCGACGGCTATCATAACGATCCAGACCACCGGATAGGAAAAACGCCAGTCCAGCTCTGGCATGTACTTGAAGTTCATGCCGTAGACCCCGGCTATGAAGGTAAGGGGAATGAATATGGTGGCTATCACCGTCAGTACCTTCATTACCTCGTTCATCCTGTTACTGACGCTGGATAGATATGTATCGTGCATTCCGGTCAGAAGCTCCCGGGAGGACTCGACCATGTCTATAACCTGGATCGTGTGGTCGTAGAGATCCCGAAGAAACGCGTCGAGGTCGTTTCCAAAAAACGATGCATCCGATTTCTGGAGTTTTCCCACCGCCTCCCTGAGAGGCCAGACCGCCTTTCTGAGGGTCATGACGTCTCTCTTGAGTTCGTGTATCCTCTGGAGATCGTCGGACCTGGGGTCGCTAAGCAGCCTGTCGTCCATGTCCTCTATGACATCTCCGATACGCTCCACCGAAAGGAAGTAATGGTCCACCACCGCGTCCATAAGGGCGTAGGCCAGGTAGTCCGATCCGTTGCCCCTCAACCTCCCCCTGGAGGCCCTCAGCCTCTCCCGAACCGGCTCGAACACGTCTCCCTCTTTTTCCTGAAAGGAGAGTACATATCCCTCTCCTAGGATCAGGCTGACGTGCTCGACGTCCACCGAGTTGGTCTCGTCGTTGTAGTTCATCATCTTCATAACCAGAAAAAGGTAGTCGGGAAAAACCTCTGCCTTGGGCCTCTGAGACGTGTTCATCAAGTCCTCTATCGTCAGAGGATGAAGGCCGAACCTTTTGCCCAGAGCATCCATCACCTTCAGGTCGTGAATGCCGTCCACGTTGATCCATGTGACCCCTTCCGATCGGTATGGCCTATGAACATCGTCGAGGGAGAGGGCACCCTTCTCGACCAGATCTCCCCTATCGTAACTGATCGATCCTATTCGGACGGCCTCGGACCTGGATTCTCCGATGAAGACCGGAGTTCCCGGAACGGTTCCTCTTTTGGAGCTCTGACGGGCAGACCACTTTTTTCTCTTTCTTTTATTCATCGTTCATTCCCCCCTAGATCATTTTATGTTATCCGGCACTTGTGCAATATACCCCATGGTGGTATATTGCCTCCAGATATTCTGGAAGGAGAGTGGTCTTGGTGGAGAAGATCGTTATTTTAGGAGGAGGCCCGGCTGGTATAACCGCCTCCAAGATGTTGAGGAAGAACAAGCCGGATTGGGACGTCACCATGGTGAGGCCCGAGCCCTCCAGCCTGATCTATTGCGCCATTCCCTACGTGGTCGAGGGGCTTTTGGAGGCCGACGGGGTGTGCAAGTCGGACGACATAGTCACAGAGACCGGGACCAAGCTGATAAAGGACAGTGCCACCGAGGTGGATTTCGACAAGAAGACGGTGAAGGTCTCCTCCGGCGACGAACTGCCCTACGACAAGCTTCTCATCGCCCTGGGAGCCAGGCCGGTTATGCCCCCTCTGGAGGGAATGGCAGGGGCTAAAAACACCTTTCCCGTAAAGACCGAGGAGGATCTAAGGGCCATACTGAAGGCAATAACCCCCGGCTCTCGGAAGGCTTTAGTTATAGGGGCCGGAAACATCGGCATAGAGATGGCCCAGGCCCTCAAAAAGAGGGGGCTGGACACCTACATGGTGGAGATGGCGAAGCACGTTCTTCCCGCCATGATGGACGGAGATATGGTCTCGGAGGTCGAGGCAGGGCTGAGGGATAAGGGAATAGATCTGATCACCGGAGTGGGGGTAGATTCCCTCGAGAGAAGAGGCGAGGTCGTATCCAAGGCCGTTTTGTCCGACGAAAGGGAGATCGTTCTCAACGACGAAGGGGAGGACGATCTGATCATAGTCTCCGTAGGAGTAAGGCCCGAGGTGGACATATTGAAGGGAACGGAGATCCCCATAGGGCCTATGGGGATACTGGTCAACGAGAGGATGGAGACAGGAGTTCCCGACGTATGGGCCGCCGGGGACGTGTGTCAGTATCGATCCTTCCTGGACGAGGAGATCATCGGAGGCAAGCTGGCGACCAACGCTGTTCCCATGGCCAAGGTGGCGGCCAGAAACATGATGGGAACGAACTGGACCTACGACGGCTTCGTCAACGGAGCAGCCACCGTCGTCGATCCCCTGAGAATCGGAGGAGTGGGCTTTTCCGAGGAGACCTGCGTAAAGAAGGGGATGAAGGTGGTTACGGGAAAGGGTAAGACCACCACCAGGTTCCCCATGATGCCCGGAGCCACCGAGGTGACGGTGAAGTTGATATTCACCGAGGAGGGCAAACTGGTGGGGGGCCAGGTTGTCGGAGGCGAGGCGGTAGCGGAGAGGATCGACACTCTGACCATGGCAATAAAGGCCGGTTTCTCCGTGAAGGATCTGATGTCTTTCGACTACTGCTCCCAGCCCTGGCAGACCTTTTTCCCAGCCTCCAACGCCATAGTGGCGGCGGCAGAGGACGGATGGAGCAAGCTTTAAAGGCACCTCTAAAAACTAACATCCGAGTCACCTCGTAGAGGTCGTCCCGCCTGCGCCCTGTCTCGCCCGAGCGTCTTTTCGACCTGCCTGTTTCGTACGGACCGCCTCGGAGGGCACGTCCTGTGCCCCCTCGGCTTGGGGCGACGTCCTGTCGCCCCATTCGTACTACACGACGGCAGGTCGAAAAGACGGGCTCGAACGGGCTCCGTCGGAACGACCTCTACGAGGATCAGCGTTTTTAGATATGCCCTTAAAGCAAGACCTTGGTGACGTAGGAACTGGTACTGGCGGCCAGAACCCCTCCGTAGGACAGGTCGAACTCAATCACGTCGCCTATCTTCAGGTCCCTCTCGCCGTCGGTCACGTCAAGTATCATGTGGTCGCTGCTGGCTCCGAGGATATCGGTCTTCTTGTCCCTCGGAGAGATGGCGTCGAGCCTCATGTCCTGCTGACCCACCGCGACGATGGCCCTCTTTCTGAGACCTCTGTCCTCGAAGACCGGCTCGTGACCGAAGGCGTCCAGTCCCTTTTTACCTATGGGGATCGATGGCTTGGTCTTGAGCTCTATGACCTCGGCGGCGAAGGTGAAGACGTCGCTGTGTAGCCCGGGAATCACGGTGCAGTCGGCGGTCTCCTTGCCTATGGTCATGGACTCGCCCAGGCGGAGCATGTTGATCCTCTCCGGGATGCCCCCTGAGAGAAGCAGTCTTATGGAGGACGAGTTTCCTCCGGAGACTATGTCGAGATGGATTCCGCATTCGGACTCTATGGAGTCGGCGACCGAGACAAGCTGTCCCAGGTTTTCCGGACTGGGAAGCACCGCTCCGTAGCAGCTGAGGTTGGTCCCGATTCCCTTCAGGATCAGCCCCGGCATGGACGCTATTTCCCGGGCGGTATCCACAGCCCTGTCGGGCCAAACCCCTTCCCGGAGGTCTCCTACATCCACCATGAGCAGCACCTGGTGTTCCTTTTTCATAGCCACTGCGGCCTTCGACAGGGCCCGGCAGGTGTCCACCTCGGAGACGAAGCTCATGTCGGCGAGCTCTACCGTCTCTCGGGCCTGGGAGATCATGGGAAGCCGGAGGAGTATCTTTGGTATGTCGATATCCCTCATCTTGGCCAGGTTCTCCAGACGACTGTCGGCGATCCAGTCGACTCCCGACTCTGCCTGGACCGAGGCTATCTCAGGCATTCCGCAGTACACCTTGCTGACCGCGGCGACCTTGATCCCCCGATCGTGGCACTCCTTGGCGAGCTTCGAGGTGTTCTCCTTAAGCTTCTCCCTGTCCACTATAAGCGCGGGATATCTCATTACCTTTCCCTCCTCGGTTCAGTCTTTCTCGTCCCAGTGCAGGCTCGAAAGCATGAGCTTCAGGGCGTCCTCGGGATAGCGTTTTGACAGCACTCCCAGGGATGCCATTATGTAGTCGTTGTCCACCAGTATCTTAGCGTCCGATTTGGGGAACAACTCCAGTCCCTTGCCGTGGGTGGTGGCGGTGGAGAGTATCTTTCTGTGCTGAGGGAGTCTGGTGAGGGCCCCTCCCGTTCCTATGACGTATTTTACCGCGGTGAGGTCCTTGCCCTCGGCGATGGTCCTCTTGCCGGAGGCACCGTAGAGCTGGCGAAGCCTTCCGGCGTGTCTCTCCATGGCGGTCAACATGGCTTCCTGAGCCAGCCTCTCGACGAACACCTTGGCCCGATCCGTGTCCGGTATGGCCTTGGCGCTCTCCAGGAGTTCGTCCAGGTCGGGGAAGTCCTTGATCAGCTCGTCTCGACCCATGGTCTCGACTATGTGTCTCATGTTGACGTAGACTCCCAGGTCTCCCTCGACGGTCCTCTTGGCCTCGGGCTCGGGGCTCACCAGAAGCCGGGAGATCTCCTCGCTTCCCTCTGTGACCGAGTGGACGTCGGTGGTGGCTCCGCCGACGTCGAAGATGACCAGGTCGCCTATGGCTTCCTTGAGCACCTTGGCGGCCTCCATGACCGCCCCGGGGGTCGGCAGGATGGGGCCGTCTATCATGTCTCGAACGGTGGTCATTCCGGGAGCGTGGATGATGTGCTCCTCGAAGACCTGCTGAATGACCGCTCTGGTGGGCTCGACGTTGAGCTGGTCGACCCTGGGATAGACGTTCTCCACCACGTAGAGTCTGATTCCCTTTTCCTCGGCGATCTCTTTTACCTCTTCCTGGTTTTCGACGTTTCCAGCGTATATGACCGGGATCTCCAGTCCGAGCTCCGCTACCAGCTCGAAATTATGAAGCGCCGTGTCCCTTTCGCCGTAGTCGACCCCTCCGGCCACAAGTATTATGTTGGGCTTTATCTCGGAGATCTTTTTCAGGTCGGTACGACGCATCTTTCCCGCCGTGACGTGCTTGAGTATACCTCCCGCACCGAGGGCCGCCTCCTTGGCGGCTCTCACCGTCATGTCGTAGACCAGGCCGTGGACGCTCATTCTGAGACCCCCGGCGGCGCTGGAGGTGGCAAGCATCTCGTCCCAGGATAGATCTTCGATCCCCAGATTGGATTTCAGGTCTTCTACGGCGCCTCTCAGGCCGACGGTGACATCGCCTTCCAGTACCGACGTGTAGGACTGTCCCTGCCCGATGAAACTGGGGCAGGGACCGCCGATACCGTCGAAGGCGTTGACCACCGTGGTGGTGCTCCCTATTTCCGCGACCAACACGGCTACTTTCATCTTTTTAGTCCACCTGTCCTCTACGGTACTTGATAAGGAAGCTGGCTACGTCGATGCCCTTGGATCCCCGGCCGAAACCGGCGTCCATTCCGGCGTCCTTGGCTATCTCGTTGGTAACCTGGGTTCCGCCGCAGGCCAGTATCACCTTATCCCGGATGCCCTTCTCCACGCAGAGCTCGTGAAGCTTGCGCATGTTCTTGATGTGAACGTCGTCGTGGGTGATTATGGTCGAGGCCAGTATGGCGTCGGCGTTGGTCTCTATGGCGGCGTCCACCAGTTTCTCCACCGGACAGGAGGTGCCGAGGTAGAGGTACTTTATGCCGTATCCCTCGATTCCACCGTGTTTTATGTCCAGGGTTTCCTTCAGTCCGACCGAGTGCTCGTCCTGACCGACCGTGGCGGCTACGACGAAGATCGGGTTCTCGGCTATGTCCGCCCGGATCTCCTCCTCCGACAGGGTCTCCTCCTTCTCGGGGATGACCAGTTCGTTTATGTCTATGTCGAACTTGACCTTGCCCTTGAACTCGACATAGGTTCCCTCGGAGGGGTGCATGGCCAATTTATGGACGACCGTGACGTCCTCCAGGCCCATCTTCTCGCCGCACTTTATGGCAGCGAACTCGGCGGTGCGCTCGTCCACCGGCAGGAAGAGGTTGACGGCGATTATTCCATCCGCCCTCCACTCGACCTCGGGCTTGATGAGGTTGGTCTCGTAGTATTTCTCCAGATCGGCGAGACGGACGTTGACGTTGTCGTGTTCGTCCAGCTCGTCTATGAAGATTATCTTGGAGGGATCCTCGAAGGTGTCTCCCCCTATGGCGGCGGAGGCCTTGCCGTCGAACTCCTCGGGGATGCAGTTGTAGCCGTAGTGAACCGACACTGGGGCGAAGTAGTCAGGATCGCGCTGGAAGAGCATTCCCGCTCCGACTCCGCCGTCGGCCTGGCGGGCTATTCCGTCGCCGTTACGCTCGGGATAATAGCCGCTGTCGACGAAGAAGCCGTCCTCGACAGCCTTGAAGTAGCCTCCGACCTCCAGGATCTCCTCCATGAAGAGGACCGCCCTCTCTTTCAGCTCACGGACGACGTCGCCCAGAGGTCCCTCTCTGTCGAGCTTGACCATCTCTCTGAATCCGTCGAGACCGTTGAGGGCGTGTCTGGCCGTGTTGACCCCCGCCACGTTGTTGTAATGCCACGGCACGTTACGGCCTTCGTCGGGGGTTATGGTGGACTGGATGTCGGCGCTGGTGAGCCTGGAGATGACCAGGTTCAGAGTGTGGGTGACAGAGGCCTCCCTGAGGTCCGACTCCATGTACTTGGTGTTCTGCTGGGCTCTCATCTTGTAGTCGCTGAAAAAGTCCCTGAGAGCCACGGCATAGGGCAGGTCGAGCCTCATGCAGGGGGCCGGAGGAGCGGTCGGAGGAACGGTGGAGAGAGCGATATTCTCCGGTTTCAGCCCCACCTTACGGGAGAAGATGCTGTTTATGGCATGCTGCACCATGAGTTCCGGACGGACCTTCCAGGCCTTCATGGCGGTGGCGTTGGCGTTGTGGGCTCCGTCGATCTGGAGGATGTCCGCCCAGGCCATAATCTTCTTGGCCTCGCAGGCGTCCACGAAGCTCCTGACCATGTTGACGTTTCTGTAGAGGATGTTGTATTGGGGATCCTGATGGGCTCCGTTGACCCCTTCCTCGGCGAACATGACGGCTATGTCAGGTCCCGCGACGCCGGAGATATAGGAGTGGAAGTTTATGAGACGCCCCACCTCTTCCTCGACTGCGTCGAGGGCCTTTCTGGTGGCTCTAACCTGCTTCCTGGTAACGGCTATTCCGCCGATACCCTGGGTGGTTCCCTCTATGAGGGAGTCTATGTGAGACTGTCCGGCGGTACGGATGACCATGAGGTGGTCCGCTCCGTGCCAGGCGGCCATACGCATCCTGCGGATGTCGTCCTCGAAACGACCGGAAGCGATCTCCGTGGTGATGACGCAGTCCGGCTGGGGGTCGATGTAGCCGAATCCCCGGCTGCCGGGAAGAGGGATCGAGTTCTTGAGTCCCTCGGAGGTCTCATGATACTCGAAATCTCCCACGGTACGGGGCTCGTTTCTGCCCTCTCTCCAGTGCCATCCACGACGCTTCGGTCTGTAATTCTCCAGGTCCTTGAGGATTTCCTTTACGTCCAGCCTCTTGTTGGGATCGAGATTCATGGTCATGGTCCTATCCCCTTTCCTCGAAGAGGGTTTCCGCTTCGTCCCAGTGCTTACCCTCTGCCAGAGCCAATCCAGCCTCTCTCGGCGACACTCCGAGCTTCTTGGATAGACGCCAGACCACGTTGCCCGCTCCCTTGGGCATGAGCCCCTTGGCTATGACTCCCTCGACTATGGGTTTTGCCTCCAGGCTGGAGAAACCCATCCTGAGGAGGATACTACGCTCAACCGCAGGGGTGGTGTGGGTCCTTCCCATCTCCAACATGGGATCGACCATCTTCTCGGCCAGCTCCCAAAAACGGGCCTTAAGTTCTTCTTCGGTCAGGTTCGCCAGGTGTTTACGCCTGGTCTCAAAATCATCGGTTCTTTTCATGTTTTCTCTTTCCCCCCATACTACGAAATAGAAATACCAAAACGGGCCACGGGGCTCCGTCGAGACTCCCGTGGCCCATGTCATCAAAGATCGGTCAGAACGGAACGGACGAAGCCCTCGTCGGTTTTGGTCTCGACGGCCAGGAACGAGACGTCCTCGGCCGATACCTCGCCGGTAACTCCGCACTTAACGACGGAGTTGCGGATGTAGGATCTGCGGGCCTTCTCCAGGTCGAACTCCCTGAGCTTGATGGAGCCGGGGTCGTCGGGGAAGACTATGTTCTTGCCCGGAACCTCGCTGTCGGGATCGCCGAAGAGTACCTCCACGCCGTTTTGCTTGGCGAAGCTTATCTGAGGCATAGGGTGCTTGCCCGCTCCGGTGTACTCGGTCTCCTGGACCACGATGGTCTGATCCATGTCCATCTCCTGGGCCAACACGAAGGCGGCGGTCAGGGACGTGTTGCCTGCCGGTCCCCTCTCCAGCCCTTCCAGCACGGCTAGAGCCTCGGTCATGTAGAAGACCTCGCCCTGCTTGACCAGCAGATAGCGGTCCATATAGCGCAGAGGACGGGCGGCGTTTCTCGGCACATCCGCCCGATCGGGCCATGTGGCGAAGGGTATGCCGAAGCCGGTGTGGCCGGTGGTGAAGGACTTGCGGTTGAAGTCGTGATCCGAGGCCATGTGAAGCCCGGAGAGATCCACCGAAGCACCGATTATCCTGGTCCCCTCCGACTTGGCCTTGATCAGCCCTCTGGCCGTTCCGGTAAGGTTGCCGCCTCCGGCGTTGGTGACAACCACGGCGTCGGGATCGGAACCTATTCTGTCCCTGAACTGCTGGGCTATCTCGTATCCCAGGGTCTCCACTCCGGCTATCCCGAAGGGAGTATAGAGGGATGCGTTGAAGTAGCCCGTCTCCTCCAGAAGACAGAGAAAGGTATAGAACAGCTCGGGACCTACCGTGAGCTGGACGACCTCGGCACCGTATGCCTCGCAGGCCCTCTGCTTCTCCAGTATCTCCGGCTGACCTATCATCCTACTATCATAACATTCCTGAATTATTATGCATTCCAGACCATGCATGGCGGCCTGAGAGGCCACGGCGGCTCCGTAGTTGCCGCTGGTGGCGGCTATGACGCCCTTGTAGCCGTGCTTCTTGGCGTGATAAACGGCGGTGGCGGCCCTGCGGGCCTTGAAACTGCCGGAGGGGTTAGCCGCCTCGTCCTTGACGAAGATCCTGGCTCCCTTGCCCTTCGGGGCGTATTTCCTCGCCAGGGCCGTGATGTTCTTCATCTCCAGCAGAGGAGTGTTCCCGACACCCGTCTCTCCCTGAATATCCTGGATCTCTTCGAGGGAGTAACCGGCCTCCTTCATCATCCTTTCGTAGTCGAAGGAGATGCCGCCGCTCTCGAAGCCGGTATAGTCTATGCCGATGGCCTTCTTCATTATTTCGTTCTTGCGGCCCATTACGGCCTCATAGGACATGTCAAGGGTCATCTCGCCACCTCCCCCTTCATGAGCTTCTTGAGCTGGACGTCCACCTTGAGGAACTCGGGAACGAAGTCGCCGAAGTCGTGGACGTAGCGGGGATCGATGGCGCAGAGCTCTCCCGTTACCTTCCTGCCGGTCATGGTCTCGACGGTTATATCGTCTCCGATCTTGCCGTCGGACTGGGCGAATCCCTTCACCCAGAGCAGAAGAGGGGTCTTCTTCGTGTCGTCCGGCACCTGAGGCGCCCTACCTTCGGGGGTCAGGACCGTCTGGCGGACCTGGACCCAGTCTCCTTTTCTTGCCTGTTCCATGGTTGCCTTCACTCCTTCCGAACTTAGCGAGGAGTAGCTAATCCTCCTCGATCATGGCCCTGACGTCGCCCATTATTGCTCTGGGCACCGGCAGGTCCAGCATGGTCTTGAGACCCGGACGGGAGTTGATGACGTGAGGGATCATGTTGACGCACATAGCGATGGTGCCAATTCCACCAGGGATCTCCGGCTTGTTGGCCATGTTGACGTCCGGGGTGCCCTTTATGATGACGTAGTCTCCGGTGTCGACTCCGCCGAGCTGGGGCTCTATCTGCTGGGGGTGATCCATCTCTATTTTGACCTCGCCGTCGACAGTTCCGAAGCCCTTCATGGAACATCCGGCCACGTCTCCGGCCTTGGCGAAGCCGTAGGGAGACTTGCGGTCCACATGGGTGACGATTGGCTCCATGGTCTGGGAGAACTTCTCGACCTTCCAGCCGATGGCGTCGGCGATCATGTTGATCGATTCGGAGAAACCGACGTGTCCGGCCAGCTCGCCGTTGGCGCTCTTGGTACGGAACTCGTCCTCAGTGATGCCTATGCCCTGTTCCTCCATAACGGCCGGACCGAAGGGGGACAGGCTGTTGACCCTGCGGGCTATGATGTGGTCGACCGATTCGCAGGCACCGGTGAAGAGGACGACCAGCAGGTCCATCATCAGGCCGGGGTTGATGCCGGTGCCGAGGACGGTGACTCCGTTGGCCTTGGCCAGCTTGTCTATTTCTGCGGCCAGCTCCGGCTCCTGAGCCTTGGGATAGGCCATCTCCTCGGCGCTGGAGACCACGTTGATCTTCCTCTCGACGACGAACTTTATCTTGTCGAAGGCACCCTTGACGAAGGAATCGGTGCAGAGAAGCACCACATCGGCGGCTCCGGGAACGATGACGTCCTCGGCGGCTCCGATAAGGACGTCGGGGCGGTCCCCTCTGGGCATATCGAGGAAATCGTACATGCTCTTGCCCAACTTGGCACCGCGGCCTACGACGCCGACTATCTCGAATCCGGTCTTCTTGAGCATCATCTCCGCCATACCTCTGCCCATCGCACCAAGACCCCAAATGATTACCTTAACGTTCTCCTTACGCATCTCGTGAACCTCCCCTGAAAATTGTGTCCCCATCGCAGCGACGATCCGCTGTCTCCATAGACCATGGCCTCAACTTAAAACCCTAAAAATGAACTTTAGATCAAAAAAAGTACAATCTCTAGGCACAACATACACCGAATTATCGAAACTGTCCAGCCCCTTAAAAAAGGTCTATTCAAAGTTTTTTTCCAGACCTTCAGCCTTCCCCGATCCCTTGCCCCATGGGAGCTCGAAAAAAAACGATCTCTGTCATTTCACAATAATGGGTCTATTGTGCTATTATGAATATACGTCGCGAAACTAGGCTTTTCCGGGCCGGCCTATCTCCGAATCTCCGAGAGATAAGCGAAACCCCTAGAGAAGATGAGGTCATGTTTCACACTACGGCGAAGGTCCCGGAAAAAACCTACCGTCTGGAGGTGTTAATCTCGAGAGACAGAACGACAAAAGATCCATAAAAGACGCTAAGAACGCTTTTGAAAAGGGGAAAGGAAAGGGTATCTCTATATATCGAAAGGAGGCATTACATTCAAATGAATGCATCTGAAGGCCGAAGACCCAGCTTTATGGAGGCGGCGGTACTGCTGATCATCTGCGCCGGTCTCATAAGCTACGGGGTTCTGAAACTGGGGGCGGACGCCCATATTCCCATCATACTGTCCGCCGTACTGGTGTCGCTCTGGGGCGCTTTCGTTCTCAAGTTTCCCTGGCAGTCCATAGAGGAAGGCATCATTCAGGGAATAACCATGGCCCTGCAGGCCATTTTGATACTTATGATGGTAGGTCTGGTCATAGGCTCCTGGATACAGAGCGGAGTCGTTCCCAGCCTGATCTACTACGGGCTTGATATTCTATCTCCCAAGATATTCCTTCTCGCCACCCTGGTTATCTGTGCCGTGGTCGCCCTGGCCACCGGTACGTCCTGGGGCACCTCCGGAACCGTCGGCATAGCCCTCATGGGGGTCGGAGCCGGACTGGGCATACCGGCACCGGTTACCGCCGGTATCATCATCTCCGGAGCCTACTTCGGAGACAAGATGTCCCCTCTGTCCGACACGACCAACCTGGCTCCCGCCGTCGCAGGGACCGACCTCTTCACCCACATAAGGGCCATGATCTGGACCACCGGCCCGACCTTCCTCATAGTGGCAGCCATAACCATCTTCCTGGGCAACAAATATTCCGGCGGAACCCTGGACATAAGCAAGATCCAGGCCATCCAGGCAGTCATGGCCGGAGAGTTCCACATAAGCCTGATGGGACTGGTTCCGCCTCTTATCGTCATAGGTCTCGCTGTAGCTAAGATCCCCGCTCTGCCGGGACTTTTCGCCGGAATCCTCTTCGCCTGCGGTATGTCCCTCTTCCAGGGATTCGGCTTCGGCGACGTAATAGGAGCCCTTCACTACGGCTACGAGGCCACAGTTTCCGGCCAGATAGCGGCGGCGGAGACAATCGACGCCGTATCCCAGCTCATGGCCCAGGGCAGCATCACCGGGGTAAGCCCCGAACTGGCCAAGGACGCAGGGGTTATGCTGTCCGACCTGCTCACCAGAGGCGGCCTGGATTCCATGATGTGGACCATCTCTCTAATACTCTCCGCCCTTTCCTTCGGCGGTATCATGGAACGCTGCGGCTTCCTCGAGGTCCTTCTCCAGACCATCCTCAAGGGCGTCAAGAGCGTCGGCGGAATGGTTACCTCGGTTCTGGCCTCCTGCTTCATCTGCAACCTGTTCCTTGGAGACCAGTATCTCTCCATAGTCATGCCAGGACGTATGTTCAAAAACGCATTCGAAGAAAAGGGACTCCACGCTAAAATGCTCTCCAGGACGTTGGAGGACGCCGGTACTCTGACATCGGTCCTCATTCCGTGGAACACCTGCGGGGCCTACAACGCTTCCGTCCTTGGAGTTCCCACGCTGGAGTACCTTCCCTACGCCTTCATGAACTACCTCAACCCCATCGTGGCCATAGTCATGACCTACCTGAACATCGGGGTTTTCTGGCAGGAAGGCAAGGAGCCCAAGAAGGCCTGATCTATGCCGGAAAGGGATAGCTCAGAGGTGTTCTGCCTGTCCAAATCCGGATACTATCCGGGCTGGATGAAGAAGTCCGCCTTCGCAACGGGATTGCTGCTGACGTCGGCGGGGCTCTGGAGGCTTTTCGGTCCCTCCGCCGGCGGCTTCGGCAGGATCTACCCTTACGTCTTCGTCGGGCTGGGACTGGTGTACTTCTCCGGCACGACCAAGAGGATCTACCTTTCCGAGGAGGGGGTGATCCGGGAGACCGGAAGCTTTCTGTCCAAGGGGAAGCAGGTTTTGCCCTGGAACAGGGTGGTCCACGTGACCTTGGTCACCAGGAAAAAGCAGTTCATGGCCTTCTTCGAGAAGGCTGGGGAGATAAAGGGGCTCAAGGTGCTCTTCGACATAGACCAGGAGCCTCAGGTAAGGGCCATCCTCAAGAACAGCTGTCCCAGAACGAAGATAAACACGATAACTCAATGATAAAAGCACCCCGGACCAATGTCCGGGGTGCTTTTATACGTCTCTTTTAGAATTTCACCGTTTTACGAAGGGAAAGACCGATCCTCCGTGAGGTATGACGTAGGCAGATCCTCCTTCGGGATGGAGCCTTGAGACCTCGGCCATGGCCTCCTCGACGGAGTTCACGGCGATTATCCCCGACCCCTCCAGGTCCGACCGTCTCAGCTCGGACACCAGAACGATGTTCGCCTTCAGGGCCTGATCGGCCAGCAGATAGCCCACGTAGCGAGGTATGGAGAACCTCTCTCTGAGCACCTTTTCCCTCGCCACCTGGTCGGGATAGCCGGTCAGTATCTCGAAGCACTCGTCGCTGCCCGATCCCTCGTCGCACATGGCCAGGACCACCAAGGTGCCCCCGTCTCTGACGGCCTCTATGGAGTTGAACACCGTCTTGGACGACTGATACAGGACCATGTCCTTTGGATATCCTCCGGCCGATGCCACCACCACGTCGGCCTTTCGATTCACCGTCACGCCGTTCAGGTCGTTCACCAGCTCGGTGCCTTTCAGATGTGCGGACCTCCACTGTCCCGACACGGCGGCGGCGATCCTTCCGTTTCCTCCCATTACCACGTTGAAGACGAAATCAGGATTCACCATGGAACAGGCCTCGTCCATGTCCAGGTGGAGGGGGTTGTCCTCCATGAAGGCGCAGCGGCATCTCATGTCCCTGCCCGTCTCGGGAGCCGATTTCAGCGCCAGAACGTGGTTGGCCTGTATGGCTTCGTATGAGGCCACCCCGGGAAGTATGGACTTTCTGCCCCCTCCCCATCCGGCCATGACGTGGTAGGTGACGGCACCGGTCAGAATCAATCTGTCGCACTCCGTAACCATGCGGTTGACCTCTACAGGGGTTCCTCTTGAGGTGGTCCCCAGAGAAACCAGCGAGTCTACGTCCCTGCAATCGTGGTCCACCACCTGAAAGCGGTCCGCCAGGTCTCCCAGAAGCAATCCGTGTTCCTCCGGCGTCTGGGATCTGTGGGTTCCGGTCGCGGAGATAAACTTTACGTCCTCCTCCTTAACCCCTCCCGCCAGTATCTCGTCCACCAGAAAGGGAAGGTAGACCGACATCCTCTGCCAGGCCCTTGTGACGTCGGAGACCACCACGCAGACGGTCTCGCCCGGAGAGAGCAGGTCCCTCAACCTGGGCGAGTCTATTGGATTTTCAAGGCCATCCAGGATGATTTCCTCCTCGGATACATCCCGAGGCGTCGGAGGTTCCAGCACCGATTCGAGTTTCAGATTTTCCGGAAGGCCCAGGGGAAGCTCCCCTTTTCCGTAGGCGAGAGTGAACTCCAAACTCATTTTAGTTCCTCCAATTGAGTCAGGCCGAACTCGTCGGAATAGCGCCTGAGCATGTCCTCCGTGGCCCGATCCAGCTCTATTCCCTCTCGGACGGCCCTCTCTCTGGCCTCTCTCTCCTTCTCGCCGTGGATGAATATCCTGTCGTGGCCGTCGGCCTTCTCGCTGCGCCGGACCGATTCCAATATGGAGGATACGCTGTCTTTTATGGCCGACTCGTCTCCGAAGACATCCAGCCTGGTGGCGGCGAAATAGTGGGTTATACCGCTTCCGCTACCGGGTTCCTGGAACGTCTCGGGGCTCCACCGTCCCAGAGATAGAGCGGAACATAGAAGCTCGACCATCAGCCCGAGCCCGTACCCCTTATGGCCTCCCAGCTCCTCGCCCTCTCCTCCTAAAAAGAGATGCCCTCCCAGAGATGATTCGCTCTTGAAGAGGTCCTCTATGTGGGACGCGTCGTCCGTGACGCTGCCGGTCTCGTCGACCACCCATCCCAGAGGCATGGGCTTTTTCCTCCTGTCGTAGACCTCCACCTTGCCGTGGGCCACCACCGGTGTCGCCATGTCGAGGAGAAACATCTCCTCTCCCGATCCAGGGATGGCCACCGCTATGGGGTTGGTTCCCAGCAAACGCTCCTTGCCGAAGGTCACTATGCAGCATTTCCTGGTGTTGGTCATGGCCACTGCCATACAGCCCCGCTTTGCCGCCCGTTCCGCCCAAAGCCCGGCCATTCCGTAGTGGTTCGAGTCGCGGACCACGCAGGAACAGGTTCCTATCTCCAGCGCCTTGTCCACGCAGCGGTCCATGGAGAAAGCCGCCACGGAGGGACCTATGCCGGATTTGCCGTCGACCACCAGGGAGACCGGCGTCTCGCGGACCACCTGAGGCTCCCTGTCGGTGAAGGCGAATCCCCCCTCCAGGTTTTTCCTGTAGAAGGCCAGCCTGGCCACCCCGTGGGACGGGACGGCCCTAGCGTCCGCCTCCACAAGCACCTCGGCGGTTATTCGGGCCTGAGATTCGGTATAACCCAGCCCTTTTTCAAGTATGTCCATAACATGTCTAGTCAGTCCGTCGTACGAAACTATCACTGTCGTATCTCCTTTCCTATGCCCTGTCTTCTCCGATTATCCTTCCGGCGGGCCGTCTGTCGATCAGTGCTACCAGCAGGAACACCGCTATGCACACCGGCCACTCCAGGTATATCACGTGGGAGACCACGTGGGTAGCGGGAAAGAAGGTCCATCCGGCCCATACGATCAGAGATGCCAGTATAGTCCAGAAGCCCGACCCCCTGCGGCACAGGGAGGGAATGAAGAGATCGGCAAGGATCAGAAGGGTGAAGGACGCCGTGACAGCCAGTGCGGAGGTAAGGGTCTTGAGGATGCCCACCACGGAGAGGGCCAGAAAAAAGGTCAGCACGCTGACGATCACAACGCAGATCCGGGAGAGAAATACCTCCCGTTCGGGATCAAGCTCCTTCTTCTGAAAGAAAAGGGGCTTCACCAGGTCCTCCAGGGTGAGGGTGGCGCTTCCCAGCAGAAGGCCTACCGCTGTGGATATGTCGGCGGCCCAGAGACCGGCCAGAAGCAATCCTCCTATGGCGGGGCTTATGGAGGTCACAAGGGCGGGCAGAGCCATGGCGGAGTTCTCCAGTCCGGGAAACTTGGCGGCTGCCATGACGCCGAAGAGGGCGCAGAGAAAGCCCACCGGAAGGATTATTATTCCTCCGAGGATGAAGCCGTTTCTGGCAGACCTGCCGTCTCTGGCGGCGAAGGCGATCTGGTTTATGGCCTGCACCGAGAACGCCTGGGTTATCATGACCGCCATCCAGGCACACACCATGGCGGTTCCCATGCCGGAGGTCCAGTCCAACCAGATATCCGAGGGAGGAAGCTCGGCCATTATGGGGCCGAAACCTCCAAAGGTTCCGGAGGCGCTGACCAGAGCGGCGATTATCCCTCCGTAGATGACCACCACGTTTATGACGTTGACCAGACCTCCAGCCAGATATCCGCCTATGAGGGTGACCCCGATGAAGATGGCGGCGGTGGCCATCATTCCGGTCTGGAAGGTGAATATGTCCGGAAGCAGAGCAGTGAGGACCGCTCCTCCCGCCACGTACTGAAGGGAGGTTATGACCATCTGGATGACCAGCTGGGCCACAGCTCCGAGAACCCTAGCTCCGGGGCCGAACATACGCCCCATCATCTCAGGCACGGTACGGACGTTCATCTTGCGGAAAAAACCCGCCGCCACGAGGCCTACGACGATTCCCGCCACACCCCAGGCGGCGTTGTACCAGCCGGCGGACAGGCCTTTGGTGTAGGCGTTTTGGGCCACTCCGACGGTGGAGGCCCCTCCGATGGCGAGACCGGCCAGCATGGCGGCCACCACGACGGGAGGCAGGTTGCGTCCGGCCAGGAGATACCCCATGGCCCCTTCGATATGGCTCCGTCTCTGTATCTGAAGGGCCTTGAGAGACACCCCGAAGAGAAGCGCTATGTAAGCTATCAAGATAATAAGTTGAACGTTCATTTTCGACATCCTTTCGCCGCTTTCAGGCTTCCCTCTAGGGTTCCACCCGTCCTCTTCCACCAAACGCCTTTTTTCTATATCCCCTCTCCTCTCTGTCGCTTCGCAGTTGTGCTGAAATAAAACAGGAAGCATAAAAAAAGGGACCGATCCCAGAATGGGACCGGTCCCGGAGATTCCAACGACGTCTAGACGTCGGTCCTCCCGAGAGGTCCCACGCATCTAAAGTAATAGCCGTACCAAAAAAGGCGATTGTTCGATACAGACGTCGAAATCATGGTTTTTCCTTTCCGCGGCTCGCAGCCGCAAAAAACGGTTGAGATGATATATACCACCTATCGGGGGGTTTTGTCAACGATAAAAAACATAACCCTCCGGTGGAAAGCTCTCCGATACTATCTTTCACCCATTTAGTAACACGATGAGGCTTTTTTGAGGCAAAAAACGCCAAATCGTGCTACCATACCCTAGTTAGCTAAAGCAAACAAAGGAGAGCGATAAAAGATGAAAAACGTAATAGAGGTATCGAACCTCTGTCATAGTTATGGATCCCGTTGGATATACAGAGGGCTCGATGTATCGATTTCCCCCGGCAAGGTCTACGGACTTCTTGGTAAAAACGGGGTCGGCAAGACCACCCTCATAAAGATCCTCATGGGATTTCTCCGTCCATCCTCGGGAAGATGTACCGTATTCGGCGAGGACTCCCACGACCTGAAACCGGCCACCAGAGCCAGGATAGGGCTTCTTTTCGAGGGACATCTGGCCTACGATTTTATGACCATATCCCAGATAGAGAGATTCTACGCACCTCATTATCCCCTATGGGACAAATCGAGATACTACGATCTGGTCGACCTGCTGGGGCTAAAGCCTAATCACAGAATAGGCGATATGTCCTGCGGCCAGAGGTCCCAGGTGGTCCTTGGTCTGATAATGGCCCAGCAGCCGGAACTGCTGATACTGGACGACTATTCCATGGGACTCGACGCCGGATACAGAAGGCTTTTTCTGGACTATATGTCCGAATATCTGAGAGGGACGGGACGGACGGTGTTCCTCACGTCCCACGTGATACAGGACATGGAGGGTTTCGTGGACCAGGTGATCTTTCTCGAGAGAGGCGGAGCCGTCAGGTCCACCTCGATAGAATCGTTCAAGGAGACCTTCCGATGTTACGAGCTTCCCAGAGACGAAGGATCCAGAGCACCCGAACCGAGAGGTCCGGTGAAGAACGTCGAGACCCACGGTGATCGGTGGGAGCTATTCGGATTCGCCGGTCCGGAGGAGATGGAGACGGGGCTCGACGCCCAGGGAGTGGACCCCTTCGGCCTGACTCCCCGGGATATGACCTTGGAAGACGCTTTCATAGGCTATACCGGGAGGTATTGATATGCTTCGATCGATAATATACAAGGAGCTTCTGAAGACCTGGAGAGGTTGGACGGCCCTGATGTTTCTGAATATGGCCGTCATTGCCTATATAGCCGCCGAGACCCGTAGTATGTTCGTGATGGACCATCCCGAAATAGTCTGGTACAGAGTGATGTATTTAGGATCCGTCCACTTCGGGAGCCTAAGATCCATTCCCCTTTTAACGGGAGCTCTCCTCGGAGCGGCCCAGTTTCTGCCGGAGATGAGAGACGAGAGGTTCCGGCTGTCCCTTCACCTTCCGGTGGAGCTTCACAAGGTCGTAACCGCACACGTGGCATTCGGGTTGTTCGCCCTCGGAGCCATCCTGCTGACCGACATGGGAATACTGGCTGTCCTGACAGCCAGCTACTTTCCCCTAGAGGCCGTTACGATGTCTCTCTGGACCGCCGCCCCCTGGTGCCTGGCCGGTTTCGTGGCCTACCTCGGGACGGCCCTGGCTTTGCTGGAACCAAAGTACCATTTGAAAGCGGCCCTTATAGCTGTGGCGATAGCCCTTTCGGAACTGTACATGTATAGGCCCTCTCCGGGGTCCTATCGAACGATTCTATCGACACTGGCCCTGTTCTCCGCGTTACTCGTTCCGGGAGTTCTTCTTTCGGCCTACAGATTCCGCTTCAGGAGGCTTTCTTGATGAGAAGGATATCCGCCGCGTCTCTGATCCTCCTCATAATCTCGGTCTCGTCCATATATCTTCCCATGGGGTACAGAAAGCTCTTCATACCGGATACGGAGAAGACCCATCTGCTCTTCAGCCCCATGACTAAGAATTTCGTCTACCGGGAGCAGCTGATAGGGGATATACCTGAGGAGGTGAGGTCTAAAGCGGACGATCACCATTCGGAGATCGCCTACGGAGACCAGGACGGCAACTACTACGGCAGGCTCGATTTCGAGAGGATGCTGCCTTTCATATATTCGAAGAACATGGATATGCTGGGGCTTCTGCCGATAGAGATAGACAGCCGATCTTTCGACATCGAGGAGATAAAGAGGGGCAGACAGG
Organism: Dethiosulfovibrio peptidovorans DSM 11002; assembly: GCF_000172975.1. Taxonomy (NCBI): domain Bacteria; kingdom Thermotogati; phylum Synergistota; class Synergistia; order Synergistales; family Dethiosulfovibrionaceae; genus Dethiosulfovibrio; species Dethiosulfovibrio peptidovorans. The sequence goes on from NZ_ABTR02000001.1 coordinate 906,083, forward strand.
TGATGGAGATGACCCCGGAGAAACTTCGGAAACACAGCACCAGGCCGTCGGTGTGGCCCCTTCTGGAGACAGACTCGGGACAGGCGAGACTTGTCCTTCCCGACGACGTTTTCAGGATGACCGACGACAGGATGGAGTTCGTCAACGCCGACAGCAACCAGGTGGACCGGGAGCTTACGGAGAAATTCACCCGGGCACTGCTGAAGGAGGGATTCTCCTTCCCCGCCCGTTCCGTAAATTCCAGGGTGACGGTGCTGAAACCATTCGACGACGGCGTGTTCATAGTGGACCACGACTACGACGTGTTTCACGTCAAGAGGATGAAGGGAGAGCCTTTCGTCAGGAAAACCTCTATCGACCGGGACATAAAGACGAGGTACGTTCTCGTCTCGGAAAACCTGAGGAAGGTATATCACGGCCTCCTCATAGGGCAAGACGGCCGAGCCTGGCTGCTGGGATTCGACGATTACGAGACCATCCCCCTTCCGCTAGAGGGCTACAACCCGGACGAGATGGACTTGAAGATACTGACCGACCCTCTTTACGTGACCGCCACCTGGTCCGACGAGACGACCATACACGGCCTGGCGATGGATCGCTCCTACCGGCCCGTGGCTTCCTTCGACCATACCATGTCCAGGGCAGCGGACACGAGGGCGAAGAAGATCTACAGAGCCCTCTTTCCCTTTTCCTTAGACCTCGGACACAGACGGAGAGGAAATATGGAGATATCCTTCCGACTTGGAGATAGGACTGCCGTAGTAGGGATAGTTGCAGCTCTGACGGCGCTTCTTACCGTCGGTTCGTCGATCCGGAAGAGACGTCCCAAACCCTACGAGATCATCTTGGTGGCCCTGACCGGCCTGTACGGCCTGATAGCGGTCTTTCTGGTGGACCCGGAGAGATAGGACCGGAAATACTTGATCGATTGGAAGCCCCCGAGGAAAAACATCCTCGGGGGCTTCCAATCTTCTTTTATCGGCGAAAGCAATTATTACTCGAGCCTTTTTATACCGAAATCGCTCGGAGAAAACTTCGCCCCTCCAGCATCGTAAAGAAGCCAAGCGCTGACGGATTTATTCTGCTCTATGTACCTTTCGGCCTCTTCTCCCGTAAGTCCCAACTTCACACCTCCCATATTCTTCGCCAACTCGTCGAAACGAGGATCCTCGTACGCTTTTTCAAAAGCATCACGCAAAATTTTGACTCTGTCTTCCGGCGTACCTTTTCTGACGAAAGCGCCAAAAAAAGCACCCCATGGAAGATAGTTCCTATAATCATCGTAGAATTCGGTAACGGCAGGAACAGACTCCACGCTGGGAAGTCTCTTGGAGGAGATAACGGCCAAACCTTTCAAAGACCCTGACTTGATAAAGCTCTCTCCTGCGAGCAAGCCGACCACGACCGCATCTATGTGCCCTCCCATCAAAGCCGTTATACAGGGACCCTCCCCATCGAAACGAACTTTATTGAACGATTTTATCCCATGAATTTTCTCTATCATGGTGTTCGCAACGAAAGGCAATCCTCCAGGACCGGTAGAGCCCATCTTTATGCTCTTGCCGGAGAGGGCGGCATCTATGAAGTCCTCATAGCTCTGATATGGGGACTCCTGTCCCACCAGGACCACCCCGACATTTGCCATCATCAATAAAACGGGATCGAACTGATCGTAATCTATTTTCGACAATCCCGTCACCTTATAAAGATTGGGGTTTTCCGCTCCATAAAGGATACTGTATCCGTCGGCACGTTGATTAGCGACAAACGTAGTCGCCACGGCTCCGGTAGCTCCAGTACGATTTTGAAGAATGATCTTTTTATTCAGGTATTCCTCCGCTATGGGGGAAATAGCGCGGGCTACGTTGTCCATAGCGCCCCCGGCACCCCACATTATGTAGCCATGGAGGTTCTTTTCCGGGTAGGCGGACAAACCGACCCGAGCGTTCACGACCAAAAACAAAAACGCTAAGAAAATCCTTTTCTTCATAGGGAAACCTCCTCCGATTACTCAGAAAATATTACCTGTACTCGATGTCCGGAATAAAAACCGGACATCGAGTAATTAAATCATTTTTATTTTTTAGCTGACTCGCTAGCCTTAATTATGGAGTCGACAACACCGTCTCCCACGTTCTTACGGATCATGTTCTCGACCGTAGCGGCTGCCTTCTTCAGCTCCGCCTTGAGCTCGGCGTTCGGGGTCTCGACGTTCATGCCAACCTTCTCGAGAGAGGCCAGCATCTCGTCGTTCTTGGACTTGGCCAGGTCGAAGAGAAAGTCGGAGGCCTCTTTCATGCTCTCGTCGATGATGGCCTTGTAGTCGTCGGGCATGCCGTCGTAAATATCCTTGTTCATCGTGATGCTGAGAATGAACGCTATATGATTGGTGTTCGTAAGATATTTCTGCACTTCGTAGAACTTGCTGGCCCATATCACCTCATAGGGATTTTCCTGAGCGTCCACCAATCTCTGCTGAAGAGCCACGTAAAGCTCGGCGAAGTTGAGAGGGGTGGGATTGGCCCCGAGAGCCTTCCAGAAGGCCATGTGATACTCGTTTTCCATGGTCCGTATCTTGAGTCCCTTGAAATCGTCTATTTTTTTCAGCGCCTTGCTGCTGGTGGTCTCTCTGTAATAGATGGGTTCGAACAGGAGCAGTTTGAGTCCGGCCTTCTCGTACCATTCATCCAACTCGGCCCTGAAGGGACCGGTGAAGGTCTTTCTGGCCACGTCCAGATCGTCGAACAACATGGGGATATCGAAGACGGCCAGCTCGGGAATGAAGGCAACCTGGGGTGCGGTGGTCTGGGAAACCATGGAGATATCGCCGAATTGACAGCCTTCCAGGATTTCTCTGTCTCCACCAAGCTGATTGTCCAGATAGATATTAACGGTGATATTGCCTCCGGACTTGGCCTCGATCAGCTCTTTTATCTTCTCAGTAGCCAAAGCCCTAGGAGTTCCCCCGGTGGAAGGATAGGCTCCTGCCAATTGAAGGGTATATTTTTTCGCCGCCATGCTCTCGTCGACAAATCCGAAAAAAAACGTAAGAACCGCAACCAAACCCAGGAACACGAAACCGCGTTTACCGTTGATCATTTATTGCCCCTCCTTTGTTTTCGTCGATCATGAAAATATGCCCATAAACCTTCAGAACAAAACGATACAAAACGATACTCTAAAAAGACTTCTTCTCCCACCTCCAAACTATTTCAGCCTTGCGGCAACCATTATCCGAGCAGGATGAGGCTGAGCTGAGGAATGTAGGTTATCAACATAAGGGCGACTATGAAGGCCAGTATGAACGGTATGGCCTTTATTCCGACCTTCATGACCTGCTCTTTTATCAGAGGAGCGGCCACAAAGAGATCAACCCCGAAGGGGGGCGTCGCCATACCTATAGCCAAGGTAACCACCATGATGATGCCCAGATGTATCGGACTGACTCCCAGAGCGACAGCGGAGGTAAGCATCATGGGAGCCAGTATGGCTATGGCCGGTCCGACATCCATAAACATACCCAGGATTAGTAATATTACGTTGAGTGCGAAAAGGAATATGTACTTATTTCCGGCGAAGTTTGTAAGCACGAAGTCCCTCAGCACCACAGGAGCCTGCAACAAGGCCAGTACGCGACCAAAGACTATCGCCAGAGAAAGAAGGACCACTATAGGAGCGTAGGACTTGACGGTATCGGTCAATATATCTCCGAGAGAGCCAAAAGTCAGACTTCTGTATATGAAGATGCAAACGATAAGGGCATAGAACACCGAGACAGCAGCCGCTTCCGTCGGGGTGACGATGCCTCCGTAGATACCTCCAAGTATGATCACCGGAGCCAGAAGAGCCCAAAAGCTCTCCTTGAAAAGCACCCATAGACCGCACGATCTGAGGCTCCTGACCTTAAGGGATATTTTTTCCCTGTCCTCGCCGTGGATCTTAGCGTAGATGTAAGCATATACCATAAGGCTTAATCCTATTAAAATACCCGGGATTATCCCGGCGATGAATAGACTGCCGATGGACACCCCGGTAACGACACCGTAGGTGACAAAGGGGATACTTGGAGGAATTATGACTCCCAGGCTACCGGCTGTCGCTATGAGAGCGGCACTGTAGACCTTGTCGTATCCCAGGGAAGTCAGAAACGGGATGGCCATTCCCCCTACAGCCGCAGTAGTCGCAACGCCGGAACCCGAGATGGCCCCGTAGAAAAGACAGGTGACGATGGCGGTCATGGGAATCCCCGCCGGGAAATCCCCTATGAAATATGCGAAGAAGTTGAACAGTCTCTCGGAGATTTTTCCTTTGGTCATTATATTTCCGGAGAGTATGAAAAGTGGAATGGCAAGCATGGGAGTGCTGTCGAGGGCGCTGACCACGCTGCGAACTACGTACTGTACGTTGGCGGTGAAGGCCGAGTCCAGCAGGGAGGGAAGAATGGTGGAGAAGCCGAGGGCCACCGCTATGGGTATCCCCAGGATAAGGCCCCCTAGAAGGATGAGAATCATGGATAAAATCATGTCTAAAGCTCCGCCTTTCCGCTCGAATCCTTAAAATCGGCTCTGAGACGCTGAACCGCTCTGAAGGTGGCGAGGAAAAAACCCAAGATGGCGGCCAGATAGATCCATCCCATGTGGACCTTGAGAGCCGGGCTGGTCTGACTGCTCCTCATCACCCTCTGGACCGCCGGCACGGCAGATATGGACAGGTAGCCGAAGAAAGCCACCACGGTCAGATTTCCCAGATTGGTCATCAGGTTTCTGAGAGGTCTGGGAAGGGCCTCTATCAGGGTATCGACTCTCAGTATGTTTCTCTCTTTGATGCTGTAACCGATGCTTATCAGGGCGGACCATATGAAGGCGTAACGAGAGGCCTCCTCAGCCCAGGAAAGCGAATTATTGAACACGTATCTCATGATCACCTGTAGCATCATGACACCGGCGATCACAACCAGGAGCCCGCTCAAAACGTACTCCTCCAGGTGATCGTTAAGCCATCGGATTATCTTCACCTACATCACCTCCGCTGGGGAATCGATCGACGATAGTGACGATCGTCCCGGAAAAGACGCTTCGCCAAAATGACCGCCGCCAAATCACGCTATCTTCAGAGTTGCACAGACTTTCCCTCTTCATCGGAAAGATAGGCTCCATAGATCACTTCCGTTACTTGTTTGGCCAAATCGAAGTCGGAGAGAGGTTTTCTTCCAGTTGACACACATTCCATAAAATCCTGGAATTGACCGACATAACCTCTCAGGATACCTTCCGCTACAAATGGATTCTGCCAACCAACTTTGGAAGGCAACAGTTCGGATATATAGACATCCTCAAGTCCATCTTCGTCCAACATGTAGCTCGCGAGGTTATTAGAAGGGGTTATCTTGCAATCCAAAACCGCATCGTTAGAGTAAACTTCGATGTAATTTTTGGTTCCACCAAGCATGACATCCCCTGCAATAATCAGAGCCTTTGTACCGTCGGTAAATGTAATTATCAACGATGCGAAGTCTTCGACGTCTTCCGGCCTCACGTCGATGTGTCTGTGTTCATAGTCGCTAAGAGAGGGGGTCATCCTAGCAGTATCGCATATTACGCTTTTAACGCCTATCTTTTCGCCCCTAGCCTGGGCTTGCTCTCGCTTAAGCCATAAGATACCTCCAATAGGGTGACAACCGACACGAATCAGAGATCCTCCACCTGTTTTGTTCCATAAACCAGCAACCGGCGACGTCGATCCCTTTAGGCTCTCCTCTCCCTTCATAAACAGTATCTTGCTTTTCTTCGCACGTATTATCTCGGCAGCTTTCAACACATTCGGAGAATAGATATAGTTCTCGGCATACATGAAGAGGTTATTGCTAGACTTAACCGTTTCCTCGATTTCTGCAAGTTCCTTTCGAACTTCCCGAAACATCACGGATTTGGGTACGGTATCACCTACGGAGGAAACGGCTCCTTCTTTTCCGAAATAGCCGGTTAGAGGTTTTTCGCATATTACGTGCTTCCCCGCTCTCAATATCTCCGAAACCATGGAAGAGTGCAAAAAAGGAGGCGTACATATATGAACGACATCTATCTCCTTGTCATCCAAAATTCGTCTGTAATCGTCATAGTAGCTTCGGAAACCATATGTATCAGCGACCTTCCGAGCTTTTTCAATGTCGATATCGGCTATAGCTCTCATATCGATAGAACATCCAGCCACCTGAGCCACATACTTACAGTGAAGATGAGATGCAAACCCGCTCCCTATTATCCCGATAGATATCTTCTTCATAAAATCACCCCAAATTATCTATCTCTAAAAACCAGAGACCCTAAGCATGGAGCTGTCTCCGGGATGACCGACGTATTCCTCCACCTTCCGTGCCACGGTCAACACCTTATCCAGATCGAAACCGGTGCGGACACCCATGGTCTCCAGCATATTGACCACGTCCTCGGTGGCGACGTTTCCGGAGGCTCCCGGGGCAAAGGGACAGCCCCCCAGACCGGCGAAGGATGCGTCGAAATGGGACACACCTGCGGTCATCGCAGCGTAGATGTTGGCCAGCGCCATACCCCTGGTGTTGTGGGGATGGAGCGTCCAGGTAACGTCGGGATAACGGCGGATCAGGTCGGTCATGTATTCGTAGACCTGGCCGGGATGGGCCATTCCGGTGGTGTCGGACATGGATATCTCCCTTATCCCCAGGTCCAGATAGGCGTCCACTATGGGGTATATCTCCTCCAGAGGTATGATCCCCTCGTCGGTGTATCCGAAGGCGGTGGAGATGGCTCCGCTGAGCTCCCTCCCTCTGTCGGAACAGAAGGCGGCGCATTTTCCGAAACCGGTTATGACCTCTTCCGGCGTGGCGTTGCTGTTTTGCCTCGAGTGGGTTCGACTGGCCGAGACGCTCACCTTGACCTTGGTAACCCCGGCCTCGCAGGCCCTCTCGACTCCCTTGAAGTTGAGGGCCAGACCTCTGTACTCGACTCCGTCGATCTTCCTGAGCCTTTTGACTACCTCGTCGGTATCGGCCATGGAGGGAACCGCCTTGGGATGGACGAAGGACCCGACCTCGATGCTCTTGGCCCCGGCGTCGATTATTCCCTCTATCAGGGCCAGCTTGTTCTCCACGGACAGAAGGGTGCTCTCGTTCTGAAGTCCGTCCCTGGGGCCTACCTCGCAGATGACGACCTCGCGGGGAAGAGATGGAGAGGACATGGCTATCCCTCTTTTCTGGTCAGATGCTCCAACATGGTCTTGGTCATGATCTCCACGTCGGGCTCCTTTCCACCGGTCCAGCGGCGGAAGGCCTCCGCGCCCTGCCAGATGGTCATCCAGTATCCCATCAGGGTCCTGGCTCCTTTGGCCTCGGCTTCACGGAGCATCTTTGTATCGTGAGGAACGTAGACGAGATCGCACACCATGTGACGGCTTTCCAGATAGGAGGTGTCGAAGACCGTGGCGTCGGTGTTGGGGGCCATCCCGACGGAAGTTCCGTTTATGACCAGCTCGTTTTCCTTGAGAAGGTTCGGTATATCCCCCGCCTCGGTGGACTGCACCTTACAGACCCCGACCCGATAGGAGTTCAGGTCGCTGGCCAGCTTCTGAATTTTCTCGTATCCCGACGCTCTTCCCCAAAGGGTTATGGAGCTGATCCCGGCAGCGCAAAGGGCGAAGGCAACTCCTCTAGCGGCTCCTCCGGCTCCGAAGAGAAGGCAGTGTTTGCCGGTGGGATCGTATCTTCCCTGTTCCTTCAGCCCGTGGACGAATCCGACTCCGTCGGTGTTGGATCCACATAGCTTGCCGTCCTTCCAATAGACGGTGTTGACGGCGTTACAGAGAGAGGCGATCTCGTCCAGCTCGTCAAGGTATTTTATTATCTCCTGCTTGAGAGGCATGGTGACGTTGAGCCCCTTGAAACGCATGGCTCCCAGCGCCGGAACAACCTTTGGAAGTTCCTCCGCGGTCACCTCGTAGGGGGTGTACACTGCGTTCATTCCCAGGGATTTGAAGTTGGAATTGTGCATGGCCGGAGAAAGCGATTTTCTTACCGGGCTACCCAGAAGGCCGAAGAACTCCGTGTCGGCCCAGAAAGTCTTTTCTTTAAGCATGATAGCAACACCCTTCTTTAGTTATATTTTATACAAAATCAATCTAACAACGACACCTCTTGAGCCGACATCGTTTTCTTACAACGCCAATTTCTCCACCAAGAAGTCTGGGATATCACCAGGTAGACGATACAAAGGGTGAGAAATAGAGAGAGAGGATTTCTGACGAAATCCATGAAAAAAGGAAGGAGTTCTTCTCCCACGGATTGCATCGCCCTTCTGTAATTCGAGTCCAGCAAAGGGCCTAGAATTATCCCCAGCACCATAGGCGCCGTACTGTAATCGTAGGCTCTCATGAAATATCCCAAAACACCGAAACCTATCATCCAAAAAACGTCAACCAGACTGTTCTGTATGGAATAGGTCCCTATTATCGACAGGATAACCACCACCGGTAGAATTATCCTTTTGGGTACCTCTATGATTTTGCTGAACATCTTGACGCTCATAAGTCCTATTACGAGTAGAGCTATGTTTCCCATCAAGAGCAGCGATATTATCGTCCAAAATATGTCCGGATTTTCTATCATGAGCATCGGTCCAGGCTTCAAACCGTGAATGAAAAGAGCTCCTATTATGATGGCGGTGACGGCATCACCGGGTATTCCCAAGGTCAACATAGGAATGAAAGCCCCGCCGATAGCCCCCTTGTTCGCCGATTCAGGGGCGATTACCCCCTCTATAGCTCCTTCTCCAAAAGGACATTCAGGATTTTTAACCGATCGCTTGGCCTGATCGTAGGCAAGCAACGCTGCCACGTCCCCACCCGTTCCCGGAAGAGCCCCTATCCAGACCCCTAACAGACCGGATCTTAGAGCAAGAGGAAGGTGTTTAAAGAAAGTCTTGAGATCAGGGACAATTTTATCGAGCCTCTGCTTTACCGCCGTCTTATGAGGGTCTCTCAGCTGAAACAAGACCTCCGAAACTCCGAAAAGGCCTATCATGGCCGTGACGAAATTGATACCTGCCATCAGGTAAACGTTGCCAAACGTATATCTCAGTTCGCCGGTAGAGGGATCCATCCCTACCATACTGAGAAGAACCCCAACTGCCCCGGCCAGAACCCCTTTGACCGGATCACCGCTGCCGATGCTTCCGATAAGAAGAAGCCCCATTAGAGCCAACAGGAAGTAGTCTCTGGGAGCCACTTTCAAGGCGAAGCTTGCTACCAAGGGGGCTGCCACCGCAAGAATGGCGATACCCAAAAGGCCTCCGAATATAGACACCGTGGTCACCAATCCGATAGTTCGGCCCGCCTCGCCCTTCTTGGCCAGAGGGTGTCCGTCGAAGCCTGCCGCTATCGCCGCTGGTGCCCCGGGAATATTTAGGAGAATAGACGTAATGGCTCCTCCGTAGACACCGCCGACGAAAACTCCGCATATCAACGCCAATGCGCTGTTAAGCTGCCAGGGGAAGGTAAAGGAAATCAGAAGGGCGCTGGCCATTGTGACGGACAGACCGGGGACAGCCCCGACCCACACTCCCGCCATCACGCCTATCCAGACCAGGGCTATCATCTGCGGATTCAGAAAAGGCGCTATAAAACCGTGCAGTTGTTCCATTTGTTTCTCTCCTTCTCTAAGTCAGTTAAACGACGACAGGTCGAGGCCGCTAAGGCAACATAACCTGAAAAACATACTTGAACACTCCTACCAGAACGACCACGGTCCCCAACGATATAGCGGAGCAAAGACCTATCTTTTTCCAATGGTGCAGATACAGTAGGGAAAGAAAAAGAAACAGAAATGATGCCAGTGGGAAATGCAATATCGGAAGAAAAAACGAATAAAGAGCCAACAACACAAGAACGAAAAGTATCTCCCGGGTGAACAGGAAGGAGAAGAGATTACCAGCATTCACACCCTTCCCCTGTTTTCTAGATCCCTTCCAAAGTTCGATGGTCCCCATCAGCATTATCACCGAGGAAGCTATCTTGGGAGCTACCGAAGGAGAAGAATACTTACCGCTGGTCATATCCAAGGCGAAATAGAATCCGAGAGCCCCGAAAAGGATAAACAAAAAGGCGAAACCTATCTCTCCGGGTCTTCTTTCGTTTGAATTGGACTGTTCCTGCATGGAATTTAAAAACTCCTTTCCGATGTAGCTGTCCCCTCGAAAAAAGGAGACAGCTACGCTACATAATCGATTAAATTATGGCTTCGGTATACCCAGTTCGGCGGGAGACACCTTTGTAACTCCGGCCTCCTCCAAAAGCCAGGTAACGTTAGACTGATTTTTTTTGAGGAATTTATCCGCTTCCTCGCCGGAAAGGGCAAGTTGGATCCCGTTAAGCCTCTTGATGAACTCTACGAATGCAGGATCTTTAACAGCCTTCATATAAGCCGCTTTCAACTCGTCCACTATGGGCTGAGGGGTTCCCTTTTTGACGAAAGCGCCGTAGAAGTGACCTATCGGCAGATATTTGGAGAACTCGGGATAGATCTCGGTTATAGCAGGGACATCCGGTAACTGCTCTACCCTCTCGTCGTTTATGACCGCAAGAGCACGAAGCTTTCCGGTCTTTATAAGATCCACCGTGCCCGCTCCCATCATGCTGATAGGCATGGCCTCGACGTGACCGCCGAGCAACGCCGCCATTCCGGAACCGTCGCCGTCGAATCCGACCAGGTTGAACTCGACGTCCTTCATAGCTCTAAGCATGGAGGCTATGACGAATGGAATCCCGCCGGTACCGGTGGAAGCCATCTTTATCTTTCCCTCGTTTTCCTTGGCCGCTTCGATAAGATCCTGAAGGGTCTGATACGGAGTATTGGGGTTGACGCATATGACATCCACACCGAAGACCATAAGACAGAGGGTATCGAAGTCGTTGTAATCGTATTTGCCCAATCCCAATACCTTGTAAAGCGCCGGACCTTCCGCATTGTAGAGAATGGAATAGCCATCCGCCGGCATATTGGCCACCAGGGTCGTAGCCAAAGCTCCGGCCGCCCCCGGTTTGTTCTGAAGTATGATCTTTCCACCTATGATCTTCTCCACTAGAGGCGTCAGAGCTCTGGAAGCGTTGTCCGTACCTCCACCGGCACCCCAAGAGATATATCCGTTGATGTTCTTATCCGGGTAATCGGCAAAAGCTGGTGCAACCAAGAACACCCCAAGGCTGCAAAAAACCGTCATAAGCGCAAGCAAACGTCTCATGATTAATGTCCTCCGATTCATTTTCATATTCTCTTACTGAAAAGGATACGCATAATGCTATCAACAGGAAAAAGTTACGTCTTACCTCACTTTGCCGTTTTACTGCGGTTTCTTTTTCGAGGGATCGAAGAACTCCCCGAAGAGTATCGCTTCGTCGGGCTGGTCCTTCATTATGGGACGAGCCACCCAGGTACTCTGCATATAGTGCTTCAGTGAGATGTTTTCCGACACCATGTTGCCGCCCCATACGCCGCATCCCATACTGGAGGTCATGGGCATGCCGTTCTCGGCACTGCCGGCGTTGGCCTTGGACTGAGGCTGACGGACCATTATGCGGGTGACGGGAGCCCTCAGGGCAAGACGGTCGATATGGTCGTCGTCGTGGCTGTAGATCCCGCAGGAATGGCCTCTGCCTCCGACCTTGTAGATCTCGTCCATCATCTTCAGGGCGTTCTCGAACTCGCCTTCGTAACGATGCAATGTCAGCAGGGTGGTAAGCTTCTCTCCGGAGAACTTATGCTCCTTGCCGATTCCGTCGCCGACGACCATTATGAACTTGCGGTCCTCCGGGATCTCGAAACCGGCGGCCTTGGCCAGCTTCTGAGGAGCCACGGCGACGGTCGCTACTATGCGGTGGCCTTCCTCGTCCCACATGGCCTTCTTCAGCATCTCCCTCTGCTCGTCGGTGGCCAGATAGCCCCCTTCTTTCTTCAGGGCCTCTACCATGGCGTCGTATATCCCGCCGTAGATAACCAGGTTCCCGTCGGCGGAACATCCGGAGCCGAAATCGGATGTCTTGCTGATCCTGGTGTTCCTGGCGGCTATCTCGACGTCGGTTGTCTCGTCGAAGATCATGGTGGCGTTTCCGGCGCCGGAACAGTAGGCTGGCTTGCCCGAGCTGTGGGCAGCCTTGGTCATGGCGGGGCCTCCCGTAGCCATTATAAGATCCCCCATGGTCATGATCTTGTTCACCATGGCCATGTTGGGAGACTCGACGCACTGGAGGAAGTCCTCCGGCTCGCCTATGGCCTTGAGGGCCTCTCTCATCAGACGGACGACCTCGAAGGTGGTTTTCTTGGTTCTGGGATGGGGCGAGAATATGACCACATCTCTGGCCTTGAGAGCGTAGATTGCGGTAACGATAGGGGTGAGCTCCGGATTCGTCATGGGGATGAGGGACACTATCAATCCCGCCGGTTTAGCGTAGCGGGCCAGTCCCTTCTCGGGGTTGAACTCCACCATTCCAACGCTCTTCTGTCTCAGAGCGTCCCTTAGAACTCCTAGGATCTTGTGTCTCTTGCCGTAACGTCCGTTCCAGTCTCCCGCTCCGCTCTCCTCGACTCCCATCTTGCCGAGTCTGTCGAAGTTCTCCGGATTTCCCGCTGCCCAGGCGACGGCGCGGCACATGCGGTCGACCCTCTCCTGATCGTAGTTCTCTATAATTCCCTGGACCCGGCGGGCCTTCTCTACAAGTTTCTCCAGCACCTCGAGCTGTTCCGGAGTTATCTCTTTACTAGCCATAACAAATCTCTCCTTGCAATAGTAAATTTTTAATCTATAAAATTCCGTTTTCGACCATGTAGTCCTTGGCAGTAGACAGACAGCGCTTGGCGTGTTCCATCGATCCCCAGCTTCCCTCTCTCTTAAGATGGGGTAGCTCTATGGACAGGACCACGTCGTCCGGAAGACGGCGGACTATGTCGGCTATGTCGATGGCACCTTCGCCCACGTAGTAGCGTTCATCCCTTCCGGTGTGTATCAGGCTTTCCTTGTCGTCCCAGTCGGGGATCTCCGCCGGGCCGTCGCAGATATGGGCCATGTGGAATAGCTCCTTAGGGCAGTCGTCCAGCTCCGCCGGGTCCACCCTGGACCTGTACAGATGAAGGGTGTCTACCATGATCCCGGCGTTGTCCCTCTTGACCGTGTCTAGGACCTCTCTGGTCTCCTTAAGGGTGCGGATCGACGCCCAGGTGACGAACTCCAAATTCACCGTGATGCCGTATTGCTTGGCCAGATCGCACAGAGTGGCGAACTGATCCAGATAGAAGTCTTTTTTGTCGGTCCATATGCTGCTTATGACGTTCTTTACTCCCAGCTCCGCCGCGGCCTCGAAGGGGCCCTCGTAGTTTCGGACGTCAACTCCGTCGGCTATCTTGGCCAGCTCGATATCGTTTATGACCACCCCGGTCTCGTCCATAGCCCTGCGGGTCAGGTCGAACATCTCCCTGTTTCTGTAGATGTCGTAGTCGTTCTCGCCCTTGACCCCCATGGTTATGGACCTTATCCCGACGCAGTCGTAACCCAGGGTGTGGGCGTTGTAGATCATCTCGGGTGGAGCCCATCCGAGAACGGTAAGCTGAGCCAGAGAATACCTGTGTGCCATCTTCTTTTTTGCCTCCTCGACTAACGGTAAAGTAGATCGAAGGCCCCGCGCATCCGCTCCACCGGGATCTGTCCCGGGGCGGACTCGGCGCTTCCGACCGCGAATGTGAGGTCCGATCCGTAAAGCCCTCCAGCCAGACGGCTGACCTGTCCCAGAGCTCCCATGGACATGGTTATCAGGGGAACGTCGGGGAAGTCCCTGCGAACAGCCAGGGTGGCCTCGAACACCTTCAGAACGTCCTCCTCCGATCTCGGCATCAGTGCCACCTTGGCGACGTCGGCGCCGAAACGGATCTGGGTAGCCAACTGAGAGTAGATGAAGGAGAGAGAGGGGGTCCGGTCGAAGTCGTGATAGGAGACTATAAGTCCTATTCCCGCCTTCTCCGCCAGGGCCTTGACCTCCGAGAGCTTCTCGTAGCCGTAGGTGAGTTCCTTGTCCACCAGCTCGACCAGCCTCTCCGAGATCGCCCCTCTGTATATGCTGTCCTTGGCCGACTCGGACACCTCCTTGATACCGCCCTCCCAGTGTCCGCGACAGGTGAGGATGATGGGAAGATCTCCCACGGCGGAGCGTACCTTGCGAAGTAGGTCCATCGACGAGTCAAGATCCTCGACCACGTCCCAGGCGTCTATTCGCAGCTCTATGATGTCCGGGTTTATGGAGGAAAGGTTCTCCACCTCCGCCATGACGTCCTCCCCGGTCGAGCCGACCAGGGGGACGCATACCAGGGGAACCTCTCCGCCCAACAGGGCGTTTCGGACCTTCAAGGGCTTTCCGGGAAGAGGACGGACCATCATTCCCACACCCTTCCGGGTTTGCTGCCGCCTCTCTTGACGTAGATATCGTTTATATTCCAACATCCGGCTGTGACCACCGGGGCGTTCTCCATGCTGACGTCAATGAGATAGGGCTTGTTGGATGCCAGGGCCCTCTCCAGGGCGGGCTTGAAGTCCTCGGCAGACTCGACCTTCTCGCCCTCTACGCCGTAGGCTCTGGCTATGGCGGCGAAGTCGGGAGAGTAGGGCTCGCCTTCTCTGGTGAAAAGGGTTCCGAACTGGTGCTCGTAGTGCTGATATTCCAGTCCAGCTATGGTTCCGAAGGCGCAGTTGTTCATGACCACCCATACCACGGCTATGTTCTTCTCCGCAGCTGTGGCCAGAGGCGAAACGTTGGTCCCCATTCCTCCGTCGCCGATGAGAGCGACCACCTTCTTGTCCGGACAGGCCACCTTGACCCCCAAAGCGGCGGAGGGACCGTATCCCATGGTGCATAGCCCGCCGGGAGCCACGAAGGTTCCCGCCTCGTATATGGGGAACTGCTGGCCGACTCCGTTTTTGTTCCAGCCGACGTCGGCTACCACATAGCCGTCTTTGGGAAGGGCCTCACGAAGGTCTGCCAGGATTCTCTCCGGCCTCATGGGGAACTGTCCGGAGGTCTGAGCCTCCATCAGAGACGCCCGGTAGGCGTTCTTGGACTCGGAGATCGACTCGGCCAGTCCCGGTCTCTTCACTCCATCGGGATATATCCTCCTGGCTGCGTCGAGAATGGCTTCGAGGGCCTTCTTGGCGTCGCAGATGGCGCCTATCTCGGTCTTGTAGTTGCGTCCGATCTCTTCCTGGTTTATATCTATGTGGACGAGTTTCGTCGGAGGGATGTTGAATGTCTCGTCTCTGTACCAGGAGCTGCAATCGGCCTCGGAAAGGCGGGTACCGACCGCCATCATGACGTCGGCCTTCATCGCCATGGAGTTGTTGAACTCGGTTCCCCAGAAGCCGGTCATACCTACCGCCATGGGGTGATCGTCCGAGATGGATCCCTTGCCCATAAGGGTGTAGAGTACGGGAACGGTAAGATGCTCCGCCAGCTCGGTTAGGGCCCTTGAGGCCCCGCTGGATATTACCCCTCCGCCGGGGTAGAGTATGGGGTTCTTGGCTTCGCCCAACATGCGGGCTATCCTCTCGGCGTCGGAGACGTCCATCCCCGGCTTGGGCAGCTCGGGCATGTTGTCGTAGCGACGCTGGAAGAACTTAACGTCCAGCTCCATGGAGAAGATATCCATAGGTATCGACACCAGCACCGGACCGGGACGGCCTGTGACGGCAAGGCGGAAGGCCTTGTCCATTATCTCCGGCAGGAGCTCGGGGCGGTCGACCCTCCAGGCCCTCTTGACGAAGGGCTTGTATATTTCGAACTGGGTCGCGTCGCCGTGCATATTCACTTCCTGATGGGGATGACGACCGTAGTAGCTGCTGGGGACGTCTCCCGCTATGACGACCATGGGAATGGAGTTCAGCCCGGCCTCGGCCACCCCGGTGGTGGCGTTGGTCAGTCCAGGCCCGAGATGGGTCATGAGGACTCCCGGAACTCCCTTATTCTTGCCCCTGGAGTAACCGTCGGCGGCGTGGGCCGCTATCTGCTCGTGCCGAACCGAGATGTACTCGATCCGCTCGCTCTCCCTGAAAGCGTCCAGGAGACCTATGACCGTGTGGCCGCACAGGCCGAAGACCTTCTCCACCCCTCGGGACTCAAGAAAACGAACTAATTGAAAAGCTACCAAATCTCTGTTCAATGGGATCTCCTCCTGAACTTTGGTTACTTGCCGTACTTCCCGAACTAGAACCTCGTCGGGAAAATCGTGCGAAAGGGCTTTACATAGACTGAGATTCGCCCTAAAATCCCACCACATGGCAATAGATACTGCTCAATGGAATATACTTGAAACATACATCAGTCTTTTCTCCATGTCAAGGAATTCGCGCACTTTTTCAAAAGCTATCCGCTTGATCTTTCCGAAATCGACGTTTAGGATCGTAACGTTCCGGACAAAACGAGGCTAAGCACAGGAAAGAGCGGGATAAAGGTCATATGGGAGGGGTTTATCATAAAAGAAGGCAACGAAAAATCCGTAAGGGTTCTGGACAGGGCGATATCCATTCTGGACTGCTTCACCCTTGACGACACCCATTTAACGTTAAAGGAACTCTCGGAGAGGGTCGATCTCTCCACCAGCACCGTCTCCAGATTGCTCAATTCACTGGTCGCCCTTAAACTTCTCCATAGGAACGACAGGGATAAGTCCTACTGCCTGGGGCCGAAGCTCTACCATTACGGTTTTCTGGCCAAGGACAACATATCGGTGGTGAAACATGCCTACCCTCTGATGAAACGGATAAGGGACAAGACCAAGGAGGCTGTTACCCTCTACGTCCTGGAAAACGACTACAGGGTATGTTACGAACACGTGGAAAGCCTGCTATTCATGTCATGCGTGGTTAGGGTCGGAGACCGCTTCCCCCTCTGGGCCGGTGCCGGAGGAAAGTGCATCCTGGCCTATTCGGACGAAACCTATGTTCTGAATGAGATAGAGAAGGCCTACCCCATAACGGGAGCGACCATAACGGACCGGGAATCGTTTCTGTCGGAGCTGGCGTCCATAAGGGAAAGGGGTTACGCTATAAGCCACGGAGAGAGAGAGGAAGGGGTCATCTCCGTGGCGGTTCCAATATTCGAGCCACCCCACAGGATATTCGGCTGCCTTTCCGTGGCGGCCCCAACAGTAAGGTTGGACGAGAAAGCCATAGAGGAGCTCATTCCGGAGCTCAAGGACATCTGCTCCAGGATATCCATGAACCTGGGCATATAGAATAGTCAAAAAGCGGAGGTCTCGTGATTTCATGAATCGTATCACCGACAAGAAGCACCTGATCCTGGCGGCCCTGCTGTTATTTCTTGGCTTCGTCGCCACCAGCGTCGCCAACTACACCGTATCTCTGTACTCATTGAGAAAGGAGATCGTCAACAACGACCTTCCCTTGACGGGAGATACTGTCTACTCGGAGATACGAAGAGACCTCCTGATACCCGTATTCATATCCTCCTCCATGGCCCACGACACCTTCGTGAGGGACTGGGTGCTGGACGGAGAGAGAGATCCCTACAGGATGACCCGCTACCTAAAGGAGATACAGATCAAGTTCGACGCCATAACCGCCTTTTTCGTCTCCAATAAAACGGAGATCTATTATCATGCCGACGGAATACTGAAGAGGGTATCTCCCGACGCAGAGAGAGACGTGTGGTTCTACAGGGTCAAGAAGATGGGGAACCCCTACGAGATAAACGTCGACATAGACATGGCCAACGACGACACCATGACGATATTCATAAACTACAAGGTCTTCGACTACGACGGCAATTTCATCGGAGCCACGGGAATAGGCCTGACGGTCAACGCTGTGACCAAGCTGATAGCCCAGTACAGAGAGAGGTACGACCGGGAGATCTACTTCACCGATGGAGAGGGGACCATAACCCTACGTGCTTCGGACGACGGAACCGACGGCAGAAAGACCCTGTTCGACCGTCTGGAGAGGAACGAAATGGCCAGGGAGATCCTGTCCAGAAGGGAAGACGTTCCCATCTCCAGGACCTTCGATCGGAAGGGGCACACCATTCACCTGGACAGCCGCTACATCCCCGAGTTCGACTGGTATCTGTTCGTAGAGCAGAACGAAGACGACGTAACGAAAGCAATAAGGCACACCCTGGCCATAAACATCTTGGTAGGAGGGCTCATAACCCTCGTCGTAACCTCCCTGGTCGCCCTGATAGTCAGAAACTACGAGCGGAGGGTCGAGAGGCTGGCCTCGGTGGACGAGCTGACCGGCATGTGGAACCGCCGGGCATTCGACCTGGCTTTCGCTCATCTTCTGGAAAAATTCGAAGGCCAGTGTTCCGTGACCATGATGGACATAGACCACTTCAAACACGTCAACGACACCTACGGTCACCTGATGGGAGACAGGGTTCTGGGACACGTGTGCGACGTGGTGACTAAAGCCATAGGGCCGGACGATGTCTGCGGACGTTGGGGCGGAGAGGAATTCATCGTCCTTCTCAAGGGCAGAAAAAAGGGAGACGCCGTCAAGACCGCGGAGAAGATCCGCCGGGCCGTCGAGGCGTCCCCCTACGAGGACGGAGACGTTGTCTTACCGATCACGGTCAGCCTGGGAGTGGCGGAGCACCACCCCGGAGAGTCCAGAGAGACCACCATCGCCAGGGCGGATCAGGCTCTCTACAGGGCCAAGGAATCGGGACGGAACAGGACGGAGTCGGCCTAGGCCTCTCCGTGGTGGAGCCTGTGCATGTCCCTCACTATGAGTGACAGGTTGTGGGCGTGATCCCCTATCCTCTCGAAATTGCTGAGAATATCTATGAAGACCACTCCGGCGGAGGGGGAGCAGGTTCCCTCGTTCAGACGGTGTATGTGGCTCTTGCGGAGCCTCTGCTCCATCTCGTCGATCTCCTCCTCCAGGACCTCGGCCACCTCGTTGGCCTTGGCCAGGTCCTCCTTCTCTATGGCCTCCAGGCTGAGGGAGAGGGAGCGTCTCACCAGATCGTACATCTGCTCGAACTCGGCCATTCCAGTCTCGGAGAAGAACAGTTTGTGCTCTCTCTTGTACTCGTACATCTCGATGAGATTCTGTGCGTGGTCGCCTATCCTCTCTATATCCCCCAGGCCGTTGACGTAGGAGGACAGCACCTGGGACAGGTCGCTGGAGACGTGATGCTCCCAGAGCTCCGAGGCGTAGTTGGCGATCCTGTGGGTCATCTCGTTGACTATCTTCTCCGTCTGGTTGACCTGGTCTATCATCTTGGGATCGTCCTCCACGAAGGCCTTGTGGACGTCTCCCAGCATATCCAGGGCGATGTGTCCGAGCCGAAGGACTTCCTTTCGGACCGCGTCGGCCGCGGCAGCGGGAGCGGCGGATATGAGCTTAGAGTCCAGATAGAGCGGGCCCGATTCCATCTCCTTGGCGTCGGAGGGTATTATCCTCTTTATCAGGGCCACGAAGGGCGTGGTGAAGGGCAGGAATATCAGTGTGTTGGTGACGTTGAAAAGGGTGTGGGCGTTGGCTATCTGCCTTGCTATATCGTGGGAGGTGGACAGCACCACGTGCTTGAATAGAGGCATGGCGGCCAGGAAGATACACACCCCCAGCAGGTTGAACAGCACGTGAGACGCCGCCGCCTGTTTGGCCGAGCGGCTGGCGCCGAAGGATGCCAAGATGGCAGTTATGGTGGTTCCCAGATTGTCCCCCATAAGTATGGGAATCGCCGAATCCAGGGGAAGCAGACCCTGAACCGCCATTGCGATTGTCAGGCCGACGGTGGCGGAGCTGGACTGTACCAGCATGGTAAGCCCGGTACCGGCCAATATGCCGAGAAACGGGTTGTGTCCGAAGGCCAGAAATATGTCCTGACGGCCACGGAGAAATTTCATAGAGTCCTCCATGGTAGTCATGCCGAGAAAGAGCAGGCCGAACCCCACCAGACCGTTCCCCAGATACTTCTGCCTCTTGCTCTTTCCGAAAACCGCCAGAATCATACCGACTCCCACTATGGGAAGGGCGTAGTCCTTTATCTTGAAGGCTATGAGCTGGGCCGTAACGGTGGTGCCTACGTTGGCCCCCATTATCACCCCGACCGCCTGCTTCAAGGTCATCAGACCGGCCTGAACGAAGCTGACCGCCATGACGGTGGTTCCACTGCTGCTCTGGATAAGGACCGTCACCAAAGCTCCTATTATGACACCCTTGACAGGAGTGCTAGTCAAGGAGGCTATAAGCTGTCTGAGTCTGTCGCCCGCCAGATCCTGAAGGGCGTCGCTCATCAGCTTTATGCCGTAGAGAAACAGTCCTATTCCTCCCAGAATCTGGAAAAAATTCGCCGTACTCACGTCTACCAATCCCCCGATTGAAATAATTACGACACAAAAAAACCCAGCATATTCTAAGGGAAAATCCCCTAAAGCGATACAAAAAAACTCGGTTTAGCTATTTTCGAGATATAATGGCTCTCCGTGAGGCAAAGAGAAAGGCACCACGGATCAAAGGAGCTGACAAAAGATGAAAAAATACGACTTCGACGAAATCATAGAACGACGGGGCACCGACTGCGAGAAATGGGACGGCCTCGAGGACACCTTCGGCAGCAGGGATCTCACCCCTCTTTGGGTTGCGGACATGGACTTCAAGGCCCCTTCGGAGATAATAGACGCCCTCAGAGACCGGGTGGAACACGGCATATTCGGCTACACCCGCTATCCCGACAGCTGGTACGACGCCTTCAGAGACTGGGTCGGCAAGAGACACGGCTGGGAGATAGAGAAAGACTGGATAACCCATTCTCCCGGAATCGTCACCGCCATGGGCCTTTCCCTGATGGCCTTCACCGAGCCGGGCGACAAGGTCGTTATCCAGCCCCCAGTGTACCATCACTTCGAGGAGGAAATACGGCTCAACGCCAGGACCCCCCTGACCAGTCCGCTTAAATACGAAAACGGCCGCTTCACCATGGATCTGGAGGACCTGGAGAAGAAGCTCGACGGGGCGAGGATGATGATCCTGTGCAACCCCCACAATCCGGCGGGCAGGGTCTGGACCGAGGAGGAGCTCAGAGCAGTGGCGGATCTCTGCGTCGAACACGACGTCGTGCTTGTGAGCGACGAGATCCACTGCGACGTGATCTACAAAGGCCATGTCCACCGTCCGATAGCTACCGTCTCCCCTGAGATAAAGGAAAAATGCGCCGTCTTCATGGCTCCCAGCAAAACCTTCAACATAGCGGGCTTCAAGGCCTCGGCCGTGGTCATCCCGAACGAGAAGCTGAGGGAGAAGTTCAACTCGGTACTGGATTCGGTCCACGTCGGGGGCGGATCCTGCATGTCCATACCGGCCTTCGAGGCGGCCTACAGACACGGCGGTCCCTGGCTGGACGAACTGCTCGACTACCTGGAGGGCAGCCTGGACATGATAGAGGAATTCCTCACCAGGGAGATCCCCTCCGTCAAGCTGGTGCGTCCCGAGGGAACCTACGTGCCTCTGGTGGACTTCAGAGCCCTGAGCATGTCTCCGGAGGAGCTGCACGAGTTTCTCATTAACGCCGGGGTGGCCATGAACAGCGGGGCCATGTTCGGCAAGGGGGGAGAGGGCTTCGCCAGGTTGAATATCGCCACTCCGAGGTCCATACTGCAAGAGGGGCTGAAAAAGATAGCCTCGGCAGTTAGGTCGTTGAGCTAGAAGGAATCCGATCGATAAGGGGAAAGGGGAGTCGGGCGGTGACCAGCCACACCATAGTGATTTGCATGGGCAGTTCCTGCTTCTCCAGAGGAAATCAAGAAAACCTCCAGGAGATAAAGACCTTTCTGAAGGACAACGACCTGGAAGACCAGGTCCTGCTGAAGGGCAGCAGATGCGAGGGAGAATGCCTTAAAGGCCCCA
Source organism: Dethiosulfovibrio peptidovorans DSM 11002 (assembly GCF_000172975.1). NCBI lineage: Bacteria > Thermotogati > Synergistota > Synergistia > Synergistales > Dethiosulfovibrionaceae > Dethiosulfovibrio > Dethiosulfovibrio peptidovorans. Next base: position 928,012 of record NZ_ABTR02000001.1, read on the forward strand.
ACATAACCGTGGACGGAAGGCTTTTCAACGGGGTTAAGAGGGAAAATATCCTTTCCATCCTGGAGGAGACCCTTCTAGGAGGATCTAAACCATGACCCCTGTAGCCGCGGATCCCAAAACTTTCCCCATATACACGGTCAAAAACGACTGCCAGGACTGCTACAAGTGCGTCCGGGCCTGTCCGGTAAAGGCAATAAAGATCGAGAACGGACACGCCCAGGAGATATCGGACCACTGCGTCCTCTGCGGAAGATGCGTCGAGATATGCCCGGTAGGGGCGAAGAGGATAAGGGACGACAGGCCAGAGGCGGAGAGGCTTCTGAGATCGGGAAAACCGGTGTACGTTTCCATAGCTCCATCCTGGGTGGGCGAGTTTCCCGACGTGTCTCCGGGAAAGATGATCCGTGCCCTGAAGGCCCTGGGTTTCGCAGAGATCGGGGAGACCGCCCTGGGAGCCCAGGAAGTGACGGCCTCTCTGGCGGAGTTTCTCAGGGACGCCGGACCGGGGTTGTATCTGTCCACCGCCTGCCCCAGCGCGGTGGAGTACGTCAGACGGTATCTTCCCCACCTTACAAAATGCCTCACCCCGGTGCTGTCGCCCCTTCTGGCCCACTGCAAGCTGATCCGGCAGGCCGCCGGACCGGACGCCCCTATAGTGTTCTTCGGTCCCTGTATAGCCAAGAAGGTCGAGGCCGACGGTCACGGCGACATTCTGGCCTGCTCCCTGACGTTCAAGGACCTGAGGTCCTGGCTGGAGGAGAAGGGCATAGACCTGGATCGCATCGAGGACGGGCCGGAGGAATTCTTCCCGATCAAGGCCGACGAGGGGACCCACTATCCTATAGAGGGCGGAATGATAGAGACCATAAAGGCATCGGGAGAGTTTCCCGATGTCCGTTTCCTGACCATATCCGGGATGAACTCCCTTCAGAGGGCTCTGGACAAGGTAGATCCCAGGGGCTTTTCCGTTCCGGTTTTCATGGAGTGTCTGGCCTGTCCGGGAGGGTGCATCAACGGCCCGGGCTCTCAGAAAAGCCATTCCAGCCTGTCTAGATGGATGAACGTCAAGGACTTCGCCGGACCTCTGGAGAAGGCCCCTACCCGCATGGTCTCGGTGCCGGTGGACGAGCCCTACCTACCTCAGGGATCGGACGAGGGAAACGTGACGGAGGAACAGATAAAGCTGGCCCTCAGGATGATAGGCAAGACCTCCGAGGAGGACGAGCTGAACTGCGGCGGCTGCGGTTACGACACCTGCCGTGCCATGGCGAAGGCCCTGGTGCTGGGACGGGCGGAGGTCACCATGTGCGTTTCCTACATGAGGAAGAAGGCCCAGAAGAAGGCCAACGCCCTCCTCAGGAGCATGCCCTCCGGCGTCGTCATAGTTGACCACGATCTGAGCATAGTGGAGTGCAACGAGAGGTTCGCCAACCTGATGGGCCCCGAGACGGAAAGCCTTTACGACCTTTCCGACGGCCTCAAGGGAGCGAGACTGGCCCGGATAGCCCCGGCCTTCGCCCATCTGGTCGAGGGAGTGCTGGACACCGACGAGGACGTCCACTACGACCATTTCAGGGCCGGGGAAAAACTCTTCGAGATAACGGTATTCTCCATAGAGCCTCATCTGACGGTGGGAGCGGTGATACTGGACGTCACCCGCCGAGAGATACGAAGAGACCAGATAGCCCACAGGGCCAACGAGGTCATAAGGAAGAACCTGGCGACCGTGCAGGAGATAGCCTGCCGCCTGGGAGAGCACATGGCGGACACCGAGATACTTCTCAGGGACATCGCCGAGGGTTACGGATCGGAGAGCGACCCGGACCCTAAATCCAGGGGGCGAACCTCTTGAACGGGCCTCTCTTTCTGGAGGTGGACGTGGCACAGAGGGCCAAGGAGGGGCAGTGTATCTGCGGAGACTCCTTTCTAAGCCACCGCATGGCCGATAAAAACCGGGTGCTATCGGTGCTCTCGGACGGACTGGGCAGCGGGGTGAAGGCAAACATACTTTCCTCCATGACGGCCACTATGGCCCTCCGCTTCGCCGCCAGCGACATGGACTTCCTCCACTCGGCGGAGATAATGATGGAGGCCCTTCCGATCTGCCAGGTCAGGAAGATAAGCTACGCCACCTTCACCGTGGTGGACAGCGTCCTGAAGGGATGGACCAGGATGATAGAGATGGACAACCCGTCCTCCATAGTGATCCGGGACGGCGAGGTCCTTCCCCTGTCGTACCGGGAGGTCGAGTCTCCGAGGTGGAACGACAGGAAGATAAGGATGTCCGAGATACTGACCAAGCCGGAGGACCGCATAATAATCATGTCCGACGGCATAACCCAGTCCGGAATGGGCACCTACTCCCACCCCCTGGGCTGGGGAGAGGAGGGGTGTCGCTCCTTCGTGCTGAAGACGGTAAGGCGAAGACCGGACATATCCGCCGGAGATCTGGCGGTCAGAGTCATGGAGGAGGCCATCTCCAAGGAGCCGTCCAGGAGAAGCGGCGACGACATGACCTGCGCCGTGATGTACTTTCGAAGGCCCAGAAATCTCATCCTGCTTACGGGGCCTCCCTTCTCGAAGGACAGAGACGGAGAGTACGCCGCCGCGTTGAAGGATTTCGAGGGAACCAAGGTGATATGCGGCGGAACCACGGCGGAGATAGTGGGCCGCAGGCTGGGCAAGTCCATAGAGACCGACCTCGAGAGCTGGTCCCCCGGAGTTCCGCCCCGGTCCTCCATGGAGGGAGTGGACCTCATAACCGAGGGAATACTCACACTGACCGAGGCCAAGAAGATACTGGAGAGCCAGAGAGGCCTGAGGGAAACCAACCCCGCGGCCGAACTAGCCAGGCTGCTGCTGGACAACGACGTAATAAACTTCGTGGTGGGAACCAGGATAAACGAAGCCCACCAGGATCCCACCCTGCCGGTGGAGATAGAGATAAGACGCAACATAGTAAAGGCCATGGCGACGGTGCTGGAGGAGAAACACCTCAAGGAGGTCTCCATAAGATACTTTTGACGAAACCCGTTTTCTGAACTGAAAAAAAGAACGAATTGAAGACTGGAGGGCTCTTTTTCGAAAGAGCCCTCTTAACTTTCTGAAATATTAGCCTTCGGAGCTTTGTTTCACCCCTTGGATCTGGTACAATATTTTATGTGAAACTCTGAAGTATCTTTATCATCAGAAAGGGGAGAGAGTAAACTTGAGGAAATTATTTGTTCTCTGTATGGCCGTCGCTCTTTGCTGCACAATGGCAGCCGGAGCCATGGCGGAGGAAACAGTCAAGATAGGGTATCTGGCAGCTCTGACCGGCGACTGGGCAGCATACGGTCAGACCGAGAAGAACACGGCGCAGTTGGCCGTAGACGAGATCAACGCCAAGGGCGGTATCGACGGCAGGAAGGTCGAGCTGGTCGTCTACGATTTCAGAGGTCGTCAGGAAGACGCGGTCAACGCGGTCCGTCGTCTTCTCGAGGAAGACAAGGTATCGGCCATAGTCGGAGCCAACGCCAGCGGCATAAACATAGCCACGGCGGCTCTGGTCAACAGGGCCGAGGTTCCCCAGATCGGCACCGTCTCCACCAACCCGATGGTAACTGTCGACAGAAAGGGCAAGGTTCGCCCCTACAGCTTCAGAATATGCTTCACCGACCCCTACCAGGGCAAGCTCATAGCCTGGTTCGCCGCCAAGGAACTCGGCAAGACCAAGGCCGCGGTGCTCTACGACATAGCCAGCGACTACGCCCAGGGACTTCGGGAGTTCTTCATAAAGAGCTTCGAGGAGTACGGAGGAGAGACCGTCGCTGACGAGGCATTCAAGGGCGCTCAGGACGTGGACTTCCGGGCCCAGCTCACAAAGATCCGCGAGGCCGGAGCCGACGTACTCGTCCTTCCCAACATGGGCAAGGAGATGGCCCTCATAATGAAGCAGGCCAGAGAGCTCGGCATGGACGACCTGGTATTCGTCGGCGGCGACGGCTACGCCGAGTTCATGTGGGAGATCGCCGGCAAGTCGATGGAGAACTCCTACTGGATCAACCACGTCTCCCCCAGCGACCCCAACATGGCCAAGTTCTTCGAGGACTACGAGGCCAAGTACAACGACGAGTGCAAAGAGTTCGTCAACGGCATCCTCGGATACGACGCCATGTATTGGCTCTTCGACGCCATCGACAGAGCCGACTCGACCGATTCGGTGAAGATAGCCCAGGCCCTGGCCGATACCAAGGACCTACAGCTTCACCATGCCACCATCACTATGGACGAGTTCCACAACCCCCTCAACAAGGACGGCATAGTCCTGATAGCCAAGGACGGCAAGGGACAGTTCTTCAAGAAGATCAAGCCCGAATAAAAACGGCGAAATAAGCTTATCCCGAGGCGGGTGTGCCGGGAGCACACCCGCTTTTTCATAAAGACCTCACGAGAGGAGGCTGGGAATGTGGCAACGCTGATACAACAGATAATCAACGGTCTTTCCCTGGGCTCCATCTACGCCCTCATAGCCGTCGGCTATTCTCTGGTTTATTCCATACTTATGTTTTCCAACTTCGCCCACGGCGGTTTTCTTATCATAGGTGGCTATCTCTGTTATTTCGCCCTGAACTCGGCGGGGTTCAACATCTGGGTAGCCGGATTCGGAGCCCTAATAGGAGCGGGGTTCGCCGCCGTAGCGACCGAGAGACTGACCTATAAACCCATAAGGGAGAGGACCTCGGTCACCCTTTATCTTCTTATAGCCTCGATGGGCATGAACATAGTCATCGAAAACATATTCGTAATAGTAGCGGGAGGACGGTTCAGAGCCCTGCCGCCTGTCATACCGACGACTCCGGTTCACCTCTTCGGAAACGCCACCACCAGCGCACTGGACCTGATATCGCTGGTGACGGCATTCGTCTTTCTGGGGGGGCTTCAGCTCTTCCTCACCAAGACGAAGTGGGGACTGGCGATCAGGGCGGCGGCCTGCGACCTAAGGGTAGCGGGATTGATGGGGGTCAACACCAGCAAGCTGATCTCCATAGTGTTCTTCGTCGCCGGGCTTCTGGCGGCTGTGGGAGGAATATTCCTCTCCGTCCGCTACACTCTGTACCCCCAGCTGGGAATGATCACCATAAAGGCCTTCGTGGCGGCGGTCATAGGCGGTCTTGGATCCCTTCCCGGAGCCGTCGTCGGCAGCCTGATCCTGGGGCTTTCGGAGATGCTCACGGCTGGTTTTCTGTCCAGTCAGCTCAGAGACCTAGTGGTATTCTCGCTGCTTGTCATAACCCTCATAGTCCGTCCGACCGGCCTCTTCGGCAAAGACGTCAAGGAGAAGGTGTAGCCATGTCAGCGTATGCCGAAGGTATTTTCATACTGTTGCTCATAAACGCCATAGCGGCCATGGGAGTGTCGCTCCTCACGGGGTTCACCGGGATATTCACCCTCGGTCACGCGGCCTACCTGGCCCTGGGCTCCTACACAACCGCCATACTCACGCTGGACTACGGCATCGCCTGGCTACCGGCAGTCCTGGCCGGTGGAATAGTCGCCATGGTAGTGGGCTATCTCATAGGACTTCCCACCTTGAAGCTCATGGGAGACTACTACGCCATAGCCTCCATAGGTCTGGCGGAATCCATAAGGCTCATACTGGAAAACTGGCAGAGCCTGACCAACGGAGCCAGAGGTCTGGCCGGAATAGACACCTTCACCACACTGCCTGTGGCGCTGTCGTTTTTCATAGTGATGGCGATAGTGGCGTTCTGTCTTATAAACGGACGGTTCGGCCGATCCCTCAAGGCCTGTCGGGACGACCACGTCGCAGCGGCTCTTCTCGGATTCGACGTGGCCAAGATAAGGGTAGCCAGCCTGTCCATATCGGCCCTCTACTGTGGCCTGGCCGGAGGGCTCTACGCCGGGTTCATATCCTTCATACAGCCCATGATGTTCGACATGCTCAAGTCCACCGAGATGACCGCCGTGGTGGTCTTCGGAGGTCTGGGCTCCATGAGCGGCTGTATCCTGGGAACGACGGTCATAACCATGGTCACCGAGCTGTTCCGACCTATCTCTCAGTACAGGATGCTAATCTACGGTCTGGTTCTGGTTCTGGTTATGGTCCTCCGTCCCGAAGGAATGATGGGACAGCACGAGATAGGAGGCCTTTTGAAACGACTTTTCAGGAGAGGCGGTGATCGCTCATGACCGCCATACTCGAACTGGACAACCTCAATAAGTTCTTCGGAGGCGTACACGCCGTCAGGGACGTGTCGTTCTCCCTGGAAAAAGGGGAGCTGGCCGGGCTCATAGGCCCCAACGGCGCGGGAAAGACCACCATATTCAACCTGATAACCGGCGTCTATCCCCTTGATTCGGGACATATCGTCTCGAACGGCAAGGAGATCAACGGGCTGAGAACCTGCGACGCGGTCGGACTGGGAATAGCCAGGACATTCCAGAACCTGAGGCTCTTCAAGGGCTCCACAGTGCTGGAAAACGTCATGACCGCCGGACAGAGACACCACCGCTACTCCTTCCTCGAAGCAGCCACCCATCTGGGGCGGTGGAAGAAGACGGAAAAGACCATTCGGGACGAGGCCATGGAATACCTGGAAAAGGTAAACCTGGCCAAAGACGCCGACAGGATGGCCGGAACCCTTCCATACGGGCACCAGAGAAGGCTGGAGATAGCCAGAGCACTGGCCCTCAGACCCGAGCTTCTTCTGCTGGACGAACCCGCGGCGGGAATGAACCCGGAGGAGGTCCAGGCCCTGAACGGCCTTATAGTCGGAATACACAAGGAGTTCGACCTCACCATACTGGTCATAGAGCACCACATGGAGCTGGTGATGGAGATATGTCCTCACGTGGTCTGTCTGAACTTCGGTGCCGTCATAGCAGAGGGACCGCCGGAGGAGATACAGGGCAACCCGGAGGTCCTCAAGGCCTATCTCGGCGAGGAGGTGGAATGATGGACGGCAAGAAACCGCTTCTCTCGGTCAGAGGACTGGAGGTAAGCTATGGAGCCATAAAGGCGCTGCTAGGAGTGGACCTGGACGTTTACGAGGGAGAGATCGTCTCTGTCATAGGGGCCAACGGCGCCGGAAAATCCACCTTGATGAACGCCATTATGGGCGACGTGGCCAGACAGGCCGGAGAGGTATCCCTGGATGGCAAGCCTCTCTCCAGCAAAAGCTTTCAGGTTGTTCACCAGGGAGTGTCCCTCTCTCCGGAGGGACGAAAGGTATTCGCACCCCTGACGGTTGAGGAAAACCTCATGATGGGCGCCTTTCCCAGACAGGACAGACTGGAGATACACCGAACCCTGGCCCATGTCTTCGAGCTATTCCCCAGGCTGGAGGAAAGACGGCAACAGTACGCTGGAACCCTCTCCGGCGGGGAACAGCAGATGCTGGCCATAGGAAGGGCCCTCATGTCGACCCCAAGGGTGCTCCTGCTGGACGAACCGTCACTGGGACTGGCTCCCATAGTGATAAAGGACATTTTCAAGGAACTCAAGACGATAAACGAGGGTGGCATGACCATCCTGTTGGTGGAACAGAACGCCAGACAGGCTCTCATGCTGTCCCACAGGGCCTACGTCCTTCAGACCGGAAGGGTAATCATGGAGGGACCGTCGAAGGAACTCCTGGCCAATCCAGAGGTCGAGGCCGCCTACTTGGGAACGGGTCATCACTGAAACCAGCATAAAAATCGATAAGCGCTATAAAAAGAGCCGAAAACCTCACATGCATGGGGTTTTCGGCTCTTTTCGCTCAAAAAAAATTTTTTCACGATCCCTCCGACCTATCTTGTCGCACCTAATGGGTACAGTAGTGTAGACGACAACCTATTAAAGGAGGGAAGAACGTGAATCGTACAGCTCAATTTCTCGATCCTTCCATCAAGAAAAATATAATCAAGGAACTATCCGAACTCTCCCGAGATATGGACTCCACGAAGGGTCCGCTCAGTGGCGTCATAAAATCTAAGATAGACCACAAGATAGAGTACTTCCGCAAATGGATGTCCGGAGACATTCCGTCGGACTCGGGGCAAATATTGATGGAGACAGAGACCATGGAGCTACTGGTCGAGATAGCCATCAGGAACTGCCGCTCCAACCTTTCGGAGACGAGCTCGGATAGGATAAGAGAACGTTGCAGCAGGATATCCAGAACCGTGAGGCGTATAGCCGGGCAGACCCCTTAAAGATGGGTAAAAGCACATCTTCCGCCAGAGCCGTGAGGCTGAACAACATAATGAGACAGCTTCTCTTCCACAGAGAGGTCGACGGAGATGCGTTGATGGAGGCCTCCTGCGCAAACACAAGGAGAACATTCGAGAGGGATCTTCAGTTCCTGCGAACCGAACACTGTGCAAACATAGTCTACGACCCTTGGAAAAAAAGTTACCGCTTAGAGAACAGGGGATCGTTCGTGCCGACCTTCCCGGTAAGCGAAAGGGAGGTGATGGGACTCATGGCGGGCATCAGGATGGCCGCTCATGTCCTTCCCTATCTGAAGGACGAGATGACGTCACTATGGAGCAGGATCAAGGCAGTTCTCCCAGAGGAACTGGCCCAGAAGGGAGAGGCTATAGGAGAGGCATCCGTATTGGCCCTACCGATAACTTCGCTGGACCCGAGAATCTTCGAGAGTCTCGTCGAGTCCATCAGGACCAAAAGAACGGTCAGACTGGTCTGCTCCACCGTCGAGACCGGCGATCTGATCGTATCGCCCTGGGAACTTTTCTTTCAGGGCGACTACTGGTACCTGTGGGGCAGCCACGACGACCGTCCCGAGGGATATACCTACCCCCTCCACGAGATAAAATCCCTGATCGTATGGGATAGGGATAATTACGCCACTCCTCCCGACGAAGGTATTTTATGTTCCGCTTGCTGGACCGGCCCTCCCGGAACGAGTCAACACGAGGTGAGCATACTGGTTCTGCCACCACTTTCCTCTGTGGTCAACGCCACGCTGTGGCACCCTACACAGAGGATAACCCGCCTGTCCAGAGACGCGGTTCTTCTAGAAGCCACTGTCGGGTCCAACGCCCTGGAGACGGTTGCCCGATGGATAATGGCGAGAGCCCCCCTGGCGGTACCGCAATCGCCGGAAAAGTTGGTGGACAAGGTGGAGAGAATGCTATGCGGTTTGAGGCGAAATATGGACAGAGACTACCAAGATCTCACCGATCTGGGGGAGGCGGGAGACTGATCCTCCGTAAAAGGCTAAAATAGTAACATATATGCTTGAACACAGAACGGAAAGGACCTTATCGATGCCCAAAGAGATCGGATCAAACAGGATAAAAAGGCTGAACTCCATAATGGAGAAACTCTGCTCCCGCACGGTACTCCCGGGAAAGGAGATCAGGGGAACCGCCGAGTCGGTCTCCGCCAGAACCCTACAGAGAGACCTCAGATATCTCAGAAACGAGTTCGGAGCCAACATCCTATACGATCCGTCCTCCGACTCGTACAGCCTAAAGAACAGAGGAACCTTCGTGCTCCAGATACGGCTGAGGGAATCCCAGATAGAGGGACTGGCGGCCGGTATCAAGATGGCCTCCCATTTCCTTCCCCATATGGAAGAGGACCTGAAGGACCTCTGGGCCAAGATGGCATCCATATTGCCTCCAGACCTAGTCCGAAAGGGCGAGGCTCTCGGCCTAGCCTCGGTAGTCTCCACCCCGGTGTCGTCCATGGATCCCAGAACCTTCCACCTTCTGATAAAGGCGATACAGGAGGAAAAACCGGTCCGCTTTTCCTATCGATCGCCCTACGACGATAACCCCGACGACAGAGACAGATTCGTATCTCCCTGGGGAGTCTTCTTTCAGGCCCACGCCTGGTACCTATGGGGAAGCCACCCCAAACTGCCCCAAGGGGCGACATACCGCATATCCCGAATAGACAGGGCCCTCCTCTGGCCCAACACCGATTACGAAAGCCCTCCGGAAAATCAGGGTCTTTCCGACTACGCGTCCTCATGCTGGTACGCCTACAGAGGCGGAGAAGAGGTGGACGTTAAGCTCAGGATAGACCCGCCACTCTCCCGGGTCATACCGGAGACATCCTGGCATCCCAGCCAAACCTTCGAGGAAAGAGACGACGGCTCCTCCACCATGACGGTCAGAATCCACGAAAACGCCCTGGGATCGGTGGCAAGGTGGGTCCTGGCCAGCGCGCCCTTCGTGACCGTCGAAAGCCCCTTAAAACTGGCGGATCAGGTGGAAAAGCTGCTTAACCGATTACAGGAAAAAACGACAACAAAAGTATTGCAAGACTAACTTTTTGAGAGTAGAATCGGGGCATCTCGTGGAAAGACGGTGATTGACATGGGAAAGGAGCTGCTGCTCGACTCTCTTGCCTTCGGCCTCTTCGTGGTGTGTCCCAGGATGGCCGGAATGATGCACGTCATATCGGGGCAGGAAAGCCTGTCGATGATGAAGACCGTACTGGTCGGGACGCTGTTTTCCGTGCCTCTGTTGATGCTGATGGTTTTGGTGTTCGGCAAGTTCGGAGTCTGGGGAGCTCTGGCGGTGTGCGTTCTGACCGATCTGGGAGCCGCTCTGGTGATGGGATCGGTGAGCCCCAGGGCCGGGGTTGAGACGGCCGTGATAGCCCTGTTCGTCATATTGGGAGTTAAGGTGGCACCGCTTATCTCAAGGGCTTTTTTCTGACATCGAGTTAAAAGGCGGGCCCGGAATCGGGGAAACACCTCGATTCCGGGCCCGCCTATTTGCTACGCCCAACCGGTTTCTAGAGTACGGCGGCTCCGAGTACCCGATATATATCCTCTATGCTTGAATCCTTTTTGAACTCGTAGGTAAGAGGTATGTCCTGCCCTCTGACCCAGATCTTGAGCTCCGCGTCCAGATCGAAATGGCCGGCGCTCTCCTTGGAGAAACAGACTATGCTGCCGTATGGAACGGTCAGATAGGATACCTTTTTCCCGGTCATACCCTGTTTATCCATAACTATGAGCCTCTTGTCGGTGAAAACGAACATGTCCCTGACCAGCTTGTAAGCCGCCTGAACGTCCTCGCCCTCGATCAACATGGATGCGAACTCTTCCCGAACCTTTTCCAGATCGGTCTCGGCAGCGTGCCCCATCAACCCTCTTATAAGTCCCATGAGCGTCCTCCTCGAATAAAAACGATATAGGCCTTCTTATTCAGCCTTTACTACTCCAACATCATAAGCGATTATAGAACATCTGGAAGGGAGGTAACTCAATTGGACGTAAGCTTCTACGAAAGACCCTGTTTTGCCGTAGCCAGAGAGCTTCTGGGATCCCTACTTGTGAGCTCAGCGGGAGGGGAATCGACGATCGGGAAAATAGTGGAGGTGGAGCCTTACGTCGGGGCCTACGACAGAGCATCCCACGCCTGGCCCATGAAGAGGACCCCCCGCACCGAGGCCATGTTCGGTCCCGGAGGGAGGGCCTATATATTCTTCGTCTACGGCATGCACCATCAGCTGTGCGCCGTGACAGGGCCGGAGGGAACGCCGGACGCTGTGCTGATAAGGGCTCTGGAACCCATCGAGGGGATCGACGTCATGACCCGTCGGAGAAATCAGCCCATGAAAAGGCTCTGCGACGGCCCAGGGAAGCTGTGCTCCGCTCTGGCGGTCACCTCCGAGCTGTACGGAATCGACCTGACCGACCCCTCGTCGCCCCTCACGATAATGAAGGGAAATCCGATCGGAGACGACCGGATCCTGGCGGCCCCCAGGGTCGGTGTGGCCTACGCCGGACCATATGCCACGGTTCCGTGGAGGATGTATCTTAAGGACTGCCCTTGGGTCAGCGTGAAGGACCGCTCCGCCGTGCCCTACCAGTCGCTTCCGAAAAACACCTTCGGACCTAGGTAAAAATTTAAAAGTCGAATTCGATATATGATCCTTACTACTAGGTCGAAAAGAAGAAAAATGATATCCTTCTCTCTAGAAAAAGGAGATGGTTGCCATGTTGATCAACTTGACCCTAAACAATTTCAGACGTTACGAAAAGGCTCATTTTTGTTTTCACCCCAAGATGACCATTCTTGTAGGGGAGAACGGAAAAGGAAAGACGACCATCCTGGATGCTATAGCCGTCATGTTAGGGACCTACTTTCAGGGCTCAAAAATAAAAACCGGCCAAAGTACCGTTAAAAAAGACGACGCCCGCCTGTTGTCCGTAGAGCTCGGTGGGCAGTTCAACCTTGAACCACAGGACGACGTGTTTATACAGGCCCGGTCGACGATCCGGAACGAAACCATAGATTGGATCAGAGAAATGGGAGACAGAGGGGGAAAAGCCAAGGATATCGTCTCCATAGGAACTCAAGACCGAAAAAAAGCGGTTAAGGGGGAGCCCATCGATCTGCCTCTTTATCTGTATTACGGCTCAGGGCGTCTATGGGATATACACAGGAACGTGAAGACGGGAAAACCTGGATCTCGATTGGACGCTTACAGATTCTGCCTCGATCCCAAGTCGGATCAGAAGGCCTTCGAAGAATGGTTCAAGAAACTGACGCTGGCGGAGCTTCAGAAAAAAAACAGCTTCAAAGGCCTCCAGACCGTTCGAAACACCGTTCTCCGGTGTATTCCTAATTCCAGCGATTTCTACCACGACGTAGAAAGAGACGAGCTTATCATCGTGACAGACGAGGGCCCCATGCCTTTCGATCATCTTTCCGACGGTTACCGTAACATGGTGGCGATGGTGGCAGACATAGCCCATCGAGCCTCCAGGCTTAACCCCCACCTAGAGGAAAAAGCCGCCACAAGGACGAAAGGCATCGTGTTGATCGACGAGATAGACCTGCACCTACATCCCAAGTGGCAGAGGCGGGTCGTATCCGACCTTCAGGAAGCGTTCCCGGAGATTCAGTTCATAGCCACCACCCATTCGCCGTTTATAATACAGTCCCTTGAGCCAGGACAGGTCATAGATTTGGAAGCAACCGAAGAAAAAGCAGAAAGAACCTGCGACACCGGGGAACAGGCCTCACCTGGCACGACCGCTCCATACTCCAACAGGTCTATAGAGGACATAGTCGAGGATATAATGGGGGTCGACATTCCTCAAAGAAGCGAGAGATATCAGAAGATGTACGATGTTGCAAAAGAATACTATAAAACATTACGAGAGGCCCGAGACGCCGATGAAACAAGGAAAAAAGAGCTTAAAGAAAAGCTCGATCGCCTAGCAGCCCCGTTCAGCGAAAACGTGGCCTACTACGCCTTTCTGGAAGCGGAACGGATAGCCGCCGGAGTCACATCCGAAGAGGAAAAACGGGAAGACAAAAAATGCGACCGGTAGTTAGAGGAAAGCGTCCAAAAGAAAAGGGCAAACCTATCGAGTTAAAAAAGTATGGCTATGCCAGAGGACACCTAATACAGAGGATCGGAGAATACTGCTCATACTGCGAGACAAAATTAAACACCTCTCTGGCTGTAGAACACGTCTTGCCCAAAAAAGCGACGGAGACATCCGAAGAGGAAGGTAAAAGGCGGGAGCTTGATTGGGATAACCTCTTGCTCGCCTGCACCAACTGCAACTCGACGAAATCGAATCAGGAAGTTTCTAGAGAGAAATGTCTCTGGCCTGACCGAGACAACACCTTCATGGCGATTGAATACTCTGAAGGCGGTTTGGTATCTCCCAACCAAGACATGCCATTGAACATAATTGAAAAAGCGGAAAAGCTAATTCAACTGGTAGGACTGGATAAAACCCCGTCGGATGAACCTATATACAGGTGGGAGGCTTCTGATCGTAGATGGCTCCACAGAAAAGAAACTTGGGATATGGCGACAAGAAAAAGAGATCAGTTAAAGAAAATCGAACCAAGCAATGACGAAACATTTAGGAACATAATCGTCGACTTAGCTAAATCAAATGGACGCTGGAGCATTTGGATGACGGTATTTCAGAACGACGAGGACATGTGTCGACGATTGATCGACGGTTTTAACGGTACGTGTAAGGGCTGTTTCGACGATAACATGAAGCCTATACACCGAGAAGGCGGACTATGCTGACCGACCCGACAGGTAGAATCATCCATCGGGCCGGTCTTTTAAAAATCACCCCTCAGGACTGAACCCTATTCCCCATTCGGAGGCCTTCAGGTCATCCTCCAGGGTCCATACCCGGCGGTGAAGCTCCGCCAGGGCGGCGGGATCCTTGAGAAGCTCCATCTTATCCCCGGAGCCAAGGGAGCCTGGGCCCTCGGCGATGGCCCTATCCACCAGGGGAAGCCTATCGGGCCTTATCCTCTTTCCCTCATGGCCACAGGACTCAAGCAGTGAAACATGGAGGCCGTGAACCCTGGGATCGGTGACGGCCCTGAGAAAACCCTGCCTTTCCGACAGCGAAAACGGACTGTAGGGAGGCCTGTCTCCGTCGAGATGGTCCTTCACCTCCGCCAGCTCTCGGGGAAGCCGAATCTCCTCGGGGATCACCAAAAGACCTAATCGTCTGAGAGATCTGCCGACCGAGACCCTGCTGGTGAAGACGGAGAGTGGGACCGAAAAGGCCAGAGACAGGACTATAGGGGAAATCCAGGGGAAAAACGACGGATTGACCAGATACAGCAGCCCTCCCCAAACGATCCCTAGAAGGGTCGACCACCAGTGGACCGACGCCGCATCGACCCAGGCGGTTCCTCGATCGTCCCTGGACTGGGTTCCCCATCCGACGTCCTTTCCCAGCAGGGTTCCGATCACGAATAGGCTGTGGTGGATCATCCTTATGGGAGCCAACAGGGTGGACAGCAGAACCTCTACCAATATTCCACCGGCGAGCTTGCCTCTTCCTCCGAAGGAAGAGGCTCCGGGATCCTTCAACAGCACCAACGAAAAGCTGAGCAGCTTCGGCAGAAACAGAAGCACCGCCGTCGAACCCAGCAGAGCCAGGGCCCAATGGGGATGCCAGACCGGCCACTGGGGAAATAGGGTCTTGGTCTCCAGGAAATAGCTTGGCTCCAGTACGACCTCCGCCAGAGCCTGCACCGAGCTTATGAGGAGAAAGATCAGCCACAACAGGGCGGATCCGTAGGACAGAACCCCGTTCAGAAACAGGGCCCTGTGGGTCGGGAAAAACCCCGGGGTCCCTCCCTTCGAGGGAAGCACCGAGGCCATGGTGCGACAGGCCGCCGCGGTCGGGAACAGTATAAGGGCCAGCAGAAGGGCCCTCCTCCATGCGGCACTACGATACCAGAGGCTCTGCGAAAACTTCTTAATCGACATCGGCCTACCTCCTCAGACCGAACAGATCGTCCCACCAGGACCTGAGAGCCCTGACGATGGCGGTCTTCCAGGGAACCAGGTCCATCTCCTCCGAGACCATCACGGCCCTGTTCAGAGGAGGAACCGACGCCCTGGGTATCGATTTTTCCGTACCGATCGATTCCTTCCTCTCTTCCAAGACATCCCAAAGGGATTCCATGGCCTCCTTCGGAGAGGACGAACCGCTTCGAGATAGCCCCTCCAGTGCCAGATCCAGTCCTATCTCCGCTGGAACGTCCAGGGATCCGGCATAGAGCAGCGTTCTGTCCCTGGTCATTCGACGAAGCTCCTCGGATCTAAGGACGCCACTCATAGGTCCAGGTCTCCGTGAGGGGGTCGGTCAGGTTCTCCCCTTTTTTAAGTAAGGCGGACAGCTCTATGACGGGGCGGTTTCCCATCGAGGGGAACAGCGCCCTGAGGGACTCGTCGACGCCGGAGGTAACCCTGAAGGAGAGTCTCCAGCCCCCTGTCACGTCGTTTTTCACGAGCTGCTTGTCCACTAGTTTGGCTCCCTCCCCGACGTAGACTATGCTGGACAGAGGTCCGTCCTCGGGAACATCGTCCAGGAGCCCTCCCTCGAAATCCACCACGAAGCGAACCGTCTTTGGGTCCCCTCCGTCGGCCATCCTGGTGGCTGCCACGCGTCCCAGGGGATGGACCGCCTCTCCGGGAGCCATCCAGCCCATGCGATAGGAGAAGGAGAGTTTTTTCGGATAGGTCGGGACCTCTCCCTCGGGTGCTTTCATCTTGTCCGGTATCCAGTAGGCCACCACGTTATCGTGAATCTCGCTGTTCGTGGGGATCTCCACCAGCTCGACCCGACCCTTTCCCCACCCCTCGGCAGGCTCTATCCACAGAGACGGACGTCTCTCGTATCGGGCCTCCAGGTCCTGGTAATGGTCGAAATCTGCGTCTCTCTGGATCAGTCCGAATCCGACGGGATCGGCCATCTCGACGGAGGACAGTGAGAGCCGTCTCGGGTTGGACAGTGGACGCCAGAGCCACTTGCCCTCCGAGTCACAAGTCAGCAGGCCGTCCGAATCGTGGACCTCGGGACGGAAGTCGCCGGGCCGTCCGTTGTCGTTTTCGCCGTACAGGAACATGCTGGTAAGGGGCGCTATCCCCAGCTTTGCCACGTCCCTACGGAGAAACAGATCGCATGAAACGTCCAGCTCGGTGATTTCTCCGGGATCTATCACGAAACGATAGGCTCCGGTCATTCCGGGACTGTCCAAAAGGGCGTAGACGGTCATAACGTCGTCGCTAGCCTTCGGCCTGTCCAGCCAGAACTCCCTGAAATAGGGAAACTCCTCACCGGACTGCAACGCCGTGTCCACAGCCAGTCCTCGAGCGGAGAGCCCGTACTGAACTCCTTTCGCCACCGCCCTGAAATAACTGGCGCCGAGGAAAACCGCCACCTCGTCCTTGTAGTCGTCTTTGTTGAGATGGTGATGGACCCTGAAGCCTGCGAAATCCATGGAGACCGCCGCAACCCTATCGGCCAGGGAGCTGTCGCCGTATTCGAACATATCGGAGGAGAAGGCCACAGGCTCGACCCTTCCCCCGTCCACCACGTTCACCCTGACAAAACGGTTGTAGAACAACCCCGGGTGAAAGAACTGGACCTCGAAAGGCAGATTATCCCCTCTCCAGAGGGACTCTTCCAGTCTAAAGCGGGTCTTTCTCCAATCGTCGTAGCTGAGATCCAGCAGAAAACCCGGCACGACCCCTTCTGGATCCTCAAAATCCGAGGAGGCCAGTTCCTCCGCCATATCCCTCAATACACGGAAGGAGAAGACGTCGCCGGACAGGTCGCCCGACGTCGTCTCCTCCGCTATAGCCGGCCCAGAGACCGACAGACAGGCCGCCCCTAAAAGGACCGACAATATGAGCCCACGGAAAAACTTGAGTCTTTCGATAAAATTCAAATGAGACTCCCCCTAATCTTAAAGGATGGCCTACATAGTACATCGACACATCCCGCAAGGACAAGGGTATTATTTCCTATATAGGTAAAACTACTGACTGCCTTAAGACCTACTCAGCGGCCTATAAGCACGGCCAATGGCAGAAGCAGGAATGCCCAGCCCGGCTCCATTCCCGCCACGGAGCAGCCTCCGTCTGAACCGGAAACCGTCTCGGTGGTAATTTTGGACGTTTCGGACCAATCGGTCCAGCCGGATTTCTCGAAGAGAGGACGAACCCTTATGTAGTAGTCCGTTCCGTAGGTCAGTTTACCTTTAGGTACGGAGAGGGACGCCGTCTCGGACAGTTTTTTGGACTTTGTCGAAATCGAAAGACCTTCGTCTTCCTGAAGATCGCTATCGAACACTATCTCCTTGAAGCCGTCGTCTTTGGCTATCTGCCAACGTATTTTTTTCAGGGTGTCTCCGGCAGGCACCGGTATCACTACCTTGAGGACTGGAGAAAGAGCGTCCCCCGATACTTCGTCGGAGGATACTGGAAAAGGTTTAATGGGCTCGGAAAAGGTCGTCAGCTCGAAGGATCCCATATCGACCCCTTCTCCCTGAGGTCTGGGCACCCCTCTCTGATCGACCGACGGCACCGAAACGGAAATGCTTTCCCAGCTCTTGCCCGACCACACCGAGTCTCCCGACAGGAAGTCGCAGGAAAGTATCTCTCCCACTCTCCAACCTCCGTCCAGGGCGGCCCCTTCTCTGGAGATGGAACAGGTCATGGAGAAACCTCCGTTATCTCCGATCTCTCCGAGAGATGGATCGGAGACTTTTATGTCGGAGGATACTACGTTTATCCCTCCCCGAACGTCTCCGGATCGAACGACCGAACAGTAGATAGCCGAAGACGAATCTCCGTCGTTGAAGATCTCCCCCCCACGGTTACCCCAGAACACGGAGTTGAGGACCACCGGATTGCTTCCCTGTCCAAGGGCACAGGACGTGCTGCTGGAACAGCTGGTGCTGTACATTCCGCCGCCGTTCTTGCTGGCGAAGTTGTCCTTCAAGGTGCAGTTGACGAGAAAAGGATCGCTGTTCACCCTGTTGTATATGGCTCCGCCGTTTTTCGCCCCGTTTTCCACGAAGGTACAGTTGACCACTACGGGGCTGCTCTTGGCGTTGTACAGGGCTCCACCGGATCCTTTATCGTCGTCGTCGATGTCGGCACTGACCGTATTGCCCAAGAATGTCGTGTCGGTCAGGATCAGATCGCTTCCGGTGTTGTATATCGCTCCTCCCTCCACCACAGAGGAATTGTCTCTGAAAAGGCAGGAGACTATCATCCCTTCGTTCCCGACGCTCTCGTTTCTGAGGGCTCCGGCGTTATGGGAGGTTCTGTTGCCTTCGAACACGCACCGCTCGATCCTAGGGGTGCAGCGTTGATTGTAGACCGCGCCCCCACCGGCTCCGGCCTCGTTACGACGGAAGCTACAGCCTATCAAAGTGGGATTTCCCCTTCCGTTGTAGACCGCCCCTCCGTTACCGACGCATTCCTTGGGTACGGAAGACCCCGCTCCGGTCCGGTTATCCTCGAAAGTACAGGATACGATCTTGGGATCGCTCAGGATGTTGGCCATTGCGCCGCCGTTCGTCCTGATGCCGGCTCGGTTCCAGGAAAAAAGAGAGTCGTTTATCTCGGGGGCCCCTTTCTGGTTGAGCATGGCTCCTCCCATTCCGGCGGCCCTGTTTCCCCGGAAAGTACAGTTGGAGACCTTGACGCTGGAACTGACGTTGACCATGCCTCCGCCGTTTCTCCCGTCCCCTCCGGTGATCACAAAACCGTCGAGGACGGCCGTCTCGACGTTTTTAGTGGTAACCACGGCGATACTGTTGATACCAATTACGGCATCGGCACTCACCGTAACGCCCCGGTCGTCGCTTATATCGTCCAGATACAGATCTCCTGTGAGGATGGTCGGATTTTCACGGTAGTTTCTCTCGTCGAGACTGTCCTCCACCCCGGAAAACCCTCCGTACAGGGAGACCCCTTCCGGTATGACAAAGCTCGCGCCCCTGTCGGCCGAAGCCTCTTCCGAGTCCAGCGAAGGACGGTAGATCCCCTCGGCCACGAAAAAAACGTCTCCCGAAGAGGCCTCGCCGACCTTGACTCCGAACTGAGCTTCGTTGAAGGCACCGTCCCAGGAGGCTCCGTCTCCTCCGGAGAGGTTGTCTTTATCCACCATGAAAACCGCCCCGTCGGCAGACTGGAAACCGATCAGAGGCAACACAACGGCAAAAACACAGATATATCTTCCGAAAAAGCCTTTAAAACGACGAAACAAAGCGTTCACTCCTTAATTCATCCCGAAAAAAAGGGACCCGAAAGGATCCCTCGTAATTTCCATCATTCAGTTACAGGAAATGGACTACTTCGCCATAGGTTCGATCTTATTGGAGGGATCTTTCTGCCAGTCGATTATGCCTCCCTTGTAGTTCTTCACCGACTGGTAGCCCATCTCGACCATCTTCTTGGCCATGGCACCGCTTCTCTTGCCGCTGTTGCAGTAGGTTATCACGGTGACATCCTTCGTAAGCCCCATGGAATCGAGCTGAGCCTGGGTCATCGAGTCGAATTCTTTGTCGAAAACGTCGATGGCTCCGGGAATATGGCCTCCCTTTATGCCTTTTTTGGGAGATTCACCGTTGAAAACCTCCGGAGATCTCACGTCCACCAGAACGAATCCCGGCTTGCCGACATGCTCCTTGACATAGGCCTGATCGACTATCCCCACCGAAGCAGCAAAGGCCACAGAGGCGCAGAGAACCGCGAAGGCGCACATAGCGACATACTTCAGATTTCTCACAAAAACACTCCCTAACGTTATGTTATTTATTACTTTAAGGATTGTATCCTTCGTCCACTATCCCGTCAAGGATCAGTCGGGGTCCGCCTCCAGTGGATGCCTTCTGATATAGCCGTCCGCATAGGGAACGAAGATCGATATTATGGCGAATATAGCCAACATATACTGGTACCAGCACGACGATATGAGGGACAGGGGGTTCGTTCCGCTCCCCATAAGCGAGGCGGCTATCAATATCTGGGCCCCATAGGGCAGAAGCCCCTGAAAGACGCAGGAGAATATGTCGAGCAGCGAGGCGGTGCGTCTCGGGTCCACGCCGTATTTCAGGCTGAGCTTTTTCGAAAGCTCCCCGTTGATGAGGATAGACACTGTATTGTTGGCAGTGGCTATGTTAGTCAGGGAGACCATACCCGCTATGCCGAGCTCCGCGGTCTTTCGATTCCCTATCACCTGGCTGACCTTGCCGAGTATCCAGTCTATTCCTCCCCCCCGTTCGACCATCCTGGCCAGACCGCCCATGAGCATCGACAACAGGAAGATGTCCATCATGCCGGTAAAGCCTCCGTAGATGGCCTGAGAGTATCCCAACATGGAGAAGGTGTGGTTCCACAGACCTATGGCCCCGGAGAAGAGGATCCCTCCGGTCAGGACGACGAAGACGTTCATGCCACCCAGGGCCGAGACCAGAACGAAGATGTAGGGAAGAACCTTGACGAAATCGTAGCTGTATTCCCCGGCTGGCACTACCGTCTCGGGAGATCCGTATATGACCAGCAGCACTATGGTGACAATCGCCGCCGGAATGGCTATGGCGGCGTTTACGTTGAACTTGTCCTTCATACGAACTCGCTGGGTCCTTGTAGCGGCGATGGTGGTGTCCGATATTATGGAGAGATTATCTCCGAACATACACCCGCCTATTACGGCTCCAACCGCAAGGATCACGTTGAGACCTCCGGCCTGGGCTATCCCGACCCCGATGGGGGTCATGGCCACCACTGTCCCGACGGAGGTCCCGGTTGCCGTAGCTATGAAGGCCGATATGACGAACAATCCCGCCGAGGCGTACTTGGGCGACAGAACCGCCATGCCCATATCCACAACCGCGTCGACCCCTCCGATCTCCCTGGATACAGTGGTGAAGGCTCCGGCCAAAAGGTAGATCAGGCACATTATGACTATGTTGGAATCCCCGCATCCCTTGACGAGCATGTCGAACTTCTCGTCCACGGTTCCCTTAACGATAAAAAAGGCCGCAACTATCCCGATTATCACCGCCACAGGCGACGGCAGCTGATAGAAGGCCTTGTCCACTCCCTTGGCGGTCAGTATGACTCCCGTGGCAAGATAGACGAACACGAACACCAACAGGGGCAGAAACGCCAGACCTCTGCCCGATTCCTTCTTTTCCGACATCATTCCACCGATCCTCCTAATCCTCTAACAGCTCGGGACGAATCGGCAACCGGCCATATTCGCGTCCTGCGTCCATTATCGCCTTGATATTCTCCATGGGAGTACCCTTGGGGATCTGACAACCGGTGCAGAGGATGAATCCCTTGGGGGAATCCCAGGCCTTCCTTATGCACTCCCTAGCGGACCGGAACACGTCGGCAACAGTCCCGTTGGCCACAATGTCGACTGGAGGGATGTTGCCGGTAATAACGACTCTGTCTCCCATCACGTTCTTGGCGTCCTCCAGGTCCTCCACGTTATCTATGGAGAAGTTACCTATACCGGCCTCGACGCAGTCCTCCCATAGAGCCCGGCTCTTCCCGCAGATATGCATGGTTGGCCTGCCTCCGGTGCAATCGGCCACGTGGGTCACGTTGCGCTTCATGTAGGGCAGGGAGAAACTCCTGAACTGCTTGGGGCTTATGACGCTGGTGGAGGACACGGGATCGCAGAACCCCACCCCCAATCCCAGCTGGGCCACCGCCTCTATGTAGCGATCGTTCGACTCGGTTATTACCTCCATCACCTGATGCACCTTCTCGGGGGCCCTGACCATCCACTTGAGCAGATTCTCCGTCCCCACTACTGAAGCGGCCACGCTGAAGGGCCCTGTCATGGAAGCCCCTATGTCGGCCACGTCCCCCAGGGTATCCTTTATGATCTCCAGGGCCTTGAGCAACAGAGGAAGCTTGCCGTCCCTACGGGGATCCGCCGGCTCGAGACGATCCACGTCGTCGAAATCCTTCACCACAGGCTCCAGCAGATAGCTGATGTTGTCCTCCGGATAGCCTATTCTGGACCCCATGGCCTCCGCCATTCCTCTCAAGGTTGTGGATATGCCTATGCTGTCGTGGTGCAGATAGTCGAACAGAGCTATCTCCAGCTCGGCCATCTTCTCCGCCGAATGATAATACTCTTTGGTGGTCACTCCTATGAACTCCGATTTTGTAACCCCCATGTCGGGAACCACCGGGATGCGGTCCATAGACTCTCCCTTGGAGAACGCCGTCATCCGCTCCTTCGGGGTCATTTCATCCTTGAACACGAAAATTCACTCTTTTTCCCATAAAACTATCCCCTTTAGATATTATCTTTATTACTTGAAGTAAGTTTACTGTGTACGATAAAAGCTGTCAAATGACAAATTCATACAAAAAGCGGAGGCAGATCCTCAGGGATCTGCCTCCGCTTTTTATGTCTAATTTTTTACGTTCTAACTCTCGAAAACTCCCTTTACCGCTACCTCTCCGTCTTCCATCATCACCCGGCCTCGAGAGACCACGTGACGAATGGAGAGATCCGGGGTCAACACCACGAGATCCGAGTCGTAACCCCGTTCCAGACGGCCCTTTCCTCTCAGCCCAAGGCCGTCTGCCACGTTGGAGGTGACCATGGCTACAACGGTCTCCAGAGGGGCCAGACCGGCGTCCACCGCCGACTTCATCCGTTCCATAAGGGATCTGGGAGAGCCCATCGCCATTCCGATCAGCCTCTTACGATCGTCGAATTTAGGTAGGCTTCCGTTTCCGTCGGAGCTGAGGGTTACCGAGGAGAGATCGGCGCCGGCCCTCAAAAAGGCCTCTATGGCGCCAAGAGCCCGATCGTCCGCGGTTATGTCCGCCCTGCCGCCGCAGAGAACAAGGTCCACCGCCTCCTTAAGGAGATCGTCCGTCCGACCCACGTGGGTGGGGACAAAGTGACCCGGCGGCACCTCCAGCCCTCGAAGGGCCTCCCTGACCGGGCCGAGCCCGGAGCTCTCCGAACCCATATGGACGCAGACCACCCCGAACTTGCCGGACAGCATCCCCGCCGTCCTGACGTCCGACACCAGTCGCCTGATCTCCTGGACCGAGGGGTGGGAGCAACGGTGATCCGACAGGGCCATCTTGACCCCGATCACCTTGTCTATAAGGACCATGTCCCTCATGATCGATCCGGTCATGGCGGGGGAGGGTATACGATATGAGCCGGTGTATATCCACGTGCTCAATCCCTCTGCCTCTAGCCCTCTGGCCTTAGCCAGAAGCTCCTCCAGAGAGCGGGACACCCCGTCGGTACCGAGCAGTCCGACCGCTCCTGTGACCCCGGCCTCCAAAAATGACGAAAGCTCGGCAGGAGGGGTTCTGAACTCCGGGCCTCCCTCTCCTCCAGCGCCGTTGAAGTGATTATGCTGATCTATGAACCCCGGAACCACCTTGCATCCCCCGGCATCCAGAACCTTGAGGTCTGGAAAGACGGACCTCAAGGTTAATTCATCCATAGATGGTTCAACCGATTCGATCCTTCCCCCTAGGGATAGAAAATCCACCGTCTTCGTCTTGGTTGAAACCGGGAAAAACGACGTGCCTCCCTTTATTAAAAGTGGACTCACCTTACAAAAACGGTTCAAGCCCATCGACCCCTTCCCTTCTCTTTATGGATACTAACTACGTACACTTTATTTGTATCCATAAAAGATAATAAACCTCAGAGATCGAGCTGTCAACTACGGAACAAAGATGTACAATACGGTAAACGTCGCATATAGGGAGGTATATTCATGGACAGTTTATACGTTGGGGCCGCCAGAGACCTGATCACGGCCTGCATAGATCTCCAGAAGTTGAACAAATACATCAGAGACCACGAAGGGATGCCTCCGGCTTTTTTCATGGCGATACCGGGAGAGTCGGCGCCTCTCATGACCAGCCTGGCTGTGGACGACAACGACAAGATATCACTGTCCCTCGGCAGGGGGTATCACGATCTGGACGAGGAGTTCAGCAGGGATCCACAGGGGGTATCGGCCTTTTTCTTCACCTGCACCATCGGGACGAAGGACTCCCTGTCCGATCAGGCCCTGGAGTGGTACGACTCGATAGAATACGAACCGGACGGGATCCTGTACCCCGAGCCGCTGGTCTACGACGATTTTTTCGACAGCGTAAGGTGTCCCGAGGCGGGAGAGATTATCTGCTTTCTATACGCGATAAAGGCTGTAATAGAGCTCTGTAAGAAGGGGACCATCATGACAGAGGACTTCAGGGAGAGAAGGCCCACCGTCTTCGTGTCGGGCCATCCCTCCTGTCCCCTCATAGGGATAGGAGAGGAGTTGTTCCATCGGGATACCTTCGCAGAGGTGGAGGCCCTTCCGTCCATGGACCGGTCGATCAGGGAGCTGCCGGTTATCGATACCGGCTGGACCGTGGGAGCCAAGAAACTGGGAAGAGAAGATAGAGGCGGGCAGACCTTCATGGTCGTCGAGCTGGAGGGAGAGACCACCTCTGGAAAAAAGATACCTGTGAACGGAGGCGGCCTCATATCCCTATGGAAGACCCTGGAGACCCTCTTCTCGACGGGAGCCATGGGGAAGCCGGGCATACCGGCCAGGCTAAGGATATGCCACCCCGGCCTGGCCCCCATGGCGAAGACCTTCATAGGAGACATGGTGGAGGTGACCCAGGCGGACCCCACCGATTCCATGGCGGTTCTTTTGAATCTCGAGTGAGGAAAAAGACGAAGGGAGCCCGTTTCCGGGCTCCCTTCGCGGTTCATCCGATATGGATCACCTGCCCGCCATGATGGCGGCCACGTCCTCCTCCACCGTTCCGATTCCCCTTATGCCGAAGTTGTCCACCAGCACCTTGGCGACGTTGGGCGAGAGGAAGGCGGGAAGAGTCGGGCCGAGGCGGATATCCTTGACCCCTAAAAAGAGCAGGGCCAGAAGTACGGCCACGGCCTTCTGTTCGTACCAGGCGATATCGTAGGAGATGGGCAGCTCGTTGATATCCTCCAGGCCGAAAGCCTCCTTCAGCTTGAGAGCGATAACGGCCAACGAGTAGGAATCGTTGCACTGACCGGCGTCTAGCACCCTGGGAATGCCGCCTATATCTCCCAGGTTCAGCTTATTATAGCGATACTTGGCGCATCCCGCCGTCAGTATAACGGCGTCTTTGGGAAGGGCCTCGGCGACCTCCTTGTAGTAGTCTCTCGTCTTGTGACGACCGTCGCATCCGGCCATTACGACGAAGCGCTTGATAGCGCCGCTCTTCACGGCTTCCACGATCTTGTCCGCCAGAGCCATCACCTGATCGTGGGCGAACCCTCCGACGATCTTTCCCGTCTCCAGCTCTGTCGGGGCCGGACAGGATTTGGCCTTCTCTATCACGGCGGAGAAGTCCTTGGGCTTTCCGTCCTCCCTGTCGGGGATGTGGACCACCCCGGGATAACCGGTCATGCCGGTGGTGAATAGCCTGTCCTTGTAGGTGTTCTTCGACTTCAGAGGCACAAGGCAGTTGGTGGTCATCAGTATGGCTCCGTTGAAAGCCTCGAACTCGTCGTTCTGAAGCCACCAGGAGTTGCCGTAGTTCCCCACGAAATGGTCGTACTTCTTGAAGGCCGGGTAGTAGTGGGCCGGAAGCATCTCCCCGTGGGTGTAGACATCCACGCCGGTTCCCTCGGTCTGCTTGAGCAGGTCCTCCATGTCTCTCAGGTCGTGGCCGCTGATAAGTATGGCCGTATTGTTCCGAACCCCCAGCTCTACCTCGGTGATCTCCGGCTTGCCGTAGGTCTCGGTGTTGGCCTTGTCCAGAAGGGCCATGGTCTGTACAGCGAAATCGCCGGCCTTCATGACCATGGCGACCATCTCGTCCACAGACAGGTCCTTCGTGGTGGAGTCCAGGGCCTCCATGAAGAAGCCGTAGATCTTCGGATCCTCGTAGCCCAGCACGGCGGCGTGGTCTCCGTAGGCGGCTATCCCCTTAAGGCCTATGACCAGAAGCTCCCTGAGGGAACGAACGTCCTCGTTCTCCGTCGCCAGCACCCCCACAGAGAGGGCCTTGTCGGCGTACTCGGATATGGAGCCGTCCCAGATGGCGCAGTCCGGAACGGAACCGTCGAAGCTTCGCCCTTCCTTCTCTTTATAGGCGGCCTCGAAACGAGCTCTTAGATCGTCCCTTCTCTTGATACCCTCGCCTATGAGCTCGACGAAGCGGTCGTCGTCCCAGTTGGCGTTGGTTATGGTGGCGAAGAGTCCCTGGGCTATGAAGAGCCCGTCGGATTTATCCAAAACCCCCAGATTTTCGGCTTTCTTCCCCCAGACGGCTATCCCCTTTAAGACGTATATCAGAAGATCCTGTAGGTTGGCGGTGGATTCGGGCTTTCCGCAGACCCCCCTGACGGTGCAACCCGAGTTCTTGGCGGTCTCCTGACACTGGAAACAGAACATGGACATTCTTTCATCTCCCCCTCTGTGTAAGGTTATAATAAGCACGGGGAAACTTATCCCCGCACATCACGCTTATCATAATGGACTATGAAAAAACATATATCCTTGACCGACGTCAAGAAAACGAGGGGGGATTCGCCAGGTGACCATGGAAAAGGCGATGGAGAGGATTCCCGGATTCAACGGACTTTCCCGGGATGAGACCGAAAAGATACTCTCGATCTCCATACTCAAGAAGGCGAGAAAAAAGGAGATAATCTTCTCCGACGGGGAGGTCGGAGAGGGGTTCTTCGCCGTGCTCAGAGGCAGGGTGAGGGTCTACAAGATGTCCGAGGAGGGGCGAGAGGTGATACTCCACGTCTGCGGCCCGGGGGACCACTTCGGCCAGGTGTCCATGTTCGCCGGAAAAAACTATCCCGCCTGGGCCCAGGCCATGTCCGACTCGAAGCTGCTGCTCTTTCCTAGGAGGGCCTTTCTGGATCTGTTGTCCAGAGAGCCTCAGATAGCCATGTCTATGATGTCCGGCCTTTCCTCCAAGATGAGAGAGCTTACGCTACAGGTGGAGAGTCTGGCCCTCAAGGAGGTCCCGGGGCGACTGGCGTCGTATCTCATCATGCTGGCTGAGGAGAAAAAATCTCCCGGAAGCCTGCATCTGGACATTCCGAAATGGCAACTGGCCTCCGTTCTGGGGACTACCCCGGAGACCCTATCTCGGATATTCTCCGACATGACCGATCGAGGGCTGATAGATCTGGACAGGAGGGACGTCACGCTTCTGGACCACACCGCCCTGAAGGAACTGGCGGAACACGGCAGATTCTACGACGTCAGGACCCCAAAAAAATAGGAGACGGCCCGAAAGGACCGCCTCCTGACCTGTGAGAGAGAAAATCCCAGTTAAACCGGAATCTTAACGTGGCTATTTCTCCTCTATGGAATCGATCATACCCTCCATCTGAGGGTGATCCCCTATCATCACCAACATGATGTACTCGGAGTCGTCGCCACAGAGCACGGCGTTGCACTCGACACCACTGGGATTCTGGAAGCCGAACATGTACACGTCACCATCCTCTTCCGGTTCGGTGGCGTTGAGTTGCTGGGCATAGGCATATGCGAGGTCTTTTATCGCCGTCCCGTCGTTGTCCTCTACAGTCACGGTAAGAGCGGCGGACTTATCGTTCGCCATAATCGTGACGGTGCTTCCGTCCTGAGATACCCTCCATCCGTCGGGAACTTCAATGGAAAAACGGGGATATTCGACAGTAGCGGCAAAGGCACTCAGTGAAAGGGCAAGAACGAGCACCAGCAAAAGCAGAAAACATCTCTTCTTCATAGTAAAGAAAACCTCCTCGATTACGGCGACGGCGCCGTTTTTTCACACGATAAAATTCTACATTCCGGACGGCATGGTCGTCCATAACCCGAGGTCGAGGTTTTAAAGAGAGACGAAATTTTTTTTCGAAAAACGCAACTCCATCGACGACACCCCCGAAAGGAGAGCTCCACCTGTGACGAGAGACCGTCTATTCTCACCCCCTAAATACGGAACTCAAACCATATACAGAAAACGAATGGGAGCTTTTCTCGACAAAAATATTATACAAAATAAAAGATGGGTCTACATTGAGGCCCCATCGGGATTCGGAAAGACCGTATCCATCTCCCGATGGATCAGCCCCCTCAGGAACAAGCTGGCATGGATAAACCTCTCCATCGACGACGACGTTCCGGAACGTTTCGTTCACAAGCTGGTGAAGGCCATGGCCTTCGCTCAGAAGTCCAACAGAAAACTCGCCAAGGCCGCCGAATCGACAGGTCCACCTCGGGAGGTGCTGTACCGATCCGTCTCGTCCCTTTTAGACAACGACAAGAACTACGTCGTGGTCGTAGACGACTTTCAACACATATCCGACAACGAAACCCTGGAGATATTATCAGAGCTGGCGATAAATCCATCCTTTCGATTTACTTTATGCATACTCAGCAGAAAAGGCCCCCCGAAGGAGCTGTCCCCCTCGATACTGAACGGCAATATGGCACTGATGACGGAGGAATACCTCGTCATGGACGAAGAGGAGATATCCTCCATGATGACCAAGCACCATATGAGCCGGAGAAAATCGGAAGAGGTCATATCCGAGACGAAGGGGTGGCCGGTAGCGGTAAACTCCTATCTGATGGGAGACGAAGGCGACTGGAGCCTTCTGGACGACTATCTCGACTCCCGGGTGTGGGACAGATGGCCCGAGGAGGTCAGGGAATTCATGGTAAGGGCAGCACCCTGTCCCAGGCTGGACGAGGATATATGCCGCAGCCTGAACGGATCGAGAAACTACGAGCCCCTTCTGAAACACATCCGCAGCAGCGACGCCTTCCTGGAAAACTCGGAGGACGGCGGATACAGCATATTCCCCCCCTTCAGGGAGTACCTGCTCAGAAGGATGAACTCCCAGCTGAGTAAAGACAGGATCGACGAGATACATCGGTATCTTGGCAGAATATTCTTCGACGAAGGGGACTACCTGGTAGCGGCGGATCTATACGTGAGGTGCCTCTGCCTCTCCGGACTGTCCGACTGCTGCACGGCCATGACGAAATACAGAAAGGAGATCTCGGTCCACAGCAGATTCCGTTTCTTCAAGGAGAGAGTGTTAGGACGGATCAAGTTCACCGAAGACGAGGGACTGCCTCTTCTGGCCCAATCGGCCTTCATGTACTACCTGGACGGCAACGCCGAAAGGTTCACCGAGATCATGGACATGCTGTACAAGAGGGCGGAGAGATGCGGAGACGGCCCCTTCGCGTCCTTTCTGACATTGCTGAAGGTCCTGGACTTCAGGATACCTCTGAATCTCTACCTTGAGAGGGTGATAGACGGCAAGGAGACTCCCACGTCGTCCATATGCTTCGGAAAATCCCCGTCTCCCGGAACTTTCACCGCCAATATGCCCTTGATGCACAGATCCCTCAGGGAGAGGTCCGACCTGGCTCTGTCGATGGAGGAGCTTCACAAAACAATGGCTAGATACAGGGAACCTCTGAAGAAATTTCTGGGACAAGATCACATCATACTTCGGGAATGTCAATTCGCCGGGGTACTGTATGAACAAAACCACCTAGAGGAAGCCTACCATCATGCGGTGGAGGCTCAAACCGTTGTAATGAAGGTAAACTGCCGTCGTGACGTCCGTTTCTGCTCCGACATGATACTGATCCACATTCTAAAGGCCATGGGACGAAGAGACGAGGCGTCAATGATAGCTTGCGAGATGGAGAGACAGATCAACCGCGACAGAGCCAACGACCTGATCCCCAACCTCAAAGCCTGGAGATTCCGGGAAAGGATGGTCTCAGGAGACGGAACGGCTGCGGAGGAGTGGCTGATATCCTACGGAGAAAACCCTATTTTACAGCCGGACCTATACGACATCTACCGACACTTCACCACCGAGAGGGCTCTTATTGCATCGGGAAAACCTGCTTTAGCCGTCCTGTTCGGGGAAAAACTTCTCCGTCTAAGCCAAGACTTCAATAGACCTATGGACGAGCTTGAATCCTACATCCTCCTCTCCACGGCCTACTGGAGCACCGACGACAGAACACGGTCCTACGAATACATCGAAAAAGCTCTGGCCCTGGCCGAACCTTACGGCTACGTGAGGATGTTTCTCGACGAGGCCCTGTCGATAAAGCCGATGATGGTCTCGTTTCTCAGGAGGACGAAATCCGACGGCAGGCGGATATCCGGCTTCGCCTCCGAGGTGGCCCTGGCCGTCACCGGAACTAGTTACGAAGACGTTGTCCCGAGCCTCGAAGAGACCTCTTTGAGCGAGAGGCAGATGAGGATTCTGGCCCTGCTCAAGGGTAACGGCAGCTACAGGGATATAGCGGAGGATCTAGGCATAGCCCACTCCACCGCCAAATACCACGTGACCAGACTCTACCGTTTTCTGGGAGTCTCGAACGGGGCGGAAGCCCTGAGAAAAGCCCGCTCCATGGGGATAATATGAAGGGAGGAACAGCGAGGATGTTGAAAGTATCGGCGAAAGACGCGATATACATTTTCGAGCCGGAGATGAGCCCGGCGGCATCGGTCAAACCGGGGGAGGTCTTCAAGGTGGAGACCAGCGACTGTTTCTGCGGCCAGATAAAGTCGGAGGGAACCCTCTGCTCCGAGATAGACTTCGACCGCATAAACCCGGCGACCGGCCCGATAACCATAGAGGAAGCCGAGCCTGGAGACACACTGGCGGTGGAGATAATAAGAATGGATCTGGCGGACCACGGCGTGGCCGTTACCGTTCCGGGAGAGGGACTGCTGGGAGATTCGGTGGAGCGTCCGTCCACAAAGATCATCCCCATAAGAGACGGTAAGTGCCTCTTCGCCGGCCTGTCTCTTCCGGTGAAACCGATGATAGGTGTTATAGGGGTGGCCCCGGAGGAGGGGGCCTTCCCAACCGGAACTCCCTGGAGTCACGGAGGAAACATGGACACGAAGGACATCGGTCCGGGAGCGACCCTCTACCTTCCGGTCCGCCGTCCCGGAGCCCTTCTGGCCATGGGAGACTGCCACGCCGTCATGGGAGACGGCGAGGTGTGCTGCTCCGGATGCGAGGTAGCCGCCACCATAACCCTGAGGACCTCTCTCATAAAGGGAAGCTCACGAAAATGGCCGATTCTTGAGACCTCCGAGGGATTATCCGTCATAGTATCCGGAGAGAACCTGGATTCGGCCCTGTCGGAGGCCACCTCCGAGGCGGTGGACATGCTTAAAGCGGGGCTGGGACTCTCCTGGGAGGACGCCTACGTTCTATCCAGCCTGGCCATGGACCTGAGGATATCCCAGCTGGTGGACCCGAAAAAGACGGTCCGAGGGGTCATACCCAAAGGGATATTAACGACATCCAAGTTGTTCAAACGATGAGTCTCGGTCACTCCTTGCTTCCGGGGCCGAGGAACCTGTCCAGCAACAGGGCGGTGTAGAGATTGAGGCAGGTACGAAAATTCCTCAGATCGTGGCCCGAATAGACCTTTATCTTGTCCAACCTGTATATGACGGTATTCCTGTGCAGGTGAAGCTCCTTCGCTGTGTTGACCAGTGAGAAGCCGCTCTCGCACCACGATCGAATCGTATCCTTGAGCTCGTTCCAGTCCGGCTCCTCCCGGAGGGTCCTCAGGCTGGACAGCACGAACCGGTTTCTCACCGATGGGGCGACGGTGGATATCATCTCCTCCAGCCGATAGTCGTCTATACAGTAGACCCCGGGCCCTTGCATGAACTTCTTCCCCAGGGTCAAGGCCCTCCAGGACTCCTTATAGGAAGCGGCCAAATCGGCAATCCCCAGGGCGGGAGACCCTATTCCCACGGCGGCGTTTAGCCCCTCGTCGGTTATCCTGCCCAGAAGGTCCTCGGTCTTCTCCCTGGTTACCGTGACGGCATTTGACGGTGCCGGATAGGACTCGGCAGGCCGAACCCCGTGGAGCACCACGAAACGGTTGTTGCTCTCCATGGTGGATATATCCTTTGGACCGTTGAAGATCCTCCTTATCTCCAGGAGGATCTTTCTCTTTACGCCCTGTATCACTGTCTCGGGCTTCTCCCCCTCCCGGTTGACGTAATCCCTCCTCACTGACAGGGCGAACCGTCCGAACTGATACAGATCCACCGCCACGGGAACGTATATCCATGTCCTGTCGTATCTGAACTCCGAGGCCCTGGCGAGGAGGATGGTCTCGTTGCTGACCCCCGGGACGAAGGTGGACAGGTCCTGGATGAAATCCTGAAGTATATGCTCCCTGTTGGCCGCGTGCTCGAAGAACTCCCTCTCCTTAAGAAGTATCTCTATCTGTTTTTTCACTATCAACGCGAAGGGACGGACCTTATCGGCGTCTCCGGTTATGGCCATAGACCCCACCACGGAACCGGACATTGAGCTTATGGGATAGGTAACCCCCGGCAGGGTTCCCTTGAGCCCCCTGGCCTCGTCCTCTGAGGTGGAGCTGCCCCTCCTCTCGGCTATGACCGCCAGAGAGGCCTCGTGAAGTTCTCCGACCCTGTTCTCGTCGCTTGCTCCCACTATCACCCCGTCGGTATCGGTGATTATGACGTTGTAGCCTATGACGTCCGATGTGGACCTGGCTATCTCCATGGCGTGCCGCCTCAAAGTTGAGTCAGACCAATTAGGACGAGACTTTATGACCATTTTTTATGAAAACCCCCTCTTTGTATGAATAGCACAAATCACCACCTCTATTGAGCCACAAATCATGTTTTTTTTCAACGATGATTGTACAGACAATTGGGATTAGACTTTAGCTGTGAGACGAGGGATCTTTCTAAGATCGATATAAATACATTGAGGAGGTTTGTCATGAGGCTTGAACTGCACAGGGCCGAGGTCCGGGACCTGCGATGGGGCACCCCCACCAGGTTGGAGAATCACGTCCTCTACGTGGACAAAGAGGAAGCCGTCGCTGCCATAAGCGACGACGATCGCATAGAGAGCTGGGAGATCGACCTGGCCAGACCGGGCGAGTCGGTTCGGATAATCCCGGTTAAGGACGTAATAGAGCCCCGGGTCAAACTGGAGGGAGGAAGCGGATTCTTCCCGGGAGTACTGGGCCCCAACGAGACGGCCGGGGACGGCAAGACCCTGGTCCTCAGCGGAGCGGCAGTGGTGTCCGCCGGGCCGATAATGGCCTTCCAGGAGGGCTTTATCGACATGACCGGGCCCGGAGCGGAGCACACACCGTTCTCCAAGACCTTCAACGTGGTCGTAAACGCCCATCCCGTAGAGGACCTCGAGAAGCACCAGTACGAGGAGGCATTGAGGCTCGCAGGACTTAAGGTAGGCCTTTATCTGGCTGAGTGCTGCAAGGACGCCGATATCGACAAGGTGGAGGTCTTCGAGAGAGGAACCGTGGCGGAGGAGGCACTCAAGTATCCCGACCTTCCCAAGGTGGCCCATCTCTGTATGTGCATCACCCAGGGGCTCCTTCACGACACCTATCTTTACGGAGTGGACATGAAGAACATACTTCCCACGCTGGTCCATCCGAACGAGATAATCGACGGAGCCATGGTATCGGGGAACTGCGTGTCCGCCTGCGACAAGAACACCAGCTGGCATCACGTCAACGACCCGGTCATAAAGGAACTCTACGCCCTTCACGGCAAGGAGATCAACTTCCTCGGAATGATTCCCACGCTGGAATCCACCGTGCTGGCCGGCAAGGAGAAGACATCTTCCTTCAACGCCAAACTGGCCCACGAGCTCGGGGCCGACGGGGTCATAATCACAGAGGAAGGCTACGGCAACCCCGACACGGACATCTGTATGAACGTCAAGAAATGCGAGGCCCTGGGAATCAAGACTGTGGTCATAGCGGACGAGGCCTCCGGGACCGACGGATCCGGACAGGGGCTGGCCGACGCCACTCCGGAGCTCACCGCCTTCGTTTCCGCCGGAAACGTCAACGAGATGGTGGAGGTTCCCGCCATGGACAAGGTGATAGGCTACCCCGAGTCGATAGCCCACATGTCCGGAGGAGCCGACGACAGCCTCAGGGAGGACGGTTCTATGTACGTCGAGCTTCAGTCGATAATAGGGTCAACCTGCGAGATCGGTACGAACCGTACCGGCTCGGAGTGGGTTTAGGCTGGGAGGATAGAGCTATGACCTTCAGGATAGTCCACTATATAAACCAGTTTTACGCGGGAATCGGAGGAGAGGAAAAGGCCCACGTCGTGCCGGAGTCCAGGCCGGGAGTCATCGGTCCGGGACTGGCTCTTAACGGCGCCCTCGGATCGGAAGCCGAGGTGGTAGGCACGGTTATATGCGGCGACAGCTACTACGGAGAGCACATGGACGAGGCCAGGGAAACTGTGCTGAAGATGATAGAGGCCTTCGAACCCGACGGTGTGGTGGCAGGGCCGGGATTCTTCGCCGGAAGATACGGGGTGGCCTGCGGCGACGTGTGCGCCTCCGTGGAGGAAAAGCTTAAGATACCCACGGTGACGGCTCTCTACCACGAGAACCCCGGAGCGGAGATGTACGCTTCGAAGACCTATATCGTCCGGGCCTCCGACAGCGCCAGAGGAATGAAGGACGCTGTAAAGACCATGAGCTCTCTGCTTCTCAAGAGGTTGAAGGGCGATGCCATGGGATCCGCCATGGAAGAGGGATATCTGTCCAGAGGGGTCAGAAAGGTGTTCTTCCACGAGAAGACCGGCGCGAAAAGAGCGGTGGAGATGCTGCTCAAGAAGATGGACGGCCAGCCCTTCCAGACCGAGTACGAGATGCCGGTGTTCAAAAAGATTCCGCCGTCGGCTCCCATAGAGGACCTCTCCAAGGCGACCATCGCCATAATAACCTCCGGAGGCATAGTGCCCAAGGGCAACCCGGACAAGATCAGGGTGTCCTCCGCCGAGAGCTACGGCATATACGACATAAGTTCACTGAACGATCTGACTCCGGACAACTACGAGTCCATCCACGGCGGCTACGATACCACCTGGGCCAACGAGAACCCCGACGTGGTGCTTCCTCTGGACGTCATGAGGGAGTTTGAGAAAGAGGGAGTTATAGGCAAGCTTCACGAATACGCCTACTGCACCACCGGAACAGGCACCGCCGTGGGACACGCCGAACGATTCGGTCAGGAGATAGGCGCAAAGCTGAGGGAAAGCGGCGTGGACGGAGTTATACTCACGTCCACCTGAGGATCCTGCACTCGATGCGGCGCATCGATGTCCAGGGAAATAGAGAAAGCGGCGGGTATACCGGTGGTCCAGATGGCTACGATCGTTCCGATAATGCTGACCGTCGGAGCTAACAGAATTGTTCCCGGGGTGGCCATTCCCCATCCCATAGGAGATCCCGAGCAGGGCCCCGAGGGAGACATAAAGGTAAGGAGAAAGCTCATTAACAAAGCGCTCGAGGCTCTGACCACCGAAGTTTCCGAACAGACGGTTTTCAAAGCCTGAGGAGGTGACGGACTTGATCGTCGTCACCAACAACGAGAAAACCAGAGATTCCCTCCCTATGGCGCAATGGGTTGACGGAACCGCCCTCGACGTCCTCGACGAGGTGGAGTCGATGCTCCGAACGGGGTACGGTCTGGTGAGCGCCCCTCTTTCGGCCAACAACAGGCTGAACCGCTCTCCCTACCGTTCTATCATCCTTGGAAAACAGGGAACCTGGTCCGGAGACGACCTGGAACTGGTCGACAAGGCCAGAGCCTTCCTCAAGAGCCAGAGGATCGTTCAAGACAGCTCAGCCGACGTAGATTATCGTTGGATCGACGCCGATCTGGCAAAGACGGCCTGGGACGAAGGTATGAAGCTGGGCCTCCAACGAAGAGATCCGAAGGGGGCTCCCCATGAATAACGACGACTACAGCGTAAAGACGGTGATAACCTTCGGAGGAGCCTTCATAGCGTTTCTCATAGGATCGGGGTTCGCCACCGGACAGGAGGTGCTCCAGTACTTCACGTCCTACGGTTACAGGGGAATAGCCGGGGCGGTCCTGACGTTGATACTGCTGCTGTTCGTAGGGGTGAGCTTCATCACCGTGGGACAGGAGGAGAAGTTCGAGAAGAGCAGCGATATCT
The DNA here is from genome assembly GCF_000172975.1 of Dethiosulfovibrio peptidovorans DSM 11002. Classification (NCBI taxonomy): domain Bacteria; kingdom Thermotogati; phylum Synergistota; class Synergistia; order Synergistales; family Dethiosulfovibrionaceae; genus Dethiosulfovibrio; species Dethiosulfovibrio peptidovorans. The sequence goes on from NZ_ABTR02000001.1 coordinate 964,352, forward strand.
TCAGGTATTACTGCGGAAATACCCTAGGAGGATTCTTCGACTATTTCGCCACGGTCTTCATATACCTCTCCTTCGTGGTCATGATAGCCGGAGCGGGAGCCACGGTCGAGCAGCATTTCGGCCTTCCCGTTTACGTAGGAGGCGTCCTCATGGCCCTTATGGCCGGGTTCACCGTCTCCTTCGGGCTTGGCAGGATAGTGGACGTGATAGGCAGAATCGGCCCCACCATAGTGGTAATATCCATAGGGCTCGGACTGGCTTCCATATTCGGCAACTTCGACGGTATAGCCCAAGGTCAGGAGGCGCTCCCGACCATGAATATCATGAAGGCGTCCTCCAACTGGATATTCGCAGCCGGATCCTACGTTGGCTTCTGCATGCTCTGGCTGGCGTCCTTCCTGGCGGCCATGGGAGCCACGGCCAAGAGCAAAAAAGAGGCGGCCTACGGGGCCGGTCTGGGGGCCATAGGGTTCTCCCTTGCCGTCATAGTGGTGGCCCTGGGGCTGCTGGCCTACGTGAAGGACGTCGCCGCGAGCCAGATACCTATGCTGATACTGGCGGAGAAGGTCCACCCCATGCTGGCGAACGGCTTCTCTCTGATAATAGTGGCGGGAATATACACCACGGCCGTTCCGCTTCTGTGGTCCGTCTCCTCCAGGATAGCCGAGGACAAGAGCCCCCGGTTCAGGACGGCGACGATTATACTGGCCGTAGCGGGGCTGGTGGTCGGGATATACCTTCCCTTCGCCAGGCTGGTCAACATAGTCTACGTTATAAACGGCTATGTAGGCATACTCCTTCTGGGGATAATGGTATTGAAGAGCTTCAGACAACGTGTCGCTAAAGCATAAAACGTGTCGCTAAAGCGTAAAGTAAAGAGAGCGCGGATAGATGAGTAGGGGAGCCTTCTGGCTCCCCTACTTCCTTTTAGACCATCTTCTCCGGACAGACTCCCCATGGTGGATATAACCGGCTTGCCCATGGAGAAGATCAAAGACATCTCGGAGAACAGGGAAAAGTACGCCGCCGAACTGGAGAACTAGTTAGTTCGTGCTATGTATTGTTTTTTTCACACAATAGACGTATGATATAGGTAAACAAAAGGAGGTAGGCATATGGCTGGAAATACCACAAATATCAGCATCCGTATGGATTCCGACCTAAAGGCTCAGGCAGAGATTCTCTTCGGAGAGATGGGGATGAATATGACAACTGCTTTCAACATCTTCGTTCGCCAGTCGCTCCGTGAGGGCAGGATTCCTTTTGAAATCTCTGTAAACAATATAAACAGGGAAACCATGGCTGCGATGTTAGAGGCTGAGATTATCGCCAAAGACCCCTCAATCAAGGGCTACACCGATTTAGACAAGCTTTTTGCCGATCTCAGAAAATGAGAAAGACAAAACTAACTGTAAAACCGACCTCTCAGTTCAGAAAGGACTACAAACTAGCCTTTAAACGTGGGCTAAAGATAGAGCTCATAGAAGACGTCATCTCCATTCTGGCTATGGCTGAGGAGCTCCCCCCAAAAAACAGGGATCACGCTCTTTCCGGAAATTGGACAGGGCATCGAGAGTGTCATATTCAGCCTGATTGGTTACTGATATATCGTGTGGAAGCATCGGTCCTGGTGTTGACCCTTACCCGGACAGGAACACATGCGGATCTTTTCGGGAAATAAAGCACCCTGTGGGACGGAAAATCCCTCAGGGTGCTTGTGTTAAAAAGGGCAATACCACAAAGGTTCCGAAGCCTTCGTCGAGGAAGAGCGAGTCCACTTATACCATCTTCTCCAGACGTACCAGCTTGTCGAACTCCTCTCCGGACAGACTCCTCATGGCTACCGCCGCCTCTTTCGTTGTTGCTGCTCTGACTTCGGTTCACGTAATCGTTCGGGTGGATCGAAAACCTGGAATCGTCGGATGCTATCCCGGCTATTTTTTACAAGTCCTAAATCAAAGGTGCGGAGTCTCTTTCTCTTGTGAGATCCTTGACCGTTAAACCGTATAGTGCTAATTTTATAAAAAAATAACCGCAGGGAAGGTTCTCTCAGTGATGGACTAGGGAGGGAAATACCCGAAAACGGACGCAAAAACGCGGTGCGTCTACGGCCTTATCCGGACGAAAGCGCTTGACAGTCGGCTCCTGCCTAAATATATTAGAGAATATTTTAATTTTGGAGGACTGCGCCCAGCATCCTCATTACCGTCTCTGTCGTGGCAAGAAAACCAATTACCCATGAGGAGCTTGAGAAATGGTCGAAGTCTGGCGGAGCAGCGGACAAAAGAAGAAAAGGACGAAGCTGAATGAGCAGTAAGAACGAAAATAACAATTCAGTCGACTTGGATATTGGGACCCTCTCCGGACATCTATGGGAGACGGCCAATATCCTGCGTGGTCCAGTAGACGCGGCCGATTTCAAGACTTACATCTTCCCACTGCTGTTCTTCAAGCGGCTCTCCGATGTCTATGACGAAGAGTATACCGTGGCGCTGGAAGAATCAGACGGCGACGTGGAATTTGCCCAGTTCCCCGAGAACCACCGTTTCCAGGTTCCGGAGGGCTGCCACTGGAAAGATGTCCGGGCCAAGAGCGCCAATATCGGCCATGCGCTCCAGAAGGCGATGCGTTGTATCGAGCAGGCCAATCCGGACACCCTGCACGGCATCTTCGGTGATGCCCAGTGGACCAACAAAGACCGCCTTTCGGACGCGCTGCTTAAGGACCTGATCGAACACTTCTCGTCGCTCAACCTGGGCAACGAGCACTGTAAGGCGGACATTCTCGGCCAGGCCTATGAATATCTGATCAAGAAATTTGCCGACCTGACCAACAAGAAGGCTGGTGAATTCTATACCCCACGCTCCGTGGTCGCGTTGATGGTGCGCATCCTTGCGCCCAAAGCCGGGGAAACCATACCGGCCGCGCCCAGAACGAGCTGCTGCCGAAACACGTGGACAACATCCATCGCTGGTACGAGGGATATCAGGATGTGGAAGGAATCTGCCGGGTGGTCACTCTCGACGAGATCCGCGAGAACGATTTCAACCTGAACATCCCCCGCTACGTGGAACCGGTGATCGAGGAAGAATCCATGACCATCGATCAGGCCATCGCCAATCTCAAAGAATCGCTGCAGGCGGCGTATGCGGCCGAGGATCGGTTGAAGGCGTTGCTCGAAAAAGAAGGGTTAATGGCATGACTAACACATCAACCAGAGTCGAACGTGCGCAGAAACCACGCAAATGCCCCGAATGCGGGCTCAAGATTTTCCGGAGGCAGGTGCAATGATTTCCCAATCCCAACTCGAATCCTACCTCTGGGGTGCGGCTACCTTACTGCGCGGCTATATCGACGCCGGGGACTACAAGCAGTTCATCTTCCCGCTGCTGTTCTACAAACGCCTGTGCGACGTCTATGACGAGGAGCTGGCCGATGCGCTGAAGGAATCCGGCGGCGATCAGGAATACGCCGCGCTTCCCGAACAGCACCGCTTTCATATTCCGGAGGACGCTCACTGGAAGGCCACCCGCACCAAGGTCAAGAACGTCGGTAAGGCCATTCAGGATGCACTGCGGGCTATCGAAACAGCCAATCCCGACACCCTGTACGGGGTCTTCGGCGACGCTCAGTGGACCAACAAGGACCGCCTGCCGGACCACATGCTGCGCGAGCTCATAGAGCACTTCAGTTCGCAGACGCTTTCGCTCTCTAACTGCCCGGAAGATGAGCTGGGCGTGGGCTACGAGTTTCTGATCAAAAAGTTCGCCGACGATTCCGGCCACACCGCTGCGGAATTCTATACCAACCGCACCGTGGTTCATCTGATGACCGAGATACTCGAACCCAAACCGGGTGAATCGATCTATGACCCCACCTGCGGTTCGGCGGGCATGCTGCTCTCCGCCGTAGCTCACCTGAAGCGACAGAATAAGGAGTGGCGGAACCTGCGACTGTTCGGCCAGGAGCGCAACCTGCTCACCTCCGCCATCGGCCGGATGAACCTGTTCCTGCACGGCGTTGAGGACTTCCGTATCGTCCGGGGCGATACCCTGGGTAACCCCGCCTTTGTCGAAGGCGACCGGCTCATGCAGTTCGATGTGGTCCTGGCCAATCCGCCGTACTCCATCAAACAGTGGGACCGCGATGCATGGTCCGCCGATCCGTGGGGCCGAAGCCTCTACGGCACCCCGCCCCAGGGCCGCGCCGACTATGCCTTCTGGCAACACATCATCAAAAGCATGAAGGCCAAGAGCGGCCGCTGCGCCATCCTGTTTCCGCATGGTGTCCTCTTCCGCAATGAAGAACTGGCCATGCGCGAGAAGTTGGTCGCCCACGACGTGGTGGAGTGTGTGCTGGGCCTCGGCCCCAACCTCTTTTACAACTCACCCATGGAAGCCTGCGTCGTTATCTGTCGGATGAACAAGCCTAAAGAGCGCAGGAACAAGGTGCTCTTCATCAACGCGGTGAACGAGGTGACACGCGAGCGGGCGCAGAGCTTCCTCACTAACGACCACATCCAGCGCATTGTCGCCGCCTACAAGGCTTTCGGTGACGAGGACGGCTTTGCCCGGGTGGTCTGCAATGACGAGGTGCGGGAGAAAGGCAGCAACCTAAGCATCCCACTCTACGTTCGATCGGATAACGGAAACGGCAATAGCAACGGAGCAGCCGAAACGGTCAGCCTCAAGCAGGCCATTTCGAACTGGCAGCAAAGCTCGATGGAATTGCGGGAGTCGATGGACGACCTTTTTGAGGTTCTTGAGCAACGGACAGACCATTCTCGTGGCGGCACGAGAATGGTTCAGGATCAATTCCCTGACGCCTGGAATTTGATTGGGGCCTCCGGTGGAAAAGAGCCACGATCATGAAAGCGGAGAAAGGAATGAGCGAACTGAACAATCCAGGTCCGGACTATGCGCACCTCCTTGCCGAGGTGAAAGAGCGCATCCGCTCCGCCCAATACGAAGCCTTAAAGGCGGTCAACAAGGAGCTGGTCGGCCTGTACTGGGATATCGGGCGGATGATCGTGGAACGGCAGGATGTTGAAGGCTGGGGCAAGGCGGTGGTGGAACGCCTGTCCGCCGACTTGCGGCAAGAATTTCCCGGCGTGGGTGGCTTTTCGGTTCAGAATCTCTGGTATATGCGCCAGTTCTATTTGGAGTATCACGAGAGTGAAAGACTCCAACCACTGGTTGGAGAAATTGCCTGGACGCATAACCTTGCTATTATGAGCAAATGCAAAGACCCGCTGGAGCGGGAATTCTATCTGCGCATGACCCGTAAATTCGGTTGGTCTAAAAACGTACTCATTCATCAGATCGCCAACCAGAGCTATGAAAAATCCCTGCTCGGCCAAGCCAATTTCGATCAGACGCTTACACCGAAACTTCGCGCCCAGGCCAAGTTGGCGGTAAAAGACGAATACACCTTCGATTTTCTGGAGCTGGGTGAGGAATACAGCGAGCGGGAGCTGGAACGGGCGCTCATCACCCGGATCGAGGATTTTCTGCGGGCCATGGGCGGCATGTTCGCCTTCATGGGTAGTCAGTACCGGTTGGAGATTGACGGTGAAGAGTTCTTTATCGACCTGCTGCTGTTTCATCGGCGGTTGCGCTGCATGGTGGCCGTTGAGCTGAAGATCGGCAAATTCAGGCCGGAGTTCGTCGGCAAGATGCAGTTTTACCTGACAGCGCTGGACCGACAGGTCCGCCAAGAGGATGAGAACTCCTCCATCGGCATCATCCTGTGCAAGGAGAAGAGTCGCACCATTGTCGAGTACGCCCTGCACGACGCCCGCAAGCCCATCGGCGTGGCAACCTACGAAATCACCAAGACTCTGCCCAGGGAACTGAGAGGGCAATTGCCCCAGCCGGAAGAGATCGCAGCCTTGCTTGAGAGGATTGACGAATGAGTGCACACCCTCCTTTTGATCCGGGTACAGTCGAGGCCATTTCCAAAGTGCTTGGAGAGGCCGGATCAGGGACAGACATCAGTCGATATTTCCAGACGAACTGTCTGCTTGATGAGTCTGGGGAATCCACCAAGTGGCGGCGGATTAATGCGGTATTTCTGGAAAGCCAGGCCACGACAAAAAGCGCCAACCAGATTCTTGCTTTTATCAGATCCTACCTTGTCCCAACGCGCTTCGTCGGAAAACGAGATGAGTTCGAACACCATCGTAGCGAACTGAACGCCGTGTTAATTCTGCATGGCCTCGAATACGGAAAGGACGGCCAATTCAGATACACAACTCAAGCCAGAACCCTTGATGAAGCAGAGGCACGAGCTCAGGGTGTTCGCAATAAGTTGGCACCCCGCAATACTCATCCTGAAGTGTAACTATTCAGTCGCTCCAGCCAGGAAGAGAACCTGACCATCGAGAGCCATAGACATGGCCTCGAATATATTGATCGAGTGCTTCTTCGCCGTAATGAGGAACGACATTATTTTGGCATAGTCACTAGCCCCTTCCGAGGTTCGGAAGCAGCCCGATATTTTAAGCTTCGCTTTGAAGTTGCGAATGTTTCGCTCAGCCTCGTTATTGTCGAAGGGGATCGCAAAGTCCCTGGCATAGAGCAGGATCTCCTCCTTATGGTCCCTAAATCTCTCCAGGAGGTTCCTGGCCTTGCCTTTTTTGGGCCTGCCTCTTGTCCCCTTTCCAGTAGGTAGAGGGTTTTGAGCCAGACCGGAGGCAAGTAAGTCATCGAAGGGCTTGTCGATCCTGTAGCGACAGCAATAAGGTGAAAAACGGTCCTTACCGGCCGCGATAAACTCCTTCTTTTTGTGCTGGGCCCATACCAGGAGCTTTTTTAGGTCTGAGGCCCATTCCTGTCCGGTGTTTTCGTGGATGGCCCTTAGCTCCCGAATGAGGTGAGCGTTGCAATAGACGTGGTTCACGTCAAATCTCTCGTAGGGACGCCAGAAATCATGGACAGCTATCCCCCTGAAACAGGGAAGTATCCCGGAGGCGACCATTCCATCGTAGCCTCGTTTCTTCTCGACGGAGATATAGGCGTAGTTGCGGTTACAGGCCACATGAGCCCAGCGGAGTCCTTTATCTACATTACGGCGAAGAAGAACTCGATCAATATATTCGAGGCTATGTCTATGGCTCTCGATGGTCAGATTCTCTTCCTGGCTGGGGCGACTGAATAGTTACGATATTTGCTTGGCAAATACAGAATGACGAAACAGAAAAACTTCCTGGGTATCTTCGAGTAATCGGGGTCAAGGATGTCGCTCAGGCGGCGGGGATCTTGTAAAAGGGGAATAAACACGCAAAAAGGACCAGAGCGCCCGGCTCCGGTCCTTTGTTTGGATAACGCACAATATCTTTCGCACATTTACTTGAGGTAAAACTTGGCAGTAGCCCCCCACAAGGGTTACGTTTTAGGTGACAAAGCCAAAAACATATCGTCCCGAGGGAGGGCTACCGCAAATGTACGATACCACAGATAACACCGGGCGATCATCGAACGTTACCGTCGCCGTGAGAGCTCGGTGGAAGAGGCCCTGATGGAGATTTCTCTGGCCGGAGTCTCGGCCCGCAGGGTCGAGGACAGTACCCCCCTACTTCCTTTTAGACCATCTTCTCCGGACGTACCAGCTTGTCGAACTCCTCACCGGACAGGCTACCCATGGCTACCGCCGCCTCTTTCAGTGTAATTCCCTCGGAGTGGGCCTTCTTGGCTATGGACGCCGCCCCGTCGTAGCCCAGCACCGGTGCCAGAGCTGTGACCAGCATCAGAGACCTGTCCCTTACCTGGGATATCCGCTCCTCGTCGGCCTCCAGACCTGCCAGACAACGGTCCGTGAAGGATTCCATGACGTCGCTCAAAAGGCCTATTGAGTTGAGCACCGCCTCGATGGTCACGGGCATGAAGACGTTCAGCTGGAAGTTGCCCTGGCTGGCGGCCACTCCGACGGTGGTGTCGTTTCCCATGACCCTCACCGCCACCATGGTGACAGCCTCCGCCTGGGTGGGGTTGACCTTGCCTGGCATGATGGAGCTTCCTGGTTCGTTCGCCGGTATGATAAGCTCTCCCAGCCCGCACCGGGGCCCGGACGCTAGCCACCTGACGTCGTTGGCTATCTTCATGAGGTCCGCCGCCAGGGCCTTGAGGACGCCGTGGAAGGCCACCAGTTCGTCCTTGCTGGTCAGGGAGTGGAACTTGTCCGGAGCGGTGCTGAAATCGACTCCCGTGAGCTCCCCTATCTCCTGGGCGACCTTTCTTCCGAAGTCCTCCGGGGCGTTCAGGCCCGTGCCGACCGCCGTACCTCCCAGGGCCAGATCCTTGAGATATTCCACCGAGGTGATCACCATGGACTGACACCTCTCCATCATGCGGACCCAGCCGCCTATCTCCTGTCCCAAGGTCAGAGGGGTGGCGTCCTGGAGGTGGGTTCTGCCTATCTTGACCAGGTCTCTGTAACGGTCGCTCTTCTCCCTCAGGACCTTCGTGATCCTATCCAGTGCGGGAAGGAGTCTTCTTTCCACAGCCAGTACCGTCGCCACGTGCATGGCGGTGGGAAAGACGTCGTTGCTGCTCTGGCTTCGGTTCACGTGGTCGTTCGGGTGGATCGAAAGCCTGGAATCGTCGGACGCTATTCTGGCTATCACCTCGTTGACGTTCATGTTCGTCTGGGTGCCGCTCCCGGTCTGCCAGAGAGACAGGGGGAACTGATCGGAAAAGTCCTCCGACAGTATCCTATCGGCCGCCTTGGCTATGGCTCGTCCTCTGTCCTCGTCCAAAACCTCAAGCTCCACGTTGACCACTGCTGCGGCCCTCTTTACTAGGACCAAAGCCTCTATTACCTCCTGAGGCATCTTCTCTCTGCCTATGGGAAAGTTGTTCAGGCTCCTCTGGGTCTGAGCCCCCCACAGGGCCTCCTCGGGAACCTGGACCTCCCCTAGGGAGTCTCTCTCTGTTCTGGTCTTCATTCTCCATCACTTCCTAATATTTATTTTTACCGTTTTGAACCTTCAATTTTTCCCTGAAAAAACTAAGTCGATACGTAAGTTGATATAATGGGGGAAAGGGGAAAGGGGTTAGTAGAATGGCAGGAGACGTTTTGGTCCGTTTCGGGGTGGCGGTTCCGGAAGGACTACTGAGGGATTTCGACCGCCAGATAGAGCGAAAGGGAGTTCCCAACCGCTCGGAGGCCATAAGACAGCTGATCCGGGACTCCATCTCGGACACCCGCTGGACCGAGGGGAAGGGCACCGTCTACGGATCTGTGACCATCTCCTACAACCACCATACCAGGGAGGCCTGTTCGACCCTGACCGACATACAGCACGATTTCGGCGACGTCATAATATGCACCAGCCACGTCCACGCCGATCACGACCACTGCGTGGAGGTCATAATGGTCAAGGGACAGGCGTCCAGGGTGAAGGCCCTCATAGAGGAGCTGTCGGGGGTAAGGGCGATAAACAACCTGTCGCCGGTCATAGCCTCCATACTTTAAAGAGGTCGTCGGGAGTTCCCGACGACCTCCGACTTTAACCTTTTAGGGCCACTACCTCTATCTCGACCATTCCGTCCAGAGGAAGTTTGGCTACCTGGAAGGCGCTCCTGGCGGGACACTCTCCCACGAAGAAGGACTTGTACACCTCGTTCATGGCGGCGAAGTTCTTCATGTCGCTGAGGAACACCGTGGTCTTAACGACCTTGTCCATGGAGCTTCCGGCCTTCTCGAGGATGGCCTTGACGTTCTCCAGGGCCTGTTTGGTCTGCTCCTCGATCGTATCGGGAAATGCCTTGGTTGCAGGATCCATCCCGAGCTGCCCGGAGGTGTAGACGAACTGCTCCGTCTCTATTCCCTGGCTGTAGGGACCTATGGCCGCAGGGGCCTTATCGGTGGCTATCGCTTTTCTCAACTTACATCCCTCCTGTTTTTTATGGTTCCCTTCAATTATAACCAGCATCGTCGAAGACAACCACCCGGTTTCGCCCGTCTTTTTTGGCCCTGTAGAGGGCCTCGTCGGCCATGTTGGAGAGGTTTTCAAGGGACGCCCTTCCGTTCCACAGGGCCAGTCCGAAGCTGGCCGTCACTCCCTGAAAGCCGTCTCCCAGTGCATCGCATATCCTCTTTCTCAGGTCCTCGGCCACTATCAGGGATTTATCCAGGTCCTGCTCCAGGGCCACCATGAACTCGTCGCCGCCCCAGCGCCCGAACAGATCTCCCATCCTCAGACGGCCCGACACCGCCTCGCTGGCCAGCACCAGGGCCCGATCTCCCTCCAGGTGACCTCTGGCGTCGTTCAAATCTTTAAATCGATCGAGATCGAACATTATGAGGCAGAGGGGAAGCCTTTTCCGGTCCATCTTCTCCTGAAGGAGAAACTCGAACCTCTGGCGGTTCAGTATACCGGTGAGTTTGTCTATGGAGGCCATCTTCTCCAGTTTTTTGGTGAGCTCCAACCTCTCCTCCTCTATCCTCTTCCGTCTGTCCACGTCCATGATCGTGCCTATCATCCTTAGAGGGGATCCGTCGGACCTTCGATCCACCACCCGGCCTCTCTCCAAAACCCATCGCCATCTTCCGTCGCCTCGGTCCATCCTGTACTCGACACGGTACTCGTCGCCTCTATCCAGGTGTCCCGTAAGGGCCTTATTTATGTCGTCCCGATCGTCCCCATGGGCCATCTCTCTCCAGGCCCGATAGGGGAATCGTTCCTCGACGTCGCCGCTTCCGCCCCATGAACTGCCGCTGACGTACATGGTCATGGTGGGTACGTCGAGCTCCCACAGACCGTCTTCGTTGGCCTCCATGGCGAGACGCAGCCTCTCCTCGCTGCGTCTGAGAGCCCTCTCCGTCTCGACTCTGGAGGTCGTGTCCCTGACGACCATAACGACGATGGACCGTCCTTCCAGCTCAGTTATCCTGACGCTTATCTCCACCGGAAAGGGACCGGAGGGACCTTTGTGGACGGCCTGGAACAGCCCGCCCTCCTTGGGGCTGGAGTTTATCCTTCGGAGGAAGGCGGTGAGCTCTTCGTCGTCCATGAGGTCGTCCATACGGGAGTTGAGCATCCTCTCCTCCGACAGGCCGTACATGCCAAGAGCCGCCATGTTGGCCTCCAGTATGGATCTGTCCCATCGGGATGCCATTATTATGGCGTCTCGGGAGGATGTAAAGAGTATAGAGTACCTTCCGGCGGTTATGGGCCCCACGGGAAAGGAGCGGTGGTCCGACTGGGTCCTGTCCGGTATGGAGTGGTGCAGATGCTCCTGGATCCATCGGCCCTCGATCTTCCGGAAGACAACGGTCCTCCTGGTCTCGTATCTTATGGGCTCCCCCTTGACGTTGACACCGTAGACGGCCTGAAAGAAGAGCCAGCCGGCGTCCCCTCTGGCCTTGACGGTGACGAAACCGTCTATCAGCCTGAGTTCGTCCAGCTCGCCGAAATCACGGGAGAAGCCCTCCCTTATGGCTTCGGAACTTCGGCTGATCTCGTCCCTGCCCGTGCCTACGGATAAAACGTCCGGGGCCATCCACTTCATTATTCCCTCTATGTCGCCTCCGTCGTAGGATGCCATCCACTCCTGGAAGGCCTCGTATATCTCCAGCTCCTCCGGAGTGGGGGTTTCGTTGAGCAGTTTCAACGCGGAATGCCCCCTCCCGTCTTTTTCTTTCTATTTATTGTCCTCTGCCTACTATGATAAGATACGGAAGACATTACAACAACTAGGAGGGGCGATCAACATGACGAAGAGTTTAAAGGCCATAGCTCTGGCCACAGCGCTGATCACCGTATCGGCGTCTTCCGCCCTGGCGGAGGACCTGGGAGACAGGCTCTTTCGGATGTTCCTGGGCGAACTCGATCCACAAAGGGCTCAGATGATACTGAGTGAACCTCCGGAGGAATCCGGATTGGTCAAACACGTCTACATGGACATGGAGGGGGCCGATATAGGAGGAGTCCGGATAGACCGGATAACGATTGAGGGAATGGACGTTGCCTTCACCTCCCCCGATACATGGGGCACAGAGAGCGCCGACGTAACCTCCATACTGGCGACCAACGCCGTGGCGGTGATAAAGGAGGAGGACATAAACTCACACCTGAAAAGCAAGGAGTTCGGCGACGACGAAAAATGGAACAACCTCGCCCTGGATTTCTCTCCCGGTAGGGTCTACGCTAAGGGTTACTATCTGGCGGATCTCGTACTTTTGAGGTTAAACATATTGATAGAGATAGACGGAACCTTCAAGGTAAAAGAGGGCAAGCAGATATGGCTCGACGACTACACCCTGAAGGTCAATCGGGCCAAGGTTCCCGAGGGGCTGACCGACAGGGCCATGGCCAAGATACAGCCCATACTGGATCTGGGTAAGTTCATGTTCCCGCTGAAGCTCTCCGGAATAGAGCTCGATGAGGACCGGGCGGTGGTGAAGAGCGTCTCCGAGCCCAGGTCCTTCGAGGGGATGGTCTATGAATACGATGCCGAAACCGTTTCGAGAGATCTGTGACATAGAGGAGCGGCGGTGTTAAAATGCCCTCCATCCGTATAACGAAAGGGGGCAGATCGTCCCATGACGACCGCCGGAAAAGCTCTATCCTCCAAGACTAAAGTAGCCCTTCTATCCACAGGGCATCTGGTGAACGACGTACACACGGCGTTTCTCGACACCTTCTTGCCCTATCTGGTCAAGAATCTGGGTCTGTCCTACGCCCAGGCCGGTATACTGACGTCCCTATCAGGGGTGATCCACACGGTTTTTCAGCCGATAATGGGTCACGTGGCGGACAGACACACCAGGCCCTGGCCCATAATGTTCGGTCCCATAGCGGCGGCTCTGGGGGCATCCATGATACCTCTTTCGACCTCGTACGCCATGGCTCTGACCATGGTGACTTTGTGGGGGATAGGGGCTGCCACCTTCCACCCTCAGGGACAGGGCTCTCTGGGATACGTGGCCCCTCCGTCGGAGCTGGCCTTCGCCATTTCCCTCTTCGGGCTGGGAGGCATGTCCGGAGGTACCATCAGCTCAATCTATGCCATAGCCCTCTATCGTTACTTTCCCCACTGGGCGATGCCTGTAATAGCGGTTATTCCACCTCTGATACTGGCGGCAGTGTACTACAAAACCATGCCTAAGATAAGGGACAGATCTCCCGAGGAAGACAGCGACGACATCGGTATGATAAAAAACCTATCCTCCGTGTTTAAACGGATATACCCAATATGGGCCGTGACCATCCTGAGAGAATGTTCCCAAAAGGGAGTCCGTTTTCTCCTTCCCCTTCTGATAGTGTCGGAGGGAGGCTCGATCACCAAGGTGGGGACTTTTCTATTCTTCCTGTCCCTTACCGCGTCGATACTGCCTCTGATAGCGGCGAGGATAGCCATGGAGGTCGGAAACGTAAAAATCGTCAAGATAATAATCCCTCTGGCCTCCACCTTTTTGGTGATAGGATGGGCTACAGAGGGCTTTCTGTCCCTGGCTATGATAGTTATAGGAGGAGCGTCCATAACGGCCTGCAATCCCGCCACAGACGCCATGGCTCAGGAGCTGGCTCCCGACAAAAGAAGCACCGCCAGCTCTCTCATGATGGGCTTCTCCTTCGGACTGGCAGGAGTGGCCATGGCCCCTCTGGGATGGTTCACCGACGCTGCGGGACTCCGAGCCGCCCTGGGTATCGTGGCATTTCTGCCCTTTCTGTCCCTTCCGGTGATGTACCTGTTGTGGCCAAAAAAGGGACTTATCCGATAGGATAGGAGAGAAGGAGGTTTCGATATGTCTCTTATGGAGATAATAGGACCGGTCATGATAGGGCCGTCCTCGAGCCACACCGCCGGGGCGGCCAAACTTGGAAACGTGGCCAGAAGATTATGGGGCGGAGACATAAAGGAGGCCACCCTTTACCTCAGAGGCAGCTTCGCCGCTACCTACTGGGGACACGGCACAGACAGGGCCCTGGTAGGGGGGCTTATGGGATGGCACCCCGACGACGACAGAATACCCAGAGCCTTCGAGATAGCATCTGAATCGGGCATGATCTACCATTTCAAGGAGGAATTCGTGGACGGAGCCCACCCCAACTCGGTCCGTTTCGTCCTCTCCGACGGAGATAGGACCATGGAGATGGTGGGGGCCTCCATAGGTGGAGGCTCGGTGAGGATACAGGAGATAGACGGGTTTCCGGTGGACATAGACGGAGAGCTTCCGACCCTGGTGATATTCCACAGGGACAAGCCGGGGGTGATGGCGTCCATAACGTCCGAGCTATTCAGGATGAAGCTGAACATAGCCCAGATGACCCTCAAGAGAAAGGCACGGGGAAAGGACGCCATGGTGTTCATAGAGATGGACGGAGCCCTGGACGAGGAATCCCTGAAGAGCCTGGAGGGTTTTCACCACGCCTACACCAGGATGTTCCTGCTTCCCCCTGCCAGAGAGGAGATCGAATAATGAGGTCCTTCGGCGAGATGCTGGCCTACATGGAGGAAAACGGGGTTAACCTTCTGGAGGCCATACTGGAGAACGAGGCGGCGGAGCTCGAGTGTTCCACCGAACATGTGCTCCAGGGAATGGCGGACAGGCTGAAAACCATGAGACGGTCCATGGACGACGGCGCCAGAAAGGAGATGCACCCCAAGATAGTAGAGCTCGACGCCCCCAAGATGAGACGCTACCGCATGGAGAGAGATCCACTGTCGGGATCCATATCGGCCAGAGCTTCGGAGATAGCCCTGTCCATAAGCACCTGTAACTCCTCCATGGGCAGGGTGGTGGCGGCCCCTACAGCTGGAAGCTGCGGAATGCTCCCGGGAGTTCTTTTCTCCTGGGAGGAGCATCGAAACCCCGAGGGAGACCTTCTATCCGAGGGACTGACCGTGGCGGCCTTCATAGGTCAGATAATAGCCGAGAGGGCCACTCTGGCCGGGGCCGATGGAGGCTGTCAGGCCGAGTGCGGTGCCGCAGGGGCCATGGCTGCCGGAGCCCTGGTCTGGATGGAGGGAGGATCGGCGGACCAGGTATTCCAGGCCGTCGCTCTGACTCTGAAATCCATACTGGGGCTGGTATGCGATCCTGTGGCGGGGCTGGTGGAGGTCCCCTGCATAAAGAGAAACGGCATGCTCGTGTCTCTGGCCTTCATAGCGGCCGACATGGCTCTGGCGGGAATCAGGTCGGTGATACCGGCCGACGAGGTAGTGGACTCCCTCTACGAGGTCGGGCGATCCCTGCCTCCCAGCCTGAGAGAGACCGGCAGAGGCGGGGTGGCAGCCACATCTACAGGAAAGGCCATAACGGCAAAACTTAGAGAATCCGCGCCCTCCCTGGAGGGATGATGAGGAAAGGATGGTTCCATGACCTACAGAGATTGGTTCCCAAGCGGAAAAGGCGACTGGTTCGGACAGGGTGACGGAGGAGGGGAAGGCGAAGGCGGAAACAGGCCTCCCAAGTTCAAATTTCCTCTGAACAAAACCCTTACGATAACCCTGGTAATCCTGGGCCTCGGTCTGTTTTTGGTACAGGCCTCGGCGGGACTTCTGACCGATTACTACTGGTATCAGGCCCGAGGACTGACCTCGGTGTTCTGGATGAGGATACTGCCCCAATGGGCCCTATTCGGGGTGGCCTTCGTCCTCTCGTTTATAGCTCTGTCCGGATCTCTGAGGCTCGCCAAAAAGAGGGCCGCCGATATTTCCCTTCCGGACGAGATAGCACGGATGCTTCCCCTGAGGGCCCCCTTCGCCGGACTGATAATACTGGCGGCGGCGGTGCTGCTCGCCCTGATGTCGGCAAACGGCGTGAGGGACCAATGGGAGGTGGCGTTGAAGTTCATCAACGGAACCCCCTTCGGCACCTCGGACCCCATCTTCGGGAAGGACGTCGGCTTCTACGTCTTCACTCTGCCGTTTCTGAGACTGTTCCAGACCTGGCTGATGCAGCTGCTGTTCCTCTGTCTCGCAGGGGCGGCGGCCATATACGTCCTAACCCTCCTTCCCAAGATACAGCTTGAGCGGCGGGCCGACGTACCAAAGCCGGTAAGGGCCCATCTACTGATACTTGCGGCAATGATGGCCCTTAACTGGTCCTTCGGATATTGGCTGGAGAGGTTCAATCTGCTCTACTCGCCCAGAGGGGTGGCTTTCGGTGCCAGCTACACCGACATACACGCCGACCTGCTGGCCCTCAACGTCATGACCGCCCTGTCCGCCATAGTGGCGGTTCTTTTGGTCATAGGAATAGCCAGGAAAACCTGGAAATTCTCGGCGGCTGTGGTCGGAACCCTTTTCGTGGCCGGGTTCGTCCTGAGAGGCGTATACCCGAACATAATACAGAAATACGTGGTCGTTCCCAACGAGTTCACCAAGGAAAAACCCTACATAGAGAACAACATAAAGGCCACCAACGAGGCCTACGACCTGAACGACCTCACCATAATGGAGGTGGAACCGGGAGAAAGGGTAACCGAAAAAAACCTGGAGGCAGACCCAGACACACTGAGAAACGTACGTCTATGGGAGTACAGCCCTCTTCTCAGAAGCTACAAACAGCTTCAGGAGATAAGGAGCTACTACGACTTCCTCAACGCCGACATAGACCGCTACTCGGTTGACGGCCGAATAAGACAGGTGATGATAGCCGCCAGGGAGATCAACCTGAGGGAACTTCAAAACCCGACCTGGACAAACACCAAGCTGGAGTTCACCCACGGCTACGGAATCGTCATGAACCCGGTCAACGAGGTCAGCGTAAGCGGCCAGCCCATATTGTGGGTGAAGGACCTTCCTCCGGCGATGTCCATCCCCCTGTCCATAGATAGACCTCAGATATATTACGGGGAGACTCCGGAGAATTACGCCTTCGTCAACACCACGGTAGAGGAGTTCGACTATCCTATGGGAAACGCCAACGCCAGGACCGTATATAGCGGTCTGGGAGGGGTGCCTATGGGATCGATGTGGAGAAGGCTCATCTACGCCCTCGATTTCAACGATTCGAAGATAATATTCTCCAACGTCTTCACACCGGACAGCAAGATTATGTACAAGAGAAACATCCAGGGAAGGCTGAGAGAGGTGGCTCCGTTCCTGATGTACGACGGAGATCCCTATATGGCGGTTATAGACGGCAGGCTTCTCTGGATACAGGACTGCTACACCGCCACAGCGGACTATCCCTACTCCGAACCGGTACTGATAGGAACCGGAAGAGGGCGGTCCAGGATCAACTACATAAGAAACAGCGTCAAGGCCACTGTGGACGCCTACGACGGCACCATGACCTTCTACGTGATGAACGAGAACGACCCCCTTATAGATACCTGGAGAAAGATATTCCCCGACCTCTTCACCGACGGATCGAAGATGCCAGCGGAGGTAAAAGAACACATCAGGTACCCCAAGGGGCTCTTCTCAATACAGAGCGAGATATACAGGACATACCACATGAAAAACCCCAACACCTTCTACAACAAGGAGGACGTCTGGGAGACCATGAGGGACGGCGACGACAGGACGACGATGGACTCGTATTACCTAATGATGAAACTTGCGGGAGAGCAGGAGACCGAGTTCGCTATAATATCCCCCTTCATGCCTGTGGGGAAGAATAACCTCATAGCCTGGCTGGCAGGAAGGTCCGACGGAGATAACTACGGGGAGCTCTTGGTCTACAAGTTCCCGAAACAGAAGTTGATCTACGGACCGACCCAGGTAAACGCCCTGGTGGACCAGACCCCGGAGATATCGGCTCAGCTCTCCCTCTGGACCCAGAGGGGATCGGACGTCATAAGGGGTAACATGCTGGTCATACCGATAGACAACTCTCTTCTCTACGTCCAGCCACTGTACCTGAAGGCAGATAGGGGAGACCTGCCGGAACTCAAAAGGGTAATAGTCTCCACCGGCGGCAGAGTCGCTTGGGCAGAGGACTTCGGAACAGCCCTGTCCAAGCTGCTGGGACTCTCCGCCCCGCCCGAGATGATTCCATCCCTCAAAACTGAGACGGGAGTGGGTATGGACATACACCAACTGGCCGAAAGGGCCCAGGAAGCCTGGGAGGAATCCCAGAAGGCCCTTCAAGGAGGGGACTGGTCGTCCTACGGAGATTGGATGAAAGAGCTTGAAAAGGCCATAAGGCAGATGACCGACATGGCCGATACAGCCGAGTAGAAACGGTAAAGGATATTTTAGGCAAATAACTTTCGGCAGCCCCTTGAGAAAAAGTTCGAAAGAGGGTATGCTGTTCGAGGTAGATCAAGTTTTTCTCCATACCAACAACCTCCAGACCGACGACGGCGGACCATATGGTCCGCCGTCGTCGGTCTGTTTTTTAGAGATGCCCTCTAGGCTTTCGATACCGCTTCCGCCATGTTGGCCCCCAACTTATGAGCCTCCTCCAGGTCCTTACGATCGGGACGGCTCAATACCTCCACCTCCGGCTCCACCTTGGTCCAGCAGCTCTGCTCGGCGAAGGCCCTCATAGGCTTCATCGCGGCACCCTTGCTCCAGGTATAGGAGCCGCATATTCCTACGAAACGGCCGGATACCTTTTTGCCCTCCACTATGTCCATGAAGTGTTTTATCTTAGGGAACACACCTCCGTTGTAGCTGCACCCCACGAGGATCAACCCCCTGCACCGCCACAGATCCCTGACCAGCTCGGAAAGATCCGACGTGGCCGAGTTTTTGACCATAACGTCGGTGATGCCTCCGGAGTGAACTCCCTCGGCCACCGCCTCGGCAAGCCGGGCGGTGTTGCCGTACATGGATCCGTAGACCACCAACACCGCCCGGTCCGTCTCGTTCCGGGCCATTTTTTCGTAGAAGTCTATTATATAGTCCGGGTCTTTCCTGTAGACCGGTCCATGAGAGGGACACACTATGGCTATATCCAGCTTCATGTCCCTTATCTTGTTCAGTGCCTTCATCACGAAGGACGAGTATTTGCCCACTATGTTGGCGTAGTAGCGATAGGTTTCGTCCCTGTAGGAGTCGAGCTCCAACTGGTCGTCGAACACCCCTCCGTCCAGAGCTCCGAAGCTGCCGAAGGCGTCGCAGGAGAAAAGAGCCTTGGTGGATGTATCGTAGCTCACCATGGTTTCCGGCCAGTGGACCATGGGGATGAGGGCGAAGGTCAGCTTATGGTCTCCCAGGTCCAGAACGTCTCCGTCCTTCACCTCCAGGAAGTTGGGCAGAGGCCCGTAGAACTGGGTCAAGAACTTCAGGGTCTTGTCGTTTCCGACCACAGTTATGTCCGGGAAAGCCTGGACCATGACCTCCACCGCCCCGGAGTGGTCCGGTTCAACGTGGTTGACTATCATGTAGTCTACTGTCCTGTCCGGACCGAGGATTGCCTTGAGATTCTCCACGTACTGAGGATAGAAATCGGCCTTGACCCCGTCGATGACCGCCACCTTCTCGTCCGCCACCATGTAGGAGTTATAGGATATCCCCCGATTTAGAGGCCATAGGGCCTCGAAAAGATCGGTGGTCCTGTCGTTGACCCCAACCCACCAGGTTTTATCGGCTATCTGAACAGGTCCCTTCATTCCGCATCGCCTCCTTTATTTTTTAATCAACTCTCGACGGGCCTGAGTCCGCCGTTCCTCTCGACCGTGAATTTCCCGACCATGGACTGAAGGTCCTCCATCGACTCGGCCAGAGACTCGGCTTCCTCGGCCACCCTCTCCGCCGCCTTGGTGGTCCTTTCCGTGGCGTCCTGAATGGAGTTCATCGACTCGACCGATTCCATGGTGGAGTCTGTGACCGACTGTATGGCGGAGGTCATCTCCTCGCTGGAGGCGGCCTGTTCCTCCGCTACCGCCGCAAGGTTCTGTATGGCCTCGTTGACGTTCTTCATCTGGGACATGGCCTTCTGAAGCTGTTCCTCGGCGTCCTTGGCCTCCTTCACAGCCTCGGACAGAATAGAACCGGTGTTCTCCGTGGCCGAGATGGACCTCTTGGAGGTCTCCTGAAGTCCTTCTATGAGGTCGCCTATCTCCTTGGCAGACGCTCCGGATTCTTCCGCCAGCTTACGGACCTCCTCCGCTACGACCGCGAATCCCCTTCCGGCGTCTCCGGCCCGGGCGGCCTCTATGGCGGCGTTGAGGGCAAGCAGGTTCGTCTGGTCCGCTATGCCGGTGATGGTGGCCACGAATCCCGATATGGACTCGACCGCCTCGGCAAGCTCTCTGATGTTATCTATGCTGCGGGAGGACTGATCTCCGGCCTTCTCCATCCTGTCTATGGTGTGAAGCACCTTCTTCACGGCGTTTTCAGTCTCGGATATGCCCTTCTCCGAGGCCTCGGCCCCGCTGGAGGCGTCCTGTGCGGACTGCTGGGCCCCGGAGGCCACCTCCTCGACCGAGGCGTTGCTCTCCTGAAGAGCCGCCGAGTTACCCTCGGCTATGGTGAGCATCCTCTCCAGGGAGGTATTTACCTCCTCCATGGAGGAGGTGACCTGCTGTATCATGGAGGACATAGACTCGGATCGCTGGGTCGTGGCCTCTGTCTGGTCCACCACGTTCTTGATCGTGCCCCTCATGCTCTCTGCCATGCCGGCCATGGCGTGAGCCAGCTGGACCACCTCGTCTCGACCCTTTATTATTATATCCTCCCTGCGGAAGGTTAGGTCTCCGTCCTCGATCCTTTTGGCCACACCGAGCATCCTCTTGAGAGGAGCGGTGATGCTCCTGGAGAGGAGGATCGTCAAGGTCACGGCCAGTACCAATATTACCAAAGAGGATATACCTACCGCCGAGGCGAGTCCCTTTAGGTTCGCCAACGCCTCGGAAACGGGGACGGAGGCGGCCACCACCAGGCCGTTGGACAGTGTATCGAAGGCAGTCAACCTTTTTGCTCCTCCGAAAAAGGTGGTGGTTACACCTATTTTCTCATCCATAATGGTCCTATAGGTCGAAGCAATCTCGCCCTGATCCACGTCGGCCATGACAGGCCCGTCTATGGTCAAGGTAGGATGGGAGACAAAACATCCTTCGTCGTCTATCATGTAGACGTAACCGGTCTCCAGAACCTTCATGCTCTTCAGGGCGTTATCGATGAAGGAGAAATCCAGAGACATCCCTATGACTGCGACCTTCTTGCCGTTCATCTCGACGGCCATATCGTAGTCGATCCTCTTCTCTCCGTTCTCGTCCACGTAGACCTCGGACCAGACGGGGTTGTCGGATCCTATAGCGGAACGGAACCATTTGGTTTTTTCGTCGGAGGGGTTCTTAAGATCCTCTAACGTGAAGTTCTGATCCATCACGGGCTGGAGAACGCCGTCTTTTTTGGTAAACCACACTTTCTGGACCGACGTAAGGTCCGGAAATACCTCGGGGTTGAACACTATGTAGATGTCCCTGACCTCGTCTATCTGCTCGGCCAGACGCCCCACGAAAGAGGTGTTCTGAGAGGCGAACTGATAGAAATAGATCTCCCCGCTCATGGAGGCCAGATCGACGTTGAAGGTCGAGAGGATGGCCGCCTTAAGGGCCAGAAGCTCGCCGTTGAACTCGTTGAACTTGCCCTCTATGAACTCGCCGTTTTTCAAGACTACCTCCTGACAGTAGTCCTCCGAGGAGCTCACCAGTGCCACCTTGCTTCTCCAATAAGACAGACCTGCCACAAGGGACGTCGTTCCCAACAGCAGGACCACCACGAACACGGTGATCTTGGTCCCTATAGTTTTGAAACCCATAATTCGATCTCCCTCCGTAAAACTCAGTTTGGATCCAGTGTAACACATAGGATTACTGCCTTGTATATTCCGTCTACCTAAGGAAACCTCTAAAAACTCATGTTCGAGTTTCCTCTTAGATATCGTTTCGGCGAAGCCCGTTCGAGCCCGTATTCCCGACCTGCCGTCGTGTAGTACGGATGGGGCGACAGGACGTCGCCCCAAGCCGAGGGGGCACAGGACGTGCCCTCCAAGGCGGTCCGTACGAAACAGGCAGGTCGGGAATACGTTTGGGCGAGACAGGGCGGAGCCGAAACGACCTCTACGAGAATTGGCATTTTTAGATATGCCCTATTTGATTCCATCCAGTTTCGTCATGTATAATTTTGAAAGATAACGACAACTATCAACTATGCGGCACGATCTCGGGGTGGTAACAGAATGGACAAAAAGATTAAAAGGAGCTTATCGATGCTGTTTATAGCGGCGTCGATAGTGGTCGTAGTCCTATCCCTGTTGAAGCTCGAGCTTCAGGGAGAGTTCTTGGAAGTAGACATATCCGATAGCTTCGCACGGCCCGCCTCCGCATTAGAGGACACAAGGGCAGAAACCCCGTCCATCCCGGGCTCAAATATACTCAGAGAATCCGCCACAGCCTGTCGGACCATAGCGCTGTCCGCCGCCGAGGAATCTACGGCTCTGGCATCCTATATAGTCTCTCAGAACAGTAGGATTTCCCCTTCCGTGGCTATGGAGGAGGCCGTAGCCTTCCTCAGATACAGCAGCCTTTACGGTGTGCCTCTGGATATAGCGGTAGCGGTGGCAAACACGGAGAGCCATTTCAAGCCTCAGGCCAAGAGCTCCCACGGTTCCCTGGGAGTTATGCAGGTTACCTGGAGGGTACACAAAGACCTGCTATCGCCCTACGGATTCAACTCCGCCGACGACCTCCACGATCCATCCCTTGGAATAAAGGCGGGGTGTATACTGTTGTCCAGATATATCCAGTCAAACAGCGATCTCAAGACCGCCCTGGGAAGATATTACGGCGGCTCTCCCGAGGTATACTGGAGAAGGATATCCAGAAACCTCCGCAGGTACAGAAAGTTCGAGGAAAACCGCCGAAAATAGACCGTATCACTCCATCCAGAACAGATCGATAACCGAATCATCCGGCCTCTTCGACCATAGACTGACCAGGACGAAGGCTACCAGACCTACTAGCAATGTCGGTATTATGACGTTCATGCCCATGAAGTTTTTCATGGTGGAGGCCATCGTTATGTAGGTAAATACCCCTGTAACCATCGAGGCCAGAGCTCCCTTTCCGTTAGCCCTTTTCCAGTAGAGTCCCAAAACCAGAGGCCACAGAAAGGCTGCCTGCATTCCCCCGAAGGCGAAGATATTTATCCACACTATAAGCTCAGGAGGCCTGAAAGCCGCCAGCAAGACCACCGTTCCTATCATGGCAGTGGCAGCAAGGCTCATTATGCGGACCTTTTTTATTCCTCTTTCGGAGCTCACCGATTCGGGAGAGACGTAGTTCACGTATATGTCCTTCACTATGGTGGCAGAGGCCAGTATAAGCTGGGAGTCTATCGTCGACATGACTCCCGCCAGAGGTCCTGCCAGGAATATCCCAGCCACCACAGGAGGCAGTACCTTCAGAGACAATATAGGCATTATAGTATCTCCAACCTCTATCCCCGGCACCACGGCCCGACCGAGGGCCCCGCAGAGGTGCATACCCAGCATTACGAAGGCCAAGACGAAGGTCCCTATCACCATGGCCCCGTGCATGGATCTCGAATCCCTGTAGCCCATACATCTTACGGCAGTGTGAGGCAGACCGACCACTCCGAGACAGACCAGAACCCAAAAGGAAAGTATGAAGGGCTTGGATATGAATCCATCCGGCCCGTGAGGGGTTATAAGATCAGGATTTATGTCCCTTAAAGTAGCTACGACGTTCTCCATTCCTCCCCCCATGGAGACTATGCCGAAGAGCAAAGCCGTGGTTCCTACTATCATGACCACTCCCTGGAGAGCGTCGGTCAATGCCACCGCCCTAAAGCCACCAACCGTTGTATATGCTATTACCGTAACGGCAAATATAGCCAGTCCTGTGTTGTAGGACAGACCGGTCATTCCCTGGAAGAGCCTGGCCCCCCCTATGAACTGGGCGGTCATGGCCGCCACGAAAAAAGCCAGCAAACTGACCGATCCTGCTATAACCACAGCTGGGCTCTCGTATCTGGCCCTGAAAACGTCGTTGACCGTGACAGCCCCTATTCTCCTGGCGACTATGGCGAACTTTTTTCCCAGAACTCCAAGGGTCAGCCAGGCTGTAGGGACCTGGATCATGGCTAAAAGCACCCAGCCGAGACCCATTTTATAGGCAACTCCCGGACCTCCTATGAAACTGCTTGCACTGGTATAGGTAGCCACCAACGTCATGGCCAGGACGAAGCCTCCCATTCCACGGCTCCCTATAAAATACTCTTCCATAAAATTATCCGATCTCGACAGCCTCTTGTTGCAGTAGACCGCCATAACGTATATGCCTATTAAATAGAGGGCCACAGGGACGATCACGGAGACGTTAATCCCTTCCATCGTCTTCCTCCTTCGGAGATAGACTGACTTCCTTGAACAGGAGGTTAACCATGGCCCAGGCTATGAAGCAGAATAGAAAGGGCCCTAAAACACAGCTGAAGAAAAACCACCCTGGAAGCCCCATAAAATAATGGTAGTTTTCCGGCCCGGAATCGGTGCCGTGATAGGCAAAACCATACCACCACATGAAATAAAGAGCGGTGAGGACCAGCGAACAGATAGCCTCGAAACGAGCCGTCTTGAACCTTCTATCCTCATGTTTCCCGGGAAACATATCTATTTACCCCCTATTATCCAAAAAGGATCGTCCGGATCTTTGATCCTGTAGATTTTTCCCTTTACACGGTCCCAGCAATACGGTCCGTTGGATCTAGGGGTTCCCCAGTTATCGAGAAACTGCATTTCCTCGGACAGTGCCCTATCGAAGGATATATATCCCCTTACAGGCGACGCCGTGGGAAGATGTCCCCAGGTCCTTAAAGGACTCCAGTCGCCTACGAGGCCGATGGAGAAAGCTATTTCCTCTATAACAGGGGCCATCTCCTCCGGTGGGTTTACTATGTAGAGATATCTCCCTCTGGGAGAGGACGCCATGGACTCCAGAAGCAGTCCGGCCAGTCCCATACCGTCTTCCATATGGGGCAAACAGGTCAGAGCCACGTAAAATCCGTCCAGCGCCATCAATACACGAGGGATCTCCCGGGGCATAACGAACCCTGAGACTTCCTCCCATCTCGAAGGATCTCCATCAGGAAAAACCCTGTCTATTATCGCCATTGCCGCAGAGCATCGGCTTCTTTCGTCTCCGGTCCACAGCATCCTCCAAAGACCGAGTTCATCCATATCTGGAGCCTCCGATACAAGCCTAGCCCTGAGAGGTCCGGCACTCTCCATAGCGGAGTTTCTGAAAAGCATGGACTCCACCATCTTGTCGAACCTATCTCCGTAATCTCCCTCGTAAGAGAAGGATATAGACGACATAGACATAAAAAACAATACAAAAACGGAGAAAACAAAACGAATCATTATTTTATTCCTCCTTTTTAGGAAAACGCTTCATGTATGTGGCCATAAGTCTTGCCAGAGCCTCTGCCACGTCCTCCCTGTCTATTTTGTCGGACGTGTAGTTCAGGCATGCCTTCACCGATCTCTCCGATGGGATAACCCTGGCCGGCTCCGGCTCGGGGATCTCCCTCTTGGCCTCTATCCTGGCCACCACGGCCCTAACAGACTTGACCCCAAGATGCCATCTTTTCTCCACGGAGGAGGCCACAGTACCTGCCTTCATCGATATCATCTTGGCCACCCCGGGGCTCTCGCAGGCCACCACCAAGGTTCCCCTGTCCAGACTTACCGGGCGACTTTTACGGCCGAGGACGGTGCCCACTATGGAGGACCACTCTTTATCCACCTCCGATATTGACAGGGCAGTGGACAGCCCCGGAGGAAGTCTGCCGGAGAGCAGCCCCCTCAGGAGCTCGGGACGGGATCTACGCCGCGCCATCTCTCCGTCTCCTGACTGACAGTGCCAGAGACAGAAGCTGCAGGTCCGTAGGGGTTACCCCGGATATACGTCTGGCCTGTCCCAGTGTCTTAGGACGGATCCTCTCGAGCTTTTCCAGGCTCTCGGCCAACAGGCCCTTCATCGATCTGTAGTCGAAATCGTCAGGAATGGTCAACGCCTCCATCCTCTCGAACTTCTTCACCGATCTCTCCTGTCTCGCCACGTAACCGGCGTACTTGATCTCAACCTCCACCCTCCGACGTATATGACCCTCTAGATCCTCTCCGGAGGGTATATATCGAGACAGAAAGTCGTAATCGACGCCGGGGCGTCTCAAAAGTTCCGCTCCCGTAAGAGACCTGTCCATAGGGGCTTCCCCTATGGAGGCGAGATCGGAGTTTACGTCATCCGACGGCTTTATCCTCGTGGATCCCAGTCTTTTTATCTCTCGATCCGTGTTTCGCCACCGTTCCACCAGTATCTCCCATCTGCCGTCGTCCAGGAGGCCTAGTTTTCTACCTATGCCGGAGAGCCTTCTGTCTGCGTTGTCGTGTCTCATAAGCAGTCTGTGCTCGCAGCGGCTGGTCAACATACGATAAGGCTCCCTGGTACCTTTGGTGACAAGATCGTCTATCAGGACCCCTATATAGGCCTCGTGGCGACCCAATACTAAATAGGGCTCTCCTCTTAGTCGTAGAACGGCGTTTATACCGGCCATAAGGCCCTGAGCAGCGGCCTCCTCGTAGCCGGAGGTACCGTTTATCTGTCCGGCGCAGAAGAGACCCTTTATAGCCTTGGTCTCCAGCCAAGGGGTGAGCTGGGTCGGGTCCATGTAATCGTATTCAATGGCGTATCCGGCCCTCATTATCCTGGCTTCCCTGCATCCCGGGAGAGTCCTGGTCATCTCTATCTGGACGTCGTAGGGCAGGCTGGTGGAGAAGTTCTGAAGGTATATCTCCTTGGATCCTCTGGCGACCGGCTCGAAAAATACGGTGTGACTGTCCTTATCGGGAAACTGCATCACCTTGGACTCTATGGACGGACAGTATCTAGGTCCGGTTCCAGTGATAGTGCCGGAGCTCACAGGCGACCTGTCCAGGTTTTCCGTTATTATCCTGTGAGTGTCCAGGTTGGTCTTTCCTACGCCGCAGGTTATATGGCGATATACCTCCGGTTTATCCCACAGGTCCATGGACTGAGGCTCCTCCTCGCCCTCCTGGATCTGAAGTTCGCTCCAGTCTATGGAATCCGAGTGGACCCTGGGAGTGGTGCCGGTCTTGAGCCTTCCCATGCGGAATCCCAGCTTCAAGAGGTTCTCGCCCAGTCCGTGGGCCGGAATCTGTCCCAGAGGTCCGGAGGAGAAGTTAACATTACCTATGTGGACCCTCCCGTCCAGATATGTCCCGGTGGTCAGTATTACCGATCTGGCGTGGTATGAGAGACCGTACAGTGTCTCAACTCCCTTGACCCGGTCCCCCTCGACTATCAGACCGACCACAGTGTCCTGGTGCAATTCCAGACCGGGACAGTGTTCGAGGACTTCGCGATAGTGCCAGTGGTAGTCGTGGAGATCGCATTGGGCCCTGAGGGCTCTTACGGCAGGTCCCTTGGAGGTGTTGAGCCATCTCATCATCAAGGCGGAGCGATCCGTCGCCCTGGCCTGTTCTCCTCCAAGAGCGGAGATCTCCCTGACCAGATGTCCCTTAGCCGGTCCACCTATGGAGGGATTGCAGGGCATCAGGGCTATGTTGTCCAGATACAGGTTCAAAAGAAGAGTGTCGTGACCCATTCTGGCGGCTACCAAGGCGGCCTCGCATCCGGCGTGGCCCGCTCCTACAACTATCACGTCGTATACTTTATTCGTCATGGTTTGACCGATCCGTCCTCCTCGAAGAGATAGGTCAGGGTGGTGGTGTGACCAGAGACGGATCTCCCGTCGCAAGCCAGGACTATCCTGGCTCCATCGACGGTCCAGGTCTGGGTCTCTCCTCCTCCGTGGGAGACAACCTCCCTCTCGTAGCCGTATTTAGAACGAAGTTTGAGGGTAAGATCCGAGTAGTTGCCCAACATGGAGCCTCCGACGTCCCCGCTAGCAACGTCGTCTTTATTCAGGAAAGAGAAACGAAAGGTAGTCATCTTTCCTCCCTTGAAATATACCTGGACCATACAGGGCCTGCCGAAGAAATCTCCTCTGTAGAGGATCTCCCTGGCTCGACCGAAGTCGAGAGACGACTGGTCCAGAATCAGAGAACATCCCCTGTCGGACAAAGCAGACGATACCGTATCGAAGCCCGATCCCGCCGGAATTCCCCAAACCGACTCAACGGCGCAAAGGGCCGGCGTCGCTAAAGTAAGTGTGAGTATCGTCGCTGCCAGAGCCTTTATATATCCCAATCTCATTAATTTTCATTCCTCCCGTCTGGTTATACGTCCTTCTCTAACGGTCCATAGGGATCCGGGCCAACGAATCAGGTCGTCCTCCGCGGTGGCTGCGAATATCTGCCATCCCGAGGAGACCAGGGTCTCGACCGTTATCTCCCTGCCGGATTGATCCAGCTCCGAGGCCACCTCGTCCAGCAAAAGGATAGGGGACCGCCGCAGCTTTCTCTCCACCGCCCATCCCGCCGCCATCACCATCGCAAGGGATGTCCGTCTTCTCTGGCCTCTGCTGAACCTGGAGGATGCCTCCATCCCGGATGCGTCTATGGTCAGATCGTCCCTGTGAGGCCCCACCAGAGGCCTTCCCGAGCCGATCTCGGCCCGTCTTCTGGATCGGACCCCCTCGATGTATCCTATGGGATTATTCCCTGCGAGACCGATTCCTCCTCTGGAGAGAGCCAGCTCTATCGGTCCCGGAAGAAGGTCGGAGAAGCTCTCCAGTCCCATTGTCACGGCCAGAGATGCCTTTTCCCTACAGGTCCATATCCACTCCGCCATAGGAGCCATTACCGAGTCGATAAGCTCGGTGCTTCTTCCCTCGGACAGAAGGGCCCTCTTGTGTCTGACCGCCCGTCTGTACTCGGTCAGTTTCAGTGCGTAGACCGGGTAGAGAAGTGCGCAGAGGACGTCCAGAAACCTCCTCCTGACCGACGGTCCACCTTCGATGAGGGCCAGATCTCCGGGCAGAAAGGCCAGAGCGGGAACCCTGAACCTTATTGAGGCGCAGTTGCTTCTCTTTCCGTCGCATTTCATGGCGCACCGGGACGTGACCGAGGACTGAATCAGGACATTATCCTCGCCCTCGAAAGTCCCCTCCAGGAATCCCCTGGACTCGTCGGAATTCCAGTTCACCAGGGGCGATTTCCTTAGAGACTTGAACGGTCCCCATCCTGTGAGTATGTGAAGGCTCTCGAGAATATTGGTCTTGCCCGCTCCGTTTGGACCTATTAGAAGGTTTAGCTTTCTATCCCACTTTATCCTTCCGGTCTCAAGGTTTCTGAAGTTTCTGGTTCCGCTCTCGGAGAAGAACACGATGTTCTATAGGTCGTCTCCGCCGTCGTCCAGACCATCCAGGTCGGCGCTCTTGAGTTTTATGGGCATAAGCATGTAGAGAAAATCGCTTTCGTTGGGCCTGAGCATCATCATCTGTCCCTCCTGGCCGTTGAAGGAAAGGGAGACCTTGTCACCGTGGAAGGCCTTCAGTCCGTCTATGAGAAACCCTACGTTGAAGGCTACCTTGAGAGACTCACCCTTTATTATTCCATCCACTATTTCGGTGGCCTCGCCTATCTCCGGAGCCCTTCCGGATAGTTTCAGGTCTCCTCCTGGGGAAAGTATCAGTACCACCATCCGGCTGTGGTCCCTGACCACCACGTCGACCCTCTCCAGGGCCGATATGAACTGAGATCTATCCACGTCGAGTGTCGTGGTTGTGTTGGGGCTCAGTATCCTCTCGTAGTTAGGAAAGGACGAATCCACTCTTCTCACCGAGAATTCCAGCGAGTCCAATTGGAAATAACCGAGAGCTCCGTCCACCGATACGTTCACCTGAAGGTCCTCCCCTAGTCCGGAGAGTATCCTCAGAAATTCCCTCACCGATGTCAGAGGCAGCAACATATCCTGTTCTGGATTTTCCTTGTCTACGTAGGCCTTTGAGAGGGATAGCCTTCTGCCGTCGGTGGATACACAGTGGCATTCTCCGGATTTGACCTGAAGAAGCTCCGCTCCAAGATATTTTGGAAATTCCTCTCCCATGCTTCCGGCTATTCCTCCTTCGTCCAGAATCCTGTGAAGTTCGTCTTTTGCCAGAACGCAAAATTGAGATGCCCCCTCTGGAGAGGGAAGTGGTGGAAAGTCGTCGGCGGGATAGGTGGTGAAACGGTATCTATTTCTACCGGAGAGGAGGATTCCCGTACCTCTCTCCGCTACCTCTACGGTAAATATGGAGGTAGGGGACTTCTTGAAAAGCTCCCCGACTACCTTTATAGGAAGGACCGCCTTCCCCGGTTCGTCTATCGTTACTCCCTCTGATTTGACCTTTACGGAAGTCTTAAGATCTGTTGCCTGTAGAGTTACTTTTCCGTCTTCAGCAGTACATAGTATTCCGGATAACACGCTCAGTGTGCTTTTCTGTGCCGCTACTCTTTCAGCTACGTTCCAGCTCTTCATGAAGGCGGTTTTATCTATAGTGAGCTTCATCGTGGATAGTCCTCCCTCTGTGTTCTTCTATGGTCTTTATTATTTAGTTATAAGTAGTCGTCGTAGTATGGGCTGTGTATATGTGGATATCCCTCTTGACCCCTTGTCATCGTGAGTTATCCACCGTGGATAAGTATGTGTCGGACCGGAGGATCGTTATTCACACTATCCACAAGAATTTTGTGAATAAGTGAAAAGGCATAGTTATCCACATCGAGACCCTCGGTGATTTCACAGCTTAGACTCAACGTTATCCACAATTCCTTTCACCCTGGCATTGTCCAGAAGAAGCTGTTCTATCTTCTTCTGAGCGTGGAGAACCGTCGTATGGTCCTTTTTGTTGAAGGCCGACCCTATCTGTTGAAGACTGCTCTCGGTGTGTTTTCTGCATATGAACATG
This sequence comes from Dethiosulfovibrio peptidovorans DSM 11002, assembly GCF_000172975.1. Taxonomy (NCBI): domain Bacteria; kingdom Thermotogati; phylum Synergistota; class Synergistia; order Synergistales; family Dethiosulfovibrionaceae; genus Dethiosulfovibrio; species Dethiosulfovibrio peptidovorans. The sequence goes on from NZ_ABTR02000001.1 coordinate 995,161, forward strand.
GCTATCTGCCTTGCCAGGGCTATCTCGGAGGTTCTCTTGCTGCTGGTGAGATCCTCCACGGTGAAGGAACATTCCTCCGCTACTATCTGCTGTATAAGGTCTATGCTGACCGGACCTTTGGAGGTGTGCCTCACTATGTCCTTGAGCCATTCCGAGGTGTTTTCCACCGTGACCGGCTCGCTGTTGAGCTCCGCACAGGCTATAACCCTGTTGAGGGCCCCCTCCAGCTCCCTTATGTTGCTCGGTACGTTCTGGGCCAGGTAGTTTATGACGTCCTCCGGCATGGGGTAGTTCCTGAACTCTGCCTTCTTCGTGAGTATGGCTATTCTGGTCTCGTAGTCTGGAGACTGTATGTCAGTCACCAATCCCCATTCGAAACGGCTCACCAATCTGTCCTCTATGGATTTTATGTCCTTGGGAGGCCTGTCCGAGCTCAGTACGATCTGTTTCTTTCCGTCGTGGAGGCTGTTGAAGGTGTGGAAAAACTCCTCCTGGGTGCTTTCCTTTCCGGCGAGAAACTGTATATCGTCTATGAGCAGGAGGTCCATGGTCCTGTATCTGGCCCTGAACTCGGCAGTTCGGTTGTTCTTTATGCTCGTTATGAGCTCATTGGTGAACTTTTCCGAGCTGACATACCCTACCTTGAGGTTTCTGTCGTTCTGTAGGGCATGATGTCCTATAGCGTGCATAAGATGGGTCTTCCCCAGTCCAACCCCTCCCCATATAAACAGGGGGTTGTAGGCTGCTCCAGGGCTTTCAGCCACGGCCAGACTTGCGGCGTGAGCCAGCCTGTTGGATTTACCCACGACGAAGGAGGAAAAAAGGTAGTTCGGGTTTAGTCCGCTGACCTTTCCCTGGGATTCGGGCTTTATGGTCCTCTCTGCCCTCTCCTGTTCTTTTCTGTTATCTCCGGTCCCTACGTTCAGCTTCAGTCCCTTTCCGTAACCTAGATCCTTCATTGTGTCTTCCAGTATTTTCTGGAAACGGTTCTGGATTTGCACCTTTATAAAATCGTTGGCTACGTCCAGTAAGATAACCTCGTCCTCCATGGATAGGGGAACGCAGGTCTTCAACCACACGTCTACCGTTCCGTCCGGAAGTTTAGGCGTAGATGCCGCCACGATGTCTTGCCATAGTTTTTCCACGTCTTTCACAAAATTCACCTCTGAAGGGTTATATTTTCGTCCACAAAAGTTATCCACATATCCACAGTTATCCTACAACAGCCTGTGAAAAAAGAGAAGTGGCTGTTTCAGTGACGTTACAGATTGTGGATAGTTATCCACTCAATTTGACCAAGCCTCCAGATCCGCATTTCATGGGGCTTCGTGGGTTATCCACAGGTTATCCACTAAAGTGGATAACCTGTGCCGGTGAATCTAAGGGATAAGCACCCTATGATACAACAGTACCGGGGTTTCATGTGCATAGTGGATGGCCGAGAAAGTCTCTTTACAGGTACTCTTTTTTGTGAATAATGTATAGTAATACTTATTATGAGAAGAGGTATCGTTATGTCCGTATATGTGAATAACGCGGCTACAAGCTGGCCGAAACCGGAATGCGTTCCCAAGGCCGTTTTCGATTTCATGACAGGTAGAGGGGCCAACCTTGCTAGAGGGGCTGCGGCGAAGAGGGATGTGGATACACTTGATATGGTAATGGAGTGCAGGGAAGCCCTGGCGGATCTGTTTTGTGGATATCGTGACTGCGATCCCAGATACGTCACCTTCACCTCCAACGTAACCGAATCGTTGAACGTCGTCCTGAAGGGATATCTGCGTCCGGGGATGACCGTGGCCACTACATCGATGGAGCATAACGCTGTGATCCGTCCTCTAAGGGCCCTGGAGAAAAAAGGGATTAATTTAGAGATAATTAAATGTGATGATCGAGGAAGGCTGGATCCAAGGTCTCTGGAACTGTTGATTGAAAGCAAGACCATAGATATGGTGGTTATAGCTCATGGAAGCAATTTATGTGGGGTTATCCAGGACGTGAAGTCGGTGGGGAAAATATGCAAAGATAAAGGCGTTCCCTTCGTCCTCGATACGGCCCAGACCGCCGGAGTTATCCACATATCGGCGTCCGATCTGGGGCTTTCCGCCCTGTGTTTCACCGGCCATAAGGGACTGATGGGACCTCAGGGAATAGGTGGCATAGTCTGGGAACCCTCCTTCGCAGAAAAATGCTCTCCCTTCGTGGAGGGAGGCACAGGAAGCTTTTCCGACGAGGAGTATCAGCCAACGAGGATGCCCGATAAATTCGAGGCGGGAACCCCAAACCTACCTGCCATAGCCGGGCTTCTGGCCGCCGTTAGGTGGATAGAGGAGACGGGAATCGAGACTATCCACAGCAGGGAAAAGGAGCTCGGAGAGAGGCTTCTCAAGGGACTTATCCACATGAAGGGAATAGAGTTTCACGGTCCTTCCGATATGGAAAACAGGCTTCCTGTGTTCGCAGTCAACTTCGATTGTGTGGACAACGGTACCCTGGCGGGAGAACTGGCAGATATGGGGATAGAGACCAGACCTGGGCTCCACTGCGCTCCTCTCGCCCATAAGACATTGGGCAGTTTTCCACAGGGAGCCCTGAGGTTGAGCGTCGGCTATTTCAACACCGAGGAGGATGTGGATTCCACCCTGAACCAGCTGAGCCGACTGGTGGATAGATGAGTGAGGTATAGGCGATTATGACGGTAAACCCGGTGGATATCCACCGGGTTTGCTTTTTCCTCACTCCTACTATAAAGTGACATACGTTGTGCGAGAGGTTGTTCTATAAAACGTTTGTCTTGGAGGCCGTCATGAAAGTAGTGATAGTAGGAGCCGGAAACGTAGGCTATTCCATAGCGAGAAGCCTATCGCTGGAGGGGCACGACATAGTGGTCGTGGAAAGAGATCTCGAGGTCGGATCCAAGGTGGAGAACGAGCTGGACGTGTCGGTGGTTATAGGCAACGGATCCCGTCCGCCTGTGTTGGAGCAGGCTGGTATAAAGTCGGGATGCGACGTAGATTTTCTCGTGGCCTGCACCGACAGGGACGAGGTCAATATAATGGCCTGCTGGGTGGGCAAGAGATGCGGTGTCAAGAGGGTCATCTCCAGGGCCAGAGGGATGGAGTATACCGATACACCTCAGTGGGCCACTTTCCTCGGCATAGATGTCATGAACTCTCCGGAAAGGTCCGTCGCCAGGGACATAGACGATCTTCTGGCGGTCAGCGCCGCGGTGCACGCCACGGAGTTGTTCGACGGAAAGGCCGGGTCCTATGCCTTCAGGGTCGGATCCGACTCTCCCATAGTTGGAATGACCCTAAGCGAAGTGGGGCAGGAATACCCCAATCTGTCGGCGGTGATGGTTTACGTCGAGAGGGGAAACAAGGGATTCGTACCCTCCGGTGACTGGGTGGCAATGGAGGGTGATCTGTGTTTCATGGTCTCCTTCAAGGACAGGGTTTTTCACCTTCAGGAGCTGTTTCATCCCTCCAGCGGCAAGGGCCTTCGCAGGGTGATGATAGTAGGAGGAGGAAAGTTGGGAGCTCATCTGGCCAGGAGGCTGGTCAGGAGATATCCCGGCATAGACGTAAAGATACTGGACAAGAACAGGGAGAAGTGCGACAAACTGGCGGAGGAGATGCCCAGGGTGACGGTCCTTTTCGGAGACGGAACGGACGAGAGACTGCTTCTCCACGAGGGGATAGAGGATATCGACGGATTCGTCGCCACCACCGACTCGGACGAGCTCAACATGATACTGACCGTTCTGGCCGACAGGATGAAGGCCAGAAAGACCGTGGCGGTGGTGCACAAGGAACTCTACTCAAGGTTGGCCGAGGATATGCCTATCGACTCGGTGGTGAATCCCAACGAATCGCTGGCTTCCTTGATACTCCGTCACGTAAGATATCCGGAGACGGCGGGATCTTTGTCCCTTATAGATAGAATAGGGGCGGAGATGCTGGAGGTTACCATTCCGAAGGACAGCCCAGTGGTGGGTAAAAAGCTCATGGACGTAGGGCTTCCAAAGGGAGTTCTCTTCGCCATGGTCAACCGGAAGGGAAATATCATACTTCCCAGAGGGGACATGGTCATAAAAGGGGAGGATACCGTATCCATCTTTGCCACAGGAGACCTTCTGCCCAGGGCTCTCAGGATTCTGGGGATACAGAAATGAGATTTCGTCTGGTATCCAGGGTGCTGGGGCTGCTCTGTGCCATAGTGTCCCTCTCCATGACTTGGCCTCTCTACTGGAGTCTGAAGGACGGTTCCAACGATATCAGGGCGTTTCTTGCCGCCATAGCTGTAGGATTTATATCGGGAGCGGCCCTCTACCTGGCGGGAAGAGGAGAGGACTACCAGGAGCTGGGAATAAGGGAGGCCTTCGCGGTGGTCACCCTTTCCTGGGTTTTGGCCTCGGCCATAGGGGCCTTGCCTTTCTACCTTGCCGGGTCGGTTGAGACCTACACGGACGGTTTCTTCGAGGCCATGTCCGGTTTTTCCACCACGGGAGCGTCCATTTTGACCGACATACAGTCAAATCCAAGAGGGATCTTGTTTTGGCGCAGTCTGACCCATTGGCTGGGTGGAATGGGGATCATAGTTTTGAGTCTGGCCATCCTTCCCTTCATAGGGGTAGGGGGAATGCAGCTCTTCAAGGCAGAGGTTCCCGGTCCCACCCCGGAGAAGCTCACCCCCAGGGTTCAACAGACGGCCGTGCTTCTCTGGGGGGTCTACGTCCTTCTGTCCGGCGCCGAGGTGCTGGCCCTGGCGTTCGGCGGAATGGACCTGTTCGAGTCTCTGACCCACACGTTCGGGACCATGGCTACTGGAGGATTTTCCCCTCTCAACGGCAGCATAGGACAGTATGGAAAGCCCTATTTCGACTGGGTCATAACGGTTTTCATGTTTCTTGCCGGTGCCAACTTCACCTTGCATTACATGGCTCTTAGAGGAAAGCCCCTCAGCCTGTGGAGGGACGAGGAATTTCGGTTCTACACCAAGGTTATTCTGTTCTCAACCGTTACGATAACCCTCTCTCTCCTGGTCTTCGGGGGATACTCCTCGGCGGAGAAGGCCTTGAGGGACGCGGCCTTTCAGGTGGTCAGCATAGTAACCACAACCGGTTACGCCACGGCGGACTTCGATTTATGGCCTCAATACTGTCGTTTTCTTCTGCTCCTTCTGATGTTCGTAGGGGGCTGTGCCGGTTCCACCGGAGGTGGAATGAAGAACGTCAGGATAATGGTCATTCTGCGGAGGGTGGGCATGGAGATAAGGAGACTTCTCCATCCCAGACAGGTGATAAAGATCAGGCTCAACGGGACGGTACTCAGAGACGATGTCATAACCTCGGTGACCGCTTTCTTTATCCTCTATATCGTGCTCTTCGCTCTGGCGACCCTGGCCATGGCCGCCATGGGGTTGGATCTTACGGCAGCTATATCCAGCGTCGCCGCCACACTGGGCAACATCGGTCCCGGTCTGGGAATGGTAGGTCCTACCCAGAATTATCACTGGGTCTGCGCTCCTGGCAAATGGCTTCTCTCTCTCTGTATGTTGCTGGGCAGGCTAGAGATATTCACTGTAGTGATGCTATTTTTCCCCGGTACTTGGAAGAGATAGACCGGCACTACACGACGGCAATTTCGGAAATGCGGGCCCGAACGGGCTTCGTCGAAACGAGATCTCCGACATAAAAACGAAGGAGGAACCCCAGTTTTGGGGTTCCTCCTTCGTTATGTTTCCCGGGAAACATAACGGTTTTTAGGAAACTACAGGCTGTTGAGCCCCATACCTGATACGATTGAAATATCGTTCTGCCTTCCCCAGTACAGGCTCGACGCTACTCAATAGAGACTCTGGCGTGTGCTGGGGCTTTTTTTACACTCCTAGTCTCTCCCTGAGGGCCTCCTGGAGGGTACTGGAAAAATTAATTTTATTCTCTATGGCCATCTCATTAAGCCAGGCCGGTATCGTTACGTTCTTGCTTACGGATTTTTTTGTCTCCTCTTTACGAAGGATATCCATCCGCACATCGATTAGAACGGCAACTTCGTCTTCTTCTGGTTGTAGCTTGTTGACCGGAGAGGGGGTTGGAATGGAGTCGTTATCATCTTCCATGCAGAGCAAATGACCTCCTAAAGCGTCTTTTGCGCTGGCGATAGCGTCAGCGTAGTCCTTACCGAAAGTATTACAGCCTGGAAGGTCTGGAAAGCGGACACAGACATACTTACCGTCTTCAGAGAGCAGCGCTGGATATATGCGAACATCCTTTTTCATAAGAAATCGTCTCCTTTCTGAGGAGGGGTTACTTGAGCCCCGCCTGTTTCATGATGCTATTGAATGTCTTGGGTGAAACGTCCTTTTGGGGATGCTTTACAGTTGTCTTCCCCGGCTTTGTCGGATGCTTGAAATGATGGTGGCTACCGACTGTCTTGATCCAGTACCAGCCGTTATTTTCAAGAATCTTGATTATTTCGCTGGACATCATCACTTTTCCCCCTGACATCGTTATTATAATGCGCATTATTATGCTCGTCAATTTTTTAGGTTATTGGAGGCGACCGCCGGGAGCGGGTGGAGGTGACGCAGGACCAGGTGGTAGAAGAGTTAGCCCTAATAGCCTTCGGTAATCCCCATGACGTCATGGAATGGGGACCTGGTGGTGTGCATTTACGTTCTAGTTTCGAGCTGACGTTCGACCAAGCGGCAATAGTGGCTGAGGTTGCAGAGACGACAATCCAGACCGGAGGATCTCTGAGGCTGATCCTCGTAGAGGTCTAAAAGACTGGCTCGAACGGGCTTCGTCGAAACGAGATCTCCGACATAAAAACGAAGGAGGAGACCAGATTCGGGTCCCCTCCTTCGTTTTTATGTTTCCCGGGAAACATCCCGGTTTTTAGAAAACTACAGGCTGTTGAGCCCCATCTCCGATACCGATCTGGCTGCACCTATGCAACCGTTTCTCTTAGCTGTCTCCAGCCAATGTTCCGCCTTATCCTTTTGCCCCATTTTGGCATAGAGAGAGGCTAGACTCATCTGAGCGGTGGCGTTGCCCTGATAGGCCGATAGGCTCAGCCACTTGAGTGCCTGGTCCCTGTCGGCGGTAACCAGATAACCGGCGGCATAGGCCTCTCCAAGCACCCTCTGAGCCTCCGAATCGCCCTGTTTCGCAAGTTTGTGGATCGACTGAAATTCCTGGGAGTCAACGGCGCCTACCCAACCAGGGGCTATAACACAGAGAGAGAACAACGCGAATATCAAAAACACAGCCTTGAACATATTCACAGAAAACACCTCTTTTGGAGACGTATTTAGGATCTTTTACAGCTCGGATTATACATCTCCTTTCGGCGAATGCAATAGAGAGAGAAAAAGAAAGATAAGTGAAACTCGTTTTGTTTGATTTTATGTTTTTCTGTTGTTCAACCCTATACCGTCTCGGCGTTTAAGCTCCTCCCGGACCGCCTCGGTTAGAGCCATGGAAGCCTGATCGGTTCGGCCGGATATTTCGTCCAGAAGGTAGAGCAGGTCGGTTGATCCGATCCTTTTGAGGGAAATCCCCTCGTGGTCGTGTGTCATTGCGTCGAGACCTCCTTTCCTGGAAAATGATCTCGAAAGGACGTGATATCCATGGATATGCTTAAAGTGATGCTGTCTCGCAGGAGCGTCAGGACTTTCGACAGGGATAAGCCGGTCGAAAGCTGGAAGAAGGATGCGGTGATAGCCGCAGCAACCTCGGCACCCAGCGCGAAAAATTTGAGACCCGTCAGGTTTCTGGTGCTGGACGACAGAGAGATACTGGACGATCTCGGAAACGTCCTGTCTCAGGGTAAACCCTTCAAGGAGTGCGATTTCGCCGTGGCGGTCTGTGCCGATCTGTCCGATTATCCCGATGGAAGCCTGGGATGGCTGGAGGACTGCTCCGCAGCCCTGGAGAATATGCTGATAGAGGCCACCTCGCTCGATCTCGCTTCCTTTTGGTTCGGGGTCTATAGGAGAGATCCCAAGGAAGGGCAGGTCCGGTCGGTTCTAGAGGTTCCCTCCCACGTGGAGGTCCAGGGAATAGGGGTCTTCGGCTACGGTGCCGAGTCCGTTCCGGCCAGGGAGGGAGTCGACAGCTCCGTGGTCAGATACGGCAGATGGGGAGACTTCAAGGCCTGATTTTTGTAAGATATAGGGTGACGAAGATATTGATCTTATTTGACCAAGGCTATCTATAAAATGCCGCTCCTCGAAGAGGTCGTTTCGGCTCCGCCCTGTCTCGCCCGAACGTATTCCCGACCTGCCTGTTTCGTACGGGCCGCCTCGGAGGGCACTTCCTGTGCCCCCTCGGCTTGGGGCGACGTCCTGTCGTCCCATCCGTACTACACGACGGTAGGTCGGGAATACGGGCTCGAACGGCCTCCGCCGAAACGACCTCTTCTAGAAAACTCGGAAGTGCGTTTTTAGAGGTGTCCTAAAAAAGGATGGGAGGACCTCAAAGGCTCTCCCATCCCTCTATTATCCCTCTGAGTCTGAGGTCCTCCATGGTCTCTTCCGCCCTATCCAGCAGGGAGATGGGGATTTCCACCTTTACAGAGACCTTCTCCCCGAAGGACGGCGCAACGTTTTCTTCCGGTATTCCTAGAACTGTCAGATGGTGGAGACAGTCTCCGTAGCCTTCGTAACCGACGGTGAAACTTAGAGGTGCTGTGACGGTCCTCTCCTCTCTAGGGCAGACCTCCAGAACTCCCTGGGCGGAGGCGGAGTAGGCGTCTATCAGCCCTCTGACCCCCAGTTTCACCCCTCCGAAATATCTTGTCACCACTATGGCCAAATCGTAGAGGTCTGCCTTTATTATAGTTCCCAGTATGGGACGTCCAGCCGATCCGGAGGGCTCGCCGTCGTCGGAGCAATGTTCCGTCGTTTCGGGAAAGCCGACTCTATAGGCCCAGCAGTTATGTCTCGCGTCGGAGTACCTCTTCGATATAGACTCTATGGCCCCCTTGGCTTCCTCCACCGTCTTGGCCGGCACCGCCGTAGCTATGAACTCCGATCTCCTCTCCTTCAGGGAGAACCGTCCTTCTTCTATTATCCTGACGTATCGATCCTCTAGTCGGGCCATGCTTCTTTGAATATCCTGTAGGTCTCCTCCAATGATTGGGGGACCACCCTTACGTCTCCCATCACAGGCATGAAGTTGGTGTCCCCGTTCCATCTCGGAACCACGTGCATATGTACGTGGTCGGCGACACCCGCACCGGCAACCTTGCCTATGTTTATGCCGAGATTGAAGCCCTCGGGGTTCATGGTTCTCTTTATCACGTCCATGGAGATGGAGGTCAGATGGTGCATCTCGGCCACCTCCTTAGGATCCAGGGATCCGTATTCGGCTGTATGTCTGTATGGAACTACCATTAAATGCCCGGAGTTATATGGGTATCTGTTAAGTATGACGAAGCAGCTTTCCCCTCTAAAGAGGATGAGGTTTTCCTCGTCGTCTTTCTGTGCTGGAAAAACGCAGAATATACATCCGGAGGGTTTTTCTCCACTCTGGATATAGGCGGCACGCCATGGTGCGAATATCTTCTTCATGGTTAATCCTCCTGATGGCTAAAAGGCAGTTCTAAAAAATTTACGCTCCTATTTTTAAGTAGAGCTAGCCTTTTTTTTCGCCTCTCTTGTTAAGTACGTCTTTTACGCCGTAAACCCCGTGGAGGATGCCGATAATGGTTCCCCCGATCGTGCAGGCGGATAAAGTCCAATCTGGGTATCCCTGTCTCATTAGATATCTTCCTAAATAGAGCCCCATGAGCACGTATCCTCCGAACAACAACGCCAGAGATACTATTTTACCGAAGACGACCAGGTCGCTTAGGTCTATTTTCTGTCCCATGGAGAACCCCCCTTTTTATTTCCCGGGAAATAATCGGTCGCTTTCTCGGGATAGTATCTCGCCTATTCGCTCGATCTGGACTTTGTTCAGTCCCGATAGAATGAGCTTCATTTTATTGCCTCGTCCGGTCATGGACACCCCGACGTCGTAGGGGGATAGGTCGTCTCCCCAAGAAGGGGTCCTTTTTTTTCTCTTCTCCTGGGGAATTTCCTCGGTAGACTCGGCGATCTTTCTTTCCAGTTCTCGAACGGTCCAGCCTTTTTCCGCCGCGGCCTTCCCCATCTTTATCGTCGACTCAATTGTATCAAGGGATAGAAGAGCTCTCCCGTGCCTCTCCGATAGGGCCCCTTCCGATATCAGCCCTAAAACCTCCGTAGGTAGCTTCAACAGTCTGAGTTTGTTCGCCACCGCCGGACGGCTCCAACCGACCTTCTCCGCCAGATTGTCCTGAGACAGTGAGAAACGGTCCATCAGTTCCTTGAGGGACATGGCTACCTCGACCGGTGACAGATCCTCTCTCTGTACGTTCTCCACCAGGGAGACCTCCAGTATGGCTCCGTCGTCTCCGTCGAACAGGTGAACCGGCACGTCCTTGATCCCGGCCTCTCTCGCGGCCCTCCATCGTCTTTCTCCTGCGACTATCATGTATCCGCCGTCTTTTTTCGTGACCAGCAGGGGTTGAAGGATGCCGTGTACCTTTATGGAGGCAGCCAGTTCCCTTATCCCTTCTTCGTCGAAGTCCTTCCTCGGTTGATCCGGGTTGGGTTTGAGTTCCTTGACAGGGAGGGTCTTGGGTATCGAAGGGGTCACGTCCTTTGGGAGTAGAGCGTCCAGTCCCTTGCCTAAAGATCTTCTTTGAGCCATCGGCCTTCCACCTCTCTTGCCAGATCCCTGTAGGCCAGGGCTCCTTTGCAGTTTTCCTGATAGTAGCTTATGGGCTTGCCGTAACTGGGCGCCTCCGACAGTGTGACGTTTCGGGGTATCAGGGTCTCGAAAGCGGCATCGCCGAATCCCTCTCTTACCTCCGTTACGACGTCGTTGGCCAACCTGGTCCTGCTGTCGAACATGGTAAGCACGACCCCGTCCATGTTGAGGTTTGGGTTCAGGTACTGTCTTACCAGGTCCACAGTCCTGGCCAGCTGGCCGACTCCCTCCAGGGCGTAGTACTCGCACTGAATGGGGATCAGTAGTCGTTTCGCCGCCACCAGGGCGTTGACCGTCAGAAGCCCCAAGGACGGTGGACAGTCCACTATGGCTATGTCGTAAAGGTCCTCCACCGTGGATAAAGCCCCCTTCAGCCTGGACTCCCTGCTTATGGCGGAAGAAAGCTCTACCTCCGCTCCGGCCAGGTTTATGTTGGCTGGAACCAGGGAGACCCCTTCCCATGGGGTCTCCACGACGACGTCCTGTATGTCGGAGCCGTCGATCAGTATGTCGTAGAGGCTTTTGGGAGAGCTCTCCCTGTCGTGCCCCAGTCCGCTGGAGCAGTTGCCCTGGGGGTCGGTGTCCACCACCAGTACCCTGTGTCCCAGCCTTCCCAACTCCGCCGATAGATTGACGCAGCAGGTGGTCTTTCCTACTCCGCCTTTCTGGTTCGTTACGGCTATGGTTATCATTTTTTCGCCTCCCACCAGGGTTTTTTCTCCGCCTTGCCCGGCCGTCTGGGGTAGACCTCCGGACAGTGGGATCTCTTTGGGAATGCCAGGAGGAAACCCTGACGTTCTCCGTTTACGTAGTCGAATATCCTTGGGTAGTCCAATCCCAGAAGATCCCACTGGCCCTTTATCTTGGCCAGTTCCTCCCGGTATCCCGGACCTTTTATGGACAGAGCCGTACCCCCTACCTTCACGAGGGGAGACAGGTACTCGGCCACTATACCGGCCTCGCTGACCCCTCTGGCCGCCGCCAGGTCGTAGATCTCCCTTTCCTCCAGGGCCAGCTGTTCAGATCGTCCCCATATGACCGAGACGTTCTCTACCTCCAACTCGGATACTATCGACTCCAGAGCTCCGGTTTTCTTGCTCTGGCTGTCCAGAAGGGTTATCTCCAGGTCGGGGCGGCATATGGCCCAGGCGAGCCCCGGAAGGCCGCCTCCCGTGCCCACGTCTACTAGCCTGCCGGAATGGGGCAGGAGCTCCAGAGCGTAAAGGGAGTCTCTGACGTGGTCCTTCCAGATGGTATCCTCGTCCTTCGGTCCGGTTAGCCGGACCTTGTCGGAGGACCATCGAGCCAGGATTTCCGAATAGGTCCTGAGTTTCGTCTCGATCCTCTCGTCCAGAGGGGGAATCTCCACCGTTACGTGAACCTGATCCGACGTGCCGTAATTCATAGCTCCGCCCTCTTTTCCAGTATTCTCCTGAAGGCCCAGCCGGCGAAACCCAGTCCGGTAGACTGTCTGTAGAAACACACCACGTCTATTCTCTTCATCTCCAATCCTTCTATAGATAGGGACACCAGGTCCCCTCTTTTCAGGTCCTCCGCAACTGTGCCGTGGTTTATGAATGCGACTCCCACACCGGCCTTGACGAAGGCCCTGGCCACGTCCCTGCTGTTGACGAAGGTCCCCCTGTGTTGGCCCACCCTCTGTTCCATCAGATACTCCTGCACGAAGGGACAGAGGGAGCAGTCCTTCTCGTAGAGTATAAGCTGTTCCTCGTTCAGGTGGGAGGGGGTCACCGACGGTAGAGCCGCGAGGGGGTGGTCTTTCGAAGCCACCAGGACAATGTGGTCCTCTCCTATTGTGAAAGTCTTCAGGTCCTTGTCGTTGAAGGTCCTGGCGTTTCCCTCCAGTATGGCTATCTCTATATCTCCCCTTCGGAGCATATCCTGGATGTCCGGGTCGTTTCCGGTCTGTATCGTCATGGCCACGTCGGGATGCTCGTTTCTGAACGCCGCTACCAGAGAGGGGAGGACCATCGTCCCCACGTAGGTGGAAACCCCGAGCTCCAGTTTACCGTATCTCATGGCCTGCATCTCCCTGAATTTTCCCGGGATGGAATCGGACCTTTGGAGGACGTCCAGCGCCAGTGTGTAGAGCGCGTTCCCCTCGGGGGTGAGGGACAGGCTCCTCCCCCTCCTGTTGAAAAGGATGACGTCGTACTCTTTTTCCAGAGTCGCGATATGCTGGCTTACCGAGGGCTGAGATAGGTATAGCCTTTCGGCGGTCCTGGTGAAGGATCCTTCCTCCACCAGTGTGCAGAAGGTCCTAAGTTGATGTAGCGACATTGCCGTCCCTCCTCAGATGGTAATAGGTTCTTCCTATAATAATACTCCAATCTCGATCGGAACGGTTTATATATAGGACAACCTGATAGATTGGATTATTTTTTCTTTATTGATACTGATAACGCTCGGTGTATGCTGTAACAGGAGGTGATGTCCATGGACGAAGCCAGACGGGACGATCTTGTCCAACTCTGTCAGGGACTGGTTAGATATCCCAGTCCATCGGGAGAGGAAGGAGAGATCGCCGCCTTTTTGCGGTCCGTCATGGTATCCCTGGGTTACGACTCCGTCCATGTCGACGGTTACGGCAGCCTGATAGGCACGGTGGACTTCGGTTCGCCCGGTCCCACCTTGCTTTTAGAGGCCCAGATGGACCATGCCGAATCGGGAGACCCGGGAGAATGGCGCCATTATCCCTTCGGAGGCCGGGTCGAATCGGGCCGGATCTACGGTCGGGGTGCCACCGATCAGAAGGGCATCTTGGCCGCCATGGTGCTGGCACTGGCCTGGCTGAAGCAGGATAGGAGAGAGTCCCTCTGCGGCAGAGCCGTCATGGCCGCCATGGTCCACCAGGAGAGTTTCGAGAGGGCCGCATCCAAACTGGTAGCCGATAGGGTGAGCCCCGACGGGGTAGTGTCCGGAGAGCCGTCGGACCTGACGGTGGAACGGGGACAGAGGGGAAGGGCCTCCATAGCGGTCGATACCTTCGGCCGTATGGAACACAGCTCCATGGGGGACAATAGCTCGGCTGACATGATGGTCCGACTCGTCTCCCGGCTGAAGGAGGACTACGTGCCAAAGGTGGATCCCTTCTTCGGAGAGGCGACCTTGACTCTAACTAGCCTTCACTCCTATCCGGTGGACGTAAGGACTACCATGCCAGTCCGTTGCCGAGCCACCTTCGACAGGAGGATCCTTCCCGGCGAGACGGCCGAGTCCGTGATGAGAGACATAAAGGCGTCCATTTCCTCCGCCGTGAGGGATATTCCGGGCCTGGAGGCTCGGGCCTTCCTGGACGGAGGCGACGGGCACTGCTACACCGGGGCGATGATAAGCTCCGAGGGATTCGCTCCGGCCTGGGAGATCGAGGAGGAGCATCCCTTCGTAGGACTGGTCCTGGAGGGCGTCGCCGAGGCGGGGTTGGAACCGATTCTCTCGAACAGATCCGGCTTCGGCACGAACGGATGTATATATGGAGGAGAAATGTCGGTTCCCACGGTGGTCTTCGGCCCCTCAAGGAGGGAGCTCGCCCACGTAGTGGACGAATACATAGAGGTGGATCAACTGGCCCTCGGCTGTAAATGCTACGGCTCCATAGCCGAGAAGTTTCTTGCTCGAAAGGAGGAGATCCCAGGTGGGGAAGGCAGTAAAGCTTGAGTGCGCCATCTGTGGAAAGACCTACGACCCCGATCCGGAGTTCACCACCTGTCCCGACTGCGGCATAGACGGGACCATGCACGTTCTCTACGATTACGAGGAAATCGGGGAGACCATGACCGCAGAGTCTCTGGCGAGGGATCCGAACAGGTCCCTGTGGCGCTACCTCCCACTGCTTCCGGTTTCGGACGTCGACGCCGTTCCGGCACTTCAGGTGGGATGGACCCCCCTATACGATTCCAAGGCCCTGGCCGAGAGATACGGCGTAGGTCGCCTTCTGGTCAAGGACGACGGAAGAAACCCTACGGCGTCCTACAAGGACAGGGCAAGCGCCGTCGCAACCGCCATGGCGAAGGAGCTCGGAAGAGACGTGGTGGCCTGCGCCTCCACCGGCAACGCCGCCAGCTCTCTGTCGGGATTTGCGGCTGTCTCCGGGCTGAAAAGCGTGATCTTCGTTCCGGAGGCCGCACCTGAGGCCAAGGTAACCCAGCTTCTGGTCTACGGATCCCGGGTGTTCTCCGTCAGGGGAGACTACGAGGAGACGGTCAACCTGGCCATAGAGGCCATAGATTCGGAGGGCTGGTACAACAGAAATTGCGCCATTAACCCCTATCTGGTGGAGGGAAAGAAGACCTGCGCCATGGAGATAGCCGAGCAGATGGGCTGGAAAGTTCCGGACAGGGTTATAACCTCCGTCGGAGACGGCTGCATAATAAGCAGCCTCTACAAGGGATTCCTGGACCTCAAGAGGATCGGCCTGATAGACCGGATTCCCGCCATAACAGGCGTCCAGGCAGAGGGAGCCTGTCCCGTCCACGATGCCGTACGGTCCGGAGCGGACAGGGTGACCTTTGGTCCCGCTGATACCGTGGCGGACAGCATATCGGTGGGAGCTCCCAGAAACTGGGCCAAGGCGCTGAACGCCGTGAGATCCAGCGGAGGGACCACCGTGACAGTGTCGGACCAGGAGATACTGGAGGCCATGACGGAACTGGCCCGGGCTACAGGAGTCTTCGGAGAGCCGGCCGGTGTGACGTCCTTCGCCGGATTCAAAAAGATGTCGAACCAGGGAACGCTGGGATCGGACGAGGTTGTGGCAATAGTGGTGACGGGAAACGGACTAAAGGACGCGGCTTCGGCCAGAAAAGCGGTGGAGGCACCTACATCGGTGGATCCGTCGATGGAATCGCTCCTGAAGGTGCTGAAACGGTAGAGACGGAATTCAATAAATTTTGTTTTGTAATATAAAAATATATAAATACGAGGAGAGTGTGTCTAAAAATGTCGTATAACATAATAGACCTCACCGTAAACGAGAAACAGCTCGAAAGCGCCGTCGAAAGGGCCAGGGAAAAGGAAATCGTAATTCCCACCTTTGCCGAGATGAAGGATCCCTCGAAGATTCCTGCCAAGATAAAGGAAAAGCTGGGCTCGGTGGGACTCTGGGACGTCGACCCTCTGAACCTGTTCCGAATAACCTGGAAGAACGAGCCGGTCAAGGACGGCGGACTGTACGACGGGGTCAACTTCGTCGAGCTTCCCGAATCACTCACCGGGGTCAAAGCCAGGATCTTCGCCCTGGTGGGAAAGTGGTTCCCCACCGGAGCCCACAAGGTAGGGGCGACCTTCGGCTGTCTCGCCCCCAGGCTCGTGACGGGACAGTTCGACCCTGTGAATCAGAGGGCGGTGTGGCCCTCCACCGGAAACTACTGCCGCGGCGGAGCCTACAACGCCCAGCTTCTGGGATGCGAGTCCATAGCCATTCTTCCCGAGGGGATGAGCCGCGAGCGTTTCGAGTGGCTCAAGAAGGTGGCCGGTGAGGTCATAGCCACTCCCGGGTCGGAGAGCAACGTCAAGGAAATCTTCGACAAAACCTGGGAGCTCAGGAAGACCAGGGACGATGTGGTCATCTTCAACCAGTTCGACGAGATGGGCAACCCCCTCTGGCACTACGTCGTCACCGGAAACGCCATAGAGGAGATGCTGGAGCAGGTGATGGGCAAGGACGACCGCTACTTCGGCTGCGCCTTCACCACCGGATCCGCCGGGACCATAGCCTGTGGCGACTACATGAAGGAGCTTTTCCCTGCGAGCAAGATTGCCGCCTCCGAGGCCCTTCAGTGTCCCACCCTTCTCTGGAACGGATGGGGAGCCCACAGGATAGAGGGCATAGGGGACAAGCATGTGCCCTGGGTCCACAACGTTAAGAACACCGACATGATAATCGACGTGGACGACGAGGACTCCATGGCCTGGATCCGGCTTTTCAACGAGCCAGCCGGAAAGGACTACCTTAAGAAAAAGGGAGTGCCGGAGGATCTGGTGGATTCCCTCGACCTGGTGGGGATCTCCGGAGCGGCCAACATAATATCCTGCATCAAAATGGCCAAGTATTACGAGCTGACAGAGAAGGACGTTCTTGTGACGGTCCTCACCGACTCGATGGAGCTGTACAACTCCCGTCTGGCCGAGATGGAGGAAGAGTTCGGCCCTTACGGCGAGATAGACGCCGCGGTGGATTTCCACCAGCACATCAAAGGTCTCTCGGTGGACTACATGCAGGAACTTTCCTACAGGGACAGAAAGAGGGTCCACGACCTCAAGTACTACACCTGGGTGGAACAGCAGGGCAAGTCCATGGAGGAGCTGGACGCTCAGTGGTACGATGCCGAGAACTACTGGGGCGAGATCCACGGCATGGCGGACAAGATAGACGAGAAGATCAGAGAGTTCAACGACAAGACCGGATTGCTGAAATAAAGTCAGCTTAGATCAAGGTCCTGGCCCCCTCTTGAGGACCTCGAGAGGGGGCCTTTTGTAAGTTATTTCCGAGTAAGCCGGTCTTCCGAGAGGTAGGTCCGCCTAGGCCCTGTCTCGCCCAAGCGTATTCTCGACCTGCCTGTTCCGAACGGACCGCCTCCGAGGGCACGTCCTGTGCCCCCTCGGCTTGGGGCGACGTCCTGTCGCCCCATCCGTCCTACACGACGGCAGGTCGAGAATACGGGCTCGAATGGGCCAAGGCGAACCTACCTCTCGGAGGAAGCTTGAGCACGAATTTTTTATGGAAGGGTGATTCATCCTGTTCGACCTCCTTATAACCGGAGCCTCCATAGTGGACGGCAGCGGAAGAGATCTCTTCGTCGCCGATCTGGCCGTTAAAGACGGCCTCGTCGCGGACATAGGTTCAAACCTCGGACCGGCGGAGGACACGATCGACCTCGCAGGTAAAACCCTGGTCCCGGGGTTCGTTGACGTACACGGGCATTCGGAGCTGAAGGCCATGACCGATCCCGACGTGTCTCCGAAGCTGCTTCAGGGCTACACCTCCGAACTTGCTGGAAACTGTGGAGTGGGCGTGGCCCCTGTCAGAGAGGAGGAGAAGACCTCTCTGACCCAGGAGGTGGCTGGGATACTGGGCAGAGGTCCCGAAGTCTGGAACTGGAACTCCTTCCCCGAGCTGCTGGACCGGATGGAATCGGGAGCCTACGGGGTCGACCTGGGCCTTCTGGTGCCTCACGGGCCTCTGAGGAGCTACGTCATGGGGAAGAGGCGTTCGAGCCTGGCATCGGAAAGGGACATAGTGGAGATGACCGCCATCCTTCGGGAGGCTATGGACGCCGGTGCCTTCGGCCTGTCCACCGGGTTATTCTACGATCCCTGTTGCTATGCCGACTCGAAGGAGCTGACCGCCCTCTTCGAGACGGTCGCCAGCAGAGGCGGCGTGGTGTCGGTCCACCAGAGAAACGAGGGGGATCGGATACTTGAGTCCCTGGAGGAGATCCTAGCTCCTGCCGAATCCTCCGGGGTAAGACTTCAGATCTCCCATCTGAAGGTGGGAGGAGAGAGAAACCGTCATAAGCTGGATAGGGTTTTAGAGACCATAGAGAGATATGCCGAGAGAGGTTGCGACGTCGCCTTCGACCAGTACCCTTATTCGGCCGGATCCACCTCCCTCTACAGTCTGCTGCCTCCCTCGTATCTCGCCCTTGGATTTAACGAGGTCAAGCGACGTCTTGGTGATAAAGTAGAGAGAGGAAATATCCGAGGACAGATGGAAGAGCCAGGGGATTGGGACGGCGTCTACTCCATGCTGGGCTGGGACAGGATAATCCTGACCGGTGCCGATCTGGAGGAGAACAGAGTCTTTCTAGGTCGGACCCTGAGGGAGATAGGCGACATGAGGGGACAGGATCCCTTCGATTCCTACTTCGACCTGATCTCTAAGGAGGGAAAGGCGTTGACCATGGTTGACTTTATCACCGACGAGGATTCGGTGGAGAGGATTATGGTCCATCCCCTTCAGTGCTTTGGAACGGACGGCCTCTATTCCGGCTGCCCTCATCCCAGGACCTTCGGAAGTTCCTACCGTGTTCTGGATCGTTACGTGAAGGACAAAAAGCTCTTGACCCTTCCGGAGGCGATCCGAAAGCTTTCGTCCCTTCCGGCCGAGAGGGCCGGCTTCGACGATAGAGGACTCCTGTCGGTCGGCTTCAGGGCCGACATGGTCGAGCTGGACCTGGACGGTCTGGAGGATCGGGCGGACTACGGTTCCCCATCTCTAACAGGTCGGGGGATTCCGTCCGTCTGGGTTAGAGGGCGACCGGCCGTGAGAGATGGCGAGGTGGTCTCCCGGGAGGGACGTCTCGTTAGGAGGTGACGCATTCGGAAACTGGAGGGAGATATTTGAGATAAGAGCAGCCCAAGGCCCGAACGGGCTACTCCGTTCGGAGCAAAGGATAGGAGAAAAGGATAGGAGAAAAGGAGGCGTATTGAGATATGAAGCGTAGAGTGACGATTATAGCCCTGGCGTTGGTGGTGGCGCTGTGTTCCTCCGCCCTGGCGGGACCGAAGGTCCTTAAACTGGCCCATCTTAACCCTCAGCAGCCCTTCGAGAACGCCACTGGAGCCATGGCGGCTGTGTTCAAGAGCATGGTCGAGGCCGGAACCAACGGCTCGGTTCAGGTGAAGATATTTCCAGCGGGACAGCTTGGCAACGAGAGAGAGACGATGGAGCAGGTCAAGGTCGGAGTGGTCCAGAGCTACATAGCCTCCGCCGGGGGAATGGCTCCTTTCTATCCCCTTTACGGCGTCCTGGACATTCCCTTCGCCGTTCCCAACTACGCGGTGGCCTGGAAGGTCTTCGACGGCCCCTTCGGCGAATACCTCAAGGAGGATATCAAAAAGGTAACCGGCTTCAAGGTCCTAGGTTTCGGCGAGGCGGGAGGATTCTTCCAGCTCTCCAATAGCGTTCGTCCCATAAAGACCGTGGAGGACATGAAGGGCCTCAAGATGCGCACCATGACCCTTCCCACCCATCAGAATCTCATGAAGACCTACGGGGCCGCCGCGACCCCCATAGCTTGGGCCGAGGTCTACACGGCGCTCCAGACCGGGGTAGCCGACGGACAGCATAACCCCCTTCCCATCGTTCTTCTCGGGAAGCTATACGAGGTTCAGAAGTACCTCACCCTCACCAACCATATATACAGCACCTACTGTTGGATCATGAACGACGAGTTCTGGGACGGCCTCAGCGACCAAGAGAAGGAGGTAGTCAACTCCTCCGCGATAACTGCCATAGTGGCGGGACGAGGCCTCAACAGGATCATCGAGGGATCCGACAGAGGACTTCCCACCATCATAGAGAAGGGCATGGAGGTCAACACCCCGACTCCGGAGGCTATGGAGAAATTCCGCGAGATGGGCAAGGACTCGGCAATGGTGTTCATAAAGGAGAACTTCGGCGATAAGGGCGTGGAGATAGCGGATCTCTATCTCGAGGCCATAGACGACGCAGTGGACGAGCTGGAAGACGATTAGTCTTTCCGGACAGGTCCATGACGAAGGATAGAAAAAGCGCGGGCCGGGGAGTATTCTCCCTGGCCGAGCGCCTCGGAAACGGTCTGGAGAGGTTCCTGGAGGTCCCGGTACTGATACTGTCGATCGTCATGACCGCATCGGTGCTCGCCGGGGTCTTCTTCCGATACGTCCTTCGATCCCCACTGGGATGGAGCGAGGAGCTCTCCCGTTACGTGATGATATGGATGGCCCTGCTGTCGGTGGCCCTTTGCATATGGAGGCAGGAGCACGTTGGAGTGACTATGTTCATAAAAAAACTTCCCCGGCTTCTGGCCAAGACCCTGGTCTTCGCCTCCAACGGACTGGTCATGTTCTTCCTTTACATACTTTTGACCTATGGGCTCAAGATGGCCGAGAGGGGCAAGTCCCAGATAGCCACCGGACTGGGGACCACCATGGAATGGTGGCTTATGGCTGTACCAGTCAGCGCCGGTATATGCATGGTGATGCTTGCCTGCAAGATGGTGTTGGACGTCAGACGGAGGGATCTGGACGAGATTCTGATGTCGGAGGAGCTGGTGGACGCGGTCAAGAGAGAGGAAGGACTGGACTTTTAGCAGTGAACGGGGGGATTTTATATGACCGGATTCCTTAGCGCCTCCTTCGCCATACTGATAGCGGTGGGGATGCCCATAGGGTTCGTCCTGGGAGTGGCGGGACTTCTCGGTATGGTCAAGATGGGCGGTGGAGCCGTCTTGAACCTGGTGCCTCAGAGGTACTTCGCAGGGGTGGACATGTTCACCCTGATGGCTATGCCTTTCTTCATTCTGGCGGGAGAGATCATGAACAAGACCGGCATCACCCAGAGGCTGGTCAAGTTCAGCAACATACTGGTAGGACATCTCCAGGGAGGACTGGCCCACGCCAACATAGTGGCTTCCATATTCTTCGCGGGGATAACCGGAGCGGCGGTCAGCGACACCGCCGCCATAGGATCCATGCTGATACCGGCCATGGTGGACGAGGGATACGACAAGGATTTCTCGGCGGCCATAACCGCCGCGTCCTCCATAATCGGACCAACCATACCGCCGTCGAACATAATGGTTATCTACGGGGCCTTCATGCAGGTCTCCATAGCGGGGCTTTTCATGACCGGCCTAGTCCCGGGACTGATACTCGGGATAGCCCTGATGATAATGACAGCCAGGATATCCAAGAAGAGAGGATACCCGGTTGGAGAGAGGAGAGCCACGGTAAAAGAGATACTGGTGGGCTTTAAGGATGCAATAGTGGCCCTCCTGATGCCTCTGATAATACTGGGGGGGATACTTTCCGGCATGTTCACCCCCACCGAGGCGGCCGCCGTGGCGGTGGCCTACGCCATGGTGCTCGGCTTCTTCGTCTACAGAAACCTCAGCTTGAGGGACATGGTTCCCCTGTTTCTCAAGATGGCCAGGACCACCGGGGTGGTCTTTCTGGTCATAGCCGCCGCGTCCATCCTGGGGTGGGTGCTCACCATAGAGCAGATCCCGGAGAAGGTCGCCACCTTTATGTTGAGCATAAGCGACAATCGCTACGTCATCATGGGGTTCATTCTGATCATGCTACTGGTGGTGGGTATGTTCATGGACATAGCGGCGGCTCTCATCATACTGGGTCCCATTCTTCACCCTCTGGCGGTGCAGCTGGGATATCATCCGCTTCACTTCGGAATCATCATGGTCCTGGCTCTCAACATAGCCCTGATGACCCCGCCGGTGGGAGCCTGTCTGTTCGTGGCCTGCGGCATAAGCAAGCTTACCCTGGAGCAGATAAGCCGGGAGATACTTCCCTTCATACTGGTGGAGCTGGCGGTCCTTTTGCTTATAACCTTCGTTCCGGCCATTCCTCTGGCCCTTCCGAGAGCCATGGGGCTCTTAGGTCGGTGAACGGGAAGATCCCTTACATAACATAAAAAATCGAAAGCGAGGCGTTATTTCGTGAAGATCCCTTTTGATCAGGTGATGGCGAAGGCGGAGGAGTACAAGGACGATATGACCCGTTTCCTCAGGGACATGATAGCCCTGCCCAGCGAGAGCTGCGGCGAGGAAGCCGTCATAAAGAGGATCAAGGAGGAGATGGAGAAGGTAGGTTTCGACAGGGTGGAGATAGATCCCATGGGCAACGTCCTGGGATATCTTGGACGGGGCAAGCATCTGATCGCCATGGACGCCCACATAGACACGGTCGGCATAGGGGAGATAAAGAACTGGAAGTTCGACCCCTACGATGGGATGGAGGAAGGCGACGTTATAGGAGGCCGAGGAGCCAGCGATCAGGAGGGCGGAATGGCCGCCATGGTCTACGCCGGAAAGATAATAAAGGACCTGGGACTCGAGGACGACTACACCCTTCTCGTCACAGGGACGGTCCAGGAGGAGGACTGCGACGGCCTCTGCTGGCAGTACATAATAGAGGAGGACGGAATACGTCCCGAGTTCGTCGTCAGCACAGAGCCCACCGACTGCCGAATCTACCGGGGCCAGAGGGGAAGGATGGAGATAAAGGTCGAGACCGGCGGCATAAGCTGTCACGGCTCCGCCCCGGAGAGAGGGGAGAACGCCATATACAAGATGGCCCCTATCGTCATGGAGCTTCGGGCCCTCCACGAGAACCTGAAGGACGACGACTTCCTGGGCAAGGGCAGCCTGACCATATCCCAGATATTCCACAAATCCCCGTCCCGGTGCGCCGTGGCGGACGGATGCACCATATCCATAGATCGCCGTCTGACCTGGGGCGAGACCTGGGAGGGAGCCCTACAGGAGGTCAGAAACCTTCCTGCCGTAAAGGAGGCCGAGGCGGAGGTGTCTCTCTACACCTACGAAAGACCTTCCTGGACCGGCCTGGTATACCCGACCGACTGCTACTTCCCCGCCTGGAAGCTGGAGGAGGAGCACCCGGCCTGCAGGACCCTGGTGGACGGCTACAGAAGGTTGTTCGACCGGGAGCCCGTCGTGGACAAATGGACCTTCTCCACCAACGGCGTCTCCATAATGGGCCGCCACGGCATACCGGTCATAGGCTTCGGACCCGGCAAGGAAGAGGAAGCTCACGCCCCCAACGAAAAGACCTGGAAAAGCCACCTGGTGACCTGCGCCGCCATGTACGCCGTCATCCCGGGAATCTACGTGGACGAACACTGCGATTAAAACGAAAGGGGAACTTTACGGATGAACACGATATTTAGAGGCAAGGACTTCATCACACTGGAGGAGTGGACCAAGGAGGAGATAGACACCCTCCTGGAGGTATCCAAGGACCTGAAAAAAGACTTCGCCATGGGCAAGACGACCCCCTATCTGCCCTACCAGACCGTCTTTCTCATGTTCTTCGAGCAGTCCACCAGGACCAGGAACTCCATGGAAGCGGGGATAACCCAGCTCGGAGGACACGCCCATTTCCTGGACACCAGCACCATGCAGGTCTCACACGGAGAGGTGGCCAAGGACACAGCCGTCATCCTATCCCGTATGGGCCACGCCATAGCCTGCCGCAACTGCTTCTGGGGAATAGGAAACGCCTATCTAAGGGACATGGCAAAATATTCCTCCGTGCCTATCCTCAACCTTCAGGACGATCTGTTCCACCCCATGCAGGGACTGGCGGACCTTATGACCATACAGGAGAAGAGAGGCGGCGACGTCAGGAACCTCAAGGTTTCCATCATCTGGGCCTACGCAACCACCCACAAGAAGCCCATCTCCGTGCCTCTGACCCAGAGTTTGTTGTTCCCCCGGTACGGCATGGACGTCACCTTGGCCTATCCCGAGGGCTATGAACTTCCCGACTGGGTCGTCGAGCAGGCCAAGAAGCACGCCGAAAGCACCGGCGGCTCCTTCAGGATAACCCACGACCAGGAGGATGCCTATAAGGACGCCGACGTGGTCTTCCCCAAGAACTGGGGCTCCTGGTTCAAGAACCCCAGCACCGAGGTGGTCGACGCCGGTCTGGAGGCCAACAAGGGCTGGAAGTGCACCGAGGAGCGTTTCGCCCTGACGAACAAGGACTGTCTCTACATGCACGCCCTTCCGGCGGACCGGCAGAACGAGGTGGACGCCTCGGTCATAGACGGCCCCAACTCGGCCATCTACGACGAGGCGGAGAACCGCCTTCACACGGCCAAATCGGTCATGGCTCTCACCATGGGAGGAAGAGGCCGCCAGTAGACTCTTCGGATTTCGACGCAGTTCCCCGGGGGAGACGGATTTCATCCGCCTCCCTTCGGGCTTTTCCGAGGGAAGGGAGGTGTCGCCCGAGGTCGGATCGAGAGCAGCACCATCTAGAGCGTGAAGTAGACCATTATCGAACAGTAAAAGGAGGGAGATCCATGAGATTCACCGAAAAATGCGCCCTATTCTTCATGGCTGTCTGTATAGCCATCGCCGCGATAGCCCCGGCAATGGCGGAGGCCAAGGCCCCGAAAGATCACAAAATAGTCCTGATACTGCCGGGACCCATAAACGACCAGAGCTGGAACGCCACCAACTACGCCGGACTGGTGGCCTGCAACGAAGAGCTCGGAACGGCCATGGAATACGTCGAGAACGTTCAGGCCAGCGACTACGAGTCCACCTTCAGAAACTACGCCGAGAGAGGCTACGACCTCATAATGGCAGCCGGAACCCAGTTCGACGAGGCGGCCAACAGGGTGGCTGCCAAATACCCCGACAGCGTCTTCTGCGTCGTGAACGGCCTCGTATCCAAGGGACCGAACGTCCGCCCCGTTCTGCCCAAGGAATACGAGGCCAGCTACCTGGCCGGGATAATAGCCGGTTTCACCACCGAGACAGGCAAGGTCGGAATGGTCGGAGGCTTCCCGAACAAACTGATGGTCCGTCTGATGAACACCTACGAGTACGGCGTCCGCATCGGATCTCCCGAGGCCAAGGCCAACAGGGCCTACTCCAATTCCTGGAGCGACGTCGCTCTGGGCAAGCAGATGGCCACATCCATGATAGACAAGGGAGCGGACGTCCTCTTCTTCTACGCCAACCAGGTGGGCCTCGGAGCCATCCAGGCCGCCAAGGAAAAGGGAGTCAAGTTCGTAGGCTTCGCCAGCAACCAGAACGACATAGCCAAGGGCACCGTCGTGGCCAGCGTCTACTTCGACTTCGCCGACATGTATAAATGGACCCTGGAGAAGTTCATGGACGGAACCCTGGCCCCCGAGGTAAACCAGGCGGGTGTCGCCGAGGGCATAGTCAAGGTGGCCTACTCGGACCAGGTTCCAGACGAGGTAAGGGCTCAGGTAGAGAAGGCAGAGAAGGCCATAAGCTCCGGGAACCTCCTCTATTTCGCCTCCGAGTTCCCCGAGTCGCTGAAATAGTATAAAGACGCCGGGCGGAGATCGCTCTTCGCCCGGCATTTCAGGTGGAGGAGGTGTCCGCGATGCCCGCGGTCGAGCTCAGGGGAATAACGAAATACTTTCCCGGCACGGTGGCGAACGACGGCGTGGACCTTAAGGTCCCGGCGGGAAAGGTCGTCGCCCTGTTAGGGGAAAACGGAGCTGGAAAGACCACCTTGATGAGGATTCTCTACGGAATGTACCGTCCCGACGGCGGGGAGATAGCCGTGGATGGCCAGGTGGTCCATATAGAGTCCCCTCAGGACGCCATGGCCCTGGGGATAGGCATGATCCACCAGCACTTCAGTCTTGTGCCGGTCCACACCGTGGCGGAGAACGTGGTGTTGGGGCTGGGATCTCCCATGTCGGGACTGGACCTCGGCAGGGTATCCCGGGAGCTGGAGGAACTGGGAGGGAAATACGGCCTGGAGGTTGAGCCGGACGCACTGGTGAGACAGCTTCCGGTCGGAATGCAGCAGAGGGTGGAAATAGTGAAGGCCCTTTATCGAAAGGCGAAAATACTGATCATGGACGAGCCCACGGCTGTGCTGACTCCTCAGGAGACCGAGCACCTCTTCGGTTTCGTCAGGGAGTTCACCTCCATGGGAAACTCGGTGATCTTCATAACTCATAAACTCGGAGAGGTCATGGCCATAGCCGACTCGGTCACTGTCATGAGGGACGGAAAACTGGTCGGAACGGTCTCTCCCTCCGATTCCACCGAGATGGACCTGGCCAGGATGATGGTCGGGCGGGATCTGGAACTCCTCTCCGGCGACAGAGACGAGACCACCGGCGGTCCCCTCCTGGAGGTTCGCGAACTGGCGGTGAAGGACGACCGGGGGGCCGCGGCCCTGGACGGCCTGTCCCTGACCGTCAGAGAGGGAGAGATCTTCGGAATAGCAGGGGTCAGCGGAAACGGACAGCAGGAGCTGGCCGAGACCATCTGCGGCCTCAGAGAGGCAGTCTCGGGAAAGATCGTCCTCGATGGTCTGGACGTTACCGGTCTCCCTGCCTCCCGGATGATAGACCTGGGGGTCGGATACATCCCGGCGGACAGACACAGAGACGGACTGGTGCTGGACATGACGGTGGAGGAAAACCTGATGCTCAAGGGAAGCTCCTCCTCCGATCTGTCACGAAACGGGGTCCTCCGGCTGGACCGAATATCCGAGATGGCCGGGGAGATGATCCGGCGGTTCTCCGTAAAGACCCCCTCTTCCGCCACCAAAGCCAAGGCCCTCTCCGGAGGAAACCAGCAGAAGGTGGTCATAGCCAGGGAGATAGAGGTCGGATCCCGGCTTCTCGTGGCGGTTCAGCCCACAAGGGGACTGGACCTCGGAGCGACAGAATACGTCCACTCCACCCTCATGGAGGAGAGGGCCAAGGGAAAGGCCATACTGCTTCTCTCGACGGAGCTCTCCGAGGTGATCAAGCTCTCGGACCGCATAGGGGTCATATATCGGGGCAGGCTTCTGGATATATTCGACAGAGGCCGCTTCGACGTGGACCGTATCGGCCTTCTGATGGCAGGCATAGAGGAGGTGCGCCATGGCTGATATGAAGTCCACCGAGAGAAAGGGAGCCGGAGCGGTTTTGTGGCCTCTCTTCTCCGTGTTCATGGGTCTTGCTGCCAGCGGCTTAATGATGACCCTTCTTGGGGCGGATCCGATAGAGGTCTACCGCAGGATCTTCGCCATGGCCTTTCGAGACGGATACAACGTGGCGGACATATTCGCCAAGGCCACCCCTCTCATACTCACGGGGCTGGCCTTCGGATTCGCCTTCAGGGCCAATCTCTTCAACATAGGGGCTCAGGGACAGTTCTATCTGGGCTGCGTCGCCTCGGTATGGTGCGCTCTCAGGCTGGGACACCTGTCTTCGTGGCTGGTGCTGCCTCTGTGCGTGCTTCTGGCGGCGGCGGCCGGAGGCGCCTGGGCCTCTCTGGTGGGATTCGCCAAGGCCAGATTCAACTCCAGCGAATTTCTCATAAGCATGATGTCCACCTATGTCGCTCTGGCTCTGATGAACTTTCTCCTCCGAGGTCCCCTGAGGGAGGCCAAGGGAGAGTATCCCCAGACCGACGTCATATCCGAGGGAAGCTGGATACCCCAGCTGATCCCTCATACCAGACTTCACTGGGGATTCGTCCTGGCCCTGCTAGCGGCGGCCCTCGCCTGGTTCCTGCTGTGGAGGACCTCTCTGGGCTACAGAATAAGGGCGGTCGGAATGAACAGAGACGCGGCCCGTTACGCCGGAATGGACTCGGGAAAGATCTTCGTTATAGTCTTCGCCGTGAGCGGAGCCTTCGCCGGTCTGGCCGGATTCACCGAGGTCAACGGCATACAGCACATGCTGGTGCAGGGATTCAGCCCCATGGTGGGAGCGGAGGGAATAGGCATAGCCATACTGGGAAACGCCCATCCCCTGGGCATCGTGCTGGCTGCGATACTCTTCGGAGCCCTTCAGGTAGGGGGAAACCTGGCTGTTCAGACCTCCGGGGTCCCTGCCAGTATCGTAGGGATAATGGAGGGATTCGTCATGCTCTTCGTCATACTCTCCTACGCTCTCCAGATAAGGCTGGCCTCCGCCAGGAGCAAGAGAAAGGCCAGAGAGGAAGGTGACCGCCGATGATTACCGGACTGCTGGCCGGAGCCCTCCAGATGAGCACCCCCCTGATGATGGGGGCCCTGGCGGAGGTCTACGCCGAGAGGACCGGGGTCATGATAATCGCCATAGAGGGGATCTTCCTCCTGGGAGCCTGGGGAGGCTTCGTGGCCGCATATTCGACCGGAAGCATGGTCCTCGGTCTGCTTGCCGCCATGGCCATAGGAATGGCCACGGCCCTGGTCTACGGGATCTTCACGGTAAAGCTGAAACAACATCAGATAGTAACGGGCACGGCGATAAACATCTTCGCCGCCGGACTGGGCATATTCCTCTACAGAGTCTTCTTCGGAGTTCCCCTTCTTCCCCTGACGGTGGATCCCCTCGAGAGGATAGCCGTACCGGGGCTGTCGTCCATACCGGTTATAGGAGAGGCTCTGTTCCATCAAAACGTTCTCACCTATCTGGCCTGGGCTCTCATCCCCGTCGGCTATTGGATACTCTATAAAACCCAGCTCGGGCTGATACTGCGTTCAACCGGTGAAAACCCCGAGGCAGTGGACGCCGCCGGAATAAAGGTGGAGACGGTACGTCTCGGCGCGGTCCTGGCCGCAGGCGCATTGGACGGCCTGGCAGGGGCGTTCTACTCGCTGGGATTTCTGGGCATGTACACCAACGACATAATCGGCGGTCGAGGATGGATAGCCTTTGCCATATGTTTCCTGGGAAACTGGAACCCCATGGGGGTCCTGGTGGGAGCTCTGGTGTTCGGACTTGCCGACGCCATGGCCATCCAGCTTCAGACCTCAGGCGTAACCCTCGTTCCGAACGAGTTTCTAATAGCCATGCCCTACATACTGACCATAGTGGCCACGGTAGCCAGAAAACGGTTCAACGTCCCCACAACATTGGGGGTTCCCTACGAGAAGGAGCGGCGGTAGTAAAAATCGAAAAAAACATAAACTCGATCTCCCACGGAGGTGATTTTTAGTGTATGATCTAGTGGTGCGAAACGGCAGGATGGTTACCCCGGAAGGGCTATCCTACTGCGATTTAGCGGTGGATGAAGGTGTAATCGTCGCCGTTGGTTCTAAACTAAAGGGCAGAAAAGAACTGAACGCCGACGGTCTTTTGGTTTTACCGGGAGTGGTGGACGCCCACGTCCATATGGCTCTTCCGGTAAGGGGAGACCGGTCCAGCGACGATTTTCTGTCCGGCAGCATGGCGGCGGCGGCGGGGGGAGTTACCTCCATGGTCGACTTCACCGTTGGAAGCCCCCGGACCGATCTGGTTCAGGATATAGACGCCAGGCTGGAGACGGCGGAGCCGTCGGTGATAGACTACGGCTTCCACTGCGAGATGGTCGGATGGACCTCCGGCAGGGAAAACGAGATACCCTCGGCGGTCGAAAAAGGCGTTACCAGCTTCAAGTTCTTCACCGCCTACGGCGACTCGGGACGCCGGTCCGACAGCGGAGCTCTCTATCGCTGTTTCTCCAAAATAGCCGAGACCGGAGCCGTGGCGGTGGTCCACGCCGAGGACGACGACCTCATAAGATCCCTGACTGCCGAGCTGTCCGACGACGAAAAATCGTCCATGACGGCCCTGAGCAGGACCAGACCGGACATCTGCGAGGGGGCTGCCATAGATCAGGTGGCATTCTACGGCGAGGTGACGGGAGCCTCGGTCCACGTGGTACACGTCAGCTCCGCTCTGGGGGCCTCCAGAATAGAGGCGGCCCGAATGAGAGGGCTCGACATCACTGCCGAGACCTGTCCCCAGTATCTCTACCTCACCGACCAGGTCTACCGGAGAGAAGACGGCCATCTCTACTCGGCCAGTCCGGCCCTGAGAGGCGAGGACGACGGCGAATACCTCTGGGGTTGTCTGGGATACGGCGCTCTGGACTTCGTCGCCACCGATCACTGTCCCTTCACGTCGGAGCAGAAGGCCTGGAAGGGCTCCTTCTCCGACCTCCCCTACGGGCTTCCCGGGGTGGAGACGTCACTTCCCCTGATCTACTCGGGAGGGGTGGCGACGGGGCGGATCCCTCTGGAGACGCTTCCGGTCATCATGTCCCAGGCTCCGGCGGAGAGATACGGATTGAAGAGCAAGGGTAGGCTGGCTCCCGGTTACGACGGCGATCTGGTTCTGTTCGACCCAGAGGCCCGGTGGACGGCGAGGGCCGAGGATCTGCACATGAAGGTGGACTTCTCCCCCTACGAGGGGATGGAGATACAGGGTCGGGTGATTACCACCGTGGCCCGGGGAGAGATTATCTACTCGGAAGGGCGGCATCTCTGCGAGCCCGGACGGGGTAAATACCTCTTCCGAAATACGAGAGACTAATTTGAACGGGAGGATATAACATGAGTAAAAGAGTTGTCGTGGCGTTGGGCGGAAACGCGATCCTTCAGAGAGGGCAGAAGGGAACGGAAGCGGATCAGAGGGAGAACGTCCGCAAGACGGTGGCACAGATAGTCAAGATGATAGAGGCGGGCTACGAGGTAGTGCTGACCCACGGCAACGGACCTCAGGTCGGAGCCATACTGATCCAGAACGAGGCGGGCAGGGGCAGCGTGCCGGCCATGCCGATGGACGTGTGCGGAGCCGAGAGCCAGGGGTTCATAGGCTACATGTTCGTCCAGGAGTTCAAGAAGGCCCTGATTGCTCACGGCCTGGATAAAGAGCCGGTCTGCATAGTGACCCAGGTGGAGGTGTCCTCGGAGGATCCCGCCTTCGCGAACCCGACCAAGCCGGTGGGTCCCTTCTACGACGAGGCCACGGCCAAAGCCCGTATCGAATCCTCCGGCGAGAGCTGGATAGAGGACGCCGGAAGAGGATGGAGAAGGGTGGTTCCCTCGCCGAAGCCCATCAACATAGTGGAGCGCAAAGCAATCAGGGAGCTTGCCGACAACGGCTACGTCGTGGTGGCCTCCGGCGGAGGCGGCATTCCCGTGGTGAAGAGCTCCGATGGGGGCTACGGCGGAGTCGAGGCGGTCATAGACAAGGACTTGGCCGGAGAGCTTCTCGCCCAGCAGGTGGACGCGGACCTCTTCATGATCCTGACCGACGTACCCAAGGTGGCCCTTCGTTACGGAACCCCCGATGAGGAATGGCTGGGCAAGGTGACCATAGACGAGATGAAGGTCTACCAGTCTGAGGGACACTTCAAGGCCGGATCGATGGGCCCCAAGGTATCCGCCGCCATGGCCTTCGTGATGAACGGAGGATCCCGAGCGGTGATAGCCAGCCTGGACCAGGCCCTGGAGGCTCTGGAAGGCACCGAGGGAACCCAGATAGTCAAGAACTGATCTAAGCCGAACATAAAATAGAATCTCAACATAGAGGCCGACGTCCTGCAGGACGTCGGCCTCTATGTGTTTCGAAGGTATCCCGATCGGTGTGACGACCAGGGGAGCGTTCAGCCTCGAAATATAGATCAATAAAGATCAGCTTCTATGTACTCTAACGATGGATTTAAGCCCTAAAAAGAGGAGGCCCGGTCGGGCCTCCTCTGTCTTTCAGCGTATCGGTATATCCGAGCTCAGCCACTTAAGGATCGCCTCCGCCAGGGCTATCCTCTTGTCGTGAAACGAGTGGGAGGTGGTCATCACCACGTCCTTTGCCGTGGTCACTCCCGCCTTTCTAAGCGCCGTCATCAGGGGGTTGTGGTGTATCTCCAGGTGAGACACGTCGTCTCTGGATCCGGCTATGGTCAGCAGTTTTTTGCCCTTGAGGCGATGTGCCAGGTCTCTTAGATCCCAATCCTTGGCTTTCTCCTTTATCTCGTCCAGAAGAGATTCCGGGCTGGTTCCCTTGAGCGGCCTGGTGCAGTTTATGAACATCTCGTAGATGTCCTTTGCGTACCTTTCGTCCCTGTTCTCCCGTTGCCTTTCCTTCGCCACCGCTCCCAGGTTGTAGGTAGCTATGGCTATTATCCTGTCGACCTCGGCCATCGCCGCCCCGGTCATCAGGGCGGCGAATCCTCCCATGCTATGGCCGATCAGGACGAACTTGGAGGGATCTATCATGTATCTTTCCCTGTTGATTGGATCCATGAGATATTCTACCGCAGCCCTGGAGTCCTCCAGGACGTGTTCGAAGGAAAAATTTCCCTCGCTGCCCCACGAACCTCTGTAGTGAAACACGACCGAGTTGAAGCCGCCTCTCCTGAGGATCTGCGCCAGGTCCACGTTCTGCTCGCTTCCGGGGAATCCGTGCAGTATCAAAGCCGTGGGATGGGGACCTCTTCCCTGAGGAGTGTACATTATTCCGTACAGGTCGCTTCCGTGGCTGGGTATGGTCAGGTCCAGCAGATCGGCCGGATATCTGAGGTCGGGAAATTCAGGATCTTTACAGATGCAGTTGAAACTCATACTCTCTCTCCTTTGCGCCCCCTCTAACGTCAAACCACTCCCTTGGGCAGGTCGAACTCTCTCAGCATGGACTGGAATTCTTCCTCCATTCCCTCGTGAATGTGGTAGACGTGGTCGTCCGTGGGGAAACGGCCTTTCTTTACGTCCTGGACGTATTCCTTGAAGGCGGCTATTTCCACCTCGGCTACGTTGGCGTATTTCTTGACGAACTTGGGAGTGAAGGCCTGGAACAGCCCCAGCATGTCGCCGCAGATTATGAGCTGTCCGTCGCAGGGAGCTCCGGCACCTATGGAGTAGACGGGTATCTCCAGTTTTTTGGCTATGAACTCGGTGAGCTCCGGCGGAACCGCCTCCAGCAGAAGGGCGTAGGCTCCGGCGTCCTGTACCGCGATGGCGTCTTTTATAAGCTCTCTGGCGCTTTCCGGGTCCCTTCCCTGGGCCTTGAAGCCGCCGAGCTGTCCGGAGCTCTGAGGCGTCAGCCCTATATGGCCGCATACGAGAATGCCCGCGTCGGTTATGGCCTTGATCCTGGAGCAGACCCTGCGGCCTCCCTCCAGCTTGACGCAGTCCATATCGGCCTCCTTCAGGAACCGTATGGCGTTGATCACGGCGTCCTCATCGGATACCTGGTATGAACCGAAGGGCATATCTCCCATGCACCACAGGTCGGGGGCTCCCCGGCGGACCGCCCGGCAATGTATCAGGCATTCCTCCATGGTGACGGGAACGGTGCCGTCGTAGCCTAGCAACACCATACCCATGGAATCTCCAACCAGGATCATGTCCATCCCGGCCTGCTGGGCGAAGGAAGCGGTAGGGAAATCGTAGGCGGTTATCCAGGTCGCCTTTTCTCCCTCTCTCTTCATTTTCACAAAGTCCAATCGGGTCTTCTTCTTAGCCATGTCGGTTCCTCCTCACGTTTCCAAATTACCTACTAGGGGTAACAGGAATATATGCCTTTCGCTTAATTCGGTCAACTGCGAAAAAAGGCTCTTTGCCGACAAAATAGGTATCCGAACGGAGCGATCGCCTTTTTCATCCGTGGTTGGCAGATGAATCCGGTAGTATGATAGGAGATGGCGGTTTAGATGGCTGCCTAAAACTGTATGAGAGGTGATCCACGATGATCGAAGTTGCGGTTTTTCTGACGGACGGTTTCGAGGAGACCGAGGCCCTCACGACGGTGGACATACTGCGAAGGGGAGATGTGGACGTGACCACGACGTCCCTGACAGGATGCATGACCGTCAAGGGCAAGCACGGCGTGCCGGTCACGGCGGACGCCCTTTTCGACGATGTGGTGGACCGTCCCTTCGATATGCTGGTGGTTCCTGGCGGAACCGTGGCTTATACGGAGCACCAGGGACTGCTGGATCTGGTGGTCCGTTATGATTCGGAGGGCAAAAAGCTGGCCGCCATATGCGCGGCTCCGGCGGTGTTCGGCAAGGCGGGAATTCTCAAAGGACGAAGGGCCGTGTGCTACCCTGGCATGGAGTCATGGCTCACCGACGCCACGATAGGTTCCGACATGGTCGAGACCGACGGTCACATAACCACCGCCAAGGGCCCTGCCGTGACCCCGTTTTTCGCACTGAGGCTCCTGGAGATCCTGAGGGGAAAGGAAGTTGCCGACGAGGTTGCGAAGGCCTTTTTGATTCCGTTGGTGCGGTGAGAGTTTATCCACCTCGGCACACCATGGAAGACAGCTCTCTGGAGATGCCGGAACACACAAAAATACGGAGATCCTTTACGGTTTTTTTGAGGGGAGTGTTGCTCCCCAGGAGGATCCCAGACAGGGATTTCTCGGCCTATAACGATCTGCTGGAGGTGGATACCATGCTTGCGGAAAAGGTAAGAGATTGGACAAAGGCCTGGGAAAAAGAGGGGCTTAGAAAAGGAATACACAGAGGTCGCAGAGAGGGAATGGAAAAGGGCAGACAGGAAGGGTTACGGAAAGCTCTTGCTCGTACAGCAATGAGGATGATCGAAAAGGGCATGGATCTCGAAACCATCAGTGAATTGACCGGTCTGGACATCGATAAAGTAAGAGACATGAGCCAAAACCCCGATAGGTACAGAGCCGAAACGGACGGATAATTTTATGGTGAAGAAATAGGAGGCCCGATCGGGCCTCCTATTTCTTCTGCATTGTCCGATCCGAAGTAGATCTTCCGCGGTGTGGGATATCTCAGAGACGAGTGGATAACGTACAATATCTTTCGTGCATTTGCTTGAGGTGAAACTTGGCGGTAGTCCTCGAGAGTATGAGCGTTTTTAGAGGCTCCCTATAGTCAAGTTCTCACCTTTTAAGATTGGGATCTTGCGTCAAAAAACGTTGCGTGGTAAAATCGCCACATTGAATTGAGAGGAGGCGTCTTATGACAGAGAAAGACAGGACAGCGGCTATCTTCAAGGCGTTGAGCCATCCTCTGAGGCTTGAGGTTGTCCGAAGGTTGGGGCATGGCGAGGAATGTGCCTGTAAGATAGCCCAGTGGTTCGACTCGGACAGGACCACCGTCAGCAAACACCTGGCGGTACTTAAAGACGCCGGAGTACTGAAAGACCGAAAGGAAGGCCAGTGGATACTCTATTCCGTGGCCCTCTGCTGCGTATTGGACATGATAGAGTGCATCGATTCGGGGCAATGTGGACCTATTTCTTGACAGGAGGTAATTATAATGACCGTTAAAATTCAGATACTGGGAACAGGCTGTGCAAAGTGCAAAAAGCTGGCGGAAGAGGCCACAAAGGAACTGGGATTGGAGTACTCCATGGAGAAGGTAACCGATATCGCCGATATCCTGGAGTTCGGGGTGACGGGAACCCCGGGATTGGTCGTCAACGATAAAGTTGTCTCTGTAGGCAAAATTCCCTCCCTTGAGGCGACAAAGAACCTTATATCCAAAGCCCTGTAACAAAATTCAGGCCCCTTTAGGGGCCTTTATAAGGACAAATAGCGTGGCTTTTTTGTCACATAATCGACTAAAAGTTCTGGAAAGAAGGGTTGTTGTTGAACGATAAAAGCAAATTTACATGGATTTTAGCGGTCTTTGCCCTGGCCTACTGGCTTCCCATAGAATCTCCAGGGGTCCGTTCCGGAGCGGTGGAGGCACTGGCGATGCTCCACGAGTACGCCCAGGAGCATGTGCTGCTTTGCTTGGTGCCAGCGTTTTTCATAGCGGGAGCCATTTCTGTTTTTGTCAGCCAGCAGGCTGTCATGAAATATCTCGGGGCCCAGGCTAAAAAATGGGTGGCCTACTCGGTTGCGGCGGTATCCGGGACGATACTGGCGGTGTGTTCCTGCACGGTTCTTCCCCTTTTTGCGGGAATCTACAAAAGAGGGGCAGGACTTGGGCCCGCCACGGCGTTTCTATACTCCGGCCCTGCCATAAACGTACTGTCCATCATCCTCACAGCCAGGGTCTTGGGCTTCAAGCTGGGACTGGCGAGAGCCTTAGGGGCGGTCGTGTTCTCGGTGCTAATCGGAATATGTATGGCCTTTATATTCCGTGGCGAGGAGGAGGAAAGGCAGAAGGGCTTCGCCCAGCTTCCCGACGACGGGTCCGAGAGGGCTCTGTGGAAGACCGTCTGGCACATGGCGAGCATGGTGGTATTTTTGGTCTTCGCCAACTGGGCCGCTCCCAAGGTTCCAGGAGGGGTATGGGAAAGCATATACTCGGTTAAATGGTACGTAGCTGCCGCTGCGTTCCTGTCGACACTGGGGTCGACCTTTCTGTGGTTCAAAAAGGACGATAGACAGGAATGGATGGACTCCACCTTCGGCTACTCTCTTCAGGTGTTGCCCCTATTGTTTGGGGGAGTGTTGGTGGCGGGGTTCCTGCTTGGACGGCCAGGACACGAGGCACTTATACCGAGCCAGTGGGTCGCTTCTCTGGTCGGCGGCAACTCCATCGGGGCTAACTTTTTCGCCGCAATATCCGGGGCCTTTATGTACTTCGCCACCCTCACCGAGGTCCCCATACTCCAGGGACTTCTGGGCTCGGGAATGGGACAGGGCCCCGCTCTCGCCCTTCTCCTGGCAGGACCGGCCCTATCACTGCCGAATATGCTGGTCATAAGAAGCGTCATAGGGACAAAAAAGACCGTCGTCTACGTCAGTTTGGTGGTGGTGATGTCCACAGTAATAGGGATCTTATTCGGCTACGTAGCCTAAAAACACCGATAACGGAGGGATGAAGAGATGAGAGATAAACCGACTATACTTTTCCTCTGTACAGGTAACTCCTGTAGGAGCCAGATGGCCGAGGGCTGGACCGACCACATATGGGGAAATCGATTCCAGCCCCTATCGGCGGGATCCGCCCCCCACGGTCTGGACCCTAGGGCAATTGCGGTGATGGCCGAGGCTGGGGTGGATATATCGGGATACAGATCAAAGAGTGTCACCGAGTTTTTCGACTCCCCGATCGACCTGGTGATAACGGTGTGCGACAAAGCCAAAGGAACCTGTCCGGTGTTTCCGGGGAACACAAAGACTATCCACTCTGGCTTTGAGGATCCTCCAACTCTAGCCAGGAAGACCGAGGACGAAGAAGAGGCGTTGGACTTCTACCGAAAGGTCAGAGACGAGATAAAGGCCTTCGTTGAAGGGTTACCGGAAATAGCGGATAATATTTAAGGAGGGTAAAGAGAATGGAAGACTGGAAAAAAGCACCTCAGGATACGGTTGTATGCGAGAGCTGCAACATGACGAAAAGGGACGTGGTTAAGGCCTTGGCCTCCGGAGCGGAGACGGTGGAGGACGTCATAGCGGCGGCCTCCGGTCAGAGCGACCGGTGCGACTGCAAGGAGGACGTTCAGGCCATAATAGACGCCTATCTGCCATCCATCAAATCGATGAAATCAGGTTGTTGCTGTAAAGGAGACTGTTGCTAGTTTAGCCCCCATCCCGTTGGAGAGAGGAGAGAGAAGATGGCAAAAGGGATATCGATTTTCGAGAGGTACCTAACCCTATGGGTGGGACTGTGCATCTTGGGAGGGATAGCCTTAGGAAAGGTCGCCCCCAACCTGGCGTCGACCCTAGACGGAATGGCGATCACGGTAAACGGGGCACCGGTGGTGTCCATCCCTATAGCCATATGCCTATTCGCCATGATGTACCCTATCATGGTAAAAATAGATTTTAACGAGGTCATAAAGGCCGGAAAGAGCGTCAAACCAGTGGGGCTGACACTGTTCATAAACTGGGGCATAAAGCCTTTTTCCATGTACGGAATAGCCCTGTTCTTTCTGGGTTTTGCCTTTAAGGGTTTTATCGGTCCCGATGCCATGGACCTGGTGAAGATGCCCTTCGGACTCGATCTAGCAGTAGGCTCCTCTCACGGGGCGGGGACGGTGGTAATGTCGGAGGGGATAAAGATGCTCCAGATCCCCCTATGGAGGAGCTACCTGGCGGGGACAATTCTGTTGGGGATAGCCCCATGTACCGCTATGGTGTTGGTATGGGGGTTTCTCTCCAAGGGCAACGATGGTCTGACCCTGGTCATGGTGGCCATAAACTCACTGACCATGTTGGTGTTATACGGAGTTTTGGGGGGGGTCCTTCTGGGAGTGGGAAGGCTTCCGGTTCCCTGGCAGGCGCTGCTCCTCTCTATAGGGATTTACGTCGCCCTGCCCCTTCTGGCGGGATACTTTTCCAGAAAGTGGATATTGACGACCAAAGGCAAGATGTGGTTTGAGGAAAAATTCCTCCACGTTCTGACGCCGATCACCATCGTGGCCCTGCTTGCGACTCTGGTTTTGCTGTTCTCCTTCAAGGGAAAGGTTATCGTACAAAATCCCATGACTATACTGTGGATCGCTATTCCCCTGTTCATCCAGACGATCCTCATCTTCGCCTTGGGATACGCCGCGGCGAAATTTATGGGGCTGTCCTATAGGGACGCCGCTCCTGCGGCTATGATAGGGGCCTCCAACCACTTTGAGGTAGCAATCGCCACAGCGACTATGCTCTTCGGCCTGTCCTCCGGGGCGGCTCTGGCTACGGTGGTGGGGGTTCTGATAGAGGTTCCGGTAATGCTCATGCTGGTCCGGTTCTGTCTCAGAACCCAGCACTGGTTTAAAAAGTAAAAGCGATATTCCGCAAAGAGGGGACGGAGGACAGTTTTTTCTTCGCCCCCTCTTTGTATGGTTCTCATTATTTTATCGAGCAGCCAAAGACATCAAGCAAAGGATGATCAAATCGAATGGATCACAACACCAGACTGTATATATCGGACAAAAAACATTGATCAAAGTTATGGCGATAGTCATCATCATGTTGCTGATGGGCCTACAGGTCATGGATATTTTTAATTTTCTGCCCTCGACGCACCTACTGTCAAAAAACACGAAGACAGGGTATATCGGGGCCTTTCTGGCAGGAGTTTTAGGAGGGCTCTTTTCCTCTCCCTGTGCTACGCCTGTTTTGGTTGTCCTGTTGAGTATCGTAGCTGGAAGCGGGGATATCGGACATGGCGTCATGCTTTTGCTGCTATATTCACTGGGGCACAGTATCTTAGTTCTTGCCGCAGGGACATCGGTAGGATTCGCATCTAAACTCATGGCAAGCAAAAAATACGGTGTATTCAGCTCTGCTTTGAAATACTGTCTGGGCATAGGTGCTTTGCTGATATCATTTGCCCTGTTTTACATGGGTTTTTAAAATCTACATTTCGCCAGTATGTTGACGTACTTTAAGCGAAGGGATCCTAACTCGGGTCCCTTCGTTTATTTCATTCAAGGCTTTATACTTATAAAAAGACTTGATATAAATAGCGGATGGGGGGGGCTGTCTTGGTTTTTCGTCTGTTGAGCGTTTTTATTTTGGTTTTATGTCTTTTGGTGCAGCCTGGTCCTTCTTTAGCGGCGGAAGGGCTGCCTCTGCCGAGTCTGGCGGAGTTGGAGACGATGGTTAGCCAGGGTCCAGAGGTCCTTGCCGCCCTGCACTCCCTCGCCAGGGACGAACATCTGGAGAGGTCCGTTCTCCAGGAGATGGGGCCGAAACTATTCGCCGGGGTCAACTATGGCTACAGCCACGAACCGGCCTCGGAGACGTCGGAGGAGAAGATCTCCTACGGAAAGCTGACCTTCAGGGCCGGAGTTACATTTCCCATTCTCGGGACCTGGAACAAGGAGAAGATAGGTCTGCTACAGGCTAAGCTTCGTTCTATGGAGGGTCGTATCTCCGCCGAGAGGGTCACGGAGGTTAACGTGACGGCCCTTAGAAAGGCCTATATAGTTCTATGGGGCGAGAT
Organism: Dethiosulfovibrio peptidovorans DSM 11002; assembly: GCF_000172975.1. Taxonomy (NCBI): domain Bacteria; kingdom Thermotogati; phylum Synergistota; class Synergistia; order Synergistales; family Dethiosulfovibrionaceae; genus Dethiosulfovibrio; species Dethiosulfovibrio peptidovorans. Next base: position 1,035,070 of record NZ_ABTR02000001.1, read on the forward strand.
CGGCAAGAGGAAGCTCATGGATGCCTTTCTGGCAAATAGGGAGAAAGTAGAGGCTGCCCTGACAGACAGGACCCAGGACGGTCTATTGTTGGAATCGGACAGGTTGGAGTTCTCCTCCGCCTACGATTTGGTCTTGAGGGATCGTATAGCCTCTCGAAGGACCCAGGCTCAGGCGGTTCAGTTCATAAGGGAGGCCACCGGCCGTTCCTGGACCGTGGGAGACGAGGTCATGAAGCCTACCCTGCCGGATTGGGACGGGAATGGTTTCGGAGAGCTTCTGTCGGTGAAGCATCTGGCCGGAGTTCGCTACCAGGAGGAAAGGGAACAACTCTATCGAAGGATTCTAGGTCTGTCGGAAAGGTTGGGCAGAGAGGGATCGGTCGAGGTAGGGATTACTACCGGACGGGATTTCCCCGGGGCAACCGGAGCGGGGGCCTATATAGGGGTAAACCTGTTGGAGCCTTTCGGAAGTTTGAGCTCCGAAGAGGACGAGACCTTTCTGGCCGCCAGCGCCGATCTTGAACGCCGCCGGGCGGAGGACCTTCTGGACCGCATAAGGCTGGACGGAGAGCTTATAGACTCCCAGTATCTTCTGGAGTACGCCCTAGGATCGGTTCGCTTCGGGGTCACTAGGGCCAGAGGGGCGGCCGAGGCGGTCAGACAGAACGGTCTCAGACACGGCCGTATCGCCGGCGACACCTTGGAGGCCCTCCAGAGAAGCCGTTACGATTATCTGAGATCCGCATTGGACCTCATGGACGCCCAGCTTCTGGCGTTGCAGGCACTGGTGGAGATGGGACGGTTCGTTCCCTCCGCCCCGGAGGAGAGGGCCTATCCCCTGAGGCTGTTCGAGGAAAACAGTTATATTCTGGACCCCTCCTGGCTGGGCGACGGTCCTAAAACGATCGAAAGCAGGCCTGTCCCGAGACCGGTCGAGATCACCCCGAAGGCCGATGCGGCTAAAAAGCCCTCGGCGTCGGTCTATGTATGGAAGGCCGAACCTCTTTTGAACAGTGGTACCAGAGGCTCCGAGCTCGATCGTCTGATAGAAGAGGGATTCGACAGGGTGCTTCTTTCCTTCAATTCAGGCGAGGTCAGGGCTTTGAAGAAAAGCGAAAGGGCCAGAGCTTCCCTCAGAGCCTTGCTCAGGGCTTCCGATAGCAGGGGAGTGAGGATGGACCTTCTGTTGGGGGACCCGAGCTGGATACTTCCGGAGCACAGGGTCGAGCTGGCAAATCTGGTGAGGTTTTTCGCACCCTTCGAGTTCGACGGACTCCATCTCGACTTGGAGCCCGACTCCATACCGGGAGCGGCGAGCAGACGGATAGAGCTGGCCGGAGAGCTGATCAGGACCCTGGAGTTGATAGACGGCGTTACCGATCTGCCCATATCCCTGTCGGTACATCCCAGGTATCTCGAGGGAGATCTACGGTCGTTTTTCGGTCCTAAGTTGGCGAAGCTGAACCCGGAGGAGGTGGCGGTGATGCTCTATTCCACCGATGCCGAACTGGTGGCCCGGAGGTTCGGAGCCATATTGAGAGCAAACGGAGATCTCCACATCTCTCTGGCCCAGAGCATAGAGAAGGTTCTCTCGACGAAGGAAAGCTACGGCTCTCTGGGCAGGTCCGCCATGTGGAGCCGACTTTCCTACTACGACGAGCGTTTCGATCGCTCGAATTTCCGGGGATTCATCGTCCAGGCGTGGCTGGACTATAAGGAGGCGGTACGATGAAGGTCACCTTTTCTCCCAAGAAGAGCAAGGATCCCAACAGAGAGGGGGATATAAAGGTAGAATACGCTCCGGCCAGAAGGGCCTTTCCCCGCTGGCGTTGGTACTTCGTGGTTTTGCTGGTGTCCTCTCCGCTTCTGTTTTTCTTCTTCAGGGTCGGGTTGGGCTTTCTCTGGGCCTCCTCTCCGGGAGTCGTCTTCATGGAGAAGGTGTCGGTCAACTGCCCCAGACCGGGATTGGTGACGGAGCTGCCGGTTCTGAGAGGGCAGGAGATCTCGTCGGGCGATCTCATCGCCAAAGTTGTCGAACCGATGTTGGAGGCCCGTAAGGCTCCTCTTATAGCGGAGAGACGGGCCATATTGGCCCAGGTTCCTCAGTTGGCTCAGGAAGGTTCTTTAAAGAAGAGCCTGGCTCTGGCTGGAAAGGTGCTCGACGGAGAGAGGGATGTTCTGAGACAGGTGCAGTGGCTTTTTGAAAGAGGGGCAGCCACCAGGGCGGAGCTGAACGAGGCCCGGGGCAAGGTGGTTAGGGCCGAGGGAGATGTCATAAGGGCTCAGGCAGATCTGGAGGTGGCCTCCGCGACGGTCGACATCCCCCAAAACGCCGTTAGGCTGGCCCAGATAGAGGCGGAGCTTGGAGCCATGGAGGAGAGCCAGGGCGAACTGACGATCCTGTCTCCTATACCGGGTGTGGTCCTGGATCTTTACGCCGAGGAAGGGCAGACGGTGGCTCAGGGGGCTCCCGTAGCCACTTTAGGTGATCCCGACTCCGTGTCGGTGGTTGCTTTCGTCGATCCAAGATATCTCAGCATGATAGACCTGGAATCTCCGGCGAGGGTAAGGTTTCCCGGAGGTACCGTCATGGAGGCCGATCCCGAAGGCAGACCGGTCATCGCCGGGCCTCTGCCCTCCGCTTTGGCCGAGCCGTTTTCCGAGGGTAAGCAGACCGTTCAGGTCTATCTTAAGACCGATTCTCCCATACCCTTGAATCTGATGGTGGAGGGACTCCCGGTGAAGATTCACTGGGGATTCCACTTCCCCTGGAGGTGAACCTTATGGACAGACCTAAATTGATCCGTCTGGTGTCAGATGGGACAGGGGTTCTGGTCTCGTCTGACCTACTGGTCGAGATATATGATCCCGACAGAGTTTCCTCCGTTCTTTTGGACGGTAACTACGGAGGCCTTATTCTAGATATGGATCTAGAGGAGTCGGTTCTGGTGTCGATACTGACGGAGGTTCGAAAGGCCCCCTCCATCTGTTGGCTTCCGGTGCTGTGTTCCTCCGCGCTTGACGGAGATCTGGTCTACCTGACCGACGGGGTAGTTACCTCGACGGAGGAAGCTGCCGTAACCAGTGCAGAGGTTCGGAAGAGAGTCGCCGAGATAGATCTCGACGCCCTGAGCCAAGGCAGGGAGTACAGATTAATGGGATATCTCTACGGCAGAACCTCCGACATATGGCCGGTTCTTCGACCGACTTCGCACGATCTGTACGTCTATCCCGCCGCCGATTTCCTCAGCGGAGAGGGAGATTCGGCTCGTTGGCTCAGGAACATGAGGGAGCGAGGACTTGTCGGTAACGGCACATTGGTGGACAGGATCAGAAGGTGTCCCAGCTGCGAGGGGCCTCGGCTCAACTACGTCGACGTATGTCCCGGCTGCGGCAGCATCGACATAGCGGCCAAGGAGTTCACCCACTGCTTTACCTGCGGAAGAGTGGCCCCTACGGAGGAGTTTCTCCGTGGACATACCCTTCAATGTCCCTTTTGCAGCACCATGTTGAGACATCTGGGCTCGGACTACGACCACCCTCTGGAGAGCTTCGTCTGCAACGATTGCGGGCTTCGGTTCATAGAGGCCGATGTGGTGGTGGACTGCCTCGACTGTCGAACCAGGTCCAAGCCGGAGGATCTGCTGATAGACTCCATCCATAGCTATCGTCTGACCGAGAAGGGGCGCTCCGCCGCCAAGGTCGGCTCCATCGACGATGTCTACGCCCTGTTGGACCGGCTGAACTACGTGGTACCGGCCTACTTCGACCAGTTTCTGGACTGGCTGATAATGCTCAATCGCCGCTACCCTGACGAGGTTTTCTCTTTGCTGGGAATCCGCTTCTTCAATATAGTGGAGATGTCCGAGATCCTCGGAAGGCAGAGAACGGCTCAGCTCATGGACTCTCTGGCCGGAAGGCTCAGACAGCTTATAAGGGGGACCGACGTCTCCACCAGGAACGGAACGGGGATACTCTGGCTCCTGCTTCCCAGGACCGACAGAGAGGGAGCCTCGATTTTGGAGGAACGGATTTTGGCCTTGGCGAACGAGGTAGTGGTGGAGGGGGTCCCCAAGCCTCGTTTTTGCTCCTCTCTTTTCTCCGTATCGGAGGATCTGCTCGAGAGGGACACGGCGGCCCTCGTCCTCGCCAGGTTGTCCGGAGATCTGGAGGGAAGCTGATTTGAACGTCCCGGAGCCCCTTTTCAGGGCGGTATCTCTTTTCCTGGACGCCCCTCTTTCGCCGGAGACATGGCAGGTTCTCCTCAAGTTCATCCCCTTCGTGCTTTTTCTGGAGATGCCGGTCTATATAATGATAATCCTCGGGGTGCTGAAACATTGTCTCGAACGAATGTACCAGCTTCCCTGGCGGAGCGACTATTATCCGTCGGTGTCCTGTCTCGTGACATGCTACAGCGAGGGAGATGCGGTTAAACATACCATAAGGTCTCTGGCTCGTCAGATATACCCGGGCAGGATTCAGATAATACCCATAGTGGACGGAGCGGCGTTGAACGGGGAGACGTTCAGGGCGGCCAAGTCGATGGAGTCGGCTGTGGCTAGGTTGTCCAACCGATCCCTTCAGGTGGTCCCCAAGTGGCAAAGAGGCGGCAGGGTCTCCGCTCTCAACACCGGGATGAACTTCGCCGACGGAGAAATCGTAATGGCCCTCGACGGCGATACCTCCTTCGACAACGATATGGTGGAGCGGGCCACCAGACACTTCGAGGACCGGTCGGTTGGGTGCGTGTCCGGTTGTCTCAGGGTCCGAAACGCTCGGAGCGGCCTGGTGACGAGGCTTCAGGCAATAGAGTACTTCCTATCGATACAGGCGGCCAAGACGGGACTGAGCGCTCTCGGCGTGGTGAACAATATCTCCGGCGCCTTCGGAGTGTTTCGCAGATCCGTGTTGGATCTCATAGGTGGCTGGGACGCCGGTACCGCCGAGGATCTGGACCTGACTCTCAGGGTGAAGAATTATTTCGGTCGTTACGACGGTTTCAGGATCATATTCGACCCGGAGGCCATGGGTTTCACCGACGTGCCCGATACTTTCAGGGATTTTTTCAAGCAGAGGTTGAGGTGGGACGGAGACCTGTCGTTTCTGTATTTCAGAAAACACTGGAGGAGCTTTTCTCCCAAGCTGGTGGGGTGGAAGAACTTTCTCGCCCTTCTCTGGACGGGACTGCTCTTTCAGGTGGTGATGCCCCTTCTGATAGTCTGTTACACAGCCTATCTTTTCGTGGCTTATCCTCTGTCCTTCGCCGTGTGGATAACCGTTTTGGTATACCTCTTCTACCTGGCTGTGACGGCAGTGATGTTCCTCCTCTTCGTCCTTCTGCTGTCGGAGAGACCGAAAGAGGATCTGGCGACGATGCCCTGGATAGTGCTAAGCCCCCTTTTCGCCTTCGCCTGTAGGGTATACGGTGCTTTCGCCACCCTGTGGGAGCTTTTGGGAAGAGGGCACAGGGACACCAACATGGCCCCATGGTGGGTTACCAAAAAGAGCAAATTCTAGAGGATGAACGGCTATGCCGTTTCGGAAAGGACATAGTATAAATGAGCGAACTGGACATCATACAACCCAGACTGGCGGTGCTTATAGACGCCGACAACGCCAGGCCGTCGATCACCGAGCCTCTGCTGGCGGAGGTAGCCAAGTACGGAGTTGCGAGCGTCAAGCGCATCTACGGCGACTGGACCACCCCTAATCTCGGAGGTTGGAAGACCGTGCTTCTGGAGCACTCGATCCAGCCGATACAGCAGTTTCGCTACACCGTGGGGAAGAACGCCACCGACAGCGCTATGATAATAGACGCCATGGACCTGCTCTTCACCAACCGTTTCGACGGATTCTGTCTCGTGTCCAGCGACAGCGACTTCACCAGGCTGGCCGCCAGGATAAGGGAGGCGGGATTGATGGTCTACGGTTTCGGCGAGAAGAAGACCCCGAAGCCCTTCGTGTCGGCCTGCGACAAGTTTATCTACACCGAGGTCATATCGGTGAACAAGGAGGACTCCCCCTCGGCGATAAAGAGAAAGACCACCGACGAACTCAAGGGAGACACCCAGCTGGTCAACCTGTTGAGATCGGCCCTCGAGGCGGCGTCGGACGACACGGGATGGGCCCAGTTGGGAACGGTGGGTAGCAACATAGCCAAACAGTCTCCCGAGTTCGACCCCAGAAACTACGGCTACGGCAAGCTGGGAGAGCTGGCCTTCGCCATAGGCATATTCGACGTGGACGAGAGGGTCCAGAGCGACGGCCATTCTCGGGTGATATACATCAGAAACAAGCCCAAGAGCAGAAAGGTCGCCCGTAGAACCACCAACGGAAATGGCAACGGAGGCAACGGTAGAAAGACCAGGAAAAAGACCCAGTAAAGTTTGAGTGAGGAGGAACCGCATATGAAGTTCGTCGCGTTCGAATCTGAAGAAGTTACGGGGATCGGGGTCATGACGGCAGACGAATGTGCCGTTTTGGACATTAGGTCCGCTCTGCCCGATCGGGACTATCGGGACATGCAGGATTTCATAGAGAGGTCCTCCGAGGGGGATATAGAGGTTCTTAGAAAGGCCATCGAGTCTCCGGAACGTTTCGGGCCTCTATCTCTGGATAAGGTTCGGGTGCTCCCTCCCATAGCCAGGCCGATCCACGACGTGCTCTGCGTCGGGGTCAACTACAGGGATCACCTGGAGGAGACCAAGGGAGAGATGAAGGACTTCGCCGAACCCTCCGCCCCTGTCTTCTTCACCAAGAGGGCGATCCGAATCATAGGGGATGGCGAGCCAATAGAGGCCCGTCTCGACCTGGACGATCAGCTGGACTACGAGGTCGAGCTGGCCGTCATAATAGGCAAGGCCGGTGTGGATATACCGGCGGAGAAGGTCGAGGAGCACGTCTTCGGTTATTCCGTGCTCGACGACCTCTCCTCCCGCAGGCTTCAGAAAAGACACGTCCAGTGGTTCCGGGGCAAGAGCCTGGATACCTACACCGCCATGGGGCCGGTCATTCTTCATAAATCGGCCCTGCCCTTTCCCGTGAAGGTGGACGTCAGAAGCTACGTCAACGACGAGCTTCGCCAGAGCTCCAACACCGCCATGTTCATCCACGACATACCGACCCTGGTTTCGGAGATCTCCGCCGGGATGACCCTGGAGCCGGGGGACATAATAGCCACAGGCACCCCGGCGGGGGTAGGAATGGGTTTCTCCCCTCAGAGGTTCATGAAGAGAGGGGATACGGTGGTCTGCGAGATCCCTCCAATAGGACGGCTGGTCAACAGGGTAGAGTGACCTGAAGGCCCTTCAGATGGTCCATCCCTTTATCAGGGTGTCGATGGCCTTCTGTATGTCCAGCTCGTTCTCCGGGTCCAGAGATGCCGTAGCCTCGTCCAGCACCAGAATCGGCGAGTTCTTCAATATGGCCCTGCCAGAACTGGGGGATCAGATTGGCCGCGGTGGATTTTCCCGACCTGGACGGTCCTACCAGAGCCGTGACCGCTCTCTCTGGCAGAGAAGGACAGCTCGCTCAGGGCATCTACCCTGGTGGATTCGTACTCCGCGATCCGTAGGAGAAGGATACGTTCTCAAATGCTACGTCGTGTCCCTCATGTATCCGTGAAACTCCCACCATACGTGAACCGTTCCGCACACCATCGCCGTGATCGAGAGGGGCGACACGTCGTCCCTCTCCAGCCTTCCCCAGTTGGCCATGCGGACCATCCTGGGGTTGTCCCTGTAGAAGGAGAAGGCTACCTCTATCATGTCCGAGATGAACTCCGGCCCCGCCCCGACGGGAACCGGCTTGGGTTGAAGCTTATCCCTCCATTGATCGACTATCCCGTCTTTGACAGCCTCGTACAGTCCCTCCTTGTTCTGAAAGTAAAACAGTATCAACGGCCCGGAGGCCCCGCTTTTTCCTCTCTCATAGTTAGAAAGACCTCACTTGCTTGTCGATCGGTAAGTTAGTTAATATAAACAAAAATGTCAAGGGGCAAAGAGGGCCGTTCCCGCTCAAATGGCTGTACGAGATCTCTCGTTGAGGATATAATCTCTATTCGGTTGTGTAATTTTATCGGGGTCAGAATAAGATGGGCTATTGGATAGGGTGTATCGGAAGAAATAAAAAAATGAATTTTTCGAGGTGGTTGTCTGTGAGAAGGTTTCTTAGCAGGTCGTTTCTTTTAAGGGTCTTTCTGCCGGTGGTCCTGATAGCCGGGGTCGTGGCTTTCAAGCCGTCCAGAGATTGGATAAAACAGGTATTCTTGATGTTTCAGCTTCTGGACGTGAACCTTATTCGGGGATATATACTGTCGTTCGGCATTTGGGCTCCTGTTATGTCCTTTTTTCTCATGGTGTTTCAGTCGGTTATAGCTCCGCTTCCGGCGTTTCTGATAACCTTCGCCAACGCCGGGCTTTTCGGTTGGTGGAAGGGAGCTATCCTGTCCTGGTCGAGCGCCATGGCCGGTGCGGCTCTATGTTTCTTCATAGCCAGATGGTATGGCAGAGGCCCGGTTGAGCGTCTCACCTCCAAGGCGGGACTCGAAGGGGTAGACCGCTTCTTCGAACGCTACGGCAACTACGCCGTTTTCGTGGCGAGGCTCCTTCCCTTCGTGTCCTTCGATATCGTAAGCTACGGGGCCGGACTGACCTCCATGAAGTTCTGGCCGTTTTTCCTGGCCACCGGGTTAGGGCAGCTGCCGGCCACCGTAGTCTACTCTTATGTGGGAGGGATGTTGACCGAGGGGACGAGACGTTTCGTCCTGGCCCTTTCCCTGCTTTTCGTCTTGACCGCTTTGGCCTCTCTGTGGAAAAAAATCTATAGGGATCGCAGGGACTCGGAAGGTTGCGTCGATCTACCCTCAGGGGATCGATAGACGTTATTTCTCTATCGGCATGTCCTCGTTTCCGCCCCACTCGTAGATGGATCCCTCGTAGTTTCTCACCCGCTCAAAGCCGACGGCTCTGAGAACCGAGGTAACGTACCCCGATCTTATGCCCATCGTTCAGTAAACGGTGAAGGAATCCTGCGGAGTCAGTCCGAATCTATCTTTCATGATGGATTTTATTTCCTCCGCCGATTTGGGGCTGCCGTCTTTGTTCAGTATGTCCAGCCACAGCATCCACTCGGATCCGGCTATGTGGCCGCCTCTTGGTTCTCCGGCGTTGGTGCTGCCGTCGAACTCCTTTTTGGTTCTAGTATCGATGATGAGTTCCTTTCCCAAGGAGCTATACACCTGATCCATAGTGGTGTACCAGGATGGATCGTATTCGTGAAGGGTGAGTGCCCCTTCGTTCGAGGGGGAAGGTTTCGCCACCTTTCTCGTCAGGTCGTATCCCAGCGAACGATAGAGGGGCAGTCCACCGTAGAGTAGTTTCACGTTCTTCATTCCGGCCATCTTCAATTGCCAGAAGTTGCGTCCGTCCGCTCCGGGGCCCTTGAACATGTCGGAATACAAAACCACTATGGAATCGTCGTTCACTCCCAGTTCTCTCAGTTTTTTCTCTAGACGATCTATTGGAAGGGAGGTTCCCCAACCGGGGTCGCCAGGTCTTCCTACCGTTTTTGAGAGGAAGTGAAAACCGATGTTTACCGCTCCCGGAATGTGTCCCTTCCGGTAGACCTTGGGATTGTTTCCGTCCAACAGGACCAGCCTGGGGTCGCCTAACATCGAATGGAGCTTCTGCGGCGTGATGAAGTACTCGGGGTGGACGAATCCGGAAAGATCCGGCTCTCCGCCCCAAGCGGTCGCCGAGATGGTCAGCATGCATAACGCGAACCACACTCGGAGAAGAGTTTGCTTCATTTAAGTAACTCCTTTCATATGAAGGTGCTATCATCATGCGATCCCTACGAAAAGGGATTATACACATTATAACCTGCGGTGACCAGGGTTGCCGTGTGGATAGAAGGAGGTCGAGAGTTGAAATTGAACGAGGCCGCTTGCCCGGAATTACGGGTTTTCGCCGATAAATGTGTCGATTGCGGAATGTGTCTGAAGGGATGTATTATGTCCGACCAGCTGGAGGAGGGACCGGGGAAAGTAGTCTCCCATTTTCTTAAAAACGGCGTGATCGAGGACGACTGGCCCTTCCGTTGTTCCCTTTGCGGCTACTGTTCCAGTGTCTGTCCCGTAGGAGCGGATCTCAGGTCCGTCATGACCGCCCTCAGAAAAAAGGCCTGCGTAAAGCCGTCCTTAAAAATGAAAAAACTTTTTTTCGGAGTACTCGTGTTCCAGTTTATGGCGGCCTGGAAACATATGGGGACCCCTCCGGTCTTTCCGAAGGGTAAGGGAAATAGGTTGTTTTTCCCGGGGTGTGCCTTGGCGTCCTCCGATCCGGAGCTGGTGCTGATGACCTGGAGAGAGCTCCGTTCCCTGGATTCCGACATGGGAGTTATGGTCGGTTGCTGTGGAACTCCCGCCGCGTCTCTCGGGCGAGACGACGTTGCCGGAAGGATAAGGGATGGGCTGGCTAAAACCCTTAGATCCTGTGGGGTCGAGGAGATCGTGGTGGCCTGTCCGAACTGTCTGAAGGCCCTGTCGAGCCTTCCCGTGAAGGTGTCGTCCATATGGGGTTACCTGGGGGGTAACGCCTCTCTGTCCGGATCTCTACATGCCGAGTTAGAGGAGGCCATGTTCCACTCTCCCTGTCCTCTCAGGGACGACGAAAGGGAGTTGACCGAGGTCGAGAGGCTGGCGGAAGCGGTATGCCCGTCGATACGCACCGATCCCTACGGTTCGGAAGGCGGACTTTGCTGTGGGGCGGGGGGAATGGTTCCCATCGTTCATCCCGAGGTCTTATCGTCCTGGTCCGAGAGGATTTCCCGCTACAGACGTAACGGGGAGACGGTGGTCTGCTGCTGTCAGAGCTGCGTGGACTCTTTAGGGGGAGGAAGCTCCGGCGTAGTGCATCTCCTGAGGTTGCTGCTGGGAGGTGCTTCGCCGCCTCCTCCTACGGGATTGGCTAGATGGGCCAACCGCAGGAAACTGAGAAGGGCGATATTCGACGACGCAAAATGATTTTTTAATTTTCATGGATTATTTTTTATCGGAGGGGTTCTGAATGACTTGGAAAATAGCGTCTAAAACAGGGGAAATACTGAAAAAGGGCTCGGACGGCTCGGGAATCGATAGGGACGAGGCTCTTTATCTGATGGCTCTTCCCTTGAGATCCAAGGATACCTATGCCTTGATGGAAGCGGCCGATACCCTTTCCAGGGATACCTTCGGCAACAAGGGGGAGAATCACTTTCACATAGGTCTGAACGTGGCTCCCTGTCCTCTCAATTGCAGTTTCTGCTCTCTGACCGTGAAGGCCGGAATCTTCAAGGAATCTATAGATTTCTCCGACGATCAGATTCTTGAGTGGGCGAGACACGGTGAATCCCGCAAAGCCGATTCATTGAATCTCATGACCACCGGGAGCTTTCCCATGGAACGGCTCCTCCACGTAGGCAGGCTCCTTCGGGACAACGTCGACGTTCCCCTGGTGGCCAACACCAGAGACATAACCCACGAGGAGGGAGAGGCCCTTCTGGAGGCCGGTTTCGTAGGGGCGTATCACGCGGTGCGGCTAGGTGAGGGCAGAGATACCCCTCTAAAAAGGGATAAGAGAATCGAGACTATCAAGGTCCTCAAAGACGTGGGGCTGAGATGGATGAACTGCGTAGAGCCTGTGGGACCGGAGCACGAGGCGGAGGAGATAGTCGATCTTATGTTTCTGGCGAGAAAATACGAGGCCACCTACAGCGGAGTAATGAGGAGGGTCAACTTCCCCGGTTCTCCCATGGAAAAATACGGCATGATAACCGAGAGGGAGATGTCCAGGATGGTGGCGGTGTCCCGTCTGGTGATGGGAACCGTGCCGAAGGCCCACTGCACCCACGAGCCCAACTCCCTTTCTCTGATAGCAGGGGGCAATCTCCTCTTTCCCGAGGTGGGGTCCAGCCCCAGAGACGGGGAGGCCGACACGGGCAAGGGAAGGGGAAACACCGTCGAGAACTGCGCTCGTATCCACATGGAGACCGGATGGGATCCGACCAGAAAATCGAACTGTTTCGCCTAAAGAGCATATCTAAAAACGCTACTCCTCGGAGAGGCCGTTTCGTCGTAGCCCGTTCGAGCTCGTATTTCCGAATCTGCCGTCGTGTAGTACCGATGGGGCGACAGGACGTCGCCCCAAGCCGAGGGGGCACAGGACGTGCCCTCCGAGGCGGTCGGTGCGAAACAGGCAGATCGGAAATACGTTTGGGCGAGACAGGGCGGAGACGAAACGGCCTCTCCGAGGAAACTCGGACGTGAGTTTTTGAGATACCGAAAGGACGTGTCGAGATGAGGAAGCTAGTTTTTTCGATTCTTCTGTTTCTCTGTTTCGCGGCTGCCTCTTCCGCGAAGGAGGCCGTAAGGGTCGGGACCTGGAAAACCGCTCAGACCATACAGCCTTTTTTCTACGGCGATTACGCCTCCGAAGACGTGGAGGTCCTCTCCTTCACCAATCCGGCCGATCAGAAGACGGCTCTTCTGGCGGGAAGTCTCGGCATGTGCGGCACCACCATCGCTCACGCCATACACTCCGCCTCCATGGGGCAGCCGGTCGTTTTGGTAGCATCTCTCTGCAACAGGTGCTCCGCCCTGGTTGTAGGAAAGGACGGCCCCATAGAGAAGATCTCCCAGCTCAGAGGTAAAAGGATAGGTTACGTCCCCGGGACGATGCACGAGATACTGTTGCGAGAGGCCCTGACCCGTAACGGCCTGTCCCCGGAGAAGGACGTCAGCCTGGTCAGGATAGACTTCTTCGACATGGGAACCGCCCTAGCCCGAGGAAGTATAGACGCTTTTCTGTCCGGAGAGCCCTTCCCCACCCTCGCCGTGGCCGATGGATACGGCCGTGTACTGTCCTATCCCTATTACGACGACAGCGTGGGGACCATAAACGCCGGGATGTTGGTCACGGAGAGGCTCATAGAGGAAGATCCCGACATGGTGATGGACCTGGTGAGGGCTCATGTCAGGGCCACCGAGTTTTTAAGGTCCAATCCCGACGTATGGCTGAAAAAAACGGTCTCCTTCGGAACGAAAAAGGAGATACTGGAGAAGGCTTCGGCCAACATAGAACTTGCCTGGGACATGGACGACGCCTTCGTGAAGAGGGTCAAGGCACTCGGCGCCAGGATGGAGGAGCTTCACGTAATAGACCGCCAGCCCGACTACGAAAGGCTTTTCGACCTCTCCTTCGTTCGCAGGGTCAAGGAGGAGATGGGGTTTTGACCAAAAGATCCCGGGCCTCTGCTTTTCTGCCCTGGATCGTTCCGACGTGCCTTCTGGGTGCCTGGTTCTGGGTATGCCGCACCGGAATAGTCCCGACTTATCTGCTGCCCGACCCGATGGACATAGGAAGATCCGCTTGGGTCTACCTGTTCGGCGAGGTCGGATCCGCCCCATACGCCGGGAGATTCGTAGCCGATCTATCGGCCAGCACCGGGAGGGTCGCCATGGGATTCGTCGCCGCGGTCGTCTTCGGTATACCTATGGGTGTGGTCTCCGGCAGGGTCCCGATCGTCAGGAGCCTGTTGGGAACCACCGTAAACGGACTCCGCTCCGTGCCGGGAATAAGCTGGCTGCCTCTGGCCATGGTGTGGTTCGGCGTGGGCATGAAGACCACCGTCTTCCTGGTGGCCTTGGCTTCGTTTTTCCCCGTGTACGTCAACACCGCCATAGGGGCAGGAAATGTCGATTTCATACTTTATCAGGTCGGTGCCACCATGGGGGTCGGCAGGATAAGGGGCGTTTTCGACATACTGCTGCCCGCCGCCATGCCCCAGATAATGAGCGGCCTCAGGTTGGGGCTTGGAACCTCCTGGGCGTATCTGGTTTTGGGGGAGCTGACCGGAGTTCCCTTCGGTCTGGGTGCCCTCATAATGGACGCCAGGATGATGGGAAGGATAGACATGATAATAGTCGGCATAGTGGTCATAGCCGCTATGGGAAGGCTGAGCGATCTGTTGCTGTCGTCGGCCATGAGATTTTTCTTTCGCTCGGCCCGGAGGATGGCGTGAGCCGTCTGAAAGGGACGGGGCCGGCCGCTCTGTCGGTTCGAGGGATCTCCAAGACCTTTCTGGAAAAGGACGGCGAACTAGAGGTTCTCTCGGACGTGTCGTTCGATATAGAAAAAGGCGAGCTGGTCTGCGTTTTGGGGCCGAGCGGTTGCGGAAAGAGTACTTTGCTGAAGATAGTGGCGGGTCTTGAATCCCCCGACCGGGGAGACGTGTCTGTGGAGGGCCGGACTGTCTCGGGGCCGGGACGGGACAGATGCGTGGTCTTTCAGGAAGACGCCCTCTTTCCCTGGCTTACAGTGGCGGAGAACGTGGCCTTCGGGGCGAAGGGAAGGATGGCCAAGTCGGAGCTGAGGTCCGAGGTGAAGCGGCATCTCGAGATGACCGGACTGTCTCGTTTCGCCGACTATCTTCCGAGAGAGATATCCGGTGGCATGAAGCAGAGGGTCGCTCTGGCCAGGGTCCTGATACTGAAGCCCAAGGTCCTGCTGATGGACGAGCCCTTCGGTGCCTTGGACGCCCAGACCAGGGAGGCCATGCAGGATTTGCTTCTCTCTCTTATAGAGGACCATTCCTACACCGTGATGTTCATAACCCACGACGTGGGCGAGGCTGCCGCCATAGCCGATCGGGTGATCGTGATGGATAGATCTCCGGGCAGGATCAAGGCATTCTTGTCCACCGATGGTCTCGATCCCACGGAGGTTCGAGCCGAGTTGAGGTCGATCATGAAGGCTCGATGACGGTGGGAACGCCGATGTATCACGAGTCGATTTCGCAGAGGTGATTTCGTTGGACCGAGTTATAGCTTTCGTCAAATGGCCCGAGCCGGGAAAGGCCAAGACCAGGTTGATACCTGCTTTAGGAGCCAATGGCGCGTCGGATCTTCACCGTCGGATGGCGGAGAGGACCCTGTCTTCCATAAGGCGTGGAGCGAGGATGGCCAGATGTTCCTCGGAAATCAGGTCCACCGGTTCGGATCCCGAACGCTTTCGCAGGTGGCTAGGCGAAGATCTTTCCGTCAGAGACCAGGGGGGCGGCGATCTGGGAATCAGGATGGAACTTTCGCTCCTGGACGCCCTCGAGGAAGGCGTGAAAAAGGTGCTGATCGTGGGAACCGACTGTCCCGACATGGATCCGTCTTTTATACCCAGGGTCATGAGGCTGCTCGACGATTATCCCGTAGTGATGGGGCCAGCTTCCGACGGGGGATATTACTGTCTCGGCATAGACCTCGGATCTACCGGAAAGAGGGCTTGTGCCCTGTTTCGTGGGATTCCCTGGAGTTCCGAAAGGACGGGCCGAGCTACGTTGTCGAAGGCCCGTTCCCTGGGGCTCGAGGTTGCCAGTCTTCCGATCTTGAGCGACGTCGACAGGCCGGAGGACCTGGCTGTGTGGAGGCGGGCCCGTAGAAAGATCTCGGTGGTAATACCGACTCTGAACGAAAAAGGCTCTGTCTCCCGTGCGATACGTTCCGCCCTGGGAGCTATGGACGTGGAGGTCATAGTCTCCGACGGAGGCAGCACCGACGGCACGGTGGAAGCGGCCGAGCTGTGTGGCGCGAGGGTGGTTCGGTCTTCCCGGGGCAGGGCTGCTCAGATGAATGTTGGAGCTGAAGCCGCCTCGGGAGATATCCTGTTGTTTCTTCATGGCGACAGCGTTCTGCCCTGGGGATACGGCGGATCGGTCCGTAAGGTTTTGAGCGACGAAAAAGTGTCTTTAGGCGCCTTTTCTCTTCGTATAGGTCTGGGCGGCGAGTTGAAAGATCCCGAGTTCCGCTCCTCGATGGCGACTATTTCCTTCTGGGCCAACGTCAGGTCCCGGTGGCTGTCTCTGCCCTATGGAGACCAGGGCTTTTTTCTATGCAGATCGGTCTTTTTCGACCTGGGGGGCTTTCCCGAGATGCCCCTGTTGGAGGATGTATCGCTGGTGAGGTCCGCCTCGAGGGTCGGGAAGGTGACGACCCTTCCGGCAGTGGTCCTTACCTCCGCCCGCCGCTGGAAAAGGCTGGGTGCGGCCAGGACCTCCTTGCGCAATTTCATGATAATGCTTGCTTGGGGAATGGGAATCTCTCCGTCAAGGTTGGCGGCCTGGTATAGGGCCGGAAGTTCCATAAAAGGGGGTTCGTAACGATGAAGGGTAACTCCAAGGTGAGGCTTGCTATCGTAATCGGAGGGCTGTTGACCCTGTTCGTGGTCTTTCGGATGTGCGGCATAGACAAAAGCTGGTTTACCGAGGAACACCTTCGTTCGTTCGGGCCGATGGCTCCGGCGGTGTTCACCGCCATGTTCGCCGTGGCGGTGATTCTGGCCGTTCCCGGTGGCCCTATAACGATCCTGGCTGGTAGCCTTTTCGGCGTGTTTCACGGAACCGTCGTGGTCTCCGCAGGGTCTACACTGGGAGCGGCGGCAGCCTTTCTGATAGCCCGATACGCGGCCAGGGATCAGGTCTCCCGATGGCTGGCCCGAAATCCTAGATTCGTGAAGCTGGACGATATGATTCGAGAGAAGGGTTTTTTCGTCATTGCGATAGTGAGGCTCATCCCTCTCTTTCCCTTCAACCTGGTGAACTACGGGATGGGGCTGACCTCGGTCTCTTTCGGATATTACGTGCTGATGTCGTGGCTGTGCATGCTCCCTGGGACGGTCCTCTACGTGGCCGGAGGGGACGTCTTCAAGAAGGCTCTGATGGAGGGGTGCGTACCCTGGCGAACCGTCAGCCTCTGCGTGGTGATACTGATATGCCTGACTGTGGGTTATCTAGGCCTCAGAGGTTCGCTGAGCGAAAAGAGGGGAGAATAACGGAAGAAGGCGGCCGGATCTCCCGGCCGCCTTCTTGGCATGTGTCTTATTTTTTCAGAGTGGCTATTTCCGAGCTTCCCGTCTTGAATCTCTTCAGCTCTTCATCTATGGACCGAGCCAGTCTTGCCAGTCTCTCCGCCTCATGGGCCACTCCGTCGGATGCCTTAGCGGTCTCGACGGTGGAGGACTTGATGGATTCCACCTTCTGGGCCATCTCCACGGTGGATTTGGACGCCTGATCGACGGCTCCGGCCATCTCGTTGGACGATGCCGCCTGTTCCTCCGAGGTGGCGGCGATGTTCTGCATGGCCACGTTTACCCTCTTTATGCTCTCCAGAGTCTCGTCCAGTCCCTTTCTGGCCTCGGAGGCTTTTGCGACGGTGTCCTTCATCACCTCGGCTGTCTCCTTGGTCACCGATATTGACTCGCCGGTCTGTTTCTGAAGATCACCTATAAGGATGTCTATCTTTCCAGCGGCTTTGGCCGATTCCTCCGCCAGCTTTCGGACCTCCTCTGCCACCACGGCGAAACCCCTTCCTGCCTCTCCCGCTCTGGCTGCCTCTATGGCGGCGTTCAGGGCCAGGAGGTTGGTCTGATCCGCTATGGAGTTTATGGTCTCTATGAAGCTCGTTATCTGATGGACCGACTCGCCCAGGGCGTTCATTCTGGCTATGGTGTCGTCGGACTTACGTCCAACAGACTCGACTCCCTCTATGACTACCTCTACCAGCCCAGCCGCCTTCTCCGACGTCTCAGTGGCCGACTCGGTCGCCTCGGTTCCCTCCGTTGCCGATTCCGCCGCCAAATGGGCGCTTGAGGATACCTCCTCGACTCCTGCGTTGGTCTCCTCAAGCGAGGCGGCGTTCGTCTCGGCCAGAACGGCTATCTCCTCTACAGCCCGCTTCGCCTCGTCCATGGAGGCGTTGGCCTGTTCGCTTATGGCGGCCAGTCCGGAGGAGCTTTGGTTTATGCTGTCCGCCTCGGAGGTTATGTTGCCTATGGTCTCCCGGATGTTCTCCACCATGTCCGCCAGGGCCGCTATCATGTTCCCCAGCTCGTCCCTGGCGTCGTAGCCTATGGATCGGAGGTCCACCGTGAGATCCCGTTCCTTCATCAGTCCAGCCATGTCGGACACCTTCTTGAGAGGCGAGGCTATGCCCCTGTAGGTGAAGATCACCACGGCCAAGGTCAGTATCAGGGCTATCACGGATATTACGCTCAAAGGCAGGGTCAGAGAGTGTACCAAAGCCGCTATGGCGCTGACCGGGTAGAGTATCGCCAGAGACACCCCCCATTTCGTCGGGGTGTAGAACGCAGTGTGGCTTCCGTTCAGGTTTACCTCCATGAAGCCCGATTTGCCGTCAGTCATCCTTTTGCCCAGTTCCGCCATGTCCGCCTCGGTTTTTTCCGAGAGCTTTCTGGTCATGACGTCCTCCTCGATCGGTCCCGCTATGACCATCCCTTCGGTGCTGAGCAGGATTCCCTTGCCCTGTCCCAGTATGGTCAGTTTTTTGGTGAACTCGACCAGGTGACCTATGCCGACGTCGGCTCCGACGCAACCTACCAGCTTTCCGTCAGAGTCGTAAACCAGCTTGCTGAGCGATATGACCGGTTTCTTGGTGGTAACGTCGATGTAGGGCTCGGTCAGGGCCACCTTGCCTTTGCCGAGCTCGGCCGCCGCTACGTACCAGCTTCTCTTTCTGGCGTCGAAGCCCTCCGGTGGCACCAGCCTGTGACTAGTGGCGAAGTCTCCGTTGCTTGCAAAGCCGAAGTAGATGTCCTGGAAGCCCCATTTCTTGTTGACCTGAAGGGACTCGACCATCAGATCCTGCATCTGGACGAACTCCCTCTTGTTCTCTCTCCAGGCCTGATCGACGGCCAACACTGTGTTGTCGATTATACCGGCCAGCATGTCGAAGTGCTGGCTCACGGTCTCGGCCGCCCCCTTTACCGTCTCCGTCCCGGTCTCCATGACCTGGTTTTCCAGAATATCGTTGCCTTTCAAGAAGGTGGCGATCCCTATCCCCGACAGGGTCAGTACGAGAATCGTAAGCAACACGGCGAATCTGCGACCTATAGTCATATAAACGGACCTCCTGGGAAAAGATATCGTAACTTTCCCTTATTATACCCCTATGGCATCGAGTTAGTGCCCCCGATAACTAGGATGGCCTATCTTGATCTCCGAGGAGGTCACCCTGCGGAGGAAGTCCGGTTCGTGAGAGGCTACCAGATAACCTGATAACCTCCGGTTGGCCTGTGGCTCCGTGGCTGTCGATTGCTCCGGAGCTCCCTCTCGGGCGATTTCCTCGTGGGCCACGTGTTCCATGCCTGCGTTTATGGTAACTTTTGCGGACAGGACTCCCTTCGGTATGGTTATTGAAAAGGCTCCGTTCTCGTCTGTCTTGCCCTGTCCGATCTCCTCGCCGTTCAGTGTCAGCACTCCCACCGTCATGAGGGCCGTCAGAATAACCCCTCCTGCGCTGCACAGAAACCCCCTCAGCAGCAGAGCCCATTTTTCTCTGGATACGAAGAGTACCCTGATCAGCCCTGGAAAGGCCATGTCCATAACGTTGACTCCCAACACCGCCGGGTGGCTTTTTGCAACGGTTTGGTGAAAACGTGCCACAGCTATGGACAAAGAAAATAAAGAGATTATACTGTTTCGTAAGAGAAACAGGGGAGCTCCTGAGTCTGGGGCTGAGAGTACGGGGGAACCCGTAGACCCTTCGAACCTGAGCGTGTGATCACGCTGTCGTCTCGTTCGACGATACCGGATAATGCCGGCGCAGGAAGAAGAGTAATAGGATATCTCATCTCAGACGTCCACGTCGCCTCCCCTAGCTTGGGAGGCGACGTCTTTTTTCCCTGTCTTTCCGAAAAAATCACTAAAAAGGAGAGGGTATCATGG
This sequence comes from Dethiosulfovibrio peptidovorans DSM 11002, assembly GCF_000172975.1. Taxonomy (NCBI): domain Bacteria; kingdom Thermotogati; phylum Synergistota; class Synergistia; order Synergistales; family Dethiosulfovibrionaceae; genus Dethiosulfovibrio; species Dethiosulfovibrio peptidovorans. The sequence continues at coordinate 1,054,837 of NZ_ABTR02000001.1, forward strand.
AATTGGACGAGAGGGTTATTTCCAAGGCCATCGTAAGCCGTTTTTTCGAGAGGCTTACAGATCATCTGGAAAACGACGTGGTCATAGTGGGAGGTGGCCCGGCCGGATTGGTGGCGGGGTACGTCTTGGCTGACGCGGGGGTAAAGGTATCCCTCTTCGACAGGCGGTTAAGCCTGGGGGGAGGCATGTGGGGCGGCGGCATGCTTTTCAACGAGATAGTAGTGCAGTCCGAAGGTGCGAGGATACTGGACGATCTGGGGGTCTCCCTCAGGGAGTTCGAACCGGGATACTACACCGCCGGGTCTGTGGAGGCCGTCTCCACCCTGATCTCCTCGGCCGTCAGGGCCGGGGTCACAGTGTTCAACGGTATGGTTGCGGAGGACGTGGTGATGAGAGAGGATCGGGTTATAGGGTTGGTGATCAACTGGTCCACCGTCGAGACATCCGGCCTTCTGGTCGATCCATTGGCTGTTAGAAGCGATTTCATCATAGACGCCACGGGACACGACTCCAACGTGACCTCTACCGTGGAGAAAAAGGTGCCGGGAAGGCTACTGACGGAAACCGGCAAGGTGGAGGGAGAGAAGTCTCTTTGGTGCGAGAGGGCGGAAAAACTGACCGTGGATAACACAAAAGAGGTCTACCCTGGTCTGTTCGTCGCGGGAATGAGCGCCAACGCCGTTTTTGGAGGTCCCCGAATGGGACCGATCTTCGGGGGAATGCTTCTTTCCGGCGAAAAGGCTGCTAAGGAGATCCTCCTCAGATTGAACGGTAAAAGGGTCTCCTGATTCCAAATTCGAACGGCCTTTCTCGGATTCTCCCGGGGAGGCCGTTTTTTCGTCGTTCCTGTGGTATTATCCCTTGGGTGATCGATTTAGCGAAACGTCCCTTGACCTCGTCGTCGATTTAGCGCGAAAAAGGGGTCGGGTCTCGAATAAACTCAAGGAGGTAGTGATATGTCGTCTCAAAGCAACAACGCCGCAAGTAATCCGAAGAAAAGGAAGCTGTCGGTACCACACGTCTACGTGCTGCTGGTCTCTCTGACCATATTGGCGGCGGTGGGTAGCTGGATCCTTCCGGCTGGGGAGTTCACCAGGGAGATGAACGAGACCATCAACAGGACCGTCGTCGTTCCCGGGTCGTTCAAGGAGATAGCCTCCACCCCGGTAGGTCCTTTTCAGACCTTCATAGCCATACAGAAAGGGCTGGTCGACGCCGCCGAGGTGTTCTTCTTCGTCTTTCTGGCCTATGCTTCTTGGTTCGTCGTTCTGGAGACCAAGGCTCTAAACGCCTTCATCGGGTGGATGCTTCGTCTATTCAAGGGCAAAAGCGACTGTATACTAGTGGCTTTCGTCTACATATTCGGCATGGCGGCCTCCGTGTTCGGCATGTTCGAGGAGACCTTCGGCTTTCTTCCCCTTTTCGTAGGAATGTCCATAGCCATGGGATACGACGCCATCGTCGGATTGGCCACCATCGGCATGGCGGTGGGGATAGGCTACACAGCGGCGGTGATGAACCCCTTTACAGTCATTTTGGCACAGAACTTCGCAGGTATACCTCTGCTGTCCGGATGGGCCTTCCGTCTGGTCACATGGTTCGTCATGGAGACCTTGGCCTGCTGGTGGATACTCCGTTACGCCAGGAGGATCAAGAAAGACCCCGCTAAAAGCTACATGGTCGGCATAGATATGGGGGATCTACAGCTGGATCACGACGAACTGGTAAACACCCCCTTCACCGCCAGGACCAGGGCCGTCTGCGGCGTCGTGGTCGCGTCGATCGTCGCATTGGTCTGGGGGGTGACCCAGAAGGGGTGGTACTTCAACGAGCTGGCCGGACTCTTCATAGTTATGGGGATCCTTTCCGGCCTCATAGGCGGCTTCAACCCGAACAGGCTGGCCGACGTCTACGTCAAGGGACTCAGGGACATAGTTTTCGGATGTATGATAATCGGCCTGTCAAGGGGAGTGCTGGTGGTCATGAGAGAGGGACACATCGTGGACACGGTGGTTTACTATCTCTCCCTTCCCCTTCAGGATCTGCCTCGCTGGCTGGCCGCCGAGGGGATGCTGGCGGTTCAGAACGTTATAAACTTCCTGATCCCATCCGGAAGCGGCCAGGCTGTGGTCACCATGCCAATAATGGCTCCCCTCTCGGACGTCCTGGGGATCAGCCGTCAGGTGGCGGTTCTGGCCTTCCAGTTCGGCGACGGGCTTTCCAATCTGCTCTGGCCGACGGCGCTTATCCCGATTATGTGCGCTATAGCCCACGTTCCGCTGGAGAAGTGGTATCGCTTTTTCCTGCCCTTCTTCCTGATAGCCGTGGTCTTTCAGGGCTTTTTCATAGCCGCCGCCGTGGCTCTGGGGGTATGATGCTGTGTCTTTAATGGACTATGGGCAGGTCTGCTCGAGGCTGGACGAAGGAGTAGAGAGGTTTCTAGGCGAAGCCGTGGCTCTATCGGACTGGATGGCAGCCAATCCGGAGCTTTCCGGAGAGGAGTTCGAGGCTACCGATAGGATAGTTGCCCTTCTGTCTCGAGAGGGCTTCTCGGTGGAGCGACCTTACGGCGGGTTGCCCACGGCGTTCAAGGCCTCCAGAGGAGACGAGGACGGTCCGAAGGTGGCGATAATGGTCGAGTGCGATGCCCTTCCCAGTCTGGGGCACGGCTGTGGCCACTGCGTCCACGGATCCATGTCGGTCCTGGCCGGTCTGGCTCTGTCGGAGATCGTGGAATCTCTGGGAGGAGCGGTGCACGTTGTGGGAACCCCGGCGGAGGAGACCGACGGTGCCAAGTGCTCCATGTCCGAGGCCGGATTGTTCGACGGCTACGATCTGGCTCTCATGATCCACTCCTCCGGAGGGATGAACACCACCGCCTTTCGTTCACTGGCGATGGACGGATACCGTTTCACCTTTACGGGAAAAGCCTCTCACGCCGCAGGGGCTCCCTGGGAGGGTAAAAACGCCCTCAACGGGGTTCAGCTCATGTTCCACGCGGTGGATATGCTCAGGCAACACACCATACCGGAAGCCAGAATACACGGAGTGGTCGACGACGGAGGAAAGGCGCCGAACATAGTTCCGGACAGGGCCGTCTGTCGTTTCGAGTTCAGGGCTCCGGAGCGGGGTTATCTCGACGGTTTGACCTCCCGTTGTATGGATTGCGCCAGAGGGGCCGCTCTGGCCACGGGAACGGAGGTTTCCTGGGAAACGTTCGAGTCCAGCTTCGACGACATGATTCCCAATCCTCCGGGAGAGGCCATGATAGGAGAGATATACGACGAGCTTGGCGTTTCCTTCGATCCTCCTGCGGCTCCTACCGGATCCACCGACGTCGGCAACGTTTCCCGCAGGTGTCCTACACTCCAACCTTTGCTCGCCATAACGCCGGAGCGGTATGCCCTCCATACGGTGGATTTCGCCGACTCGGTGACAAAGCCCGAGGCACACCAAGCTCTAGCCCTGGGAGCCAGAGTAATAGGAAGAGCGGTTGTGAAAACCCTTCTGGACAGAGATCTAGCGAGCGCCATGAAGGGTATCGTTCCTGGAAGATGCGTATAGAAAAACAGAGACCCCGACCATGAACGGTCGGGGTCTCTGTTTCAGAATTTTTTCAGACGGAGACCATCTCGAAGAGCTCATCTACGTAGATTGTGGGCTCTTATCAGCAGTCGTGGCCTGGGATCCAGGAAGATATTTCGCCCGTTAGATTTTTTTCCTCGGTCGTCGGCTTTATATTACGTTGCTGGTCATCCTGAGGCACTAGGCCGGCAGTTCTTTCTCTGATATCCTTTCATAAAGCCGATCGATGAATTCGGAGGATGATGTAATGAATACGAAAAAAATAAATCTCAAGAAGTGGCCCTTGTTGGTCCTTTCGAGTCTGGTTCTGCTGCTGACCGTAGGGGCCGCGGATGCAAAGGTCTCCAGGACGGCGATGGAGAGGGCCTGGGCTAGGCTGTCCAAGACCACCGGTTTCGAGGCCTCTCTCCAGCTTGAGGACAAGGACGAGACCAACGCCTATATAACCATTGAGGACGGCAAGTACAAAATAGTGGTGTTCCAGGGGTTGTTGGATGTCATGGATACGGAGGATCAGATCGCCGGAATTATCGCCCACGAGATCGGTCACGGAATGCACGGTCACCTGGAATCCGCTCAGAAACGAAACGCCGGTATAGGTCTGCTGTCCGTTCTATTGAGCGAGCTTCTGGACAGCGACACGGGAGACATTGCCATAGGCATCGGAGCCACTCTGGCGGTTCAGGGGTACAGCAGAGAGCAGGAGGTGGAGGCCGACGACGCCGGAGTGGAATACTCGTACAAGGCGGGATACTCGGCCTGGTCACTTTACAATGCCATAAAAAGGATGGCCGACGATGGATTGGTGACCTCTCCCAGCGGTTTCAACTCCCATCCTCCTACGGAGCGAAGGATGGCCAGACTTGCCGCTCAGGCCAGACGCTGGGAGGAAAGCGGCATCGTAAAAAAGGAAGTCAACCTGCCGGAGGTCTCGATTCCCCGTCCGAAATCCATTCCGGTGGAGGGAGTCGATCCCGATCGATCCGATCAGAGCGACGTTATCTCGACCTATCCTATAGACGGGGGAAAGAAAGATGTGTTGGGGATAATACACAGAGAAGGGTATGCAAAGTATTCCTCCGGTAAATATGAAGAAGCGTTTAGCACCTTTGCAAAAGGGTTGGATTTTTATAGCGGAAATTATCTGGCCGCCCTATGGGCAGCTAGATCGGCCTATAAAGCGGGAGACGGAGCGGAGGCCAGACGATGGATAGAGAGGGCTCTTTCCATAAACGGGAGATACGAACCGGCATTGAAGCTTCGGGACGAACTTTAAAAATGATTTTTTAGCCCTTGATAAGGGCAGAAAGGTAGTGTGTTCATGAAGAAGTTTGTATGTCTGTTAGCTGTGGTTATCCTGTGTGTGTCGGCCTGTTCCGTCGCTTTTGCCGATTCGACGACTTTGGTGGAGAAGATGTCGCTGCAAGACCTCAACGGGTTCTTGTCCGAGGAGGGATTTCGTCCGGAGATCAAAAACAACGGAAATTGTGAGTTCAAGCTGAAGGGCCTTATCGTTCAGATGTTTCTCTACGACGATGGAACCTCCGTGCAATTTCACTGTGGCTGGAGCAACACGAACGTAACCATGGAGGATGTCAATAAATGGAATATGGAGTGGCGTCTGGCCAAGGCATATCTGGACGTCGATGGAGATCCCCATCTGGAGCTGGACATGGACCTGGACGGAGGAATCACGGTGCAGCGACTCAGAAACTTCATGCAGAACTGCTCGTTTTTTCTCGATAAATTCGTGTCAAGGATGAACTGAACCAAGACGGGGCGGGGGTGAACACCCCCGCAGAACCTGGTCAACGAGCTGCTCAAGAAGGAAATGGTTCGACAGGAGGACAATCCGAGACACGGCACATCCTATCTTATAACGTGCACCGAGGCGGGGAAATTAGCCTTCGACAAAGCCAGATACGAGGAGGACCGCCTCATAGATGAGGTCCTGGGCCTTGCCGACGAGGATCGTGTTGAAAAATCCATGGAATTGTTGAAAGAGGTTCGAACGGCGTTGGAGGGGAATAAACGCTAGCCCTAAAAGCGCGGTTGCCCCGTCTAGGGGGCTACCGCGCTTTTCATCTTTATTCGAGTTGTCCTAATTTAAACCGGTCAAGACGGCCCCTACAACTACCAGAGAGGCCAGGACGAACAAAATAGCCTGGAACTTGATCTGAAACCTGGCCCAGGTTCCCCAATCGATCCTGGCGGCACCTAAGCAGGCTATGAGACAGCCCGAGGTTGGAACTATCAGGTTGGTGAAGCCGTCGCCGAGCTGGAAGGCCAACACCGCAACCTGTCTGGTGACTCCGGCCAGATCCGCCAGAGGGGCCATGAGAGGCATGGTCAAGGCTGCCTGGCCCGAACCGGAGACGACGAAAAAGTTGAATACGGATTGGAAAAGATACATAAGCCATCCCGATACCGCCGTGTTGAACGAGCTTATGGCGTTTCCGGCCGAGTTCAGTATGGTGTTTAGAACCGTCGGATCCGTCGGTGTATCTCCTCCCAGAACTAGGACTATCCCCTTTGCCATGCCCACGACCATGGCGGCCCCCAGAAGGTCCTTGGCTCCCTCTCTGAAGCTGACCGCGATATCGTTGACCCCCATGTCGTTAAGTTTGAACAGAACCCCTATAATCCCCGAGACCAGTCCGACCACGAAAAACTGTGTGGCTATCTCCGGAATATAGTAGCCGTTGGTCATGACTCCCCATATCACCCAGGCTATTCCGGCGAAAAGAGCCAGCACCACCAGCATATGTCCCAGGCCGAAATGGCTCTCGACCTCCTTGCCTTTTTCCACGTTTTCCCGGAAATACGAGTCTGTCTCGTAGCAGAGAGACGACGTCGGATCTGCCTTGACCTTCTCTGCGTACCTCATGGTGTAGAATATTCCCACCAGGGTGAAGCCTGCCCACATGGCCATGCGGAACCCCGCTCCGGAGAGCACCGGAATACCGGAGATTCCCTGGGCTATGGCGACGCTGAAGGGATTCATCCAGGAGGTGGCAAAGCCTATCTGGGTGGCAACGTAGGTTATCATCACAGCGGTAATGGCGTCGTATCCAAGAGCCACGCAGACGGGAGCCAGTATCAGGACGAAAGGAATCGCTTCTTCTCCCATACCGAAGATGGCTCCTCCCAGAGAGAAAAGGACGAACATGACCGGGATGATCGCCCTCTCCATGCCCTTGAACTTGCTCAAGACATGGAGAATTCCGGCCTCGACCGCTCCGGTCCTTATTATTATTCCGAAAGCTCCACCTATGACCAGGATAAAGGCCATCACACCGACGGCAGATCCCCACTTGCTTCCGGAGACGAACCCCTCGAACACGTAGTTGAGAAGGCCTACCTCTCCGTAGGGCTCGAAAACGGCCACCCCTTTCTTTACCGGGTTACCCTGTTCGTCTCTCTGAAGCTCGAAGCTGTCGGCGACCAGAACCTCTCTCGTTTTGGTCGCTCCGTCCATCTCGTAGGTTATCTCCTGGGTCTTGTAGGTTCCCACCGGGACGGTGTAGGTAAGAACCGCGGCGAGAAGGACTACGAAAAAGATGATGACATAAGTATCCGGCAACCTCATGGTCTTGCATGAAGGGTCTTTCTTGGACGACATATACTGCTCAACTCCTGTCATTTAAAGATGCCCCTTTTGAATGCGGGGCTTGTCTCTTTGAACATTGATACGATATTGACATTATGTCGACATAATGTACCATATGGGTACAACATATCACAGTAGCCGTCTCGTTGTCCACCCCAAGGACGAGGAAGGAGTGAAATGTATGATTTGGCCATCCGCCAGCGACGGGGAATTCTCTCCGTCTTCCCAGGCAGTGTTGGACTATATCTTGGATCGGATAGAGGACCTGAGGCTCATGCCGGGAGAACCGATTTACGAAACCGCCCTGGCGTCGGAACTGAAAATGGGGCGAACCGGGATCAGGCAAGCCCTGACCTTCCTGGTGGGAACCGGTTTTCTGGAGAGCGAATCGGGGAAGAGAGGATATCGTATTCCCGCTCTTTCCGCCCAGGATATGGAGGACGTCTTCTTCATGAGAGCATTGCTGGAGGGAGAGGCGGCGTCTCTGGCGGCCCGTAAAGCCACCCTGGACGACGTGGCCTATCTGAGGGGACTCAACGAAAAGGAGGAGTCCTTCGCTCTGTCGGACCTCCCGAGAGAGTATCGAACGATAAACCTGGAATTTCACTGTTCAATAGTGAAGATAGCCGGCAACAGCTATCTCGAGAGGGCCTTCCACCCTATATTCTGGCGCTCTCGTCTCTACATAATGTATGTAGGCAGCTTTCAGCCTCTCAAGGCTCCGGCAGACAGCGGACAGACAAACACCCCGATGGAACACAGGAAAATAATCGAGGCCATAGAGAACAGGGATCAGGAAAAAGCCAGATCCTCCGCCCTCGATCATATCAGGGATACCAGGGCTTTCAGGCTTTCCCTGGACGGTGACAGGGCGGCCAGGGTTCTCTCAGGCAGGATACGAGCAGAGGAGATCGATTAGTTGTTTATTCTCATAAAAAACGTTGAACTGTATTGCCCCAACAGGCTGGGCGTAGGCGACATTCTGATGGCTGGAGGCAAGGTCGTCTGGGTGGGAAACTCCTTTCCCGGAAGAGATCTGCCCAATATGGACGTGATCGACGGAACCGGCAAGATAGCGGTTCCCGGATTCGTGGACGGTCACGTTCATATAGCCGGAGGGGGTGGAGAAGGGGGGTTCTCATCCAGAACTCCCGAGGCGGCTCTTTCTGATCTGACAGAGGCCGGGGTGACCTCGGTCATAGGGGTTTTGGGAACCGACTCCACCTGTAGATATCCCGGAGAGCTTCTCGCCAAGGCCAGATCCCTGAGGGAAGAGGGAATCTCCGCCTGGGCTCTGACCGGATCCTACGAGATTCCGGTAAAAACTCTCATGGGCTCGGTTAAGGACGATCTGATATTGGTAGACCTGTTCGTAGGGGTAGGGGAGGTAGCCATCTCTGATCACCGTTCGTCTCAGCCTACCTTCGAGGAGCTCTCCAAATTGGCTGCCTCGGCCCATGTGGGCGAAATGATAGGAGGCAAGTCGGGGGTCATAAACGTCCATATGGGAGACGGTCCGGCATTGCTATCCCCCATAAGGAAGGTGGTGGAGACCACCGAGCTGGGGCTGGGGCAGTTCCTTCCGACCCACGTCAACAGAAACCCCGAGCTTTTCGAGGACGCCATAGACTACGGACTTTCCGGAGGTCAGGTGGACCTCACGACCAGCACCACTCCCCGATTTCTTGAGGAGGGCGAGGTCAAGTGCAGCCAAGGGCTCAAGAGGCTGCTGGATTCGGGGGTTCCGGCGGAGCGGATAAGCTTCAGTTCCGACGGTCAGGGAAGCCTTCCCTTTTTCGACTCCGACGGGACATTCACTGGCCTGTCCATCGGGACGTCAAGATCGCTCCTGCCCGAGGTCAGGGACTCGGTGCTACAGGAGGGCATACCTCTCGAGACAGCCGTTCAGGTGATAACCTCCAGTCCCGCCTCGATCTACCGACTGCCCGGCAAGGGAAGAATAGCCGAGGGGAACGACGGAGACATCGTCCTGTTGAACCGGGAGGATCTCTCGGTGGACTCGGTGTTCGCCATGGGACGGAAGATGGTCCAGGCCGGAAAGGCCGTAGTCAAGGGGAAGTTCGAGAGGTAATTCGATAAGAAAGCGAATAAAACGAGGATCGCTCTTTATGGCGATCCTCGTTTTGTTTGGAATGAGGCCAGCTAGGCCTCTCTATCGATTTTTTGCTGTAGAATGAAATAAGCACGATTGCAGGTGATGTCTCATAGAAACGAGGTTCTTTAGATGATAAAAAGTATATCGATAAAGAAATTTAAGAGTCTAGTCGATATGGAGCTTGAGTTGAGCGACTTTACATGTCTGATTGGTGTGAATGGATCGGGAAAATCCACGGTGCTTCAGGCCATCGATTTTATCGGCCAGATGATGAGGGGCAAACTCTCCGATTGGGCGGAATCACGACGTTGGAAGTGGAAAGACGTTCCTTCGCTGTACTAAAGAGTCGGTGAAGAGCGATAGCGGTGACGTTCTCATGGAGGTTAAGGACGGTCATTATCGAATAGGGGCTGGCTCACTTCGCCGCATCGAATTTGATTATCAGGGGTCGATCCTCTCTCAGCTAAAAGACTCCTCCTTGGATGAACAGCCCGACCTCTTGGAGCTTAAAAGACTTATAGGATCGATCAAGTCCATGGACCTGCTTTCGCCTCCTCAGATGCGCGAAAGGGCCCGATCTGTGGAGGAGGTCGGGCCTGGAGGAGAGGGCCTATCGGCCTTTATCGACGGTATGACCGATAAAGAGAGAAGGGAGCTCATTGACTCCCTGCGGGAGGTCAATCCTCATCTACGGGATATAGAGACAAAATCCCTGCGTAGCGGCTGGAAGGAGTTGAAGTTTAAGGAGAAGTACGAGGAAGAGCTAGTTACAGAGGCCCATCACATGAACGATGGAACCCTTCGTTTAGCCACTATCTTCGCCCTTTTAGCCCGAGGTGACAGGATACTTCTGTTCGACGAGATTGAAAACGGTATAAACCCAGAGGTGATGGAAAGGCTAGTGCAGCGGATGGTAGAGTCTCATCGTCAGGTTATAGTGACAACCCACAGCCCGATGATATTGAATTATCTGAGCGATGAGGTTGCCGAACGCTCGGTGATACTGCTTTATAAAAATCGTGATGGATACACCAAATCGACCCGCTTTTTCGATCTTCCCGATGTGAAGAAAAAGCTCACCTTGCTCGGTCCTGGCGAGGTCTTTCTGGATTCGGACTTAAGAGAGCCGATGGAAATTCAGGAGAGCTAGGTGGATGTTATTCCTTCTGAGCGGGGAGGGACCAAGCGATATGGGAAGCTGTTCCTCCGGCGAGAATTTTTGTAACCTGGAAAACGGAGATTTTAGGCCGGGGCCTATGGCTTTCTTTGTGGATAAACTGGCTGATATTATCCTGAATTACTCTCCCGTAGAGACCTATATTATGGCCTACGTCTCCGTGCTGGTTACTCTGTGCTGTCCAGGAGGGACAGCGCTATCGTGATTGTGCTAGATTTGAGGAGCTTTCGGGCAACGATTCGAGCGAGAAGGGAGCGCCTAAAAAGGTTTTGCGGGAAGCTTTAGGTGAAGAGGGCACGTCGGAACTTTTGAATGATCTGATCCGAAACGGGACGATAGACCCCATTCGAATAGACATGCCGAGTTTCAACGCCTTCAAGGAAGATCTTGAGGAAGCGATCAGGATTGCGATGAAAGAGTAACTTACTATCACAACGTCTACAGTGCCGTTCCGAAATAGAAGGCAAGGGAAGTGATCCTGATGCTCAAGGCAAAGTCTATCTTGGCACATAGTGGTTGTGAAGAAACCTGATAAAAAAGCGGATAAAACGAGGATCGCCTTTTTAAGGCGATCCTCGTTGTGTTTGTGGCCGCTCTATCGAGGGAGACTATGCCGAGGGAGCCAGTTTCTCGTTTTTCATCTTCTTTTTCTTTGCGTTGCCGTCGGAATCGTAAAACAGTCCGCGTAGCATCAAAGCCAAGGCGCCGTCTCCCATGATGTTGCAGGCCGTGCCGAAGCTGTCCTGCAAGGCGAAAATCCCCAGCAACAGGCCGACTCCGTCGGCGTCGAATCCCAGCACCGATTGGACTATGGCCAGCGACGCCATGACCGTTCCGCCCGGAACTCCGGGGGCGCCTACGGCGAAGATGCCGAAAAGCAATATAAACAGGGTCAATGTCTCGGGAGTCGGCATTGTCCCGTACAGCATCTTGGATATGGTCATGCAGAAAAAAGTCTCGGTGAGCACGGATCCGCAAAGATGGACGGTGCTTCCCAGAGGAATGGCGAAGTCCGTCACCTCCTGGGGCAGAACCTTGGATTTCCTGGCGCAGGACAAAGTCACGGGCAGGGTCGCAGCGCTGGACATGGTCCCTACGGCGGTCAGATATACCGGCCCGTAATGTTTGATGACCTCCCAGGGGTTTTTGCGAGAGACCATTCCCGACAAGGCGTAGAGAAAGAACAGCCATATGAAATGTCCGAGAAGGACTATGAGTATAACCTTGAAAAAGACGGGGAATTGCTGGGTAAGCCTTCCGGTATAGGCCATCTGGGCGAAAGTGGCGGCGACGAAAAAGGGAAGCAGCGGTATTACGATTTTCTTGACGATGGATAGAACCATCGATTGAAATTCGTAGAGAATCTTTTCGATGTTTTTAGCGTCGCCCCATATTGTAGCCACTCCGGTAAGTATGGCAAGGACAAGTGCGGTCATTACTGGCATTATGGGGGGTATGTCTATCGAGAAAATAGCCTTGGGCAGAACCTTGAGCCCCTCTATCTGGGTGGGGATGTCCAGATGGGGAATTATGGAATATCCGGCTATGGCCGCGAAAGTCGCCGCTCCCACGGCGGATAGATACGCCATGGTCAACATGGTGCCCAACATGGCGCTGGCTTTTTCCTTAAGGGAGGTTATGGCGGGAGCTATGAATCCGAAGATGACCAGAGGGATGGTAAAGAAGATTATCTGTGCCAACAGCCCTCTGATTGCTACCACGGTTCTCATCGTTTTTTCTCCCGCATGTAGGCCGAAAAAAGCCCCAATACCTATAGCGGCCATAAGGACCACTATGAGAGTTACACCGCCGTTTTTCTTCACCTGTCGCACGCTCCTTTTGGAGAAATATATGTGTCGATTTTTTATAAGACACATGGTTTGCAATCAATAATTATAATGTTTATTTTTTTATGGTCAAGGTCTGATTGCTATGGACTTGTTCCCTAATCGAAAAACAGGTCGTCAGAGGGCGATCGATGTCCCCTGGCGGCCTGTTTTTAGTTAGTCGAGTCGGAATTTAGAGATTTCTCGAGAGCCTCGTTTGGCTCCGGTGGATTTTCTATTTTTTATTAACGTCCTTCCGCCGATCAGTCCCCAAAGCGGTACCAAATACAGATAGCAGGCAGCCAGAATGCTCGTCGTCGGTGCGGATATGTACACCAGAGGCACCGCCGCCGCAGTGGTCCAGGGAATCAGAGGGGCGGTCAGGACCGCTGTGTCCTCCAGGTTCAGGGCGAATTGCTCTCGGTCGATGTTCAGGCCCCGGCATATCTGATGTGTAAGCATTATGGTCAAGGTCTGATTGCAGGCTATGACTCCGCAGACGACCGAGCCCAGAAGCATGGCGCCGAAGGGAGATGTCCTGTCGGCCAGGTCGTTGACCTGTCTCTTCAGCGAGTTCAACAGGCCGGTTTTCTCGAAGATTCCGGCGTAGGAGGAGGAGATGGAGACTATGGCCACCACTCTGACCATCGACAAAATCCCTCCACCGTCCATGAGAGCGGCAAGCTGAGTATCGGTCGCCCTATAGCCGTAGACCACGAGCCCGGGAAGGGATGAAAATTCCCGGGCTTGATACATAACGTAGATCGCGGCGGCGCAGAGGACGCTGGCTCCGATGGTGTATCTGACGTTGATCCGAAAAAACGACATTATCAGTATGATTACGGCAGGAAGCAGCGGTATCCAGCCGAGTTTGAAGCTTTTCTCGAAGACGGTCTGTATGGCTTTATCCGTAACAGGCTGGTGGGGCAGGAGGAAACCTGCTACGGCATAGATCAGACAGGTTATCAGGAAGGGAACCGCCGCCGATCTCATCATGACGCCGATGTTTCTGTACAGGTTCGTCGAGGTGATACCTGCGACGAGCAAGGCGCTCGTGGATACCGGCGAGCATCTGTCGCCGAAGTAGATTCCCGATAAAATCGCTCCTCCGGCGATCGCAGGGCTTATCCCCATGGAAAGGGCCATGGTCATGCATATGACTCCCATGGTTGCGGCTGCTCCGAAGGCGGTTCCGGTCAGAAACGATACCAGGCAGTTGAGCAGAAAGGTCATCAGTACCATAAGAGAGGGCTTCACCAGTCTGGAGGAGTAGCTGACTATGGCCGGGATGGTGCCGGAAGCTCGCCACAGGGCCGTCAGTACCCCGATCAGGAGAAGGATCATGACGACGTTTCTGACGGTATAGAGCCCCTCGAGGGACATCTTAAGGATAGATCTCGTCGAATAACCTCTGAGCCGTGCGTGAACGAAGAATATGCAGTATCCCGCCGAAAGAGCCAGTAGAATGGATATGTCCAGTGCGATGCAGGTCGTAAGGGCTATAATGAAGAGCAACAGGGTTATAATGTCCATGTTAAGACCGCCGATTCTGTAGGGTTTGTCCGTTGAGCTTCAGCTAGCTTAGCACAGTAAAAGAGGAGTGTTTGTCTATGTCCAAGGAAATCCTGAAAATAGAGACGGAAACGTCGGAGCAGCTCTACAACTACGTAAACGCCAAACTTCTCGGCTTGATCTGCGAGGAGCCCGATCCCCTGGCAAATCTGGCCAACGCCGCGGCGTTGCTCTATCTGCTTCTGGACGATCTGAACTGGGCGGGGTTTTATCTGATGAGAGAAAAGGAAAACGCCCTGGTCCTGGGGCCATTTCAGGGCAAACCGGCCTGTACCCGCATTCCTTTGGACAAAGGCGTCTGCGGTGCGGCAGCCCGAACCGGAGAAATTCATATCGTGCCGGACGTGGAGCTTTTTCCCGGGCATATCGCCTGCGACGGGGCATCCGCCTCGGAGATCGTCCTTCCTCTGATGAGGGAAGGCCGGGTATTGGGGGTTCTGGATTTGGACAGTCCTCTCCGGAAACGTTTTTCATCGGAGGACGGTGAAGGGCTTTTAAAATTCGTGGAGACTCTGCATAAGTACGTGGCCTGGGACGATCTTTTTTGATGTGAGGGCTACCGATGTTCGTGTAAAGAGAGGAGCGGTGGATATATGGGGTTTTTGTCACTGTGGCAGTTTTGGGCCGTTCTGGCGATCGTGCTTCTCATAGGAGAGATAGCCTCTCCCGGGTTCGTGCTAGGATGCTTCGCTCTGGCCTGTCTTCCTTCTTTGGCGTTGGGGCTGATATGGCCGTCCCTAACGGGGGCGTCTCTTGACGGTCGTCTGGCGTTGGCGGTCTTTGCTCTGTCATCTTTGGCCGGACTGTGGCTGATCCGTCCGTCGGTGGTGCGCCATCTCTACGGGGTCAAGGAACGAAAGTCGGATGTGGACGGCATGGTCGGCTCTCTGGGGGTGGTAGTCAAGGCCATCCCGTCCGGAGAGACCGGCGGAGGATACGTAAAGCTCAGAGGATCCCAGTGGTGGGCCTTCCACGTGGACGGACGTTCCGTTCCCGAGGGGACGGAGGTGGAGGTCGTCCAGGTTTCCGGGGCCAAGGTGATGGTGCGGGAGTCCGGTAGGGCTTCCGGAGGAGACTAACGGAGGTGACCTTTGGTATGCAGGAGATAATATGGATGATTCAGGATTCCATGGACTTTGCGGTTTTGGTTTTCTTCGCCTTTTTCGCGGTGGTGATCCTCCTATCGGGGATAAAGATAGTTCCTCAGGCCCACAGGGTCGTGGTGGAGCGTCTCGGTAAGTTTCATCGTGTCCTTTCGCCGGGGGTCAACTTCATCTTTCCCGTGCTGGATCGTCCCAAGGCGACGGAGTGGGTTTTCAGAAAGGGCTTACGCAAGACCTCCAGTCTGGACATGAGGGAGCAGATTCTGGACTTTCCAAAGCAGAACATAATCTCTCGGGACAACGTGGTAATGGAGATCAACGCCATGCTTTACTTTCAGATCAGCGACCCCTTCAAGGCCATCTACGAGATAGCTAACCTGCCTATGGCCCTGGAGAAGCTTACCCAGACCTCTCTCAGAAGCGTAATGGGCGAGATGGAGCTGGACGAGATTTTCAGTAAAAGGTCCGAGATAAACGAGAGCCTTAGGAGCACTCTTGACGAGGCCAGCGATGTCTGGGGAGTGAAGGTTACCAGGGTTGAGATCCAGGATGTAAATCCTCCCGAGTCGGTACAGACAGCCATGCAGCGCCAGATGGAGGCGGAGAGAACCAGGCGGGCCGTGGTAACCGAGGCCAACGGACAGAGGGACGCCGAGGTGAACCGTGCTGAGGGAAAGAAACGGGCTATCGAGCTTGAGGCCGAGGGCATGGCCAACGCCAGGATAAGACTTGCCGAGGCCGAGGCCGAGGCCCTGTCCAAGATCTCCGAGGCCCTGACTGCCCATGCCAGAAGCAAGGATCCGACATCCTATCTGGTTGCTCTGAAATATCTGGAGTCCCTGAAGGAGATGTCCGCCGGAGACAAGACCAAAATGGTCTACCTGCCTTACGAGGCGTCGTCCATACTGAGCTCCGTGGGGGCTATGAAGGAGCTGTTCAAGGAGCGCCCTTAATACGTCGTTCAAAAGATTCCCCTTGACACCCTCTCGTTCGGAGTATAAACTACCCAACAATCACGAATCGACTGGAGCGGTTATTATGAAACGAATTCTCTCAGGACAAAACTGGTGGTGGCAGACCTACTAGTCTGCCGCCATTGCCCATAGATAGCATCACTTTTTAACGAGAGGCATTGGAGGCGGATCCCCTAAGGGGATTCACTTTTGATGCCTCTCGCCGTCTTTTCAGCCAGAAGAAGGGGAGAGGCCCGCAGGGGACCTCTCCCCTTTTTATGTTTTTTCATCGAAACGAAGGAGGTAGGGTATGAGCGCTTTTACGGAAGTCCCGAGTAGAGACGTCACGTCTGTCGACCTTTTCAGGTCCATGGCTAAAGAACACGACATGGTGCCGGTGATCTGGCGAGGTTCCGCCGACGGAGTCGATCCGGCCGACCTTTTTCAGGGGCTGAATCGGTCGGACCTTGGGGCTTTTCTGCTTGAGAGCGGCGGTTCCGGGCGTTACTCCTTCGTGGGGGTCGAGCCCGAGAGGGTCTTCTCCGTTGCCGACGGCGGCGAGTCCCTCCGGGCCGAGCTTGATTCCTACCTCCACGTAAGAAGGCCGAAGCTGGAGGGGCTTCCACCCTTCACCGGAGGGGTGGCGGGGTATTTCGGCTACGGCATGGCCGAGGCCTGGGAGCCCCTGTTTCACGGAACGGACCGCCGCCTGAGGAAAGAGGACACGGCGAGGGCCGTTCTCATGGGTTTTACCTCGGTTGTGGCAGTGGACCACGAGACCGACGAACTCTTTCTGATCCGAAACGTACGCATCCCTTCCGGGGCCTCGGAAAAAGAGGTCGAAGATCTGTACCGGTCGGCGGTCGAGTTTCTGGAAGATCTTGCGAAGACGATCGATACCGTCGTTCCGGCGGAACTCCCGACCGGTCCGGCAAAGGTGGGCCCGATAGAGGCCGAGATGGACCGTAAAAACTTTCTGGAGATGGTGGAGAAAGGCAAGGAGCACATAGTGGCCGGAGACGTCTGTCAGGTGGTGCTGTCGCAGGCCTTCTCCGCCGAGACGGACCTCTCCTCCGACGAAATATATCGGGCGCTCCGTGAGGGAAATCCGTCGCCCTATCTTTTCAGGATGGAGTTTCCCGGACTGGAGCTGATAGGTTCCTCTCCGGAGGTACACGTGAAGCTGGAGAGGGGAAGGGCCCTTATCCGACCTCTGGCCGGGACCAGAAAGAGGGGCTCCTCGGAGGAACGGGACCTTGAGCTGGAAAAGGAACTTCGCACCGACGAGAAGGAGAGGGCCGAACACGTCATGTTGGTGGACCTTGCTAGAAACGATCTGGGGCGGACCTGCTCCTTCGACTCCGTGGAGGTTACCGAGCTTCTGGGGGTGGAGCGGTATTCCCAGGTGATGCACCTGGTATCGCAGGTGGAGGGTCGTATAAGACACGACGAGAGCGCCCTGGATCTGCTGGAGACGTCCTTTCCCGCCGGTACCGTTTCCGGCGCCCCGAAGATAAGGGCCATGGAGATCATAGAGGATCTCGAGCCATCCCCAAGGGGGCCCTACGCCGGAGCGGTGGGATACGTCGGTTTCGACGGCGACATGGATACCTGCATAGCCATAAGGACGATGAGCAGACGGGGCAACAGGATAACGGTCCAGGCCGGGGCGGGAATAGTCTACGACTCGGTTCCCGAGATGGAGTACATGGAGACGGAGAACAAGGCCAGGGCCCTGTTCAAGGCGCTGGAGAGAGCGGCGGAAAAGAGGTCGAAGAGATGATCTTGATGATAGACAACTACGATTCCTTTACCTGGAACCTGGTCCAGATGCTTTCGTCCTTCGACCGGGTGGAGGTGGTCCGAAACTACGGGCCAACCGTGAATGACCTGAAGGCCATGGCGCCGGACCGGCTAGTGATCTCTCCCGGTCCCGGAACGCCTTCGGAGGCGGGGATATCCAAGGACGCCATAGCGGCCTTTGCCGGAAAGATCCCGGTTCTGGGCGTATGTCTGGGCCATCAGGCCATGGCCGAGGTATTCGGAGGATCGGTGGTCCGGGCGGACGTTCCCTGTCACGGAAAGGTGTCGCCGGTGTTTCACCGGGGGGAGGGGATCTTCGAGCAGCTTCCGTCGCCCTTCGGCGCCACCAGATACCACTCTCTGGTCGTCGAGGAGATTTCTCTTCCGCCGGAGATGCGGGTAACCGCCAGGACCGCGGACGGCATGATCATGGCGATGGAACACGAGAGGCACTTGCTTTACGGAGTCCAGTTCCATCCCGAGGCGGTGCTTACCGAGGCGGGAAGGCTGTTGTTGAAGAATTTCTGCGGACTGACGTCCGGCAAAAACGAGAGGAGATGCGACCGCTATGTTGAGAACTGCGCTTGAGACCTTGCTTCGCAGGGAGAACCTGACGAAAGAGGCTATGGAAGAAGCCATGGACGGCATCATGGACGGCAGGGCGCCGGAGGCTCAGGTCGCCGCCTTTCTCACCGGGCTGAGGGCCAAGGGCGAGACGGTGGAGGAGATCTCCGCCGCCGCCAAGGTCATGAGGGGCAAGGCCAGGGCGGTTTCCGTTTCGAGGGCGCCACTTCTGGACATAGTGGGAACCGGTGGGGACTGCACCGGAACCTTCAACATATCCACAGCCGCCGCCATAGTGGCCGCCTCCGCCGGTGTGGCCGTGGCAAAACACGGCAACAGGTCCGTGTCCAGCAGATGCGGCAGCGCCGACGTCCTGGAGGCCTTGGGAGTTCCCTTTTTATCCTCTCCCGGCTCGGTGGCGGACTGCATCGACAGGACCGGTTTCGGCTTTTTATTCGCTCCGAACTTCCACAGCGCCATGAAAAACGTGGCCCCTATCAGAAAGGCCATGGGGGTGAGGACCATATTCAACGTCCTCGGTCCCCTCACCAATCCGGCCATGCCAGACCGGGAGGTCATGGGGGTCTTCTCGCCGGAGCTGGTGACTCCCATGGCGGAGGTCCTGGGCTCCTTGGGGATGAAGAGGGCCATGGTGGTCCACGGCCACGGCGGAATGGACGAGCTGTCCCTCTCCGGATCAAACAGGGCCTGTCTTTTCGACGACGGCGAGCTTATCGAGATGGAGATAACCCCCGAGTCGGTGGGGCTCTCCTCCGCCCCGATCGGTTTCGCCGTCGGAGGAGACGCCCAGGTCAACCGGGAAATAGTCCTCTCGATACTGAAGGGAAAGGAGGGGCCGAAAAAAGACGTCGTCCTCCTGAACTCCGGAGCGGCCCTTTTCGTGGCAGGTCGGGTGGAGTCGATCGCCGCGGGGGTCTCCATGGCGAAAGAGGTGATCGACTCGGGCCTGGCGGGGAAAAAGCTCGAGGAGATCGCCGAGACCGCCCGCTCTCTGGAGGGAGCGGCGTGATACTGGACCGCATAGTCGCCAGGAAGGCGGAGGAGGTGGCGGCCCTGACCGCTCCCAGAAAATCCCTCTTCGAGGCCCTGACGGTTTCGGGAATGTCCGTTATAGGGGAGATAAAAAGAGGATCCCCCAGCAAGGGGGCCTTCGCCCCGGACGCCGATCTTCCGGCAAAGGTGGAGGCCTACGAGAGGGGCGGAGTCGCCGCACTGTCCATACTGACCGACAGGGACTTCTTTCTGGGAGGCGAGGATGTGCTGTGCTCCCTCCGCTCCGGGACGGAGCTGCCCATACTTCGGAAGGATTTTCTTATCCATCCGGTTCAACTGGAACAGAGCCGCCTCATAGGGGCCGACGCCGTGCTGCTCATAGCGGCCATACTTCCCGGAGACGGGCTGAAGAATATGATATCCCATACGGCGAAACTCGGCATGGAGCCTCTGGTGGAGGTCCACGACGAAAAAGAACTGCATAGAGCACTGGAGGCCGACGCGAAAATAGTGGGCATCAACAACAGGGATCTGAGGGACTTCTCCGTGGACCTCTCCGTCTCGGAGCGGCTTATCGGAGAGATGACCCGCCTCGGTGCCAGAGACGGCCGTGTAGTCGTTGCCGAGAGCGGCATAGGCTCCGGCGAGGATACGAAAAGGCTGAAGGCCGCCGGGGTGGACGCCGTTCTGGTGGGAGAGGCGCTTATGCGGTCCGACGATCCGGCCTCGATTGTCGCCGAGCTGAGGGGAGCGCCGTGAAGATCAAGATATGCGGCCTGACCCGCAGGGAAGACGTGGAGACGGCCCTTTCCCTGGGGGTGGATGCCCTGGGATTCATACTGGCGGACAGCCCTAGAAAAGTTTCCCTGGAGGACGTGTCGAGTCTCGTCGAAGGGCTGCCTCCCTTTTCGTCTACCGTCGCGGTGGTGGCGAACCCGTCCGATTCGGATCTGAGAGAGATAGTCTCCAGCCGCCTTTTCGACTGCGTTCAGTTTCACGGTTCCGAGAGCCCCGAGATCGTGGCTTCGGTGCCGATCAGGACGATCAAGGCCTTCGGCATAGCCTCGAAAGAGGACCTGGACGAGGCCCTGTCCTACGGCGGGGGGGACTGGCTTCTGCTGGACGGCAGGGTCGGCCGGGCCACCGGAGGAACAGGCCGTCCCTTCGACTGGAAGATACTTCGAGGCAGGCAAATAGGCCGACCATGGATACTGGCGGGAGGACTCGGGCCGGACAATCTGGAAAAGGCGGTCTGGACGACAACACCTCCGGCGGTGGATCTGAACAGCGCCCTGGAGACTGCCCCGGGAATAAAGGACGGAAATAGGATGGCTCGGGCGGTCGAGATCGTCAGGGGCCTTGAGGGAGAGGAGCTGTAATCATGAATAAAAAAGGATATTTCGGCCCATACGGCGGTCGCTACGTGCCGGAGACGCTTTTTCCGGCCCTGGAGGAACTGGACCGAGCCTATCAGGAGGTGCGGACCGACGGCGATTTTCAGGAGGAGCTTAAGTTACTGCTGAACAAATACAGCGGTCGCCCCACGCCTCTGTACTACGCCGAGAGGCTTTCCGACGCCCTGGGCGCAAAAATCTACCTCAAGAGGGAGGACCTGAACCACACGGGAGCCCACAAGATAAACAACGCCCTGGGCCAGGCACTCATAGCCCGCCGCCTGGGCAAGAAGCGGATAATAGCCGAGACCGGAGCGGGACAGCACGGTGTCGCCAGCGCCACCGCCGCCGCCAGATTCGGCATGGAATGCACCGTCTTCATGGGCGAGCTGGACATAGAGAGACAGAGGATGAACGTTGACCGAATGAGGCTACTCGGCGCCGAGGTGGTCCCGGTATCCTCGGGAAACAAGACCCTGAAGGACGCCACCAACGAGGCCATACGCCATTGGGTCGCCCACGTGGAGGACTGCCACTACATCATAGGCTCGGTCGTCGGCCCCCATCCTTATCCGTCCATGGTCCGAGATTTCCAGAGGATCATAGGCGACGAGACCAAAGAGCAGATCATGGCCGACGAGGGACGTCTGCCCGACGTCGTCGTGGCCTGCGTGGGCGGGGGAAGCAACGCCATGGGAATCTTCTATCCCTTCGTGGAGGACGATTCGGTCCGCATGATAGGGGTCGAGGCGGCGGGACACGGGGTAGAGACTGGAGAGCACGCCGTCACACTGTCGGAGGGCCGGGTCGGCGTCCTCCACGGCAGCAGATCCTATCTGCTCCAGACCGACGACGGACAGGTCATAGAGCCCTACTCCCTATCGGCGGGGCTGGACTACCCCGGAGTGGGGCCCCAGCACAGCTTCTTCAAGGACAGCGGTAGGGTGGAGTACGTCTCCGTCACCGACGACCAGGCCGTGGCGGCATACGGCGAACTCTGTTCCCTGGAGGGGATAATACCGGCCCTGGAGAGCTCCCACGCTCTGGCCCAGGTCTCGGTTATGGCTCCGGAGCTGGACGAGGACACCATAGTGGTGGTGAACCTGTCCGGCCGGGGCGACAAGGACATGGACTCGGTGAGGCCGTTTCTTCTGAAGGAGGACGATCGGATATGAGAGACCTTAAGGTGATTTTCGACGGGGGAACCGCTCTGATTCCCTTCGTGATGGCGGGAGACCCGGACCTGGAGACCACCGTCAGCCTGGTGGAGGCCATGGTTGAAGCCGGTGCCGACGCGGTTGAACTGGGCATGCCCTTTTCCGATCCGCTGGCGGACGGCCCGGTGATACAGGAGGCGGGGCAGAGGGCTTTGGCCTGTGGCACCACCCTGGAATCGGTGGTGAAAACCGCCGGAGAGATAGCCGGAAAGGTAGCTGTTCCGATCATACTGATGGGATACTTCAATCCGATCATGTCCTACGGAGTGGACCGTTTCGCCTCAGACCTGGCAGACGCCGGTGTGGCGGCGGTGATAGTTCCCGACCTGCCATTCGACGAGGGAGACGAACTTCACCAGGCCCTTAAAAGTCGCGGCGTGACCCCTATACTCATGGTCTCCCCCAACATAGCCGACGACAGGTTGGCCGAGATAGGCAACAGGGCCGAGGGGTTCGTCTACTGCGTGTCCCTATTGGGGGTGACGGGTCAGGGAAGCCTTCACGAGGGAATGGAGGGCTATATCGAAAGGGTGAGGCGTAACGTATCGGTGCCTCTGGCGCTGGGGTTCGGAATAGACGGTCCGGAGAGGGCCGCACAGGTAGCCCCTCTGGTGGACGGCGTTGTGGTAGGAAGCGCCGTGGTGAAGGCGGTTCACCGCTCCGGCGGAGGCCCAAAGGGAGTGGCCTGCGGAGCGAAACTGATAGGTGAGATAGCCTCGGCTATTGGGTAGACCTTTGTTCAACAAGAGCATAATTAAGCTCGATATTTTTAACTGATTCTGGCACAAAAAACGACTTTTTGTCGATAGAATTGCTGATATCGATTAAATAAACGACGCTATATTTTTTTGAGATGTGTTTGACGTGCAAGAGGTGGGGACTATGCTAAATGGCAGAAGCCCTACCTCTTGGTTTGTTTTGTGCAACAGTGATATCATCATAATCGGTTAAGCGGACAGCTATCTATAATCGTGTCTGATCGACGGCGTGGGGCTAATAAAACGGGAAAGAGGTGGGATTATGAATGACGATATAATCCTCTATAATACCCCGGAAGGAAATAAGAAAATCGGCGTTTTGTTTCACGACGAAAATTTCTGGCTGACACAGAAAGCGTTGGCTGAACTGTTCAATGTAAAGATACCGGCTATCAGCAAGCATCTAAAAAATATCTTTGTCTCCGGTGAACTGAACGAGGAAGCAGTTGTTTCCATTTTGGAAACAACTGCCGCCGACGGTAAGAACTACAGCACAAAATATTATAATCTTGACGCCATTATCGCCGTAGGATACCGGGTCAGCAGCTATGAGGCCACCCAGTTTCGTATCTGGGCGACCAAAACCCTGAAGGAATTCACCATCAAGGGCACTCAAGGTTGAAGGCCGAGCAGGAATACGACGTATATAGAGAGAGACAGGACCGGGAGTTCGTATCGGACTTCGATCGGGAAATAAAGCGCATTCGAGATGCACAAGAAAGAGACGACAACCTATAGCTAATAGATGGGAAAGAGGGAGAAATATGGCGGAAAAAAAGACGAACGGCGCCAACCTTGGCTTTGAGAATCAGTTGTGGGCCGCTGCCGACAAGCTTCGGGGACATATGGACGCTTCGGAGTATAAACACGTGGTTCTGGGTTTGATCTTTCTCAAATACATCTCCGATGCCTTCCAGAGCAAGTACGCCGAGTTGGAGGCCATGAAGGAAACCGACTACACTGACCCGGAGGACCGGGACGAATACGCGGCGGCCAACATCTTCTGGGTTCCCCAAGAGGCCCGCTGGAAAAGGCTACAGAACAGCGCTAAGCAACCGACCATAGGAAAGGTAGTAGACGACGCTATGGTGGCTATAGAGAAGGAAAACCCGACCCTCAAGGGAGTTCTTCCCAAAGACTACTCACGTCCTTCGCTGGATAAATACCGTCTAGGGGAGCTAATCGACATAATCGGCAAGATAGGGCTTGGAGACGATGAATCCCGATCAAAAGACGTTCTCGGCAGAGTATACGAGTATTTCCTCGGTCGTTTCGCCGCAGCCGAGGGCAAAGGTGGCGGGGAATTTTACACCCCTCGATGTGTGGTTAAACTGCTTGTCGGGATGATAGAGCCCTACAAGGGAAGGGTGTACGACCCGTGCTGTGGCTCCGGCGGCATGTTCGTTCAAAGCGAGCGTTTCGTCGAAGAGCGAGGCGGTCGCCTGGGCGACATCGCCATATACGGTCAGGAATCGTAACTATTCAGTCCCCCTGCTGATTTAGGAGCTAAATCCGCAGGGGGACTGAATAGTTACCTTTTATCTGGTGTGGGGGTCCCGCTTGGTTGAATCAACATATCTTTCGTGTTCTTCCTCATAAAAAAATCGAAAAGCACTTTATCTTTTACCTTCTAAAATCTATGCGCTCCTTGCTTGCTGAAATTGCGAGAAATAAACAGACTACGGGGCTCGGGCACTTTACTGGACGAGATATGAAGCAAATCTTGGTTGTACAGCCACCTGAAGACATTCTTGCTATGTTTAATAATTCTGTGGGGTCTATTTTTGATCGATGGTATGAAAATTTTTTTGAGTCAAAATATCTCGCCTCCCTTCGAGATACCCTGCTTCCCAAGCTTATCTCCGGAGAACTGCGAGTCCCCGATGCGGAGAGGTTTGTCGAAGAGGCCGGGTTATGACCATCGACGTCGTAAGGGGGAAAGACGATGAATAAAACCTCGGAAAACGCCTTAGAGCAGACCACACTGGAATGGTTTTCCTCGTTAGGTTGGAAAACCGCATTCGGGCCGGACATCGGTCCCGATGGTCCAGCCTGTGAGCGCCGGGGTTACGATCAGGTCGTCCTTGTCGGAAGGCTTCAGGCCGCCCTTGAGAACATCAACCCTCACCTCTCCGCCGACGCCGTCGAGGAGGCGGTCAGGAAAATCACTCTAACCGAATCTCCCAGCCTGATCGAGAATAACCGTCGTTTCCATCGTATGCTCACCGATGGGGTGGACGTGTCCTATATGCAGGACGGTATCGAGGTTCACGATAAGGTATGGCTTCTCGATCTCGAGGATCTGGAGGACAACGACTGGCTAGCGGTCGACCAGTTTACCGTCGTCGAGGATCGCAGAAACCGACGGCCCGATGTGGTTATTTTCGTGAATGGCTTGCCTCTTAGCGTCATCGAGCTCAAAAACCCTGCGGACGAGAAGGCCACCATCCGTCATGCCTTCAACCAGCTCCAGACCTATAAAAAGGATATCCCGAGCCTGTTTATCTACAACGAAATGCTTATCATATCCGATGGGTTGGAGGCCCGAAGCGGAACTCTCTCCAGCGGGTGGGACCGGTTCACTCCGTGGCGCACCGTAGACGGCGAAGATGTCGCTCCTCGAGGTTCTCTGGAGCTTCTATCGTCAAAAAAACGGCGGCCTATCACCAGTTTCATGCGGTGAATAAAGCGGTCAAATGCACTCTGTCAGCCTGCGGTATCGATGGTAATCCCAACCTGCTGTACGCTCGCTTCCCGGAACACGACGCCAATAACCCTTTTAAACTGCGTGGGCTCAGGGTATCCTCCGGTTCTGGATCCGCTCATTTCGGCGGTCGCCGTATCGGGGTGATCTGGCATACCCAGGGAAGCGGCAAGAGCCTTTTGATGGCCTTTTTCGCCGGTAAAATCATTCGCCACCCTGACATGGAAAACCCCACGTTGCTGGTGATAACCGACCGGAACGACCTGGACGATCAGCTCTTCGGCACCTTTTCGTCCTGCCGTGACCTTTTGCGGCAGACACCGGCTCAGGCCGAGAGTCGGGAGCATCTTCAGGAGCTTCTTCAGGTTTCCTCCGGTGGGGTTGTCTTTGCCACGATCCAGAAGTTTTTGCCCGGAGGAAAGGGGCAGCGATACCCTGAGCTATCCAGTCGCCGGAATATCGTGGTTATCGCCGACGAGGCTCATCGCAGTCAGTACGACTTCATCGATGGATTTGCACGGCACATGCATGACGCTCTACCTAACGCTTCTTTCATCGGGTTTACCGGCACCCCTATCGAACGAGGTGACCGTAGCACTCCGGCGGTCTTCGGCGACTACATCGATAAATACGACATTTTGAGGGCGGTGGAGGATGGCGCAACCGTACCTATCTTCTATGAGAGCAGGCTCGCGAAGATAGAACTGAGAGAAGAGGAAAAACCGACTATAGATCCGGAGTTTGAGGAGATCACCGAGGGAGAGGAAGAGTCCTACAAACAAAAGCTCCGCACCAAGTGGGCCGCCCTCGAGGCGATGGTAGGGACGGAAAAGCGAATCGCACTTGTCGCTGAGGATTTGGTAGGCCATTTTGATGCCAGGCTTCAGGTTTTGGACGGCAAGGCTATGGTGGTCTGTATGAGTCGCCGAATTTGTGTGGAGATGTACGATGCTATCGTAAAGCTTCGCCCCGATTGGCACAGCGAGGACGACGATAAAGGCGTAGTCAAGATCGTCATGTCCGGTTCCGCATCGGATTGCGCCGAATGGCAGCCCCATATTCGGAGTAAAATTCAGCGCGAGGCTCTGGCAAAGAGATTCAAGGATCCGTGCGATCCTATGAAAGTGGCTATAGTTCGGGATATGTGGCTGACGGGCTTTGACTGCCCCTCCCTGCATACCATGTACGTCGACAAGCCGATGCGAGGGCACGGCCTTATGCAGGCCATAGCACGGGTCAACCGGGTGTTCAAGGATAAACCCGGTGGTCTGATCGTCGACTATATCGGTTTTGTGGAGCAGTTGAAACAAGCCCTGGTCGACTACACCGAAGCGGGCGGGCGAGGTAAGGCGGCCATCGATCAGGAAGAAGCCGTCCGAGTGATGTTGGAGAAATTCGATGTCGTTTCGTCCATGTATTACGGCTTCGACTACACCTCTTTCCTCGGGGCGGAACCGGCAAGGCGTATCGCCGGTATCGCCGCCGCCATGGAGCACGTCCTTCAGCTGGATGACGGCAAAAAACGTTATCTGGCGGAGGTTAGCGCTCTCTCCAAGGCTTTTGCTCTCGCCGTGCCCCATGATGAAGCCCTTAAAATTCGTGACGACGTCGGGTTTTTCCAGGAGGTCCGATCCGGGCTGGCGAAAGCGACGGTGGAGGGCGAAGGAAAGAGCCCGGAGGAGATGGACACCGCTATTCGCCAGTTGATATCTAGGGCTGTTACGTCTAACGAGGTTATCGATATTTTCGATTCCGTCGGGCTGAAAAAACCGGATATCTCGATTCTCTCCGATGATTTCCTTCAGGAGGTTCGGGAACTTCCTCACCGGAATCTGGCTGTGGAGCTGCTTAGAAAACTCCTGAACGACGAGATAAGGGCAAGGTCCCGTAAAAACGTCGTCCAGGGGCGGTCCTTTGCGGAGATGTTGGAGAAGGCCATTCGAAAATATCAGAATCGAGCTATCGAGGCCGCACAGGTGATAGAGGAACTCATCAATTTGGCCAAGGATATGAGAGAGGCCCTGCGTCGTGGCGAAAGTCTGAACATGACCGACGATGAAGTCGCCTTCTACGATGCCCTTGAGGTAAACGACAGTGCAGTGAAGGTTATGGGGGATGACACGTTGAAGGCTATCGCCCATGAGTTGGTCGAGGCGGTTAGACGAAGCGTAAGCATAGACTGGGCTGTCAGAGAAAATGCCCGTGCCCAGATACGGGTTATCGTAAAAAGGATCCTGCGGAAATATAAATATCCGCCGGACAAACAGGAAAAAGCGACCCAGACCGTTCTAGAACAGGCGGAAGTCCTCTGCAAAGAGTGGGCTACTGCATAAGATAGAACTTATGAAGAGCCTTAAGGTGATCTTCCACCGAGCTCTCACGGCGACGGTAACGTTCGATGATCGCAGTCTCGAAGGGCAGTTTACGGAGCTTCGGAACCTTCAGCTGCACCTCACCGGCTTTGGTCTGAAGCTTCCTGCTGTAATAGCCGGCACGGGTGTCCAGACGGTCCGGGGTACGTTCGTAACGACCGGCCTGGCAGATTGCGTCCGCCTCGGCATCCAGCAACGAGTTCAGGGTATCCTCTACGGTTCCCTTTACTATCCGATCCAGATGGGAGCGAATCTCCTGTTCGTCGATCCTTATGATCTTGGAATCACCCTTTGTCTTCCCGGTGTTATCTGTGGTATCGTACATTTGCGGTAGCCCTCCCTCGGGACAATATGTTTTTGGCTTTGTCACCTAAAACATAACCCTTGTGGGGGCTACTGCCAAGTTTTACCTCAAGTAAATGTGCGAAAGATATTGTACGTTATCCAACCATACATCGTGAAGGCTAGGCAGCGCTTTTTTGGGCCCTTTTGAAAGTCTAAGCCGGATCAGGCCGTCCAGCACCGTTGAGATCATTTCTCTGGTATGGTCCATGGCCGGGATCTCCGGCGGCTTTTCCCCCAAGGCCATAGAGCGAAGCACCCCGGGCAGGCTCTCCGCCAGATGTTCCATGGCCCTCTCCCCTTCCTCCGACAGGACGGGGATCCAGATCGCTTCCCAGGTCGAGTCACGCTGGATCAGCGACGGAAGGTAGCTTTCCTGGGCTATGAGGTTTCCCACCAGCCGAAAGAGCCTGAGTCCCCAGTGAAGGGACCGGCCCAGGATGAGCCCAGTTCCCGGAGGAACCTCCAGCGAGTCCCGTTGGAAAAGGTCCTGGAGGTCCTGGGTTTTCAGGGGCAGTACGGAGAGGGAAAATGGAGCCAGAATGGTCTTCTTTCGCCGGTCCGGCTCGTCCCCCAGAAGTGGCGACGATGGAACAGGGACTGACCCTCTTGCTGGAAGCCATAAGGTCCGTTTTACGGCGGTCATTCGTCTAGAGGGCTGAAACAGCTCCCCCTGGACGAGGTGTTTCCGTAGGGTTGGGTCGGGGGATTGAGGTTTTTCCCTGGGTTCCTCTCTCCATAGATAGAAGGTCCGTTCACCGAAAGAAAGGTGGATTGCCCTCATAGAGATCAGCTCCGAACGTCTGGGATGTGGATCAGAGACATTGTAGCATCGGGGCCCAGTGTGAGGGAAAGGTGCGTTGCCAAGGGTCTCGTAGTAGTTACCTGCCCCGGAGTCATAGCACTCCGGGGCCTTTTTCTTTCAGAAACGCCAGGAAACGATCGGCCCATTCGGGGTCGTACTGGGTTCCGGAACAGCGGCGTATCTCCTCAATTGCCTCCTCGTGGGTCATGGACTTTCCGTAGTATTTGTGGGTCATGGCCTCGTAGGAGTCCACCAGGTTCATGATTCTGCTTTCCAGAGGAATACCCTTTCCCGACACGGGGTCTTTCCTGAAGGGATAGCCGGTTCCGTCCCATCTCTGGTGGTGGTGCAGTATGGCGTCGGCCAGGTCCGAGAGGGTGGGGGCGGCTATTGCGATCCGGTAGCCTATCTCAGGGTGGCTTCGAACCTCTTTCCTCTCCTCATCGGTTAGAGGGCCTTTCTTGCCAAGTATCTTCGGGTCCACCCCTACCAGGCCGATATCGTGTATTTCGGCAAGACGGATCATCCTCTTGCGGAAGATCTCGTCCACCTCGTCTATGGTGGGAACGAAGGCCGCCATTATTGAGCGGCACCTTTTCATGTGTCCCACCTTGCGACCCTCTCTGGAGGAAATCATCCTCAGGAAGAAGGTCAGTATGGCGTCCCTGGCGTCGTCCCTCTGGGTTTCCTTCCGTGCGTACATTCTCTCGTCGGCGTCCTTGATTATCTCCTCTATCGATCTTCTCGATGCCTCTCCTGTAGCTATGCCCCAGGCCATTTGAAGAGGAATGTCTCCGTTCGAGTCGGCCTGTTCCAGCCTTGCTTTCAGTTCTGCTCCGATGTCCCTCTTTTCCGAGCTGTTAGGCACAAGCAGGGCAAATTCGTCTCCTCCCAGCCTGGCTACGGTGTCTCCCGGTTGGGATACGTCCTTTAACACCGTTGCGGCCTTGTTTATAAGCTTGTCTCCCCACTCGTGTCCCAGGGCGTCGTTAACCAGCTTTAGTCCGTTGACGTCGCACATCGCCACTGTTATCGGGTCTTGATCTCCACGCCCCAGTCGGGAGACTTCCTCCTCGAAGTACCGTCTGTTGTGGAGCCCCGTCAGTGAATCCCTTACGCTCATCTCCCTGACTTCTTGGATGGATTTGCAAACCTTTTCTTTGAGGTCTTCCACGCTTTTCCAGATTCGCTTTATTTCCAGTGGCATGCCCGATGGGGGGGTGGGGGTCGGAGCGTAGTCTGCCTCCGAGGCCGAGAAGAGTTGCTTTTGCAGTTCGTCTATGGCTTTTGTGATGCTGTGAGACAGAAGCAGGAAGAAAAATATTCCTACTATTGTTGAGGAGATCAGTATCTTGAGGTGTGTTTTAACTATGCGACTTGATCCGGCCTTGATCTCGTCCATGTTTAATGCTGCCCCTATGAAAAGATTCCCGTAGGCAAGGGGCGCTATTTTTAGCATTTGTTTTTTACCGTTTTCCGAGATGTTATCGATCAACAGCCCCTCTTCGTTTTTTACCTCATCTGGGGAAAAACAAGGGGTTGCCTCCGAAAAATTCTCTCCTAAGGGTATTCCGTTATGGTCGAAGAGCCGGAAATACCCTCCTTTTCCGAAGCTGTGATTTTGTATCAAATTTATAAGATTGGAGAGTCTTACGGAGCCCAGTATGACTCCTTCGAATGCTCCGTCTATGATTAGGGGAACGGAGAATCCGATGAATTGAACCGCTTTTTTGTCTTTGGCCTGGATGACCGAGGTTATATGGGGAACTCCTTCCTTTCCCAGAGTGAAGTATTTCCGGTCCAATACGTTGAATTGTCTCTCGGAGATATCTCCGACCTCGCTGTCCAAGACGGGGTTGCCGTTTCTATCGATATAGAGCAGTCTGGCCAGATCAGTTCTGCCGTGTGCCATGGCATGGAGATCTTGCGCCATGGCATGGAGGTCGAGAGATTGGACGGAGTGGAGTTTCGATACGGCCTTTATGTCCTCCATTATGCTCAGGTCGAACCAGCGGGCGATATAGTTCGTCTGGAGGTCCAGAGCGTTGTCCAAAGTCGTTAGGGCCAGGTCGGTCTCTCTGTCGCTTTCGTTTCTTACGAAGATTAAAATCGGCAAGGCAGTCACCAATATGAGGATGGCCAATATCGCTACGAAGGTGCTTCTTGCGCTTTTGGATGCGATGAACATAGGATCCCTCCTGAGAGCTCCTTTTTTCTCTGAAAATAGATTTTTCTCAGTTTATTTTATACCTATTACTCTCTTGGAACCACGATGTCGGAGGGATAGGAACCCAGCACCCTCATGGATAAACAGGATTTTCTCATGGCTTCCAGGGCGTCGGATATCTCCGGATCGGAGGAGTTGCCCATCATGTCCAGAAAGAACAGGTATTCGAAGGGGTTGCCCTGCATGGGGCGGGACTGTATGGCAGTCAGGTTAACCCCTGCCGTACGGAGAGGGTCCAGCGCTCCCAGGAGGGATCCCGGTCTGTGAGGTACGGAGAAGAGTATGGAGGTTTTATCCCCCTCGGATCTGGTTGAACCCTTGGGGCCTACTACCCAGAACCTGGTCCTGTTGTGGGATCTGTCCTGTATGTCCCTGGCAAGTATATTTATTCGGTTTGCCTCCGCCGCCTTGGCGCTGCACACCGCTGCCGTTCCCGGTTCGGAAGAGGCTATGGCGGCTCCGTGGCTGGTGGTACCCACCGGTTCCTTTTTCGCTCCCGGTAGCTTTTCCTCCAGCCAGAGTCTGCACTGGGCCAGGGCCTGGGGGTGGGAGACCACCCGTTTTATCTCCGAGAGAGGCGAGGTCGAGGCAAGGACGTGTCTTATAGGAAGGCTAACCTCCTGTATCACAGTCATTTCCGGTCCTGTCTCGGAGAATCCGTCCAGGGTCGCGTAGACGGTCCCCTCCACGGTGTTCTCCACCGGCACGAGCCCGAGAGAGGCCCTGCTGGTCTCGACGGCCCTGAACACCTCTCTGGGACCGGTCACGAACAGGGGGTCGATCGAGGATCCCAGGGCTCTTTCCATGGCCTGTTGGGAATAGGACCCCTCGGGGCCCATACAGGCCACGGTAGGTCTGACCTGGACCGATCGACAGAGGGATATTATCTCTTTGTGTATGGTGGACAGGGATTCTCGATCCAGGTCGGGGTTCATCTCGCTGAAACGGCGTATGATCCGTTCCTCCCTGACCGGGTCGTAGATAGGGCCGTCTCCCTTGGCTCTACCTATCTCTTTTGCAGTCTCCACCCGTCTCGCCAGCAGCTTTGCGATGTCTTTGTCCAGCTCGTCTATGGTCGTTCTGAGTTCTTTCAGTCTGTCGTTCAACTCGATCACCTGTTCTTTCCGGAGTTTTCAGCACCTACGAGATCTACTTATCGATCTCGCCGGAGCTCTTCAAAGCCCATCGGGCCGTCATAGGGCCTATGAATTCGTGTATTACCGTGCAGCCTATGATGACGTTTATCAGAGTGTCCGCGAAGGGGGCCATCTCGGGGATCCTCTTGAGGGTCAACGCCAGACCGATCACTATGCCGCCCAGGGGGATTAGCCCTCCTATCACGTATCGGCAGGTTCTACCGTCCACCCCTGTGAGGTCGCCCCCTCCGTAGATTCCCGCCGCCTTGCCCAGCACCCTTAAGAGCACGACCGCCGGAATGAAGGCCAGGGAAGACAGAAGCGACGGCATGTCGAGGGTCATTCCGCTCACGCAGAAGAAGATGAGGAACACCGGCTCCTCCAGAGTGGACTGTACGAAGTCGAAGATCTCGTCGGAGCGATCGTTGGCGTTAACCACCCAGATTCCCATGACCATGGTGGCCAGAAGCTCGTCGGCCTTCAGCGCCTCCGCGACGCCGAAGCAGGCCATAAGCCCTCCTACGAGCACTATGGTGAGCCCTCCGCCTCCCTCGCCGTCCAGGGCCTTGGAGCTCATTCGATCGACCATTATGCCGAAGACGCATCCCACGGCAGCGGAGAGGACGATCGTCCAGACCGGAGAGAGCAGCACCGAGAAGAGGGAAAGTTCTCCTCCTCCCATTATCGTTCTGGCCAGAGCCAGAGCCAGACCGAAGTTTATTATGCCGAAACCGTCGTCGAAGGCGGATACGCCCAATATGGTCGAGGTAACAGGTCCCTTCGCTCCATACTGGTGGGCTACCGCTATCGTCGCCGCCGGGTCGGTAGGGGAGACCAATCCTCCCATCAAAATGGAGAAGGCCAGCACCGCCGGGGTTCCGGAGATGCCGAAATGGGATCCTAAGAGCACGCAAAAGGGGATCATACCGAGTATCACCGCCAGAAAGGCCCCTTCGGCCTCCAGAATCGTCATTGCCACGATGCTTTTGCCGAGGGAGCGTATTTTATCTATAGCCAGGGATCCCCCGATCTCGAAGGTTATGACGCACAGTAGCACGTTTACCATCGTGTTCGTTCCCGCTATGGCACTTTGGGGAACCAGGCCGAAGACGGTGGGGTTCAGTATCAATCCTGCGGCGAGATAGCCAGTTATCTTGGGAAGCCCGGCCTTCACCGCCAGGTGTCCCAGAAAATAGCCGAAGAAGATCACCAGTCCCATGCCGAGCAAGGGATCCTGCATAAAGGGAAAGTTCATATAGCCATCCTCCGTTTTAGTGGTTTTGCCGACCATTCTACATCATGGAAGGACGATGGTGACGATCGGACCTTCAGGGTGTAGGATATCGGAGTATCTTTATCAACAAGAGAGGGGTCTTTATCTTGAAGTTCGATACAGCGGCTGTCGTAAGCTATTCTCCCACCGGGACGACCACAAGAGTTATGAAGGAGATCGTGGAGGGTATGGGATCGAAGCTTTCCTTTTTGGATGCTACATTGCCGGAGGCGAGAGAGACGGCCATCCTTCCCGAGGGAGACGTTCTGTTGGTAGGGATGCCTGTCTATTCCGGCAGGATCGCCAAAGAGGGACGGGCTTTGCTGGAGAAACTCCGGGGAGACGGACGGCCCGCCGTAGCCGTGGTGGTCTACGGCAATAGGCACTACGACGATGCGCTGTTGGAGCTTGGGGATCTCCTGAAGGAGAAGGAGTTCAAGGTGGTTGTCGGAGCGGCCTTCATCGGCGAGCATTCCTTCGCCGACGAAAAGTATCCTACAGCCATAGGCAGGCCGGACGGCTACGACATGCCTGTGATACGGTCTTTCGGGGCCAAGATGGCCAAGATGCTTGGCGCTGTCGATTCGGTCTCCGAGCTGCCCGAGGCGGATCTGCCTGGGAAGAGGCCCTACAAAGTTCCCTCCACCATGCCGGAGGGGTCTCCCGTAACCGATGTAGAGATGTGCGTTCACTGTGGAAAATGCGCCGCGGTATGTCCCGTAGGGGCGGTGGATTCGAAGGATCCCAACGTAACCGACGGCGTGGCCTGCACTTTCTGCTGCGCCTGCGTGAAGGCCTGTCCTACCGGTGCTAGGGTGCTGAAGCTGGAGCCCGTGGCCTCTTTGGGAAAGAAGATGTGGGACAACTTCTCCTCCCGTCGGGAGCCCGAGTTTTTTCTGCCGATGTCCCTGGATGCAAAGCGGTGAGGGATTCTTGAATGACGAGTTTAACCGTCGTAGCCTTTCTTATTTTAATCGTGGCTATCACCATGACTATGGTAGGCAAGGGTGGAGGTAATTTTTATGTCGTGATTTTGGCTATCGCAGGTATCCATATGGGCATCTCTAAAAACTCCCCTAACTGGCAGGGAGAAAAACCCCTGTTTAGGCTGGGATGTTAAAATACCGGTTGTAACCAAAAATTCTCGAGAAGGGATGGGATCCCCTTGAAACAGCGGAGCCTCTTTGCGGAAGAAATAGCCTACGATAGCCTTGAAAAGGTGAACGATCCACTGGTACGAATAGAGAAAGCGGTGGACTGGTCCATCTTCGAGCAGCCGTTGAAGGACTTCCGCGAAGGGCTCAGACAGAAGGATTCTCTGGGAGGAAGAAAGCCCTTCCCTCCTCTTCTCATGTTCAAGATCCTGGTGCTTCAGGCACTGTACAACCTGTCGGACGACGCAATGGAGTTTCAGGTAAGGGACAGGCTTTCCTTCAGACGTTTTCTCGGCCTCTCCCTGGAAGCCAAAGTCCCTGATGCCAAGACTATATGGCTTTTTCGGGAGCAGCTGACCAAGGCGGAACTGATGAAGCCTCTGTTCGATCTTTTTGACGGTCACATCCGTAAAAGCGGCTTCGAGGCAAAAAAAGGGCAGATAGTGGATGCCTCCATAGTGAAGGTCCCGATCCAGAGGAACAAACGGGATGAAAACCGCAAGATCAAGGATGGAGAACCACCGGAAGACTGGCCCGACAACAAGAGATCTCAAAAAGACACCGATGCCAGGTGGACGAAGAAAAACGGCAAAAGCTCCTTCGGCTACAAGAACCACATAGAGATCGACTCTCAGAACAAGATCATCCGTAAATACAGCGTAACCGAGGCATCGGTCCACGACAGCAATGTATTCGAGGAACTCATCGATCCCAGTAACAGCAGCAAAGACGTCTATGCCGACTCAGCTTATAGAAGCCATGAGAAAATCTCTTGGCTTGAGGAACAAGGCTACAGACCGAAGATCCAACGAAAAGGATACAGAGGCAAACCCATCACGTGGTGGGAAAAACAGGGTAACAGAACAAGATCCAAAGTCCGAAGCCGAGTGGAGCACGTCTTTGGAGCCCAAACCATGAAGGCCGGCAACCTGATAGTTCGAACTATCGGGAAAGCCAGAGCTTCAACCGCTATAGGACTGAGAAACCTGGCCTATAACATCGTTCGATTCTCGTTCCTGATGATGAAGTCAGGGGCGATATCTGCCGTGCCCAAATGACGGTAAAAGCCGAGTTGTTCAGGTCACCGGAGCGACAATAGAGAATCATCTTAACGCTGATTTAGCCTAATTTGTCGCTGTTTCTGGTCTGTGGCTTTTTTGTCTGCTCAGACCGCTAAATATGGGGTTGCTAGAGGTGCCCATATGCATGAAGCTGCGACGACGGCCCAGTTTATCCTATTTTTCGCGTCGATGGCTGCGATGATCGTGTTCCAAAAAAATAAATCGGTCTCGTGGGTGTTAGCCGTTTTAGTAGGTGTCGTTACCGCACTTTCCGCTCTTGGAGGAGGATACTTTTCACATCTATTCAGCGGTTTTACATTGAAAATAGTGTTTTCTTTGCTGTTGATGATCGCCGGAATCGTCATGCTTCTCCCCGTTGCCGAGCGTCGAGCCTCCACCGAGGTCAGACGTTTGGGGGTTATTCGTATTCGATCTGGGGCGGGGTTGGAAACGTATAACGTGAATATGTGGATCGCACTGCCTGTAGCCATTTTGACCGGTTTCGGATCCGGAATGGTCGGTGTGTCAGGTGGCTCTTTTCTGGTCCCTCTGATGGTTTTTGCCTGTGGGGTCCCTATGCACACAGCGGTAGGGACTGCGTCTATCTTAATAGCGATAACTGCTTTTATGGGTTTTGCCGGCCATGCTGCTCAAGGTGATTTTAACGCATCTTGGGCCATCCCTCTGGCGGTAGTCACCGCTTTTGGGGGGATTCTTGGCGGAAGAATGGCATTGAGTGCGAAGCCTAAACATCTTAAAAAGCTTTTTGCCTACACGAATTGGCTTGCCGCTTTGTTCATGATCGTCAATGCGCTTCACACGAGAGGATTTATATAGTTTTGATCGAACCAGCAGAGGGTGTATAATTTACGTAATATTCTAAGGGGGAGGCGATACGTTTGCAGTTAAAACCGTTGTCGTTTATCGCTGTTTTTCTCACGTTCCTGCTGGTTTTGGTCGGTTCGGCTTTCGGCTGTACCAGGGTGACCTACGTCGGTCCGGAGGACACGATCATAACCGGTCGTACTATGGATTGGGGGAGCGATATAGGGAGTAACCTTTGGGTTTTTCCTCGCGGTATGGAGAGAGACGGCGCTGCCGGACCGAACTCAGTCAAGTGGAGTTCTCTCTACGGCAGCGTGGTGGCCTCCGCCTTCGACGCCGCTACTGTTGATGGAATGAACGAAAAAGGCTTGGTGGTTAATTTGCTTTATCTGGTGGAGTCGCAGTATCCCAAGCCGAAAAAGGGCGACCCCAGGTCTCCTATCTCGATAGCCGCCTGGGCTCAGTATGTTCTGGATAGGTTCGCCACGGTGAAAGAGGCGGTGAAGGCTCTGAGCCAGGAACCTTTTTACGTGGTTCCCACCATGACCCCGGACGGACATACCGGACACGCCCATCTTGCCATATCGGATCTTTCCGGCGACTCGGCCATTTTCGAGTATCTGGAGGGGAAGCTCGTGATCCACCACGGCAAAGAGTATCAGGTCATGACCAACTCGCCTTCCTTCGATAAACAGTTGGCACTCTGCGCCTACTGGCAGGAGATCGGCGGCTTGACCATGCTTCCCGGGACCAATCGCGCATCCGATCGATTCGTCAGGGCCGCCTTCTACATCGATGCCATACCCAAAACGTCAGACATAAGGACCGCTTTGGCGGGGGTGCTCGGGGTTATCAGAAACGCGTCGGTACCTTTGGGAATATCCACCCCCGACAAGCCCAACATCTCCTCGACTTTGTGGCGTACTCTGGCGGATCATAAAAACAGAAGGTACTACTTCGACGGGGTGCTCAGCCCGAGCCTGTTCTGGGTTGACCTGGATAAGTTGGACTTGGCGGAGGGGGCTCCGGTCCTTCATCTGCCCCTGAAGGACGTCGCACTGGGAGGCGAGGCCTCCGGTAATTTTGAAACTTCGACGCCCTTCGAGTTTTTAGAAGCGCAGCCATGATAAATATGCGGGAATCTCGATCTTATGTCGAGATTCCCGTTTTTTTCTTGAAATACTTAAGCTCCGATCTTTTCCTCTGACGTTCCTCTTGTTCCGTTTACTTCGAGTTCTCTGTCGTCTAAATCCCGATCATGTTTTTTACGTCCTGTGCCGGAGGGGTTCCGAAAAGTCGTTTGTACTCCCGGCTGAACTGTGAGGGACTTTCGTATCCCACCTGAAACGCCGCCGTCGCTGCGTCCAGACGTTCGGTAAGCATCAACCGTCTCGCCTCGTTCAGCCGGAGCCTCTTCTGGAACTGGAGAGGGCTCATGGCCGTTACGGATCGAAAATGGTGATGAAAGGTGGATTGGCTCATGCCCGATCGAGAGGCCAGTTCGTCCATCTTGATCTGATCCGCGAAGTTTCTCCTTAGCCACTCTATCGTGCTGGCTATGCTGTGGCTGTGGTTTCCCGCCGTGACTATCCGTCTCAATTTGGGGCCCTGTTCACCGACAAGAAGCCGGTAGAATATCTCCCGTTTGATCATCAGGCCCAGCACCGGTAGATCCTCCGGTGATTTAAGCAAGTTCACCAATCGAAGAAAAGCCTCCAGCATGTTCGGAGTTGCCTCGCTGGCCTCAAGTACCTGGGCTACTACCGGAAGATCCACCGAGGTTATCAAAAAATATCTGTCGTCGTATATATAGCTTTCCTCTCCCAGAAAGATCCGCTTTCTCCCCTGGGCTATCAGGCATATGCTGGAGTCCATCGTATAGCTCAACGGCTCGGTAGGGGAGTTCCCCCTTATGAGAACCAGTCCTGCGATCTCCGTTTCCAGTCGAGGCCGTGTCCTGGTTCGCCTGTCGATCTCCATGGCTAAAGCCCTCTGTATAGTATCTATCCGATCATCGCAAGATCTCGCCGTATCGCTCATCCTTATTTTGTCCTCCCGTTTTCCCGAGTTCTTTCCGTCAAGATGGAACGCTCCGACCGAGAAATCAAGCTTTTCTCCGCCTTATCGCAGGATCAGGCAAGGAACGGACAGTATCTGTATATCGCCTATCTTTACCCCGGGTGTATAAATCCTTTTTAGAGATGAGACGGATATCACGACGGATCGCCGTTTTGGGCATGGCATATCGTGAGACAGTAGAGGCTTTTAATAGTAAATGGAGGTAGACGCAGATAAGGAGGGCCTGAATATGAACGAGATAGAGGATCTGTTTCCCAGAGGCGGGGAGAACGCCGCTTACGCCAAGTATTTTCTCGGAAAGAGTTATCTGAACATGCTTTCACTGGAGGGCGTGGTCATAGGGAACGTAACCTTCGAGCCCGGTTGCCGCAATAACTGGCACGTCCATCACGCCAAGTCCGGTGGAGGACAGATACTGCTGTGTACCGCCGGTTATGGCTGGTATCAGGAGTGGGGAAAGCCCGCCAGAAAGCTGGCGCCCGGCGACGTGGTGAACATACCGGCAGGCGTCAAGCACTGGCACGGAGCAGCCAAGGACAGCTGGTTCGCCCATGTAGCGGTCGAGGTGCCGGGGGAGGACTGTTCCAACGAATGGCTGGAGATCGTGGACGACGAGCAGTACGAAAAACTGGCCTAAAGGGAGGTACGGCAATATGGGCAAGGTGACCGCGGGAAAAGAAATGCTGGGGGATTTCGCCCCTCAGTTTGCGGGATTCAACGACGACGTGCTTTTCGGAGAGGTGTGGTCCAGGGAGGACAAGCTGGCCCCCAGGGAGAGGAGCATCGTCACCGTGTCGGCTCTTCTGTCCAGCGGAATTTTGGACAGTTCCCTCAAGTTTCACATCCAGAAGGCGAAGGACAATGGTGTGACGAAAGAGGAGATGGTTAAGGATATGGGCCGATACGATGTTGTCCTTATAGGGTTCCCTATCTGGTGGTATGTAGCGCCGAGGATAATACAGACCTTTTTGGAGAGCTACGATTTTTCCGGTAAGAAAATCTCGCTTTTCGCGACCTCCGGGATGAGCGGGATGGGAGATACGCAGGAGATTCTTCGTTTGTCCTGTCCCGGTGCGGCCACTTGGGGTGCCGGAAGAAGATTTAGTGAGTCTGCCTCGGAGAGCGAGATCAATCGATGGGTAGGCAAGTCGAGTTTCTAAACAAAGGGGGGGATTGCGATGAATAAAATGGCGTTTGTTTTAGTAGAGCTTTTGATGGTGTTTAGCCTTGCGACTTGCGGCAGCGCCTCGTCGTCCAGCCCTTCAACGTCGGAAAACCCTGCCACCGTAGACTCCGCCGCCTCCGGTCTGAGAGAGAGCGGCGAGCTCTTGAGAAAAGCCGCAGGAAACGGAAACTGGCTGGAGGGAAGACGTTTCTCCTCCGGGGTGAAAGAAGAAGAGATCCAGCCCTGGATTGAAGGATTGGGCTTGTAGAAAGATTGCTTTGCGAGGTGTTTCGCTATGATTTTTGAAGAGACTTACAGTTTATCCAACGGAGTGAAGATACCCAAACTGGGGTTGGGAACCTGGTTTATCCCCGACGATCAGGCCGCGGAGGCAGTCAGGCAGGCCGTCGAGCTGGGATATCGCCACATGGACACGGCTCAGGCCTACGAGAACGAGGCAGGTGTAGCAGCTGGTGTGAAGAGCTGCGGGATAGAGAGGGAGAAGCTCTTCGTCACCAGCAAGGTGGCCGCCGAGCATAAGACCTATGAGACCGCGGCTTCGTCCATCGACGAGACCCTTTCCAGGATGGGGTTGGATTATCTGGACATGATGATAATACACAGTCCTCAGCCTTGGAACGAGTTTCGAGACGAAAAACGGTATTACGAGGAGAACAAGGCCGTCTGGCGGGCTTTGGAGGACGGCTATCGAGCCGGCAAGCTGAAGGCTATCGGAGTCTCCAACTTCCTCGTCGACGATCTGGAGAGCCTGCTGGCGGATTGCACCGTGAAGCCCATGGTCAATCAGATATTGGCCCACATCGGCAATACCCCCGAGGAACTGATGGCTTTCTGTGAAAAGAACGATATTTTGGTGGAGGCCTACGCTCCTATCGCTCACGGGGTTGCGCTTTGGAACCGGGAGCTGGTGGCGATAGCGGAAAAATACGGTATCACCGTTCCCCAGCTTTGCATCAAATACGTGTTGCAGCTGGGCACTTTCGCTCTTCCCAAGACGGCGACCCCAGCTCACATGGTGGACAACGCCAAGCTGGATTTTACCGTCACCGACGAGGATATAGGAATCCTGAAGAGGCTCTCCGACATGAAAGATTACGGAGAGTTCAGCTTCTTCCCTGTGTTCAGCGGCAAGTAACGACCTAGAATTTACCTGACGAACCTGGATTTATTCATCCAGCTAGTATTTCGAGGTTAAGGGAACGGTCGGAGGAGGTCCTCGGCTCTTGGCGGATCGGAGATTTCCTCCTTTTTGTGGACCGATAACCCTATCCCTTAACGTCTAACGTCGGCTACTAGGGCTATTTCCCCTTGATCGGTAAGGTAACCACCATCTTGGTTCCCCTCCTGCCTTCCCCGTCCTCAATGGATATCCTTCCTCCGTGGTAGTCCGTTACGTTCTTGGCTATGGCCAGGCCGAGGCCGCTTCCCATGGCCCTCTCCCCGTGATATCTGTAGAAACGGCGGAAGACCCTCTCCCTCTCCTGGTTTGGGATGCCCGGCCCCTCATCCTCTATCTCCAGGATAAGTGTCTGGCCTTCGCCTCTGACCTTCACCGTAACGGAGCTTTCTCGAGGCGAGTATTTGAGGGAGTTGTCGATCAGGCTGGATATCATCGTCTTGAGCCCGTATCGGTTTCCCCTCACTGTCACAGGTCTTATGGGTTCCAAGAGACGAAGGGATATGCGTTTCATCTCGAATGACGGCCCGTATTCCGAGAGCACCGCCCTCAAGACGTGCATGATGTCTACGTCTTCGGTCTCCTTGCCTAAGGTCTCCTCCGTCCTGGAGATGGACAGGAGCTGATTGACCATGGCCGTCGCCCGGCCGATGCCCTTTTTCATCTTTTTAAGCATGCGTCCCATCTCGGCCTCTTCAGGGACCTCCAATGTGTTCTGGATCTGCAGGTCCACGGCTGTGAGAGGGGTCCTCAGCTCGTGGGCGGCGTCGGCGATGAAGCGCTTCTGTCTCCTGATGGAGTCATCCAGTCTGGCCAGAAGGGCGTTCAGCTCCACGACCAGGGGCATGATCTCCTCCGGCACCTCCGTCTCGTTCACCGGATCCAGCCTGGACGCCTTTCTACTGCGTATGCTGTCGCAGAGCTCTTTCAGAGGCTTGAAGCTTTTGTTCACTACCAGATATATCCATAAGGCCAGCACCGCCGCCAGGGATAGCAGGGATCCGGCGGTTTCCATGGCGATCATGATCACCGTCTGCCGTCGCTTGGAGATGGGCTGTGAGACCTGGATGTCCCTGCCCTTTCGGGACAGGACGTAGACCCTCCAGCCTTCCCCTTCTCCTGAGACGTGGGAGAATCCGGTCTTACCCACGGCCTCGACCTCGGCGGAAGGGTCTGTGCTGTAGATCAGTCGGCCTGATTTATCCCTGATCTGTATGACCGACGATATGGTCTCCTCCTCGAACCCGCTGGATGTGTCCAATTCCTTCGGTCGACCGTTAAGATGGGCGGCCAGGGCCGTCTGTTCCATCTGATAGTCCATGATCTCGTAGATCTCCTCCCTTATGGCCAGGAAGAGAATCACCATGACCGCCGAGGAGCACAGTACGGTGCCGAGCACGAGTCCCCATAGGAGGGACCTCTTTATGGATTTCATCGTTTTTTATCCATGAGGTATCCGAATCCACGAACGTTCTTTACGATGTCCGTCCCCAGCTTTTCCCTCAGGTTGTGTATGTGCACCTGTATGGCGTTGCTCTCCACGTCCTTTTCCCATCCGTAGAGGGAGGCCTCCAGTCTTTCTCTGGACAGGACGATCCCTACGTTCTCCACGAAGGTCGTCAGCAGCACGTACTCGCTGTGGGAGAGGCGGACCTCCCGGCCGTCCTTTGACACCCTTTTCGTAGCCGGGTCTATCTCCAGATCTGCGATCCGTATCGTCGGTGAGCTATCCCCTCTGACCCGTCTGGCGAGAGCCCTTATCCTGGCGGAAAGCTCCTCCAGCTCGAAGGGCTTGACCATGTAATCGTCGGCCCCGTTGTCCAGTCCGTTTATTCGGTTCGGCACTGTGTCCCAGGCCGTGAGTATGATGACGGGGAGCCTGTTCCCCCCGTCCCTCATCTTCTGAAGCAGCTCCAGCCCCGATCCGTCGGGAAGGCCCAGGTCCAGGATCATCATGGAGAAGTTCTCCAGGTCCAGGGCCGTTGCAGCCGACTCCATGTCCCGGACCCAGTCGACGGTGTAGCCTCTTCTGGAGAGTCCCTCCTGTATCTCCTCCCCTATCATGCCGTCGTCCTCTACGATCAGGATTCGAATTTTCATCACCCCTCATGAGTCGGAGGGCATCGTCTCCTTAAAGGCGATTCCCTTCATCAGAAAATAGAACGCTATCGTGTAGCACGCACCGGATACGACCTGGGAGAGCGTCCCATTTAGCCCAATCAATCTGACGGCGGCGATCAGCACCGCCAGGTTTAAGGCGTAGGCTGCGGCGAAGGAGCCCAGAAACAGGACGATCTCTCTTCCCAGATTGCCTCGGCTTCTGAAGTTCCCGTATTTGTTCAGTATAAAGGATACCGCCAGTCCAATCCCGTATCCTGCTCCGTTCCCGATCACGTAGTCGACGTCGAAGAAGTCCGTTAGAAGAAATATCACCGAGAAGCAGATCGCCGTGTTTGTCACCCCGATGATGCAGTATCTCAGAAAGTGGGTTCCCCTCAACGCCATGATCTCATAGCCGTTCCCCGAATAGGGGACGATTTTGTCACGATCGGGGGCAGCATGCGGTAACGATGGAATATGAGTACCAGATCCGTCAGTGACCTCAGCTTGCCCGCTAAATCCATCTTCGATCCCGGTATCTCCCTCCACGATCTGAGGGGAACCTCGCAGATCAATTTCTTCGTTCTCTCCCTGCCGTAAAGTCGGAGCACCCTGGCAAAGATCTCAACGTCGAATCCCCATGAACTGATGAATGGATCCTG
The DNA here is from genome assembly GCF_000172975.1 of Dethiosulfovibrio peptidovorans DSM 11002. Taxonomy (NCBI): domain Bacteria; kingdom Thermotogati; phylum Synergistota; class Synergistia; order Synergistales; family Dethiosulfovibrionaceae; genus Dethiosulfovibrio; species Dethiosulfovibrio peptidovorans. The sequence goes on from NZ_ABTR02000001.1 coordinate 1,098,632, forward strand.
GAAGATTCTTTCCGCTAGGGACCTTTCGAACAGTTTTGCCCCGCACTGGGTTTCCCTAAAGCCCAGCCCTAGCACCAGGGATGCGAGAGCCGCGAAGACTCGGCCCTCAAGGTCTCTGAGGACGCTTCTCTCAATGGACGCCCCCATTCGCCTGATTCTGGATCCGCTGGCGACCGCGAATGAATCGTTTTCCCTCAGGATGTGGCGGAAGGAATCTATCTCGTCCAGCGGGGTAGCCAGATCGGCGTCCCAGAACCCCACATATCTTGCCGTTGCCGTGCGTTTCAAGGTGAAGTTTATGCCGGAACGGACTGCCTCGGCCTTTCCCGAGTTCCTATTAAGGTGCAAAGCCGTCGTCTGACGGGGAAAACCCGAGCGCATCGGTTCCAGCCTCGCCCATGTGTTGTCCTGGCTGCCGTCGTCCACGAAGCAGAATCCGGTGTCCTCGTGGGACCTGAGGTATTTCCGGAAGGCGTCCAGGTTCAGACGTCGTCCTTCGTTGAAGCATGGGACTATTATCCAGGTTCCTATTCCGTTTTTCATCTTATATCGCTCCCCCTTGAGAGTCGAGCGTCGGGCCTTTCGGAGAATCGCCGGTTGGACAAAAGGACCTTCCCCACAGGCATTTGCAGCGAATAGACCGAAGGGGCCAGGAGGGACCTGAGCTTGGACAGATCGTCGCATTCGGCCACTAGAAAGACCTTTTTTTGTTTTCGCCACAGAGCCCGGAGTCCTTCGTCGTCTAAGAACCACGACCTGTCCTTTTCATGGGCATCACCGAAATCCATATCCTGAGAGTGGGATGTGAGGACGACCCTCTGGCCGAGATAGAACGGCAGTCCCTGGTCGAACCCGCCGTATTGAACTACCGAGTCTCCCTGCGATCTGTAGCGGCCGATGAATTCGGCCACGGTCCTGGAACTGTGGTTCGAGGCGTACACTGAGCCCAGCCCCACGGAACAGACGCCGTTGAGAAGCCCCACTATGCCTAGGACCACGACGACCTTCTCCATGTTCCCCGGCGGATTCGACAAGTAGACCACGGCCAGGGACCCTCCCCAGAGGATTAATGCATCGGGAAAGGACCATCTGGCGATGCTCCAGAAGGGGTACTCTCCGTAGAAGAACGGGAGCGCTGCCAGGGCTATGCCATAGACCAGAAGGAGCGACACGGTGAAGATGGTTGCAAGAGAGTTCTTCCCCTCGTGGTTCTCTCGGATGCGCGAGTCTATTTCCCTGCCGATGACGACCGAGAGGGGCGGAAAGGCTGGTAGGATATAAGGAATGAGCTTCGACCCGGAGAGAGAGAAGAACAGAACTGTGAAGGCCGCCCAGATCCACATAAAAGCCTCTCCTTTCCTTTCCTTCAGAGATTCTATGACCTTTCCCGCGTCGAAAAGGGAGAGCATGGACCGTAGAAGGAAACCGGTCCAGGGGAGAAGGCCGATCAGCACGATTGGCAGAAAGAACCAGATCGGTTCGTATCTGTTGTCCGCCGTGGTCAGGTAGCGGATAAAATGCTGCCTGATAAAGAAGTAGTCGAAGAAATCGGGATTCCTTTCGCATACGGCTAAAAACCACGGCAGGGAGATAGCCAGCGACGCTCCGGACCACCTCAGGGAAAACATGCGGCCGAGCGCCCGTCGGTCGACTGTGACGATAGCCCAGATCACAGCCGTACCGACAGGAATCACTACGCCTATAAGGCCCTTCGCAAGTATGCCGGCAGCCATGCTGACGTAAAAGGCGGGAAGCCATCGTCGGTTCCCTCTTTGAACCATGTAGAATCCAGCCATAGACGCGGTGACGCAGGACGTCAGGACCATGTCGGTTATGACCACGTGTGCCAAGGCGAAGAATAGAAGCGAGGAGCCCAGCACGATGGACGATATGTAGCCGGTCCTTTTCCCCCAGGTCGCCGAGGCCACTAGATACACGAGCCATATCGTGATGATTCCGCATATTGCCGGACCGAGACGTGCCGCCAGCTCGTTTTGGCCGAAAAGGCGGAACAGCATGGCGGTCAGCCAATAGGAGAGAGGCGGCTTGTCGAAGAATTTCGTGAAGTTGAGGTGAGGCGTCACGAAGTCGCCTGTAGCCAGCATCTCCCTGGCTACCTCGGCGTATCGTCCCTCGTCGGGATCCAGCAGTCCGTTCCAGTTCAAGGTTAGAAAGTAGACCACCGGGATACACAGCAGGGTCGTGATCAGGATCTTCGCGATCCTCTTTTCTCTTGCATCGTCGATCATATTGTCCTCCAGATTTTATTTGTCCGTTCTCTTTTGGCATCTGCCTCGGGGCGGTGGCCCCGTTAGAGGAAAACTATAGGACGAAAAACTTAAGAGAACCTTATGGGCTAGATCGGTGGTCTCTCTACAGGTGCCTTTTCCCCCGTCTGGCTAATTTGCCCCTTGACATTTCCCGATAACCCCGTAAAATGCATCGACAATACAGCACGATAAAATTATCCGACGACGAAAGGAGGGATACCCGTGACGGAACGAGCTAAGAACCAGCCGATAGTCTCCATCTCCATCGATAGTTCTTACTCCTATAGCTTTACCGACGGCCAGTGGCGCTATTACGCCAGTGGTCTCAGCTCGCATGGAAATCCGTCATCGGGACCTGCTGCCGTCGGGTAGACCCTCCACAGGAGGGATATCGCAATAAAGGTAGCCTTAAAGGGCCGGAATCCGGATTTTTCATCCGGGCTCCGGCCTTTTTTTATTCGATTTTTTTAATTATCTGACGGGAGGTCACGAATATGATAGTCGTCCAAATGAACGAACGGAGTTCAAGTCTAGATATAGCCAGGGTCTGCGACCATCAGGAGCGCAGGGGAATGCAGATAAGGGTGGTGCCGGGACGCAGGGGTAGCACCATAGTCTGCGAGGGACATTCCGAGACTGACCTGGAGCTTAAAAAACTTCCCTCCGTGAAGGCGGTTTCGCGGACGAACTGTCCCTACCCTCTGGCGAGCCTGGAGGTGTCGGGGCCTCAGGGCCCGGTCGAGGTAGGTCGAGGGCTCTCCATCGGCGGAGGTTCCGTGGCGGTCATGGCAGGGCCATGTTCGGTGGAGAGCCGGGAGCAGCTTCTCGAGACGGCCAGGGGAGTGGCGTCCTCCGGGGCCTCTGTGCTCAGGGGAGGGGCCTTCAAGCCCCGGTCGAACCCCTATTCCTTCCAGGGACTGGGCAGCCAGGGAATAGACCTCCTCCTGGAGGCCAGGGAGGATACCGGGCTTCCCATAGTCACGGAGGTCATGTCGCCGGAGGACGTTGAGTGGCTGGCCCCTCAGGTGGACATCCTCCAGGTGGGAACCAGGAGCATGCAGAACTTCCCCTTGCTCAAGGCGTTGGGACGGGTGGACACTCCGGTACTCCTCAAGAGAGGGATGGCCTCCACCGTGGACGAATGGCTTCAGGCGGCGGAGTACATACTGGCCGGAGGAAACTCCCGGGTGATCCTGTGCGAGAGGGGAATAAGAAGCTTCGACAAGAGCACCAGAAACACTCTGGATCTGAGCATAGTACCTCTGGTCAAATCCCTGACCCATCTTCCCGTGGTGGTGGACCCGAGCCACGCCACCGGCAAGAGGCACCTGGTGGCTCCCATGAGCTTGGCGGCCCTGGCGGCAGGAGCTGACGGCCTCATAGTGGAGGTTCACTCTCGGCCTGAGGAGGCCCTCTGCGACGGCCCCCAGTCGCTGGACCTTCCTGCCTTCGACGGGCTGATGAACCGGATCTCCCGACTTATGGATGCTTTGGAACCGGAGGAATCAGAATGGGGCTTGAAGGTCGCCATGTAGGGATCGTCGGACTGGGGCTTATGGGGGGCTCCCTAGCCGGGAGGCTAACGTCCTGGGGACGGTGCGCCTCGGTTGCCGCCTGGGATCGAGACCCCTCAGCCCTGGACCTGGGGGAATCAATGGGGCTCTTCACCTACAGAGCCCCCTCGTTGGAGAGGCTGACGGCAAGGTCTCAGGTCCTTGTTCTGGCGGTTCCGGTGGAGCTCATGGTTCCCGTCTCTCTTTCGGCGGTTCCCTTCGGCGACGGACTGGAGGCGGTGATGGACCTCTCCAGCGTGAGGGGATACCTTCACCGGACCCTCGGGCGTATATGGGGCAAAAGGCATCTGGGCTTTCACCCAATGGCCGGCAAGGAGACCGGAGGGGTGGAAAACGCCTCGCCGGACCTCGTAGAGGGGGCCACGATCGCCCTCGTTTCGGGATCCGACGTCGAAGAGAAGGCGGTGTCCCTGGCGGAGGAGATGGCGGCGATCCTCGGGGCTTCGACCCTATGCATGGATCCGGACGAACACGACGAGACGGTTGCCTGGATTAGCCATCTTCCCATGGTTCTGGCTTCGGCACTGGCTCTCGGAGCTGGAGAGGCAATGGAGAGGCTTCCCGGGATCTCGAAGATGGCTGCGGGAGGCTTCAGGGACACCTCCCGGGTGGCGTCCGGACCTTCCTGGCTGACGGCCTCGGTCCTGGAACACAACGAAAAACTGGTGCCGGCTATTCGCCGGACCGTGAAGATTCTGGAGGCCTTTATCGACGCATCTCCCGAGGAAGCTCTTCGAGGGGCGGCTCGAGCGGCCCGATACAGGGAAGCCGTTTTGGCTGGCCCGTCTAAGGAGGAAAAGAGATGACTAGATCCATAAACGGCAGAATTGAGGTGCCTGGAGATAAATCAATCTCCCACAGGGTAGGTATCCTCGGAGCTCTGTCCAGCCGGGGAATAGAGGTTACCAACTTCTCTTCCGGAGCGGACTGCGCCAGCACTCTGGACTGCGTGGAGAAGCTTGGCTGCTCGGTTGAGCGACATGGAGACAGGGTTAAGGTCGCCAGAGGAGAGGGCATAGCCGAGGCGTCCCGTACGCTGGACGCCGGGAACTCCGGCACCACGGCCAGATTGCTCTGCGGACTGTTGGCCGGGGTGCCAGGTACCTTCTCGGTGCTTACCGGAGACGACAGTCTGCAGCGCCGTCCCATGAGCAGAATCGTAGATCCCCTCAGGGTTCTGGGGGCCAGAATAGACGGCCGAGACGGAGGCAAGAGGCTTCCCCTCTCCATAAGGGGAACCAGACTGACCGGAGGCCAGTACGTTCTGCCGATGGCGAGCGCCCAAGTCAAGAGCGCCCTGTTGCTGGCGGGACTCTCAGCCCAGGGCAGCGTGACGGTCGTGGAGCCCCTGCCGACCAGGGACCATACGGAGATAATGCTGGAGCATCTGGGGGTTCCCATAAGGAGGGACGGGGACTCGGTCACGGTATATCCTTTCGACGACCTTCCCGGAGGATCCTGGAGGGTACCGGGAGACTTCTCCTCAGCGGCCTTCTGGATCGTAGCGGCTGCGATATGCTCCGACTCGTCGGTCCGGCTCTCCGGAGTGGGATTGAACCCCACCAGGACAGGGCTGTTGGAGGTCCTTAGGTCCATGGGGCTGGACTGCTCTGTGGAGAACGAGAGCGCCCAAGGAGGCGAGCCGGTCGGGGACCTGATCGTCAGAAGCTCCTCCCTTCGTTCCGTATCGGTAGGGTCCGACATGGTTCCGTCCATGGTCGACGAGCTGCCATTGCTGGCAGTGGCAGCCACACAGGCGGAGGGAACCACCGAGATAAGAGGGGCGGGAGAGCTCAGGGTAAAGGAGTGCGACCGCATCGCCGCAGTGGCCGAGGGATTGAGGGCTATGGGAGCGGATATAACCGAGCACGACGATGGCTGGACCATCCCGGGATCCCAGAAGCTCCGTGGTGCCAGGGTGGACAGCAGAGGGGACCACCGTATAGCCATGGCCATGGCGGTGGCTGGACTGGCGGCTGACGGGCCTGTGGAGATACTTGGCTCCGACTGCGTCTCCATCTCCTACCCCGAGTTCTTCTCTCAGCTGGAGGAACTCTCCGACGACCTCGTTCCGACGAGAGGCTGACCGGGACCATGGCTATCCGTTTTCTCACAGGAGGCGAATCCCACGGAAGAGGGCTCGTCACTATCGTCGAGGGACTTCCGGCCGGACTGGAGCTACCCAAGGACCTGCTGGAGTCCGAGCTGGCCCGAAGGCGGAGAGGATGGGGAAGAGGCCCCAGAATGGCCCTGGAAAGGGATCGTCTGGAGGTGTGGGGCGGCCTGAGAGACGGCGTGACCACCGGGGCGCCTCTGTCGATCTGTCTGGAGAACACCGAGTGGGAGTCTTGGAGAGGAGCTCTGGATCCCCATGACGTGGATCCGGAGAAGGCGGAGAAGAAGCGAATCGACTGTCCCAGACCGGGCCACTCGGACCTGGTCGGAGGTATCAAATACGGACACTCGGACATGAGGAACGTGCTGGAGCGCTCCAGCGCCAGATCCACCGCCGCCTTGACCCTGGCCGGGACCGTAGCCCGGGCTCTTCTCGAGAGGCTTGGGATAACCGTCAGGGGAGCGGTCACCTCCATAGGAGGGGTCGCCATAGAGGATCCTCTGTCGGAGGAAGAGTGGACCAGAGCCGAGACTTCCGATCTCGGCTGCCCTAGAGAGGCGGACGAGAAAGCCCTGATATCCCGGATCTCCAAGGCTAAGGAAGAGGGCGACTCTTTAGGAGGAACCTTTCTGGTGTCTCTTCGCGGTATGCCCGTAGGGGTCGGGTCCTACGTGGAGTGGGATCGACGTCTGGACGGTAAGCTGGCCGGGGCGGTTATGTCCATACCGGCCATAAAGGGAGTGGAGATAGGCGGAGGGTTCAACCTCGCGGCACTTCCCGGCAGCCTGGTTCACGACGAGATCTCGATGGAGGACGGAAAGATAGTCCGTCTATCGAACAGAGCCGGCGGCCTCGAGGGGGGTATGACCAACGGCCAGGACGTTTTGGTGCGGGCGGCGATGAAGCCCATCCCCACCATGAGAAAGCCTCTGAGGTCGGTGGATCTGGCCAGAGGTGAGAATACCATGGCCCACTTCGAGAGGAGCGACAGCTGCGCGGTTCCCGCCGCCTGCGTCGTGGGAGAGGCCATGGTGGCCTGGGTGGCCGCCTCTGCCCTCACGGAAAGGTTCGGAGGAGACGTTATGGAGGACCTGGAGCGTAGGGTCTCGGAACTTCGTCTGGAGACAGGGAGGGATCGTCGTGGGTAGAGGAGAGCTGGTTTTTCTCGGAGGGTTCATGGGATCCGGAAAGACCTCGGTGGGCCAGAGGCTGGCCGAGGCAGTGGGACTTCCCTTCGTGGATCTGGACAAGGCCATAGAGCTTAGGGCCGGGGCCTCCGTGGCGGAGATATTCGCCTCTCAGGGGGAGGAAGGCTTCCGCAGGCTCGAGGCCCAGTCGCTTAGAGAGATATCGGACCTCGAACGGTGCATAGTCGCCCTGGGCGGCGGTGCCCTGAAGGATCCGAAGGGTCGGGAGCTCATCCGCAAAAAAGGCAGACTTGTGATACTGGACGCTTCGGCGGATACGGTAAAAAACAGGGTGGCGGCCCAGCCGGGACAGAGGCCTCTTCTGAAGATGGAGAACCTTGAGGATCTCTGGGAGAAAAGGCGTCCCCTTTACAGCGACGGCGACCTGAGAGTTGAGACGGATCATCTTAACGTCTCTCAGGTGGCGGAGGCGATCCGGGAGGGGTTATCCCTTCCATTGAAGGGCGACTGCGATCAGAGGATCCTCGGGGACGAGAGGACCGGCCTGGTGGTGGTAGGCCAGGGAGTGCTGTCGAAACTTCCGGAGCTTCTCGGCCGGACCGATACCTATGTGGTGGCCGACTCCATGACAGGACCTCTCTTCGAGCCGGTGGTAGGCCAGACAAGGGGGCGTTCGGTGCTTCCCAGAGGCGAGGACGCCAAGACCATGGAGGTGGTGGAAGGACTGTACGACGACTTTCTCTCCGTTGGTATGGACCGGGGCGACGTGGTGTTGGCCCTGGGCGGCGGCTGTGTGGGAGACGTGGCCGGATTCGCCGCCGCTACCTGGATGAGGGGAATAGAGCTTGTCCAGTGTCCCACCACCCTTTTGGCCCAGGTGGACAGCTCCATAGGAGGCAAGGTCGGGGTGAACCTGCCTCAGGGAAAGAACCTCGTCGGAGCCTTCCATCGTCCGAAAATAGTCCTTTCCGACGTGAACTGTCTTACCTCCCTTTCCTGGAAGGACTACCGCCAGGGACTGGGAGAGGTGGTCAAGTACGGTCTCGGAGAGGATCCCGAGCTTTTCGATCTTCTGGAGAGAAACGTCGGAGGCCTTCTGCGCCGCGATCCCGGTTTGCTGGTGGAGGTTGTGGCCCGGTGTGTCTCCATAAAACTCGACCTGGTTTCTCGGGACGAAAGGGAGCACGATGTCAGGACCAGACTCAACCTGGGACACACGGTGGCCCACGGTCTGGAGGCTGCCTCGGGATATCGCGACTGGAGCCACGGAGACGCAGTGGCCGTCGGAATGGTCGTGGCGACCGAGCTCTCCTGTCGATTGGGAGAGTGCGACAGGCACAGATTGGACAGGCTTAACCGGCTTCTGACGGATCTGAGGTTACCTCGCCGTCCCGATCGACCCTGGCCCGACCTGGAGCGCCATATCGCCAGAGACAAGAAGTTCAGAAAAGGCAGCCCCAGGCTGGTGCTTCCCAGAAGCGACGAGGTCTCCTTCGTATGGGAGGGCCCCATCGAAGAGCTGAGAAGAGCCTACGAAGAGGTCTACAGATCCTAGGTCTTCTGGCAAACTTACCGCCTCCGTTGTATCATGATGGCCTTGCATATACAGGCAGTCATCGAAGGAAGTGGTTTTTATGATAGCAGATAGATACGACGCTTTTTTTCTCGACCTTGACGGGGTCGTCTATGTGGGAGATCGTCAGACCAACGGCGCCGCCTCGGCTCTGGACAGGCTCCGTTCCATGGGCAAGGACATTCGGTTTCTCACCAATAACCCCACCGACGGAAGCGAGATAGTTCGTCGATTGAAGGAGTTGGGGATAGAGGCAAAGGAGGAAGAGGTGGTCACCTCCGGTACCGCCACCGCCCGAGTGCTGGCCGACAGGGGCATCGGCCCTGTGTGGGTGCTGGGCCACGGTGGACTGAGAAAGGCCATGACCGACGCGAAACTCTCCCTTGCGGAGGCCCCGCCATGCGAGGCGGTCGTGGTGGGATGGGACGACGACGTCACCTTGGGACAGATCCGGCGGGCCGCTCTGGCGATCCGACAGGGGGCTCTCTTCGTCGCCACCAATGAGGACCCCACCTATCCCAGTTCGGAAGGCATTCTTTCCGGCGTTGGGGTTGTGGTGGACGCACTCATTGCCGGAAGCGGAACCAGACCCCTCTCGGTGGGCAAACCTTGGACCGCCATGTTCGAGCAGGCTAGGAGGACCCTGGCTCCGGGAAAACGTGCCGTAATGATCGGTGATACCCCTTACGTGGACGTCCTGGGAGCTCACAGGGCCGGTATAGACGCCATACTAATGGGATCCGCCGAGACCTATCCCGGCAAGTTGGACTTTAGAAATCCGGACGGACGGATAGACAAATTAGGCGATCTGTTCGACGACGCGATCTCCATGGGAGTCTGGGACTCTCCCACCTACCCTTGGCCCGAGTCGGTTGAGCCGGGAGTGGCCGGGGTGGTCCTGGACGAATCGGGCAGAGTCCTTCTGATGCGTCGCTCCGATAACGGACGATGGGGCATCCCCTCGGGGCACGTCGAGCCCGGCGAGACCGTGCAGACCGCCGTGGTCAGGGAGATCCGTGAGGAGACGGGACTGGAGGTGGAGGTCGAGGAGCTGATAGGCCTCTACTCCGATCCGGTGTCGCAGGTGATAACTTATCCGGACAGTCGCATTTGCCATTTCGTGACCAGCTGTTTCCTCTGCCGAGTAATGGGTGGCTCTCTGATCACCTCCGGCCCCGAGACGCTGGACGCCGGTTTCTTCGATCCTCATGATTTGCCGGAGCCTCTGATGTCCATGCACCCCAGATGGCTTGCCGACGCGCTGGCCCCTTCCGGAAGACCTTTCGTGAGATAGCCGTAGAGGTCTACATCTTTAAATTGGGAGATAGTAAAAATGACGGATTTTGTTAGACTTGATGACCTCAAACAAAAACTTGATTCCTATCGTCCGCGTGGAACGGGCCGCTCGTGTGCATGCTGATTTCGTGAAAATCCATCCTTTCGTGGGCAACGGCAGGACATCGAGGCTGCTCATGAACCTGGAGTTGATGAAAAGCGGCTTTCCACCGGTTGTCCTACCTGGCCTTTTTCAGTACGGTTCTACTTCAGGCCGTTGTAGATGATAACAAGTATGGCCGCGGGGGCCACCACCCTGAGGATCCAGGTCCAGGGGAAGAGCAGGGCGAAGAGGCGGCTGCCGTCGTTGGTGACCTCTTTTTTCATCCTGTCCCCTACTACCCATCCTGCGAACAGACAGATCAGTATGCCGCAGGTAGTGAGTAGCAGGTTGTTGCAGAGCCAGTCCAGGCCGTCCAGAAAGCCCATGCCGAGAGAGAGGGAGTAGAAGGCCTGTCCCAGGGCGTCTATGACGGTTGCTCCCGTGACCTTGGAGAAGTCCGGCTTGAGATAGAAGGCCATTCCCTCCGCGGCTCCGGAAGGCTACTATCAAGCCGAGCCATCCGACGATAGGCCAGGCTCCGCCCTTGAGCTTGCGAAAGGCCCCGACGGAGTTTCTCTTGGACGCCCTGCCTATGGCGAACTCGGCCAGCATGACCGAGGCGCCGATGCAGAACACCATGGCGAGGTAGATTATGAGAAAGGCCGCTCCTCCGTTTTTACCCGTTACGTAGGGAAAACGCCATATGTTTCCCAATCCCACCGCTGATCCTGCCGCGGCGAGCATGAATCCCATTCGGCTTCCCCATTGCTCTCTTTCGGTTCCATTGCCGTTTCCACTCAATTGTAAAACCTCCTAGGTGATGTAGTGATATCCAAGACGAATGGTCCTTACGGAAGACCTGCGTTTATAGATGTGCCGATAAAAAAAGGCCGGGATCTCGTAAGATCCCGGCCTGAAGTGCGGTCAGCTTTTGTTTAAACGCCGACGGAAGCTCCAGGATAGGACCTGCAGCTAATAACTAGGCTCATGACTATGGTCGCCGATGCGACTTTAAAATCGGTAAAACGGTTCAAAGCAAGTCCTCCTCTCTTTTGGGCGTCTTGGATTATGGGGTATTGTAGACACTAAAGCGAAGTTTGGCAAGAGGGAGTTTTATCCTCTTGGATGCCATGCTAGCCTCTTTCTCTCAGATATTCCTCCAAGATCTCACAGCATTTGGAAAAGTCCTTACGTCCCAGGCCGATTCGGAAGTGGTTTTCGTCGACCCCGAACACCGATCCTGGCAGGACCATGAGGCTTTTCTTCTCCACGACGTGGGTGAAAAAATCCTCTGCCGGGAAGTCTCCGTTCAGCACTGGAAAGCCTATGGATCCGGCCATCGGAGGAATCCAGCGGAACAGGTCCTCGTGTTTACCGAAGAACTCCGCCGCGGTTACGCCGTTTTCCGCCACTATCTTTCTGCAACGTTCCATCAGATCGTCGGCACATCTCAGGGCCATGATGGACAGGAGTTCCGACGGGGCGGAGCCGCATATCGTGGTGTAGTCTCTCAGGCAGGTCACCTTTTCCATCAGGTCGTGGTCGGTGCAGGCAAGCCACCCCATCCTCAGCCCCGGCAGTCCGTACGACTTGGAAAGTCCCGAAAGGCTTACGGCCTTGGGGTATATCTCCGCCGCTGATGGCAGCCGAAGCCCCGCGGTCGGTTCCAGCCCCCGATACATCTCGTCGGAGAAGACCCATATTCCCCTCTCTTCCGCCAGGCTCAGTATCCTTCGGAACTCCTCCTTCGTGGGCTGGAATCCCGTGGGGTTATGGGGAAAGTTGACAACCAGCAGCTTGGTCTCCGGTTTAAAAAGCGACTCCAGGCGCTTCAGGTCCAGTTTCCAGCGGTTCTCCTCCAGCACGATGGGCCATTCGGACACTGTGCATCCTATCGACCTTGGAATCTCAAGCAGCGACTGATATATAGGCGACAGGGCTATCACGTGGTCTCCCTGTTCCAGAAGGGCGTTCATCGCCAGAAATATGCCCTCCTCCGGAACCAGAGTTATCAGGTTCTCCGGACCGATCCCGTCATAGCGATCGGCGATTCCAGCCAGCAGGTCCGGATGCCCCTTGGGCTCGGTGTAGTTGAGGCGCAGATCTTTCCAGGCCTCCATCGTCTCGTCGCCCCCGAGGGCCATCAGTTCGGCGACGGTCATGCTCTCGCAGTCCGAGGCGCTCATTATATGTTTCGCCGAGAATTCGTACCTGGCGAAATACCGCTCCAGCTTGAACGAGCGTATCTTCAAATGAATCAGCTCCTTGTCGTTTCAAGATTCTTAGATCACTTTAGCCGTTGAATAGGGGAGACGCAAGTGAAATCGAAGAGCGATGGTGTATCATCGATGACTCTGGACGTCGACGGTTTTTTCGACAGGTTCTTCGGTCCTGAGGGCAACGATACGGACCACTCTTTCGTAGCGGTCGAAAAAGGAGCGCCTGTCGGGCTGATATTGGGTGGTGTCAGGCGATTCGACGGATATCGAAACATGAGGTGCGGTACTCTATGCGTTCCTCCCGAGATTCGGGGAACCGGGATCAGTGGACGTCTTTTCGAGCTTTTTCTGGAGAACGCGATGGAGATAGGGTGCGAACGTCTCAGCCTGGAGGTCCTGGCGGACAACGAAAGAGCCATCAGGTTTTACGAGAGGCGAGGCTACGAGAGGAAGAACAAGCTGCTTTACTTCGGCAGGTCGACGGGAAATATGATTGATAGTCCTTCTCGTCCCCCCGTCGGCGTCGATGTGGTGGAGACGGATGTCTCGATCGCGAGGGAATGTCGAGAGGGTATTCCCTCGGTCCATATCAACTGGCAGAACGAGGCGGATTATTTTTGTTCCGATAGGACCTCCCGGTGTTTCACCGCATACGAAGGGGGCGAGATGATCGGTGCGACGGTGATATCAGGCTCGGGAAAGGTCTATTTCCTCTGGGTGTCGGATTCTTGCAGGAGGGAGGGAATAGGACGGAATCTCCTCTACCGTGGGGTCGATGCGGTCCGCCCGGAAAAGCTGAGCATCAGTATGCCAGATAACATAGATATCCGTCCTTTCCTAGATGAAACGGGCTTCGTCAAGGAGTCGGTAGAACAGTACGAGATGTTCAGGATGGTTTAGCAGGGAGAGGCGACGGGGAGCGAAGAATTTCTTCTGATTTTCCTAGCATTGTTATTTGTCTTGACATGAGAAAAAACAGATGTATTATCAGAATAGTGCCATCGGCTTTTCAGCGATAAAGATTTTGGGGGAGAGGTTTATCTGAAGAGATGGAGTCGTCGACCCCCATAATAAAAACGCAGGAGATCCTTGGTTTAAAGTATTATGTTATGAGTCGGGTCGATAAAGCCCGTGGATTGAAGCAAAGTCTTATGTTATGCGTATTGTGTCGATTACCTCTTAAAACGCCCTGTTGGGTTTGAAGAGGTAATCGACGAAAAGAACTCTTTCATAGACGAAGGGACTGATGTCCATGGTTTTAAAGGATCGTCTTGTCAGATACTTGGCTCACGTCAGAGGCGGAGATGGATGGGAACAGCCGCTAATGGACCATTTGAGAAATGTCGGAAGGTTGAGCGAGAGCTTTGCAGGGAAAATTGGATTAGGCGATGCGGGAAAGATGATCGGTCTTCTCCATGACTTAGGTAAATACAGTAGCTCATTCCAGAACTACCTGCTTTCGTCCTCGGGAAAGATTAATCCCGACAGCGAGGAATATATGGATCCCTTCTCCAAAAAAGGCAAGATAGATCACTCTACGGCTGGGGCCAAGTTTATATGGGAAAAGCTCCGAGGGGTAGGTAAATGCGGACAGGGAGAGGTCTGCGCTCAGATTATGGCTCTGTGTATCGCCTCCCATCACAGTGGCATGATCGACTGTCTTTCAAAGGACGATAAGCTGGTTTTCTGGGACAGAATGGACAAACCCGACGAAGGTACTCGCTACTCTGAGTGTTTGTCGGCAATGGAGAATGATCTGAAGACCCTTTTGAACGAGAGTCTCGATGACTCTAAAGTAAATTCGATGGTGAACAGTTTTTTTAGTTATCTGAACAAAACCGCCAGGTTTTCTACCGGCGAAAAATATGGTTTTTCCACAATTGGGGCCTTCAACCTGGGAATGACAGCCAGATTTCTCCTCAGTTGTCTGGTGGATGCCGACAGAATCGACAGCGCCGAGTTCGAGGATCCCAGTAGAAAAAAAGAACGTCTGAGACGACGTGATTTCGACTGGCAAACGGGAATAGACCGATTGGAGAGAGTCCTGGATTCCTATAAGCAGGATAGCCAGGTCAACGAGATAAGGCGTCGGATATCCGACGAGTGCCTCAAAAGGGCCGATGATCCCCAAGGAATATATACCCTATCAGTACCCACCGGCGGAGGGAAGACACTGCTCAGTCTAAGATACGCCATGCGACATGCCTTACATCATGATCTACATCGAATCATATACGTAGTTCCTTTCACATCCATCATAGAGCAGAACGCCCAGGAAGTTCGATCGATTCTCGAGGGAGAAGGCGACGCCTTTCCCTGGGTGTTGGAACATCATTCCAATATAGAACCGGAAAGACAGACCTGGAGTTACAAGCTGGCGGCGGAAAACTGGGATTGCCCAGTGGTGTTTACCACTATGGTCCAGTTTCTTGAGACCCTCTTCAGAGGAGGTAATAGCAGGGTTCGACGTATGCATATGTTGGCGAAGAGCATACTAGTGTTCGATGAAATACAGTCTTTGCCCATAAAGTGTACCCATTTATTTTGCAACGCCCTTAATTTTCTGGTGGAACAGGCTGGGAGCACTGCGGTTCTCTGCACGGCTACTCAGCCTACCTTGGATAGGCTCTCCTCTCTAGGGAATCCGGGGTTGGCGGAAAAAGGAGAGCTTCATATGGCCGAAAACAGCGAGCTCGTATCGGATAAAACCTCTCTTTTCGACGATCTTAGGAGAGTCAGCATCAGGAATCTATCTAGGCCCGGGGGCTGGAGCAAAGAGGAGATCGGAGATCTAGCACTGAAAAGGCTGGAAGATTTTGGCAATTGTCTGGTCGTGGTCAATACGAAGACCTGGGCGAAGAGGCTTTTCGAGTATTGCTCCTCAGAGACGGAAGCGGAGGTGACATTCCATCTCAGCACCGGTCAGTGTCCGGCCCATCGTAAAGAATGTTTATCCGTGATACGCAAGAGGTTGATCGAGGGGAAAAGGGTTTTGTGTATAAGCACCCAGCTTATAGAGGCAGGGGTGGACGTGGATTTCGGGGCGGTAATACGTTTTATAGCGGGATTGGATTCCATAGCGCAGGCCGCAGGCCGTTGCAACCGACACGGTGAGTTACGCGATTTCGAGGGAGTTCCAATGATGGGAGACGTCTCTATTGTAAATCCGTCAGAGGAAAAAATTTCCACCCTCAAAGATATTCTCATCGGTCAGGAAAAGACCAAACGGATTTTAAGTGAGTACAAGGAAGAACATAAACATGAGCTTAAGACATGTGAGGCTACGGATTACAGTGGACTATTGGATCCGATCACTCTATACAGGTACTTCGATTATTTCTTTTTCGAACGGACTGACGAGATGGGCTACAACTTCAGCGGTAAAGGTGGTCGGGACGATAACCTGTTGAATCTGCTCTCTTTGAACGATAGAAGTGGTTTGGCCGAGTTCAATGTTAATAGAAAAAACACTGGTAAGGCCCCTCTGTTGTTGCAGTCGTTTAAGTACGCAGGAGAAATTTTTAGAGCTATAGATGCCCCGACCAATTCTGTTATATGTCCTTACGGCGAAGGCGAGAAGTTGATCTCGAAGCTGTGTTCTTTGTCGATAGGATTCGAGTTTGAAGAATACGGAGCTCTTTTAAGGAGGGCTCAGCAATATAGCGTAAACGTGTTTCCAAACGTGTGGAAAAGGCTCTGTAACGCGGGAGCCGTTCACGAAATTCAAGAAGGAGAGGGAGTGTTCTACCTTGATAAAACCTTCTACAACTCCGATTTTGGTCTTTGCCTCGAGCAGGACGCCCCTATGGAGCCGTTGATATCATGAGATATGACATGCCTAAAAACAGTCTCAGCTTTTTGTTGTGGGGAAGATATGCTATGTTCACCGACCCTATAACGAGGATAGGTGGAGAAAAGTGCTCGTATCATATCCCCACTTACGAGGCTCTGAAGGGAGTCCTCAAGTCGATATATTGGAAGCCAACGATAATTTGGTATGTCGATAAGGTTAGGGTGATGAGCTCTTTTCGCACTCAGACAAAGGGTACCAAGCCTCTTAAGTGGGGTGGTGGAAACGATTTGTCCATATATACCTTTCTACATGAAGTTTCGTACCAGGTAGTGGCCCATTTCGAGTGGAACGAACACAGACCTGAACTGGCCGGTGACCGTATAGACGGAAAGCATTACAACATAGCTAAGCGATCTCTGGATCGAGGGGGTAGGCAGGATGTCTTTCTAGGGACCAGAGATTGCCAGGGGTACGTGGAGCCATGTGTTTTCGGCGAAGGGCCGGGAGATTATGACGATCTGGACGAACTGGCCTTTGGTCTGATGTTCCATGGTTTCGACTACCCCGACGAGACGGGAGAGGAGAAGCTGTACAGTCGTTTCTGGTATCCGGTTATGGAGAAAGGAATAGTGACCTTCCCCCGTCCGGAGAACTGCCCGGTGAAGAGATATATCCGTCCTATGGAGCCAAAGTCTTTCTCTGAGGGGAATAATTTCCGGAACGTGGATGAAGAGGAGCATTGCCATGAGCTGGATGGGTAAACTTTACGATACCTATGAAAGAGCTATGGAATTGAACCTCCCCCAAGAGGAAAAGCCGATCCCGGAGGGACACGTAGTTCAAAATGCTCACATAAACATAGTCCTAGATAGCGAGGGGAATTTCAAGCGAGCCAGCGTGATCGGGAAAGTCCCGGTGGTCCTACCGGCGACTGAAAAATCCGCTGGTAGAACCAGTGGAGAGGCCCCCCATCCTTTGGCTGACAAACTGCAATATGTGGCAGGTGACTATGCTGAACTTGGAGGTAAAAAACCCTCGTATTTTGATGGATATCTGGAGCAGCTTAAAAATTGGCGTGATTTTTTAAAGGATCATAAGGATATCGCATTTTCAAAGGTTAACGCAGTGTATAGTTACGTTGGTAAAGGATGTGTAATAGACGATCTCGTGAAAGAAAGCGTGGTCTGGCTGGATTCGAAGGGAAAGCTGGCCTGTAGTACAGATCAACTTTCCGATGAGGATCAAAAGAAGGCTTCTTTATTGAGGTTTTTGCCTAAAGAGAAGGGAGAATTCGAACAAGGAAGTGCCTTAGTGTGTTGGACCGTAGAGATCTCCCATGATCTCCAATCCAACACATGGAAAGATTTAGAGATTCAGCGAGCCTGGAGGGATTATTTATTGTCCCAGGAAACGATTAAGGGCTTGTGCTATGTGACAGGAAAAGATGTTGCCATAGCCCTAAATCATCCGGCGAGGCTTCGTAATTCCGGAGACAAAGCAAAACTCATATCGAGCAACGATAAGGACGGTTTTACGTTTCGAGGAAAGTTTTTCGATAGTAAAAAAACTATCGAGAAAGAGGGCTATCAGGCAGCCAACGTAGGGAGTTCTGTCTCTCAAAGGGCCCACAGCGCTCTCCGCTGGCTCATAGATAGGCAGGGTTTCAAGAATGGAGATCAGATTGTTATTGCCTGGGCAATTAGCGGAAAAAAAGTTCCACCTCCGATGGAGTCTCTGCCGGAGTTTGATTTCGATGATCTAGGAGAAGGGGCATGCGAGACCTCCGATGTGGACATAAGGGACATGAGTCCTGATCTGTCCTCCGATCTTGGGCAGGGGTTTGCCAGAAAGCTGACTCTCTATATGAATGGTTATAGAAGTTCTCTTTCTCCCGACGAGTCTGTGGTCATAATGTCCATCGATTCGGCCACGCCTGGAAGAATGGGCATCACATACTACAGAGAGTGCTTTGCCCATGAATATGTGGATAGAGTCGCCCAATGGCATTCTGACTTCGCCTGGCTTCAGAGAAAGGGCGATGGAGGAACTGGAAGAGGCAAATATGAGGATTGGGAGGAATTCGCCCCAGCTCCTCCTCTTATAGTCGGTTGTTCATACGACGAGTCTTTGAAGGGGAACACGAAGTTCAAGGGATTCACCTACGAGAGGATTTTGCCAGCGATAGTGGAGTCCAGAAATATCCCCTACGACATAGTCGCTTCATCAGTTCGAAAAGCATGTGCTCCTAGGCGAGCCTCTAAAAAAGGTGGAGCTGATTACAAGGAGTGGGAGAAAACTTTAGGTGTCGCCTGTGCCCTTTACAGGGGCTTTTTCAGGCGACATGAGAATACAGACAAAAGGAGGTATTACCCCGTGGGATTGGATGTTGAGAACAGATCGAGAAGTTACCTTTTCGGGCGACTTCTTGCGATCGCCGATGGAATAGAGAGTTTTGCTCTTATCAAGTCCAATGAGACCAGACCAACATCAGCAGAAAGGTTAATGCAGCGTTTTGCCAGTCATCCCTGTTCGACCTGGAGGACCATAGAACTCTCCCTTCAACCCTATATGCAGAGGCTTTTGCGTAGCGGTCATGGCGGATTTATAACCAACAGGAAAAGGGATCTCGACTCGGTGATGGAGCTTTTCGACGGTGCGGATTTCTCCAGCGATGCCCCTCTGGAAGGGGAGTTTCTGCTGGGTTTTCATTGTCAAAGGCTGGAATTGCTTAGAAAAAAAGATAAATCGGCTACCGATAATAGCGAGGGAGGGAACAAGTAATGAGCTTGAGCAAGAAAATTGATTTTGCCTTGGTATTCTCTGTCGATAGAGCCAATCCTAACGGTGATCCTCTTAACGGCAATCGCCCCAGAATTGACTACGAAGGATACGGAGAGGTTTCCGATGTGTGTCTCAAACGAAAGATACGAGATCGCTTGGTGGAGGATGGATATTCTATATTCGTGCAGTCGGATCAGAAAAAGATAGATGGCATGCCTAGTTTGAGGAAGCGTGCGGAGTCGGCGGATTTCGGTTTAGGCAAGGAGGCTTTTGATTCCAAAAAGACGAAGGCAGAGGATTTTGTTAAAAAAGCCTGTGGAAAATGGTTAGACGTGAGGACGTTTGGACAGCTTTTCGCTTTTGGGAACGATAACAAAGGAGGAGTGTCCATCCCTATACGTGGTCCTATGACGATTCAGTCTGCCTTTTCCGTAGAGCCTGTCTCTGTTGCAAGTATACAGATCACAAAAAGTGTAAGCGGAGATGGGGATGGCTCGAAAAGAGGCTCCGATACGATGGGGATGAAACATCGGGTCGATCATGGAATATACGTGACCTACGGTGCGATCAGCCCTCAGTTGGCGGAGAGAACTGGCTTCAGCGATGAGGATGCCGAAGTGATAAAAAGAGTTCTTCCCAAGATTTTCGAGGGTGACGCCTCTTCCGCTAGGCCAGAGGGATCTATGTCTGTCATAAAAGTTCTCTGGTGGGAGCATTCTTCAAAGATGGGAAGCTTTTCCTCAGCAAAAGTGCACGGAACCTTGACGGTGAACCCCGATGGGTCCTATGAAGTAGATTCTTTAGAGGGTATTTCTCTTGAGGAGATAGACGGTTTTTAACGAATCGCGAACTATAAGCGAGCAATGTCGGGAGTTTGGCTGAATTGGTTTGATCTCCCGTAGCTGTCTGTATAAATGTAAAGTTGAGTTGAAAAAGAGGTTCGCGATTCAGAGTTTGCAGTGGTCGGAAGCTTTTTTGCAGAGATTTTAAAGGTCGATAGGCTGAAGTGCTTGGAGATTCGCAAAAAAAGCTCAGTAATCCTGGCGATACGAACGATTGAGAAGGACGCTGTCGCTCCCTCACGGGAGCGTGGATTGAAACCCTTTGGGATATCCATGGTAAGGATGGGGTCCCCGTCGCTCCCTCACGGGAGCGTGGATTGAAACCCCTCCTCGGGTATGCTACAGGCCCCCGATTTTCGTCGCTCCCTCACGGGAGCGTGGATTGAAACCTTAAGGAGGCAAGACCCCATGAATAACACGGCAGTCGCTCCCTCACGGGAGCGTGGATTGAAACTCGAGCTCAAGCGGCTAAGTCTTGGCGATCTCATGTCGCTCCCTCACGGGAGCGTGGATTGAAACTTTAATACATAAACCCTCTCAAGATTTCCGGGTAGGTCGCTCCCTCACGGGAGCGTGGATTGAAACCGAAGATACGCGCGGCATCGGCGGCGTCCATGCCCGAGTCGCTCCCTCACGGGAGCGTGGATTGAAACCGTCTGGACATTCGGGCTGTATCCCCCGTACCCTGAGTCGCTCCCTCACGGGAGCGTGGATTGAAACCCCGCTTAGCAGGAGCTTCCCAGTTATCGTCTTGGTCGCTCCCTCACGGGAGCGTGGATTGAAACCTGATGGCAGCCGAAGCCCCGCGGTCGGTTCCAGGTCGCTCCCTCACGGGAGCGTGGATTGAAACTCCGACGCCGCCCTGGAACACTCGAACTCGAAGGTCGCTCCCTCACGGGAGCGTGGATTGAAACCACTCAGGCAGTCCGCCAAACGGACACCGAGAGTGTCGCTCCCTCACGGGAGCGTGGATTGAAACTGCGGTTGCACATGATAGGGGGTTACGAGGATGCGGGTCGCTCCCTCACGGGAGCGTGGATTGAAACCTCTCTGTGGAGGAAGATAGACAGGTCCAGCGCGGGTCGCTCCCTCACGGGAGCGTGGATTGAAACGCCGGAGATGGGGCCACCCTATCGTGGTCACATCGTCGCTCCCTCACGGGAGCGTGGATTGAAACCCTCGAAAAAGCTGGCCACAAACGACGTGGCCGCGTCGCTCCCTCACGGGAGCGTGGATTGAAACCCTCGAAAAAGCTGGCCACAAACGACGTGGCCGCGTCGCTCCCTCACGGGAGCGTGGATTGAAACTTTAAGTGAGAGAGGAAGTCCGAGGCCGCCGCCCGGTCGCTCCCTCACGGGAGCGTGGATTGAAACGCTCCCTCAGGCGAGGGATGAGGCGAAAAAAATAGTCGCTCCCTCACGGGAGCGTGGATTGAAACTTATTACGAGAGTTCCAATGTCCTTGCTGCCTCACGTCGCTCCCTCACGGGAGCGTGGATTGAAACTCTATCACTTGCCCTTGCCCAGGGATAACTTCTAGTCGCTCCCTCACGGGAGCGTGGATTGAAACTGATGGCTACAGAGAGGATTTTCGGTCTGTCATGAGTCGCTCCCTCACGGGAGCGTGGATTGAAACCTTCCGTGGCAAAAAACACCGCTGGATTATAACGTCGCTCCCTCACGGGAGCGTGGATTGAAACACCTGGTACGCAGAAGAGCTGTCTGTACAGACTGGTCGCTCCCTCACGGGAGCGTGGATTGAAACATCGATAAGTCCTGCTCGCTTTCCTGCAACCGACAGTCGCTCCCTCACGGGAGCGTGGATTGAAACCCCAGCCTCAGCCAACGCCTCAGCCCCTGGGCTCAAGTCGCTCCCTCACGGGAGCGTGGATTGAAACCCGTAGTCGCTGATAGATGCAGGGATCTGATATGGTCGCTCCCTCACGGGAGCGTGGATTGAAACCCGTAAGAAAAGCTTTTAAGCGCATCGCCCCAGGAGTCGCTCCCTCACGGGAGCGTGGATTGAAACATCGTTACAACACGACAGCAAGCGAAGTGATAATGTCGCTCCCTCACGGGAGCGTGGATTGAAACTGGTCGAGAGATAAGAGAAAGAAGGAAGGCATTAGGTCGCTCCCTCACGGGAGCGTGGATTGAAACTCTGATTCTCTCAGGAAGAAAGCAACTCTTATCGTGTCGCTCCCTCACGGGAGCGTGGATTGAAACAATAGTTGGCTTGCTCTAGCGTCAGCGACACCTCGTCGCTCCCTCACGGGAGCGTGGATTGAAACAGGACCTCGTACACGTTGTCCGGGGTCATGACTCGTCGCTCCCTCACGGGAGCGTGGGGTAAGACACAGATCAAAATAATGGTTAGAAACAAAAAATAGAGGAGGTGATCTCTTGTTTTCCGAGGAAGAGCTCCTTCCAATCTCAGGATTGCAGCATCTAGCTTTTTGCGAACGTCAATGTGCTTTGATTCACTTGGAGCGAGTATGGGAGGAAAACATCTTTACTTCTGAAGGACGGATTCTACATGAAAAGGCTCATACGGAAGAAGTTGAGATCAGAGATGGAATTCGAATTGCTAGATCGTTGCCTTTAAAATCTCTTTCATATGGTTTGGTTGGGATTGCAGATGTGGTGGAATTTCATCCGACCTGTTCTAGAGAGGGGGTACTCTTATCGGGATTGGCTGGTAGGTGGTTCCCCTATTCTGTGGAATATAAGAGAGGGCGTAGAAAAAAGGGCCCCAGCGATAAGATACAGCTTTGCTCACAGGCGTTGTGTCTGGAGGAGATGTTGAATGTGGATATTCCAGAGGGAGCTCTTTTTTACGGTAAAAGTAGAAGGAGACTTGTTGTCTTAATCGATAAAAAGTTACGGAATCTTACGCTGAGTTTTATTAAAAAATTTAGAGATCTCCTTGCTGAAGGAATAACTCCTAAAGGGGATTACGAACCTAAATGTGATAGTTGCTCATTGAAAGAAATTTGTCTGCCTCAAATTAGAAACTCCGCTTTAAGTCTCTCTCGGTACTTAAATTCGTTTTTTGAGGAGGATGACTGTTGAAAAAGCTATTGAATACTCTTTTTGTAATGACTCAAGGGGCATACCTAGCTAAAAAGGGAGAGACCGTTGTCGTCAAAGTCGAAAGGGAGGAACGTCTTCGACTCCCTATTCACAATCTTGAGGGTATCTGTTGTTTTGGAAACGTTTCCTGCAGTCCTTTTCTCATGGGTCTTTGCGGAGAGCGAGGTGTAGGTTTATCGTTCTTCTCCGAGAGTGGTCGGTTTATGGCTCGTTCGATCGGTGCGATTTCCGGTAATGTTCTACTAAGGAAGGCTCAGTATCGGCTTTCGGAAGATGGTGACAACTCAGCAAAATTAGCGAGAAATATGATAGTAGCCAAGATAGCTAACTGTCGCACCTCCATAAGGAGAGGTGTAAGAGATGCCCATGTTCTAGATAATAGGACCCTGGAGACGTGTTCCGATAGGTTGACAGTTATTTTAGCGGAGTTGAAAAAAACGATGGATTTAGCTTCTCTTAGAGGAAAAGAAGGGGAGGCTGCTAGGGCATATTTTTCCGCCTTTGGCAATTTGATAACCTCTCAAGCTGAGGATTTCTCCTTCCATGGCAGAAACCGCAGGCCTCCGCAGGATAACGTGAACGCGTTGTTGTCATTTGTATATACATTGTTGTGTCACGATGTCTCAAACGCTCTTGAAGGTGTGGGCTTGGATCCGCAGGTGGGTTTTCTGCACAGAGATAGACCAGGGAGAGCGAGTCTTGCTTTGGATTTGATGGAGGAACTGCGTCCCCTTATTGCAGATCGTCTTGTTCTCTCGCTCATAAATAGAAGGCAGGTTTCTCCTAGCGGTTTTATCGTTAGAGAAAGCGGCGGAGTGATAATGGACGAACAGACTCGGAAAAAAGTTTTAGGTGCATATCAAAAGAGGAAACAGGATGAATTTCGCCATCCTTTTCTGGATGAAAAGATCTCGCTGGGGCTTTTGCCTTACTGTCAGTCGCTCCTGTTGGCTCGTTTTTTGAGAGGAGATCTGCCGGAATATCCGCCGTTGAGATGGCGGTAGCCACCGAAGGGAGTTTTTGTCGTGATGGTATTGGTCACCTATGATGTTAATACCGTATCCGTTGCCGGTCAGAGAAGGCTGCGTCATGTTGCTAAATTATGCGAAAACTATGGACAAAGGGTGCAGAATTCGGTTTTCGAGTGTCTGGTAGATCCAACTCAGTGGGTTCAACTTAAAAATGGTTTGGTGAAGTTGATAGATGATGAGAAAGATAGTTTGCGGTTTTATTTCTTAGGGGCTAATTGGAGAAGGCGAGTAGAGCATATCGGAACGAGGCCCGGCTATGATCCGGAGGGCTCTCTCATAGTCTGATCTTGCCGTGTGTCGAGAGGGAATATTTTGACTACTGATCGAGATGAATAGTATAATGATAAAAGTAAAAAATATACTTTAGGAGGGATCGCTTTGGCGTATCTGAAAAAGTTAGTGCTCTCGGTTTTATTCGTATGTCTTACGGCCGGTAGTGTTTTTGCCGTCGGAGTGGACGACATCCGCTTCATGACAGAGGAGTATCCTCCTTTCAACATGAAAGGAGACGACGGAGTCGCTACCGGAATAGCTGTGGACGTTTTGGTCGAGATGTTCAAGAGGGTGGGTTCTTCCAAGACCGCCAAGGACGTGGAGGTGCTGCCTTGGGCCAGGGGCTATAAGGAAATTCAGTCGACCCCGAATACCAGCCTTTTCTGTATGACTCGCTCTGAGGAAAGAGAGCCGTTATTCAAGTGGGTTGGTCCGATCGCTTCCACCAGGGTTGTAGCGACCGCCTTAAAAAGCAAGGGTATAACCGTCGGGACCGTCGCCGATCTGGCCGATCTCTCCGCTGGGGTTATAAAGGACGATATAGGTGACCAGTTGGCGGAAAAAGCGGGAATCAAAAAGATAGATAGAACTGCCAACAACGACCAGAACATAAAAAAGCTTAACTCCGGCAGGGTGGACATCTGGATTTACGAGGAGAACGTGGCTCTTTGGCAGCTCAAGGACATGGGGTTCGATCCGGCCGATTATGAAACCGTATATGTTTTGGAGGCCGGACGTCTGGACTACGCCTTCCACAAGGACACCGACCAGGCCCTTATAGATCAACTTCAGAAGGTGCTGGACGAGATGAAGGCCGACGGATCCTATCAGGCGATAGTGGACAAATATCTGCGCTGATCCCCTGAAATAAGGACCGAGTTCCGGCTATGATCCAAAGGGATCCCTCATCGTCCGATGTAGTTGTGTCTCGAGAGGGAATGTTTTGACTATGTATCGTAATCGATAGTATAACAATTAAGTGGCAAATATCCTTAAGGAGGGATCGCTTTGGCGTATCTGAAAAAGTTCGTGCTCTCGGTTTTATTCGTGTGTCTTGCGGCCGGCAGCGTTTTCGCAGTCGGAGTGGACGATATTCGTTTCATGACCGAGGAACTGCCGCCATACAACATGAAGGGCGACGATGGAGTCGCTACCGGAATAGCTGTGGATGTCCTGGCAGAGATATTCAAGAGGGAGGGTTCTTCCAAAACCGCCAAGGATGTGGAGGTGTTGCCCTGGGCCAGAGGCTACAAGGAGGTTCAATCGACCCCTAACACCTGTCTTTTCAGCATGACCTATACCGACGAGAGAAAACCCATGTTCAAGTGGGTGGGTCCTCTGGCAGCTTCCAGGACGGCGGTCGTCGCCCTCAGGAGCAAGGGCATAAAAGTCGGCTCCGAGGCCGATCTTGCCGATCTTTCCGCCGGGGTCATAAAGGAGGACATAGGCGATATCCTGGCCCGTAAGGTCGGAATGACCAAGGTGGAGATAGCGGCCAACAACCTTCAGAACGTCAAGAAACTGAACTCTGGTCGAATCGATGTTTGGGTCTACGAGGAAAGCGTCGCTCAGTGGCAACTCAAGGATATGGGGTTCGATCCGGCGGACTACGAGACAGTCTTCGCCTTGAGCGAGAGCCACCTTTACTACGCCTTCCACAAGGACACAGACCAAACCCTTATAGACCGACTTCAGAAGGTGCTGGACGAAATGAAGGCTGACGGATCCTACCAGGCGATATTGGACAAATATTTACGTTGATCTCCTGACATACGAGCAGAGGGGGTTCGATACGACCCCCTCGTTTTTTATGGGAGACCGTTATAAAATGGTAGCACTTGCAAGTCAATTGATTTTCGAGTATAATGACAAGGATACAAAACTGAAAGGAGTGGTTTTTTGTATTTAGAAGAAACTTCCAAACTGCCTCGCAAAGTCGTTGAAAATCTGGACGGAGACATCGGTAACCTGAAGGTTTATCTGGTTCAGGACTACAACGTCAACCTGTTGAAGAGAATGGTGAACTTCGGCCTCGGCATATTCGGAGATTTGGGTATGGACGAGTGGGGATTGGTGCCTCAGATACGTCATGGAAACGTCTTCGTCCTCAAGGAAGAGGACAAAAAGAGAATAATAGGCCTCGCCATCCTGATGAGGGACTGGGAGGATCAGGAGAAGTGCTACCTTTTCGACTACGCCATATCCGAGGATCTTCAGGGTCAGGGATTGGGCTATTATTTCCTCAAGGCTATAGTGAGGAACCTCAGAGACCAGGATTTCACCAAGATGGGCCTGACGGTAGACACGGAAAACGATCCTGCCATAAAGCTGTACAAGGACAAAATGGGTTTCGAGATAGTCGGAGAGAACAAGGACGAGTATGGAGAGGGCCATCACCGTTACATCATGGAGCTGCCCTTCGATAAGGTAAAATAACCGAATAGGTAAACTACGTTTCGTCCTGTTTGGACGTTGCGATTTAAAACTTGGTTTGTCAAAACAAGTGTAAAACGTAGGGGCGATTCGTGAATCGCCCCTACGTCTAATTTATCCTTTCCCCTTCTCGTAAGGCGGTACTGTCCAGTATGTTTCGCACATTAATATTTGACTCAGCAGGCCCATATAGGGCTATGTTCGGTTTTTAAGGCTTTCTGTGTCAGCTTACGATGGCATTATTTTCTTGCTCCAGTATCTGTTCTCTGAGATGCTCCATGTTCATGTAGGCTCTCTTACCCCACTGGGTGGAAGCTACATGCCTGACTCTGGCGGATACCAGCATCAGGGCCGATTCCCCGTCGGGGAAGTTGCCCACGACCTTTGTCCTTCGACGAATCTCTCGGTTCAGTCGTTCCAGAGAATTGTTGGTTCTGAGCCGCTTCCAGTGTTCCGAGGGAAAATGGAAGTAGCTCAGGGTCTCCTCGTAGCCTTCCTGGACGATCTTGGCGGCTTTCTGAAGTTTCATGGCCTTCAGCTTTTCGACCACGGCTTCAGCTTTTTCTCTGGCTGCTTTCAGGTCTTCCTGGTTGTGTATCGCCTTCAGCATCAGGCTTACTTCTCGTGCCTTCCCCTTCGGGACGGCACTGTAGACGTTGCGGTAGAAATGAACTATGCAACGTTGCCACAGAGCTTCAGGGAAGAAATGGGGTAGGGTTTCCAAGAGCCCCATGCTTTTATCGGAGGTGACGAGACGGACCCCTTTCAGGCCTCTTTCTTTAAGATGCCTCAGGAAGGAGGACCAGCTTTCCTTGTCCTCTCGGCTGCCTTCGCATACGCCCAGAACCTCTCTATAGCCCATCTGGTTGACCCCTATGGCTATAAGTATCGAGACGTTATGGACCTCGCCTCCCCAGCTCTTTTTGAGCCAGATACCGTCAAGAAACACGTAGGGATGCTCACCCCTGATAGGACGGTTTCTCCACTCGTCGATTCTGCCGTAGATCTTCTTGTTTAGATCGCTTACGGTAGATGGGCTTATCCGGGTTCCCCAGAGGGCCTCGGTGATGTCCTCGACCCTGCGGACCGAGACTCCGGCCAGGTACATCTCCACCAGGGCCTCTTCCACCGAGCTTTCACGGCGACGGTAACGTTCGATGATCGCAGTCTCGAAGGGGAGTTTACGGAGCTTCGGAACCTTCAGCTGCACCTCACCGGCTTTGGTCTGAAGCTTCCTGCTGTAATAGCCGGCACGGGTGTCCAGACGGTCCGGGGTACGTTCGTAACGACCGGCCTGGCAGATTGCGTCCGCCTCGGCATCCAGCAACGAGTTCAGGGTATCCTCTACGGTTCCCTTCACTATCCGATCCAGATGGGAACGGATCTCCTGTTCGTCGATCCTTATGATCTTGGAATCACCCTTTGTCTTCCCGGTGTTATCTGTGGTATCGTACATTTGCGGTAGCCCTCCCTCGGGACAATATGTTTTTGGCTTTGTCACCTAAAACATAACCCTTGTGGGGGCTACTGCCAAGTTTTACCTCAAGTAAATGTGCGAAAGATATTGTACGTTATCCGTAAGGCCAGCCCATCATTCCGCCTTCGAGAATGGCCACCTTGTGGAATCCCTTGGATCGGAGTACCGTTAGAGCATCCCAACCCCGGAGAGAGATCTTGCAGAAGGCGATAATCTCCTTGTCTTTAGGAAGTTCTTCCACTCGAGTCCAGAGGGCTCCCAGAGGAATGTGCACCTGGTTTTCGTAAGGCAGCTTGCCCTGAAGCTTGATCTCTCCTTCGGTCCGCACGTCCAGAAGCACGCAATCTTCTCCTCTGTCCATTTTTGCCGCCAGTTCCCGGGGAGAATAGGAGGTCATGAGTCCCTCCATTTTGTTCCGCAGCACGTTGGCGGTTTGGGTCATGGGGTCGAGGGCCGTGGCATAGGGGGGAGCATAGGCAAAATCCGTATCCGCCAGGTCATCCACCGTAAGCCCTCCGGTAACGGCGGTAACCAGACCGTCAAGCCGCTTGTCCACCGCTCCGGGGCCGAAGATCTGCCCTCCCAGGAGGCGTTTGGTATTTTTGTCCGCCACGAGCTTGATTACCATCCAGGCCGCTCCTGGCATGAAGTGCGGTTTGTCCGGAGCCGTAACCGTCACTGAAATGGGGTCGAACCCTTCCTTGCGGGCCTGGTGCTCGTTAAAACCGGTACGCCCCACGGTGTACTCGAAAAACTTCATGATCGCCGTACCGAGAACGCCCTTGAAGGTGCTTCCGCGCCCCAAAATGTTATCTGCGATCACCCGACCTTCCCGGTTAGCGGAGGATCCCATGGGCTGACGAACGCCCTTTCCCGTAAGAATATGGCGAACTTCTACACAATCCCCTCCGGCATAAATGTTGGGATCACTGGTACGCATATATTCGTCTACCGCCACGCCGCCCGAGGAACCGATGTCGAGCCCCGTTTCCTCGGCTAGGTGAATGTTTGGACGCACTCCGATGGCGAGGAGCACCATGTCGGCGGGAATGGTCCGCTGATCTGTCTTTACCCCGGTGAGCACCGAATCCTGCCCGAGGATTTCCAGGACCTTTTCGTTACCGTAGAAGTGTACACCCTTGGCCTTGAGTTCTCTCAGGAGGCGAGAGCCGAATTCTTCATCCAGCATGTTCGGCAAGGGCCAGGAGAGGAGATCTACTACGGAAACTTCGATATCTCGGGCCACCAGGGCCTCCACCACCTCCATGCCGATAAGCCCCGCTCCCACCACTACGGCGCGTTTCACGTTGCCGTTATCGATGGCGGCACGCATGGCCAAGGCATCGCTCAAGGTCCAGAGGGTAAAAACCGTACCGAGCTCGATCCCCGGAAGATCGGGCTTGATGGGAGATCCACCGGTAGCGATGACTAGATCGTCATAGGGGAAGCGCTTTTCCACGGCCAGCTCGAGATCCACCGCCACGACTTCTTTCTTTTCCCGGTCGATACAGGTAGCCATGTGCCGGGTAAGCACGTCTATTTTTTTGACGTTGAGGAAATAACTTTCATCCCGCACCACTCCCACGGGAGTGCACATGAGCTCCTTGTATTCCTTTACGATTCCCTCGATGTAGTAGGGAAGACCGCACCCTGCATAGCTGAGATAGGGTCCCTTTTCCAAAATAAGAATTTCCGCCTCCGGATCCAGCCGCCTGAGACGGGCCGCAGTCTTTCCTCCGCAGGCTACGCCACCGATAACGACAATTTTCTTGCTCACACGCTCTCACTCCTATCGATATCTGAAATTGGATGTACCTCGGTATCTATTGCTCGTATACCATACAGGGTATAGTGTGCGTCTTTTTTCGCTTTTGCGCAACCCGAAAATAGTTTTTATCGAAAAGGGGCTGCTTTTTCTTTTCGGAAAAATGGGACAGATCGTAAAGATGTTCAAAAAAAGTTCCTAAGGCACCGTAGGCCCGGAGAACCTTTTTTCGAACCCCTCTTTGAGCTTGCTGAAATCCAGGGCCTCCCGGGTACACCCTGAGGTGTTATCCTTGGGATAAAAGTAAAGCACCAGCCATTTTCCAGCGTAATCTCCCAGAGATACTTGCTCTCCTCGAGAATCCGGAAGCGAAATTTCCGGAGCCTTCGTTCCTTCTTCTACCATGTCCTCTTCTTTCCATGCGGTGTACAGCAACCCTAGCCCAACTAGAGATCCACCACCACGACTTTTTTCTTTTCCTGGCTGGAGTGATTGAATAGTTATCACGAATAAGTATAGATTATTCAGGTTGCTCGGCGGTTGCGTAGTCCGGCTTTTGGAACTATATTATCACCGTGATTTTGGAGAGAAGCACCTCGAAGGAGTGGGTACATTGGTTTCAATTATACGCAAACCGAAGGAAATGTCGGCTTTCGTCCTGGAACGCCGCAGGGCGGGGCAGTCCGTCGGCCTGGTCCCCACCATGGGGTATCTGCACGACGGCCATATGTCGCTGGTGAAGAAGAGCATGATAGAGAACGACGTCACGGTTGTCTCCCTTTTCGTAAACCCGATACAGTTCTGTCCCGGAGAGGATCTGGAGAGCTATCCCAGAGACGAGGAGAAGGACCTAGCCCTACTGGCCGCAGCGGGGGCCGACGTGCTTTTCGCCCCCAGAGCGGAGGATATGTATCTTCCGGGACACTCGGTCTATGTGGACGAGACTGCCTTGAGCCTCCCTCTGTGCGGAGGGTCCCGGCCGGGCCACTTTAAAGGAGTCTGCACCGTGGTGCTGAAGCTTTTCAACATAGTCCGTCCCGACAGGGCTTATTTCGGCATGAAGGATTACCAGCAGCTTCAGGTGCTTCGCAGGATGGTCCGTGATCTGAACGTTCCGGTGGACATAAGGCCCTGCCCTCTGATAAGAGAGGATGACGGTCTGGCCCTCAGCAGCAGAAACGCCTATCTGTCGGAAGAAGAGCGGAGATCCGCCCTGGCCCTGTCTCGGTCTCTGGCGAAGGCGAAGGAGGCTTTCGAGGGGGGAGAACGCTCGGCATCGGTTCTGAGGGGGCTGGTCCGGTCGGTACTGTCCGAGGAAGAGGCCCTCGAGCCTGAATACGTCGAGGTGAGGGACGCCTACGAGCTGTCCGAGGTGGAATCGATCTGCGATCCCGCCGTGATCGCTCTCGCCGTAAGGGTCGGTCGAACCAGGTTGATAGATAACGTCGTGTTGGGAGGGTGATAGAGTGTTTTTACAGATGTTGAAGTGCAAGCTCCACGGAGCGATAGTGACCGAGGCCAACCTGGAGTACCAGGGGAGCATATCCATAGACAGGGACTTCATAGACCAGGCGGGTTTCCTGATCGGAGAGAAGGTCCTGGTGGCGGACATGGCCTCGGGCAACCGTTTCGAGACCTACGTCATAGAGGCCCCCAGGGGAAGCGGCGAGATCTGCCTGAACGGGGCGGCTGCACGGCTGGGCACTGTGGGGGACCGGGTCATAGTGATGGCCTGGTGCCTAATGGACGTCAAGGAGGCGGCTTCTCACAGGGCCAAGGTCGTCAAGATCGGTCCGGACGGAGCCGTCGAGAAGGTCTTCGATATGGACAGAGGGGACGGGAACGAGCTCTAGACGATCTTTATTCCCAGTCTTACTGCCAGATCCACCGCCTGTAGAGCGCTCACCTTAGCTCCTCGGAGCTCCGAGAAGGTGTCGGAGAAGGCTATCCCGTCTATGTTACAGTCCGAGAGGTCCAGGTTTTTAAGGGCCGTCTTGAAGAAGCTGACCCCGGAGAAGTTCACCTTGGACAGGGCGACCTTTTTGAATCTGACCTCTGAAAAGAAGGCGTCTTTGAAGTCGCACTCCTTCACGGTGCAGTTTTCCCAGAAAGTCTCCACGTAGTTGGAGTAGCTGAAGATACCTCCGGTCAGGGATAGTTCCTTGAAGGAGCTTCTGTCGAAAGAGCTGCCCAGGGCCTTGCAGTCTGTTAGTCTGGCGTTTTTCCAATAGCTTCTGCCCAGTTTGCAGTTGGATAGGTCGCAGTTTTTGAGCTCCACATCGTAGAGGCCGATGTTCTCCATGTCGCAGCCCGAGAGGGTGCAGTTGGTCAGACGGACCGACTCTATACGCAGCCCCGAGAGATTCAGATCCTCCAGACATTCCCCCTCAAAGGTTGCCTCTCCTATGTAGTCGTCCGTCTCTCTAGCCCGTTCTATGGCTTGTGCCAGCATATTAAGACCTCCCGTCTGAATTTCGAAATTAAGTTTACTGTAATTTAAAGGTGTCCGCAAGGCTTTTTCAGCCGTGCGGACACCTTTATCTATGTGATCGTAATCCCTATGGCTTGTGACCTGGCTTAAGGTGTAGAATGACGGAGATTATCGAACGTTAGAGTCTTCGGTCTTTGGGGAGGGGTGAATATGGACGGAGATAGTTCGGTCCGGTCGGGATCGGCCATAGTGCTCCTGGCCGCTGTGTTCTGGGGCACCACCGGAACCCTTCAGGCCCTGGCTCCCGAGGGGGCGTCTCCTCTGGTCGTAGGTGTCCTCAGGATGACCCTGGGAGGGTTGTTTTTGGCGGCTTTCGTGCTTTTCAGATATGGATCCGATGCTCTTACCGGAAGATGGCCCTGGAAAACCCTTTTAATGGCGTCCTCCAGCATGGCGGTGTACCAGCTGTTCTTTTTTTCCGCCGTCCTGAGAACCGGGGTTGCAGTGGGCACCATGGTCACCATAGGCAGTTCCCCCATATTGGCCGGACTTCTGGCCAGGGCGGTTCTGAGAGAGCCTCTGACCCCCAGATGGGCCGTGGCGACGGTGTCGGCCATAGGGGGATGCGTCCTGCTGTCCCTCGGCGACGGAGCGGTCCGGGTGGACATAGTAGGCGTGTTTCTGGCGGTCGGGGCCGGGGCGTCCTACGGATTCATAGGGTTGGGGATGAAACAGCTTCAGAGGACCAGAAATCCTCTAGCGGTCATAGCCGCCGCCATGTTGGGAGGGGCCGTTCTGGGCTCTCCTCTGTTTTTGTTCCATCCGCTTGCTTGGCTCGCCACGGTTCGGGGGGCTTCGGTGGCCTTGGCCCTCGGCTTGGTCGGAACGGCGATCCCCTACGGTATGTTCTCCGTGGCATTAACCATGATACCCATCTCGACGGCCTGTACCCTGACCCTCATGGAGCCCTTGACCGCCTCTTTGCTGGGAGTCTTTCTATTGGGCGAGATCCTGGGGGTCAGATCTTTTGCGGGGATAGCCCTCATTTTCACCGGGATAATGATACTGTCTCTGCCGGACGGTATGTCGAGAAAAAAGGAGGAGAGATCTTGAGCGAGATAGATATGGCGGCGCTTATTCCCTACGTTTTCATCACGACCTTCACCCCTGGTCCGAACAACGTCAGCTCCGCCGCCATGGCGGCGAAGTTCGGACTGAGGAGAACCTGGAGCTATACGTTGGGAATCGCCTCCGGGGTTTTTTTGTTGATGATCCTGGGAGGGTCTCTTTCCGGTTTCCTGATGGAGTTGGTCCCCAAGCTCGAGGGGACCATGAAGTGGATCGGAGCAGCCTACATAGTCTGGCTGGCCTGGGGACTGGTTCGGGAGGTCCCCCACGAGGGCGGCTCCTCCGGGGGTGAGGGAGGTTTCTTCAAGGGGATGGCCCTTCAGTGCGTCAACGTCAAGGTGATGATATACTGCCTGACCCTGTACTCGGTGTTTCTAAGGCCTCTGTTGGCCAGGCCTCTGCCTGTGCTGATGTCCGCCCTCTTTCTGGCTGTGGTCTGTTTTTCCTCGGTGGTCCTTTGGGCCCTGTTCGGAGTCGGGATAGAGAGCTTTCTCGGAAGTCCCGGCAGGCGCAGGGCCCTTAACTATTTTTTCGCGGCCATGTTGGTCATGACCGCTCTTCAGGTGGCCGAGTTGATATGAACGTCCGGTCTGGCGATGTGCCGAACCTCGTCGCAGAACCAGTCGTAGATGGTCTCCTTGGGGGTCTTTATGCCTCTGAGGGCCTCTACGCTGGTTCCCAGCAGGAAAATAGGGCGGCTTGGCTCTATGAGGTCCATCGCCGACGGCTTGAGCCCCGACTCCAGCCTGTTTAGCTGCTCGTCGTCGTCGGTCACCAGAAGCACCATAGTCCAGTTTTCCTGGTCCTCCGTGTCGATGTCGGCCCATCCGGGAATATATATCCGTCTCTGTCCCAGCATGAACAGCTCTATCTGCCCCAGTCCTGTCACGGCGGCCTTTAGGTCGTCGGGGTCCTTCACCCTCAGGCAGAAGAGTCGGTCCGTGTTCTGAAGCCTGAATCTGTCTTCCGGTGCGGTCTCCGTCGTCCTGTAGTGGTCGAAGTCGTATCCGCTTCTTAACATAAGGTCCACCGTCAGGTTGCCCGTAGGGGCTCCGGTTCTCTCTACCCAGTCGGCTAATCCTCTTTCCCCCGGAATGGGCTCTTCTCTGGCGGAAACTCCCCAGAAGGGAAAGGTGTCCATAAGATCCTTCACCGAGGGATGTTCGGGCCATAGATAGCGGAATCTGCCGTTCTCCTCGGTGAATAGCTCCTCCCCTTTCAGGTAGGGTACGACGGGGAACTTCTCCGCTATGGTAAACTCCTTCAGCCCCCACCGCCCCAGGAAAGCCTTCTCCAAAAGCAGATTGAGCCTGTTTCTCCAAAGAGCCGTGGCAGGGTCGGTGTCGGCCATGGGTTTCAGCGGTATTCCCATCTCGGAGGCTAACTTGTCCCTCTCGGCCAGCCCCTCTTCGGTAAGTATCATTCCGCCTCCTGCCGGTCTGAAGAGTCCTTGGTCCGCTAAAGTCTCCAGGTTGTCCGGCTCGTTGCCTGCGAGAAGGACAGTCTCTTCGTCCCAGCAGATGGCTTCCCCTTCGAACAGAAGAGTCAGGTGGGTCATGGCGTAAGATCTCCTTCCTGGTGGGCTGTATCTCCTCTTTCGATTATATATTCCCTTTATTATAAACACAAAGGAGGGGCCTTTTGGCCCCTCCTTTAGGTGTCTTGTTTTTAGTCGTCTTAGTCCGCTTCGGCGGCGCAGCACTTTCTGTACATATAGAGAGCCAGCACCATGAAAAGAGCCAGTCCGCCGATTCCGCTAGCCGAGAGAGGCCCGCCGACGGCGATCTTGTCCGCCACTCCGACGTAGGCCAGGAAGGCGGCCAGAAGACCCACCAAAGCGTCTCCTGCGACGAAGCCCGAGCTGATTAGCATCCCCGTCTCCAGGGCGGGCTTGTGTTTCTCGTGTCCCTTGGGGAACTTCTTCATTACTGCCTCTCTGATGAGGGATCCGAAGAAGATCGGCACGGAGAGATGGACAGGAAGATACAGGCCGATGCCGAAGGGGAGAACCGGGATCTGGACCAGCCTGGCGCAGAGTCCCAAAGCCGCTCCGATCCAAACCAGGGACCAGGGCAGGTCTCCCTGGAATATCCCCTGGACGACCATGGCCATCAGCCCTGCCTGAGGAGCCGGGAGCTCCTTGGAGCCGAAGCCGTAGGTACTGTCCAGCATTATCAGGACGAGCCCTATCACCAGCGCGGCGGCGACGGTTCCGATCATCTCCCCGATCTGCTGATATTTGGGGGTAGCTCCGACGAGGAATCCGGTCTTGAGGTCCTGAGACATATCTCCGGCGCAGGCCAGGGCGATGCAGACCACCGATCCCGCCGTGAGGCTAGCAAGTATTCCCTCTATGCCGGAGATCCCACCGAGTTTGACCAGAATGGCCGTTAACAGAAGAGTTGCTATGGTCATTCCGGACACCGGGTTGTTGGAGCTTCCGACCAGACCGACGATCCGGCTGGAGACCGTCACGAAGAAGAAGCCGAAGACGACCACCGCTATGGCGGACACGATTCTGGCGATGGTGTTGTCTATGGGAAGCACGAAGAGCATGGATACGGCTACAAGAAGGGATCCCCATGTCACGATCTTTCCGGGGAGGTCTTGCTGAGTCCTTCTCTCCGGCGTTCCGTCGTCGTTCTTGGAGCGTTTCATAATGGCCTTGAAGCTGCTGATGATAGTGGGAAGTGCCTCCACGAAACTGAGAAGCCCTCCGAAGGCCACCGCTCCGGCTCCGACGTAGCGGATGTACTTGTTCCATATTCCCCACACTCCGAGCTCCGACACGGCCGTAGCAGCCGGGAAGATGGCATCAGTCGAGTGTCTTCCGAAGAACTCTATTAGGGGGATGACTCCCAGCCAGGCGACCACGCCTCCTACGAGCATTATGGTGGCTATTCTGCGACCGACGATGAAGCCAACTCCCATGAGGGACGGGAATATGTCGGCGCCTATGTGTGCTCCGGTGAAGCCCTTGATGCCCCACTCGATCTCCTCGGGGAAGATCTTCATTCCCGCTTGGGCGAAACGATATACTCCTGCCAAGCCTAGGGATGCGAACAAGGTCTTGGCCGGGGCTCCTCCAACCTCCCCCGCCACTAGGACCTCGGCGCAGGCCGCACCCTCGGGGTAGGGGATGTTCCCATGTTCCTTTACGATCAGGAAGCGCCGCAGGGGGATCATGAATAGCAGCCCCAGAAGCCCTCCCAGGGCGGACATCAGGGTTACGGTGATCAGCTTGGGGGGCACCAGCTGAGGGTTGGTCCGGGCCAGTATGTAGAGGGCCGGCACTGTGAAGATAACCCCCGCCGCCAGAGACTCGCCGGAGGACGCTATGGTCTGGACGATGTTGTTCTCCAGGATGGTCCCCTTCTTGAGGATTCCCCTCATTATACCCATCGATATTACCGCCGCCGGTATGGACGCCGAGACTGTCATACCGACCTTGAGACCCAGATAGGCGTTGGCCGCTCCCAGGACGATGGAAAGGATAAAGCCGAGAGAGATGGCCCTGAAGGTCAGTTCCGGGATCTTCTTATCCGACGATACATAGGGCGGATATTGATCCCCGTCCATCACCTCGTAGGCCTCTTCGGGTAGCCTGCGAATAGGCTCTTTCTTCGTTTCTTCCGAAGTACTCAAAAAAATTCCTCCTTTAATAATTAAGACTGTTGATCAAAGTCAAAACTATCTTCTTACTGGTATAATAAGCAGTCAAGGTTTTGTGTTCTATTGTCGGGATATGTAAACTTTGATTCGTCTTTGTCTGTCTTTTGGCTATTTTGCGTCGGCGTCGATTGGGCATATAATGAAGCGCAATCCGAATATAATTTTTAATTTTCGAAACAAAGAGGGGTTGTCGTGAAGAAGTTTACGGTGTCGGCTGTGTTTGTCGTTTTCCTGTTGACCTTGCTGACCGTTTCGTCCGCTACTGGCTGTACGACTATGCTGATTAGCAAGGGGGCGACGGAGGACGGGTCGGTCGTGGTGTCTCACTCGGACGATAACGATCTCATGGATCAGAGGATCATCTACGTTCCGGCCATGGATCACGAGGAGGGGGCGGTACGATCGATATATTGCTCCGGGGCTGCTATGGGGGAGTTCCCCGAGTATCGTTGTTTCCTATATCCTCGGATGGTCACAGATGATAGGGGTCCTGCCTATATGGGAGAAGAGCCATCTATCGCCCTCGGGACCATTCCTCAGGTTCCCCATACCTACGCCTATTTCGACGGCAACTACGGCATAATGAACGAGCATCAGCTGATGTTCGGCGAGTGTACCGACGGGGCCAAGATCACGGCCAAGCCCGAGCCGGGTAAGAGGATCTTCTACTCATCCGAGCTCTCTCGGGTGGCGCTGGAAAGGTGTCGTACCGCCAGAGAGGCCATAGCCCTCATGGGATCTCTCATAGAGGAATACGGCTACTACGGAACCGGCGAGACCCTTCCCGTGGCCGACACGGAAGAGGGATGGATAATGGAGATAGCCCCGTCTCCCGAGGGAACCGGCGGGCTGTGGGTTGCCAAGAGAGTGCCGGACGGAGAGATGTTCGTCGGTGCCAACGAGTTTCGCATCCGAGAGGTGGACCGGGACGATCCGGACATGATGGTGGGGAAGGAGCTCTTTCCCGTGGCAAAGAAGCATGGCTGGTGGAAGCCCTCCGACGGGCCTCTGGACTGGCTCAGGACCGTTAGCCTTGGGGAGTACAACCATCCGTACTACTCCCTGCGTCGGGTCTGGCGGGCCTTCTCCCTGGCCGCTCCCTCCCTGGGGCTGTCTCCCTGGGTAGAGGACGGATACACGAAGGCCTATCCTTTCTCGATCAAGCCGGATGAAAAACTGTCGGTCCGTGACGTCATGGCCATACATCGAGACCGTTACGAGGGCACCGAGTTCGACCTGACCAAGGGAGTGGCGGCGGGTCCTTTTGGATATCCCGACCGCTTCTACGGACCATACGACGGCAAGGGCGATGTGGGAGACCCGAAACGCAAGCTCGACGGAGCCTGGGAGCGTCCTATCTCTGTGACCTACTGCGGCTATGCCTTCGTAAACCAGGCCAGGGGGTGGCTCCCCGATCCTATAGGAGGGATAATGTGGCTAGGGCTGGACAAACCGGCAGATACGGTGTTCATGCCTTTCTTCGTAGGTGTGGAGTCTCTTCCGGATTCGGTGGCAAACTGCGACACTTCGCTGTTCAGCAGAGACAGTGCCTGGTGGGCCTTCAACTTCGTCTCCAACTGGGCGGGACTCAGATACGACGCCATCCACGGCGACATAGTCTCCCGCCGTAAGGCTCTGGAGAGCGGTTTCCTCGAAAAGCTCAAAGAGATCGAAAAAGAGGCGATGGAGATAAATCGAAAGAATCCGGAGGAATTGGCCGATTTTCTGACCTCTTTCTGCGACGAAAACGCCGGTCGGACCGTGGACGGCTGGTGGGATTTCTCCGAAGAGCTTATAGTGAAGTACGACGACGGGTTCATAAACGTGGGCCAGATGGGAACCCAGGCGGGCTATCCCATGGAGTGGCTGAAGACCACCTCGTGGCCCGAAGGACCTACGGAGTACGGGAAGCGTTGATCTGACGATAGGGAAAGGGTGGTTCGGATGGAGAGAGTGGATATGCCCATAACCGGCATATGTTCTTTCGGCAAATATCCCATCTGCGGGGATGCGGATGGGATCGAGGCGGATATGGCGGTGCTTGGCGTGCCTTACGATCTGGGCGTTGGCTTTCTCAGCGGTACCAGGCTGGGCCCGAGAAGGATAAGGGAGGCCTCGACCCAGTACGCCAGGGGTTCCAGAGGGTTCTACGATCCCGAGCTGGACGAGGTCTTTCTGGGCGATCCCTGGAAGATAGTGGACTGCGGCGACGCCGATATGGTCCAGGGCGATATGGAGGGCTCTCTCGCCAACGTGGAGGACTCGGTCAGGAGGATCCTCCGCAGGAAGGCCACCCCTGTGGTGCTCGGAGGCGACCATTCCATATCGATACCGGTCGGTCGCGCCCTTAGCGAGCTGGGCGGCACGGTAGGGGTGATACAGCTGGACGCCCACTTGGATTGGTCCATGGCTCCCGGAGGTCAGAGATTCGGCAACGGCAGCCCTATGAGGCGTATGTCCGAGATGGACCACATAGGCCCCATGACTCAGATAGGACTGAGAGGTGTCGGAAGCAGCCGGAAAGAGGATTTCGACGACGCCAGAGAGTACGGCAGCAGGCTGGTGACCGCGTCGGAGGTCCGAAGGATCGGCCCCGAGGCGGTGGTGGATGCCATCCCCGAGGCAGACCGCTACTACGTTACGGTGGATATCGACGTTTTCGACATCTCCCTGGTAACAGGCACCGGTTCCCCCATGCCGGCGGGGCTATACTATCAAGAGGTGGCAGCCATTCTGAGGGGCATAGCCAGGAGATTCGACGTGGCCTGTCTCGATCTGGTTGAGGTGGCACCTCAGTACGACCCGTCCGGTGCCACCTGCCGCATCGCCGCTATGACCCTGTTGGAATTCATGGGGCACATATTGAAGAGACGGGAAGGGTAAATTTAGTTTATCTACGGAGGTATTCATGAATATAAAAATAGGATCCGACGTTTTCGAGAGGTTTAAGGGGTACCGCAGAGCGGTGGTCCTGGTGAAGGGAGCGGACAACAGGGGAGAGGACGATAGCCTGACGGCGAAGCTCAGATCCGCCGAGGCGGACGTAAGGGAGAGGTCCGATCTGGCCGACTACAAGGAGATCCCCCGTATAGCCTCGTGGCGCGAGGTCTTCCGATCCATGGGCATCAACCCGAACAAGTATCCCCCCTCGGTTGCCAACCTGATAAAGAGGACCGGCAAGGGAACCGATCTTCCCTTCGTGAACAAGCTGGTGTGCATCTTCAACGTCATAAGCCTGAGGTATATGGTTCCCTGCGGAGGTGACGACCTCTCGGTGGTTACCGGAGATCTTCGGCTGGACGTGGCGTCCGGAACGGAGGATTACGTTCCCCTGGGCAAGCCTGACGTTCTGGAGCATCCGGACGAAGGGGAGATAATCTACTTCGACGACGGCAACCGAGACGTCTTCTGCCGCGCCTGGTGCTGGAAGAACGGGGACAGAAGCAAGATAACCGAGACGACTACCGACGTGGCCATAAACGTGGAGGGGATGCCTCCCGTCTCTTTGGAGGATCTGAAAGCGATAGGGGACGAGTTGGCCGAGATGGTCCGGGAACACTGCGGAGGCGACGTCTCGGTCCACATACTGGACGACGAGGACGACAGCCTTGAGATATAGTTTACCGGCGGTTCTCACGGCGGTCTGTCTGCTTATGGGAACTCCTCTGTTTGCCGAGACCGTGGCGGAGTATCGCTCCAGAGAGTATCCCGATATGGACGAAATGGCTTCGGTGGTTTTGGACTCTTTGGGGACGATCTCCACATGGGAGAAACTTTTCGTAGACCGTCTCTCTACCTTGACTCGGGAAAGTCAGAAAGAGTACGCTACCAAATTGGCACTGGATGGTAGGATTACCCAGGACGATCTGGCTCGACTTCCGGTCGGTATAACCCTGCCCGAAGATCCGGCGGAGATACTGGCTCTTCTTACCGAGCACGCCAGGGCGGATTACTGGCCCGGGTTTTACAGACGGCACAGACTGACGGTCCACATGAAGCTCCATCATTGGATGGATACGGCTGAGCGGAGATACGACGATCCGGAGTTCTGCAAAAAACTGATAGATATATTCTTCAAGATGGTGGACGGCGAGTACGATGGCCCCATGGAACTGGAATATCATCCGACCAGCAGAGACCTTCATAAAGCGGCGGATTGATCTGAGAATTTAGGTGAAATGTAGAAAAGGGAGTGTCCTGAGTTTTCAGGGGCTCCTTTTTTATTTTTTTGCGATATTGATCCTTGATTTTAAGGTTCTTGGTGGTATGGTGTTTTAGGGTGGCTCAGAGGTGAAGTCTATGGCTTTTATCGACGACGAGCTGTTTTCTTACTGGGGAAAATTCGAGGGGGATCGATGGCATCCCTTGATCTATCACTGTTTAGACGTGGCGGTGGTGGCTCTCCGCTGGCTAAACAATACGGCGTTAGATGGGACGGCCGTCGATACGATCATCGAAACGCCTCGGAGGCTGATTCGTCGAATGTCTTTAAGTTCGAGACGGTCGTTCCTGTGGCCTTTCGGATAGCCGGTCAGAGCCCGGAGGATCCGGAAGGAGAGGTCCGTAGAGCCTGTCGCGACGTATTCCGTCAGACGAAGATCCTTAGGCGAGAGCCTGTGGATTATTGTGGTCTTTTGCTAAGCCGTTATACCCCTCAAGATGTGTCGAAAAATACCTTATAAGGGGTTTTTCGCAGAAGAAAAAGAGGGTTCCCCACACACGTGGGGATGAACCGTCCAGATTCAACGGCGGATTTCGATCGATTATGAGTTCCCCACGCACGTGGGGATGAACCGTAAAGGGGTCTCGTTATAAATGGAGCCCGACAGACGTGTGATCTGTCGGGCTCCTGTGTCGACTATGGGCGTGGACGTGGCGCGGAGTCGATTTTCAGCGTCTCCTTTATCGCGTTCTGAAGGAGGCTGGAATAGTTGATTTTCGCCTCGTCCGCCTTGGCTTTGAGCCACATAGGAATGGTGGTGGCCTCCTTTCACATCGACCAGTCTCCATCCGTCTTTTGCTGTATCTATATTGTACACGTGCATTTATACGTGTTAAACATGGGGCAGGTAGTAAATAACAAAACGGAGGAGGTCTCCACACACGTGAAGACTACGGTGTCAGGTCAGGGAGGAAAGATGTACTCACTTCTGGCAAGGACTACGTTTTTTTAATCGATCCAGATTAGAGGTTTTTTCCTGTTTTTTGGCTATATCCCTCGACCCTTTGTGAGATGTACTCTCAATGTATACGTATATAAGGAGGTCATCTCATGCACGTATTCGGTCCCGTGCCGTCTAGAAGGTTGGGGCGCAGCCTGGGGGTCAACCACATCCCCCCGAAGGTATGCAGCTATGCCTGCCGCTACTGTCAGTTGGGAAGCACCTTGAATATGTCCGTCGAGCGTCGGAACTTTTTCGATCCCTCGGCCATAGCGGCGGAGGTGGAGGCCAAGCTGGAGGATCTTAAAAAATCTGGAGATCCGGTAGACTACCTGGCCTTCGTCCCCGACGGCGAACCTACCCTGGATCTGGGAATAGGAACGCTGGCCGAGAAGATAAAGGCCTTCGGGATTCCCATAGCGGTGATATCCAACGCGTCTCTGATAGGAGATCCTGAGGTCCAAGAGGCGCTTCTGTTGTTCGACTGGGTCTCTCTCAAGGTGGACGGAGCCACCGAAGAAGTCTGGAAATTCGTCGACAGGCCCCATAAAAAACTCTCCTTCGACTCCATCCTGAAAGGGGTCGGGGATTTTGCCTCCTCCTACGAAGGCCATCTGGAGACCGAGACCATGCTTATAGCCGGAGGGAACGACGGCGACGAACAGCTCGAGGCCCTGGCGTCCTTTTTGGAGCCGGTTTCCCCTGCGGTGTGCCGACTTTCGTCTCCGACCCGTCCTCCCGCATGTCCAGACGTAGCCTGCGTCGACGAGGAAAGGCTGGCCGTAGCGACCGCCACCTTCCAGTCACACGGTTTGAATCCCATGATACTCAACGCCTACGAGGGCGACGATTTCACCAGAACTGGGGACGTCCGTGACGCCCTGCTGTCCATACTGTCGGTTCACCCGATGAAAGAGGCGGCTGTGGCCCGTTTCCTAGAGCAGGAGGGCGACGATCCTGATCTGGTGGAGCAGATGGTGGTGGACGGAGACGTGGTCAAGACCGACTGGAGAGGCGACGTCTTCTACGCCAGAAACCTCCGCAACGCCAAGGACAGGGAGAAATACTGATGTCCAAGTTCTCCCGCTCCACCATGGAGAGGTCGGTCTACGGGCCTCTCTCACGACAGATCGGCGATCCCTCCGTTTTGTTGGGAAGCCTTTTCGGAGAGGATGTGGCTTTGGTGGACACCGGAAGCGGTCTTGTGGCCTCCCACGTGGATCCCATAGTCGGAGCCTCCGAGGGTCTCGGTCGTCTGGCGGTTCACGTCGCCTGCAACGACATCGCCGCCGGAGGCATCCGTCCCAGATGGGCCCAGCTGCTGGTGCTGGTTCCGGACAAGGGCGACGAGGATATACTTAAAGACATAATGGAGGACGCGGTGAAGGCGGCCCAGGAAATCTCCGTCACCATAGTGGGAGGCCATAGCGGTTACACCTCGGCCCTCTCCCGTCCTCTGGCGGCCGTGACCGCCTTCGGTTCCGCCGAGCCGGGACAGATGGTGTCCACCGGAGGCGCCTCCGAGGGAGATATTGTATGCGTCACCCGCGGGGTAGGGCTTGAAGGCACAGCCATACTGGCCTGGGATTACCCAGAGGAGTGTCGCTCGAAAGAGCTTCCCGAGGGGGACATCGCCGAGGCCCGATCTCTGGCCGATAAGCTTTCCGTCGTGGAGGAGGCCCTCAAACTGGCCTCTTTGGGGGCCACGGCCATGCACGATCCCACCAGAGGGGGCGTTCTCGAGGCTATGTGCGAGATGGCCCAGGGAGCCGGTATGTCCTTTAGGATCGACGGCGACGCTTTACCGATATCGGAGACGGTCGACCGTTTCTCCAGGGCCTTCGACTTCGATCCCATGAGGATGATCTCCTCTGGGGCATTGGTGGTTACCCTGCCAGGCGAAGCGGTGGAACGGGCCGGTGCGGAGCTGGGATCCATCGCACCTCTTTATCCTGTGGGAGTGGTGGAGAGAGGTACGGGGGTGACGATAACGTCATCTTCGGGAGATCTGTTTTACGAAGGTCCCGAGCCCGACTTCGACGAACTGGCCAGGCTTCAGGCCTATCTCTCCTGTGAGAAACGGCAAAAGCTGGTACACTGAGAAGGTACCCCGAAAGGACGGGGATAGGAACGGCGGTCCTCGTGCCGCTGCGGCCTTTGAAGGGGGAGATTCGTCAGATCATGGATTACGATTACCGAGAGAAGAAGTCCGTTTTGATCTTGAACGCCAAGCTGAAGGTGGGGGTGGCCCTCACGGTTGCCGCTCATCTGGGCACTTCCATGGGGTTCCACGGAGAGGAACACATGGGAAGGGAATGGCTTTCCGATAAATCGGGAGTGAGGCATCGCGGTTTACCCCGCTATCCTCTGATGGTGTTCAAGGCCAAGGTTGCCCAGTTGAGGGAAGCTTTGAACAAGGCCCGGGAGACTCCGGAGCTTCTCGTCATAGACTGCCCCTCCATTTTGCTGGATACGGCTGGAGATGACGAGCTGGCTACGGCCCTGGAGGAGATGAACGAACAGGACATCGACTACATGGGAATATTGATCCACGGTTCCAGAGACGTGGTCGACAGCATAACCGGCAAACTTAGACCTTGGTGGTAGCTTCGTGAGGCGGTTAATAAAGAGGCCGGATTCCTCTGGGAATCCGGCCTCTTCGCCTTTTTAGCCGCTTTAACTACTTTACGTCCAGAGCTCTCTGGGATCTCAGGCGGAAGTGGGCCACCGCCTTCTCCATGTCGTCGCTCAGGGAGACCAGTTCCTCCGCCGAACGAGCCATCATCTCCAGAGCCTG
Organism: Dethiosulfovibrio peptidovorans DSM 11002; assembly: GCF_000172975.1. Classification (NCBI taxonomy): domain Bacteria; kingdom Thermotogati; phylum Synergistota; class Synergistia; order Synergistales; family Dethiosulfovibrionaceae; genus Dethiosulfovibrio; species Dethiosulfovibrio peptidovorans. Next base: position 1,143,587 of record NZ_ABTR02000001.1, read on the forward strand.
GCTCTCTTCCTCCATACCGTGGGTGATGGATTTTAAAGCTTCCGCTATGTTTTTAGTGTTGGTCGATATGTGCTCCACTCCGGAGGCCATCTCCTGAGTGCTGGCCGACTGTTCCTCCGCTGCCGCCGCTATGGACTGGACATTCTCGGTTATACCGTTCATCCTCACGACCACCTGGGTGAAGACTTCCTTGGTCTCGTCGGTTCGCTTGACCAGTTCGTCTATCAGGGTGGCCGATCTTTCCTGGTCCGACGCGGCCGTCTTGGTTCTGTTGATTATCTCCTGGATGAGGGTGCCTACGTTCTGGGCCGCCTTGTTGCTTTCCTCCGCCAGCTTTCTAACCTCCTCGGCGACCACGGCGAATCCTCTGCCGTGTTCTCCCGCCCTAGCCGCTTCTATCGCGGCGTTAAGGGCCAGAAGGTTCGTCTGGTCCGCTATGGTGGTGATCGTCGTCACGAACTGGCCGATGGAGTCCACCGAGTCGTCCAGGCTCTTTATGGCGTCTCCGACCTTGGCTCCGGCGGAAGAGACATCGTCTATTACTGACACCATAGCCTCTAGGGCCTGAGTGCCCTTCTCCGCCTCGTGGGATGTGTTCTCCGCAGCCTCGCCGGCTTCCACAGCGTTCTGGGCTCCCGACTGGGCTCCCTCTGCTACCTCCGATATGCTGGCGTTGGTCTGTTCCACCGCGGAGGCGGTGTTTTGGGCCATCTCGTTGCCTCTGACCGTCTGCTCCAGGATCTGATCGGAGGTGGCGTTGGCTTCCTCGACGGCGGCGTTGACATCCTGGGCTCTGTCGAGAACGGTCCTTGCGCTCTCGTTGACCACCGACAACGCAGACGATATCTCGGACGTCATGGTGTCCACGGCCTGCCTTAGCTGTTTGAGCTCCTTTATACTGGAGCGGTCCTCTATCGTTACGTCGAGGTCGCCCTTTGCTATCTTGTCCATGGCCTGTACGGCCTTCTCCACAGGGGTGGCTATGGATCTGGCTATGAAGAACGATACCACCGCTATCGCCAGGATCAACCCTAATGAGATCAGGGCTATGACGTTTCTCATGTAGATCACCGGGGCCGTGAATTCGTCCAGATAGGCCGACGTGAAAATCAGCCATCCGGTGTACTCCGAAGGTGCGTAGGCCGCCAGTTTGTCCTTGCCCTCGAAAGGGTATCTGGCTACGCCGCTAGCTCCACCAAGCCCTTTTTTTACGATATCCACCAGGGCTTGCGGAATCAGCTTGCTTTCTACAGTTACGTCCAATGTTCCCTGGAACTCCTCATTGGGGTGCAGGACCATGAGTCCATCCTTGTCTAAAACGAAGATGTATCCCGTCTTCCCCCATGTAAATCCATTGACGGTATTTTGCAACGATTTCAACGGTATTCTGCCACAGAGAACCTGAGATGGGCTCGAGCTACCCTCGGCGAAAATGGGAGTGGCTACGACTACGACCATATCACCGGTCTTTTTGGACTTTAAAGGTTTGCTGATCGACGTTTCGCCGGTGGAGAGAGTGTTTCGGACGTAGTCTCTAGTGCTCAGGTCCAGGACGGTGCCGTCCTTATAGTGTGCCTGCCCGTCCTTGTCTACCACCCAAATCTCCTGTATCCCCGTGACCTCTACGTCGATCTCTTCGATGAGCTGCTTCTGTTTATCCCAGTTCAGAGATCTCATGGCAGAGCTAGATGACAGAAGGGCTACCGCGTTTACCTCTGCCTCTACGTAGTTGTCCACGATCTTGCCTATCGAGCTGGTCAGAGCTATTCCCTCTTTTTTCGCCGCGGTGGTCAGAGCCGTTCCGGATCTCTGAATGGCCAGTATCCCCAGGGTTCCAAGACCTATGAGCCCCGTAAGGACGAACATCGCTATGAGTCTCCCCTTAAGTGTGTTCATGTTGATCTCCCCTCCTGATTATGGAACAATCCACCCTATTTATAATTATATAGGTCAAGAGAGGAAACGGTCTAGAGAGGTATTCGGATTATTATGTATGGGTATTTCGCATCGACTAGCTAGGTTTTCCTGCTATCCTAGCGTAGCCGCGCTGATCAGCAGGTTTTTACCTTGGTTTTTGTATTTTTGAACATCAAAAAAGACCTCGTTCTGTCAAACGAGGTCTTAGATTGCTTTCGTCTGTTATCTGCTCAGGTAGCGGGCCAGCAGAGGCACCACCATGAGTACCAGGGTTATCCTGCTGACGTGGAAGAGCAATGCAAGCGGTGCGTTGGCATCGCTCTCGGTCGCTGCCAGTCCCAATCCGGAGAGCCCTCCCGGGGAGGATGCGAAAAGGGAGGTCAGTATGTCCATGCCGAAAAATCGAGATAGAGCAAGTGCCACCAATACGCCGAAACCTAACATCACCACCGAGTAGCCCATAGCCACCGGTATCATGCCCGGAAGGCTCTTGACCGAGCTTACGTCGGAGTTGAAGACTATGGCTCCGGCCACTAGAAGCTGGGATATCGCGCTGAGCCATCTGGAGCTTTCCATGTCGGGAGCGAAGGCTATCTTGACCGCCAGCCCGGCGATCATCCCTCCGACCATTATTCCCGACGGCATCCGGCAGAGATGGCCTATCAAGCCCCCCAAGGCTACGGCCCCCCATACCATGAAAACGTGGTTCATATCGGCGAACCCTCCTAGGTGAAAAACAGGGGAGGGGGCTCCCGTTTCAGAGGCCCCCTCGTGAAGTACGGTATTTCTCTAGTTCTGATGTGCGTTCTGTCGAATAGTCCTGTATTTCTGAAGGATCTCTTTCCTCCAGAGCACGCAGGCCGACAGTATGAGATAGGCTACTACGAAATTGAAAGCCGACAAAGCGCCCCCTCCTTCCATGTAACATCGTCATCGCTTCAGACCAGTATAGAGCTACAAGTCTTGAAGGGCAAGGCTTACGGATCAAGAGGACAAGCCATGTAAAATAAGATGTTTTTTATTCTGTTAAGCGCCTTAAAAACATCTTGTTTTATTTGGTAGAATATTTAACTATATCAAAACTACAGGTTTGATTAGGTCCTTGGGTTTGTCTTTCATCAAATAGAGGGCCTCTTCAATGTGATCAAATCCCTCGAAGGTGTGGGTGACTAGTGGTGCAAGATCTAGTTTGCCGATGGAGACTAGGCGAGACAGTCTTTCCATCCTAAGTCGACCACCAGGCATAAGACCGCCGTTGATTGATTTATGTCCCATCCCAACGCCCCACTCTAAGCGGGGAATCTCGATAGTGTCTCCTGATCCCAGGTAGTTAACGTTGCCGATCTTTCCTCCTGGTCTGAGAGCTTTTATTGCTTCGGAAAAAGTATCGACTGTGCCTCCAGCTATAATTACTTTATCTACGCCTACTCCCTTGGTTAGTGCGAGAGCTTGTTCGCTTATAGAACCTTCTTTGTAGTTGATTAATTCAGTTGCCCCGTAAAATTTTGCAGCTTCTGTGCATTTAGGGCGTGTGCCTACGGCGTAGATATGAGCAGCGCCTTTCATGTTGGCTCCTGCTACGGCCATTAGACCCACTGGCCCTATCCCGATAACCAAAACGTTGTCTCCATATTGGATATCGGCTAGTTCTGCTCCGTGGAACCCTGTTGGGACCATATCTGAGAGCATTGGGGCAAGCTTTAAGTCCATACCCTTTGGAAGGTGTGCTAAATTTCCGTCAGCGTCGTTAACATGAAAGAAGTCGCTAAATAATCCGTCTTTCGTATTAGAGAACTTCCAGCCCTGAAGTATGCCATGTGAGTGCATAGCATATCCCCCTTGGGCCTCGAGAGAGTTCCAGTCTGGAGTTATCGCAGGTACAATAACCTTATCCCCTGGTTTGAAATCTTTGACAAGTTCGCCGACTTCTACTACTTCGGCTATCCCTTCGTGACCAAGGATCATGTTATGTCGTTCGCCGACCGCTCCTTCCCAGACTGTATGAACATCCGATGTACACGGCGATATTGCCAAAGGTCGGCAAATAGCGTCCATAGGACCACATGTTGCTTTTTCTTTCTCAATCCAGCCTACTTCACCTATTTTTAACATAGCGAAACCCTTCATAGTATTCCTCCTTGGTTGTGTAGGTTATATTGATTTTAAATATTTAATATAACCTGGGCCATTGTTGCTCCGCTCTCTTTCGGAATTTTATGATACCACATCTTGCCTTTGGCTTGGTGAAAAATTTATCTTTTAACTCTGCTAAAATAGCACCATGGTGGTTTTGAATGTCAAGTTGAGTGTGTGCTTTTTGATTAGTCATGGTAAGCTTGGAATTCCGAAGGTAACATTATTCATGTTTTTGGACCTCGACTAATTTGATGAAAGATGCGTCTATCAAGTGGTTATGTATAAGGCCACCTTCGCCATGGCCTCTAGTTTCGATATCTCCAGCGATTCCTCGTTGGTGTGGGCCCTCTGATATCCCAGGCCGAGGTTCACCGACGGCAGCCCTCCGTAGTTGAGCACGTTGGCGTCGCTGCCTCCTCCTGTAGAGGTGATCTTTGGTATCAGTCGGGCCGCTCTGACCGCCTCTACCGCCTTTACGACCACGGGGGCATCGGCCGGAAGGGAGTAGCCCGGGTATTTCTCCTCCACCTTCTCCTCCAGAGTGGCCCCGTATTCCGCGATAGCCCGTTTCATGGTCGTCCTCATTTCCAGAACCTGCCTCTTCAGCTTGTCCTCCTTGAGGGACCTGGCCTCCGCTTTGGCCTCCACTCTGTCGCAGACCACGTTGATGGCATGGCCTCCCTTGATCATCCCTACGTTGGCGGTGGTCTCCTCGTCTATGCGACCGATTCTTAGGGAGGCTATCCCTCTGGATGCCGCCTGTATGGCGTTGATGCCCTTTTCCGGAGCCACCCCGGCGTGGGCCGCCAGTCCTATTATCGTCCAGGTTATCGAGGTGGCGAAGGGGGCGGTGGTTATTATCGATCCCGGCTCGGTAGAGCTGTCGAAGACGAAGGCCATGGAGGATTTAAGCTTCGAGAGATCCAACGCCTTGGATCCTAAAAGCCCCACCTCTTCCGACACGGTGAAGATAACCTCAATTCCCGGATGGTCGGCTCCGTCTTTGCTAGATGCTTCGATGGCCTCTAGAATTGCCGCGATTCCTGCTCTGTCGTCCGCTCCCAGGATGGTCGTGCCGTCGGAGTAGACCATCCCGTTTCTTACTATGGGTCTGGTGGGGTGGGAGAGCGGCACCGTGTCCATATGGGCCGTCAGGGCTATCCAGTCCGTCCTTCCTTCGGAGGGATCCAATCGTGCCACTATATTTCCCTGTTCGCCTCCGGTTTTATCGGCGCCGTCGTCCACCGACACATCTAAACCCAGGTTTTTAAGTCGCCGAATAAGCGTCTTCGCTATGGCCCCCTCCCGCCCCGAAGGAGCGGTTATGCGGGCCAACTCGATGAAGCTCTTAAGGAGCCTGTCTTTATCGATCATATCGGGTCCTCCCTTTCCGGTAGTTTTCCCCTCTTCTCGCTCGATAGGCGGCTTCAAGGACAGATTACCCCAAGGATAGCCAGGTTGAAAGGGTATAATGTATTATATTTGCTGGAGGTGATCTTCCTTGAGAGGCCGATCGTCGCTCGTCCTGTCTATGTTTCTGATATTATCCGCCTTTTCCTCGGAAGGTGCGATCCTTCGGGGTCGGGTCGTATCGGTTTTGGATGGGGATACCTTCGACGTTATGTGCGGTCGACGAAAGCTGAGGGTTCGCTGTCTTTTGATGGATACTCCCGAGCTTCATCACCCCGTCAGAGGGATCGAGGAGTTCGGTCTAGAGGCCATGAAGGCCGCGGAGTCCATGATTTTCGGAAAGTCGGTCGTTCTGGATACCGCCGGAGTGGACCGTTACGGAAGGACCTTGGCCCACCTGTGGTATCGCGACGGCAAAGAGGACCGGGACCGGCTCCTAGCTGAGGAGCTATGTCGTCTCGGTTTGGCTCAACCTCTTCTGATGGGAGACGATCTGACCTATTCCGACAGGGTCGAGCTGGCCTTGGATGAGGCCTGCTCGGAAGGCAACGGATTCTGGAGAGTTGCGCGTTCCAGGCTTTTTTCGCCTGGACAGATAAAATCGGAATTGACCTCCTTGAGGGGGCACTTCGTCGATGTCAGGTTGAGGGTTTCTCGAATTTACGACGGCCCTTCCCTTTGGAGGATATATTCCTCGGAGAGGGGATTCTCCGTCGCCGTGAGAAAAGAGGTTTTTCGAGGCATCTTGCCCGGTTACCTTTCTGAAGGGGTGGAGATAAGGGTGGTGGGAAAGGTTATGGCCGGTTATCATGGTGCGGAGATCTCGATCGGATCGGCCGTCCAGATCTCTCCTTCTCGCCATATATAGTGGATAACATCTTTTCCAACGCTAATCCACGGGGGTTTTCACCGGTTATCCACAGGGTTATCCACTGTATCCACAAAAATTGGGGGTAGAAAGATGAAAAAAAGGGTATATTTCTCCCTTTTAGCAGGGATTATGCTTCTGGCGATATTGGCGTTCCGATGGGGTGGGGCCAAGGTCGTCGATCTGATAGATAGGGGAATCCAAGACGGGGTCGCCTCGATGGGAGGGGCCTCCATGTCGATAGGATTTATCGACGGGAACCCCTTCAGTGGTTACCGTATTACCTCTCTTCGGCTTATGGACCGATCGGGGGTCACGGTTGCGACGGTCCGATCTGTTACCGGTAAGCCGGATCTCAAGGCCCTGTTGAGTGGCAGAATCAGGTTGGCCTCCCTTGAGGTTGAGGGCGTTAGGGTCGAGGAGATGCTGCTTCCCGATCTCGTTTCCGAAACCGAGAGCGGCGGCGGGGAGGTCCCTCTGGAGATAGGTCTGGTGACGGTGTCGGACTGCGGTCCCCTCTACGGTGGGGGATGGAGTTTGACCGAGCTGAGAGCCGTCGGCGACGGGATGTCCTGGAGCGGATACGTCCGGGGATCATGGCGTGAGGAGCCCCTGGACGGTGATTTCGAGTTCGACCTATCCGAGGGAGTGAGGATTCCGGCCGCGTCTATTCGCGGGGTCGGGGGGTCCCTTTCCTTTTCCGGCAGCTTATCTCCCGGGCTGGACGGTTCGGGCAGCCTGGAAGACCTCTCTATGGAGCGTTTAGGGGCGATACTGCCATCTCTCGAAGGAGCCGGCGTCAAAGGCAGGGCGAATCTACGGTATCGCCTTTTCGGGACGTTCTCGTCTCCCGTTTTGTCCGGCGACCTTCACTTCTCTGAAGGCGGTCTGGGAGAGCTGCCTCTGCCCGACGTTATGGGCGACGTGAGCTTCTCCGGCGGGGAGCTGTCTCTGTCCTCCTGTCGAATCGAGCTGGGAGAGGGAACCCTCTCGGGAGATATCTCGGTGGGGCTGATCTCAGAGGACCACCCTATCCAGGTCGATCTGGTGGCGACCGACGTCGATTTATCCTCCTTCTCCGGGGAGCTTCGGGATAAGGCGGTTTCGTTGGACGTAGGCTTTCTATCCATCGCCCTGAAGGGCCCTGCCGCGTCGCCTGTGGGCGAGATGAGCTTTCGGAAGGTCAGGGCCTTGAAAGGCGGCGGAGGCCTGACCGATATGTCGGGAAAAGTAACCATAAGGGAAGACGGAGGACTCGACGTTCTGGTCCGGTCGCCTTTGGCCGGAGGAAAGTTATCGGTGAAGGGGGCGGTCGACCTGGACGGCGGATCGGTGGATCTGTCGGCCTTGGCCGACAACGTGGACCTCTCGGAGTTGTCGTCCCTGACGGGGAATCGCCTTCCCGACGTGGAAGGAAAGATCGGGGCGGATATAAAGGTGTCCGGTCCGCTGGGAGCCCCATCGGCGGAGGGAAGACTTTTCTCCGATAAACTCGCTGTCTTCGGTGGTTCTCTGGGACGGACCGAGGGCAGCTTTCGATACGATAAGGGCCTTTTGAGAATCATCTCCCTCTCGTCGGAGATAGGTTCCGGCAAGGTCACAGGAGGAGGCACGGTGGACCTCGAAAAGGGACCGTCCGTCCGTCTCGACGGAAAGCTTTCAGGTATCGCCGGGGCGTCGCTGGAAAAGGCTTTCCCCGCCGCCGGAGGGAATATGCCCGAAGGTGTCTTGGATGGCAGCTGGTCCTATCGATCCAAAGGGAGCGGAGGGCTTTTTAGCATGGACCTCAGGTCCGGCAAACTGACCTTCGTCGAGGTGTTTCCCCTCGTGGGGTTCGAGGCCAAGGTATCTCTCGAGGGCGAGAGGCTGAAGATCGATAAGGTGGAAGCCGGGCTCTACGGAGGAAGACTTTCCCTGTCCGGGGCTGCCCCCCTGGCGGTAGGGGATATGGCGATCAAGGGATCCCTGTCCGGTCTGGACGGCTCGGTCCTCTTCGGAGCTATGGGTGGCCTGGAGGCTGCGGGCAAGATCGACGGCGAATTCTCCCTGTCCGGCTCCTACTCGTCTCCCAGGTTGGATTTCTCCGCCCGGACTGACAGGCTGGACCTGGAGAGCCTTCCCGTGGAGAAGCTGTCTCTGTCGTTGAAGAGCGGCAAGGATCGGATCGATGCCTCTCTCAAGGGACTGATGGGTGGTTCCCCCCTCAAGGGCGGCGGATGGATTAGGCTGCCCTCGGGAAAGGATGCCGGTGCTCTCGACCTGGAGGCCTCGGTGAGGGGACTGGACATAAGGAGCATAATGCCGGAGGACATCGAGATGGGAGGGACCCTTTTCGGGAAGATTCACCTCTTAGGCCCTCTTAACAGGCCTAAACTGTACGCACAGGGGAAGGCCCCCAGGCTTCAGGTGGGTAACATGGCCTTCGCCAGTGTCGACCTCGGAGGATTTCTGGGCAGGGACGACGACCTCTCCTTCCAGGCTTCCAGCCTCTTCGGAGACCGGCGGGTACAGGCATCCTGCGACGTGAAGCCTTACGACTCGGGCTGGGGGTTGGAGTTCGAAGCTTCCGGAGGCGACGTACTTCTGTCATCTCTGGCGCCGAACCTTGAGGGAGTTGTGGACGGCCGAGTGGACCTTAATATGTCTGGTTCCTGGAAAGACGGAAGGATCTCAGCCTCGGGCAATGCCTCGTCTCGGGAGCTGTCGACCCATGGGATCAAGATCCGGTCGGTTTCTCTGCCTCTGAAGGTAGATGGCCCCTCCCTAAGGGTATCCGGCGGAAAGGCTGAGATGTACGGGGGCAGAGGAGACGTGGATCTATCGGTGGATCTTACTAGAAATTCCTGGAAGGGCAAGGTCGATGTGAAGGGTATCGACGTGAAGCCTCTTCTGGAGGACGGGGCCGATCTTCCCGGGACCATCTCGGGCGACGCCGACCTGAAGCTGGATCTATCCGGTGTCGCAGGGAGAGCCTTTCTCTTCAACGTCACCGGCTTTCTCAGGGGGAGGTCGGTGGAGCTTATCGACTTCTCCGTGTTGAAGTCGGTCACCAAGGGAGCTCCTCTCAGGATCAAGGACCTGGCGGCAAGCTTCAACATAGACGGCCAGGAGCTGTACATACTTCCGGGAAGCAGAGCTTCCGCCTGGCCCGGTGACGATTTCTATCGATACCTCGACGTCAGCGGATCGGCCTGGAGGAGCGAGTCCGACTCTAAGGGGGGCAAAAGGGAATCTCTGGACCTGAGCTGCTCCGGAGAGGTTAACCTGAAGGCTCTCAACGCCCTTCTCGGAGCCATGAGAAGCCTCCTGGAGGCAACCATAGAGAACATCAAGGATCCCCGATCACTGGCTACGGACCTTCTGGCGGGAATAGTCGGGGGATACTCTGCCAAAGACTTCAGAGAAATAAGTCTCCATGTGGGAGGGAGCTGGAATTCTCCGGTAATATCGGACCTCAAGATCGGGGATAAAGGCGGTATCGGAGGGCTCGGAACCGGCCTGCCGACCAACGGAAAGGGCAGCGAGACGAAGATAAGGATACAGATCGACATACCTACCGGAGAGGGCGGAGGAGAGGAGACCGACGCCGGAGATCAGATGAAGCAGCAGATCCTGGAGAACCTGCTCAAACAGGTTATAGGCGACCAGGAGGATCCCACGGAGTGATCGATTTAAATAAAAAGTCGGAGGGACCCTGAATTCAGGGTCCCTCCGACTTTTTATTTATATTTGTTGTTGCGCTTTATTTCTTATCCGCCGACGCTTTCTTGAGTTCGGGGAGAAGAATCTCGACCTTGTAGGTCTTCTTCAGCTTATCCACGTACTCCGACAGGGTGTCCCTCTGCTTTTGCTGAAGAAGCTGCTGGCGGATTCCGTCTTTCACCTCGTCGAAGGGCTGTTCGGAGGCGTCCTTATGGTCGGTCACCTTTATTATGTGGTAGCCGAACTGGGTTTTGACCGGATCGCTGATGTCTCCGATCTTGGTTGCGAAGGCGGCCTTCTCGAACTCAGGAACCATCTGTCCCTCGGTGAAGAAGCCCAGGTCTCCGCCTCTGGATTTGGAGGGGCAGTCCGAGTCCCTCTTGGCGGCGTCCTCGAAGCTGACTTTGCCGGCCAGGATATCCTTACGGATCTTGGTTGCCTCTTTTTTGGCCTTTTTCCACAGATCGTTTCCGGCGTCTTTGGAAACCTGTATCAGTATGTGGCTGGCTTTTACCGATTCGGGAACCTCGAAGGCAGCCTTGTGGTCGTCGTAAAACTTCTTGACCTCCTCGTCTGATACCTTGGCGCCGGAGAGGACCTTCTCCATAGCCATTCCGGCCAGGACTCTCTTTTCCAGCTCGGCCATGGTCTCTTTGTACTTCTCCGTCTCGGTCAGTTTGTTATCCTTCCCCCATAGGTAGAAGAGCACCGAGTCGGCCATGTCCTCCACCAGTGCCCTCTTGCCCTCGGGGGTGCCGAAGTAGGCTGCCTGGCTGGGCTGAGCTCCTGCCATCACCTCGTCGAAATCCGCCTGGGTGACCGTCTCGGGTCCTACCTTGGCGAGGATTTCGTCTTTTTTCTCGTCCGCCGCGAAAGCCGCACCGCTGAGGGCGACCGTCAGTGTCAAAGCCAGTACGATGTTCTTTTTCTTCACATTCGTTACCTCCAAGAAAAAATATTTGCGTTCAGTAAACGTTTATACCAGAAAAGAGGGCCTTGATCCATAGGCACATCTACGGAAAGGGAGCCTCCAAGCTTGACTGTCCTCTCCTGTGGCTGTTATTCTGCCATGGGAGGTGGTCCTATTGATTCAGGTCGTTTCACTCTCTTGGGAGGAATTCAAGAGAGCTTTCGCTCACATCTTCAGGGAGGTTGACCATTTTCTGAAGGGGCTTACCGAGCATACCCTTTCCGCCAGGTGCCCCGAGTGGTGTCTACGGATAGACCACGATCGAGGCTGGATAATCTTCGACTACATGGGAAGAAAACCTCCGGAGAACCTGACCAGGCCCAAGGGGCCCCATCTTTTCAAGATAGAGGGATGCCCTTACCTGTAGACCGCATTATTCGAAGCTCCCGGGAACAACCTCGGGAGCTTTCTTATTGTCCGGTTCCCCTAGAGGTTTGACACCGTAACTCCACTTGGGTATTCTCAGGATAGAACATTTTAGAAAGCGGTGACGGCATGGCCATAACTGAGCGTATAGAGGATTATCTGGAGACCGTTCTGGAGATAGAGCTGGAGGGCTCGGTTCCTTCAGTAACAGAGCTTGCATCCCGTCTGGGAGTCCGAAAGGCCACGGTGGTCGTGGCTGTCCGCAAGATGGTCGACATAGGGCTTCTGGACCACCAGAGATACGGAAAGATCGAGCTCACCAGGAAGGGCAGGGAGAAGGCCCTGGAGACCTACAGAAGACACCAGCACATGACCTTTCTCTTCTCCGAGATTTTGGGGGTGGAGGATCCTATCGCGGAGGAGATGGCCTGTGCCGCCGAGCACTGTCTCGACTCTACCACCGAACGGCGTCTTGCCGCCTTTGTCGATTTCTGCTGTCGCTCCAAAGCCGAGGGGCGAGGTTGGATAGCGGCTATGGAGAAATTCGTCGCCTCGCCGGAACATCTCTCTATTCCCCTCACGATGCTTCTGCCGAGACAGAGGGCCAAGGTCCTTCGTATAACCGCCTCGGGCCCCAAGAGGACCGCCCTCAGGGATAGGAGGTTTCTGCCCGGAGAGGAGATAAAGAGGCTGGACGACGGCAGGGGAAAGGACGTCGAGGTCCGTCTGGGAGATCGAACCGAGGTCCTCGGAAGCCTGGATGCCCTGGCCATTTGGGTGATTCCGTCGGAGGACGGCGATGAATGAACTTTCCGCTTTAAACGTCACCAAGAGTTTCGGCCCCTTCACAGCGGTGGACGATCTGTCTCTGACGGTCAAGGGAGGGACGATCCACGCAGTCGTCGGAGAGAACGGCGCAGGTAAATCCACCTTGATGAAGTGTCTCTACGGTATCTACCGACCCGACGGGGGAAGCTTCCGGATGGACGGCAAGCCTCTGTCCATAGGTTCCCCCAGGGACGCCATGGGATACGGCATAGGTATGGTGCATCAGCACTTCATGCTGGTGCCGTCCATGTCCGTCTGCCGTAACGTAGTTCTGGGCGACGAGCCTAAAAGAGGGATCGCCTTCGACCTGGACGGAGCCCGTACCAGGGTGGGAGAGCTGATCGACCGATACGAACTGGACATATCTCCGGACGTGCCGGTAGGACACCTCCCGGTGGGCCGACAGCAGCAGGTGGAGATACTCAAGCTCCTCTATCGTCGTGCGGAGATACTCGTATTCGACGAGCCGACGGCGGTTTTGTCTCCTAAGGAAGTCGACGGACTCTTCGAGACGATTCGAGGCTTCCGCGAGGAGGGACGGACCGTAATCTTCATAGCCCACAACCTGGGCGAGGTCCTTGAGATCTCCGACACCGTCTCCGTGATGAGAAAGGGACGGCTGATAGACACCAAACCAGCCTCAAAGCTGGACAGGTCTTCCCTGGCCGAACTCATGGTAGGTCGCTCCATAGACATGCCATCGGTATCTGAAGCTCCCAGGCTCTCTCCCGATCCGATTCTGGAGCTCAAGTCCGTCTCCGTCTCAGGTGACCCGCGGCCCCTCCTCGAAGACGTCTCCCTCGAGGTCTTCGGAGGGGAGATACTTGGGATAGCCGGTATCACCGGAAACGGCCAGAGCGAGCTAGAGGAGGTTTTGTCCGGGCTCAGAGGCTGCGAAGGCACGGTCGTCATAGATGGCCTAGACGTCTCGAAGCTGGACTCTCTGGGCAGACGGAGCCTCGGACTGGCCTATATACCGGAGGATCGGATACGGACCGGACTGGCCTCCCTGGCGGACCTGGTCGATAACACCCTCATGGGCTACCAGTACGATCCCCGGTTCGGAAAGGGGATATTCAGAAACTACGGTGCCTCGGTGGTCCACGCCGACTCGGTGATGGAGCGCTACGGTGTTGCAGCCGCCCACAGAGGAGTACAGGCTGGGACTCTGTCGGGAGGCAACATGCAGCGTCTCGTCATGGGCAGGGAACTGGAGCACGACCCCAAGGTCCTCTTGGTATCCCAGCCGACGAGAGGGGTCGATATCGGCGGAGCCGAGGAAATCCACCGTCACATACTGGACCTTCGCTCCAAGGGCAGCGCTGTTTTGCTCATATCATCCGACCTGGACGAGGTCCTCTCCCTGAGCGACAGGGTGGCGGTCATGTTCAGAGGCAGGATCGTCTCAGTCCTGTCTTCCACGGAGGCCACCAGGGACAAAGTGGGAAGGATCATGCTGGAGGGAAGGGAGGACGTCGATCTTGTCTGACGTGAAAAACAGATGGATTCAGGAACACAGGGACGGCCTGATCGTACTGGGCTCCTTCGTAGCCAGCGTGTTGTTCGGAGGGGTGATAATAGCTCTCTACGGGGCTAACCCCATGGAGGCCTACGGAGAGATGATAAACGGCGCCCTGGGCGACTCGGACGCCATGTTGGGCACTCTGGCCAAATGGGTGCCCCTGCTATTGGCCACCTTCGCCATATCCGCGGCCTTCAACGGCGGAATGTGGAACATAGGAGCGGAAGGGCAACTCTACGTAGGCGCCTTCTCCGCCACGTGGATCGGCCTGACCTTCCCCGCACTGCCGGGTGCGGTTCTGATGCCGTTGGCCCTTATGGCCGGACTCGGGGGAGCCGCCTTCTGGGCCTGGATCCCGGCCAAGCTCAACCTGGACCACGGGCTCAACATAGTGGTACTGACCATAATGCTTAACTCCCTGGGCACCCTTGCGACCCAGGCCCTTACAGTCGGACCCTACGCTGGTCATCAGGTGGCGGCGGGAGCCACCGACAAGATCCCCGAGGCCATGCGCTTCGCCAAACTGACCGACTTCAGCAACCTCAACACCGGAATATTCATAGCTTTGGTAGCCGTGATATTGGTGACTATCGCCATGCTGTTCACCATCAGGGGCTACGATTGGAAGATGTGCCGCCTGAACGGTCGTTTCGCTAAATACGGAGGAATCGACGTCAGAAAGGTCAAGATGTCCGCCATGCTCCTGTCCGGAGCCCTGGCGGGACTTGCCGGAACCCTTCTGGTGATGGGCGAGCAGTACCGTTTTCGGACCGCCATATCGCCGGGTTACACCTGGACGGGAATGATACTCGCCATGATGGTGGCCTATCATCCTGTGGGGGGGATACTGGCCTCGGCGGTCTACGCTGTGATGGAGTCCGGAGCCCTCCAGATGGAGCTCATGACCGACGTCCCGGTGGAGGTCGTCCAGATAGTCATGTGTCTGGGAGTGCTGTTCGTCACAGCAGGATTCGCCGTGGCCAATCGAATGGCCAGCAGGCTCAGGGAGGACTGATCCATGACGGAATTCTTTCAGGCGGCGGTTCGCATGGGAACCCCCCTTCTCCTTATGGCCCTCGGCGGAACCTGGACCCTCCAGACCGGTATACTCAATATAGGCCAGGAGGGAGGTCTCATACTGGCGTCTTTCTTCGCGGTGCTGGGAAACCACCTCTTCGGAAGCTGGATCGTGGGGATAGTTTTCGCCGTAGCGGTGGCACTCGTCTACAACATGATCTTCGCCTTTTTCTCCGTTAGCCTGCGCTCCAACATATGGGTCATAGGAATGGCCCTCAACATAATGGGATCGGCCCTGTCGATCCTCTTCCTGAAAAGCTTCTTCGGCGTTAAGGGAAGTTTCAGAAGTCCGAACATGGTCAGAATACCGGATGTGGAGCTCTCCTTCCTGCCTAGCTGGCTGGACGGGTTTTCACTGATCGTCTGGGTGGCGGTTGCCGTATTGGCGGTAGTTGCCTATATGGATTCCAGGACTGTCCTGGGAATGAGGCTCAAGGCAGCCGGAGAGAATGAGGAGGCCCTCGACGCCGCCGGAGTTCCTGTATGGCGTCTACGTTACGGCGTGCTGGTGGTTAACTCGGTTATGGTGGGATTGGCCGGCGCCTTCCTTTCCACGTCCTATCTGCTCTCCTTCGTCCGGGGAATGAGCGCCGACAGAGGCTGGATGGCCGTGGCGGCGGTGATCTTCGGAGACGGACATCTGGGCTGGACGGTCTTCGCCGTTATAATCTTCGGGGTGGCCCAGGCAGGGGGATTCCAGCTCCAGGCCATGGGAGTGCCGAGCCATCTGGCTCTCATGCTGCCCTACGTTCTGGTCATAATAGCACTGGTGACCCGGGGGATCGGAAAAGGCCGATCTTCCTGATCAATAACATATAGGAGGAATAGAATAATGCGTAAAGTGACGGTACTACTGCTATGCCTCTCCATGTTGCTCGGTCTCGCCGGGGCTTCCCTGGCGGCGGACAAACTCTCCGTTGCCCTCATAATAGAGGGTCAGCTGGGAGACGCCTCCTTCTACGACAGCGCCAGCCGCGGTTTCGACAAGGCCAAGGCGGAGCTGGGCATAGTGGGCAAGGTCATAGAGTGCAACTACGACCCGGCCAACTACGTGCCCTATATGGCGACCGCCGCCAAGAAATTCGATCTGGTTCTGTCTGTCGGATTCGGGATGATGGACGCCATTGCCGAAGTGGCCCCCAAGTTCCCCGAGACCGACTTCGCCCAGTTCGACACCACAGGCGACATAGCCCACGTAACCTTCATCGACTTCAAACAGAGCGAGGGCAGCTTCCTGGCCGGAGCTCTTGCTGCCATGATGACCACCAGAGAGGGCGACCCCAGGGTCAACCCCGAGGCCACCATAGGAGTCGTCTGTGGCGAGGATATACCGGTCATGTACAGCTTCATCGCCGGATACGAGCAGGGCGCCAAGACGGTAAACCCGGACATAAAGATCCTCAGGGGCTTCGTCGGCCGTTGGGACGACCCTGCCGGTGGCAAGGAGATGACCCTGAACCAGCATAAAAACGGCGCCGACGTCGTCTACCAGGTCGCCGGAGGCACGGGCGAGGGCATCATAGCCGCCGCCAAGGAGGGCGGATTCTACGCCATCGGTGTGGACTCCCCTCAGGAACATCTGGCCCCCGAGGCGGTACTGACCTCCATGCTCAAGAGGCTGGACGTGGTGGTCTACGACCTCATCAAGGCCAAGCAGGAGGGAACCTTCCAGAGAGGAACGATCCTCCGCTACGGACTGAAAGAGGGCGGAGTGGGCCTTTCCTGGTCCGACAGCGCCCTTAAACTCGTTCCCGCCGACGTGAAGGCCCGTCTGGACGAGCTGACCGAGGAGGTCGCATCGGGAGAGATAGAGGTCGCCGAGACCACGAAGTAGCCGTTTTTAGCTTTATTTAAATATCCGGGGTCCTGCTTGCGTTAGAGTGCAGGGCCCCGGTTTTACTTTGTCCTCTTTGAAGATCGATATAGAATCGTTACGTTAAGCTGCAGGTGGTACAATGCTTTAAACTACAAAAGTAAGGGGGGTCTCTTTCGTGAGTGGACAGGCAGAGAGCAAGGGGTTGTCCGTAGGTGTTCAGGTAGTGGTGGTGGTCGGTGTCATTATAGCCGTCCTGCTTGCGGTGGTAGTAGGAGTGGCGTCCGTCAGGGCCGGAAGGATGTTGGAGAGGACCATCGACGATGGAGGTCTGGGCTTCGTCGAAAGCCTCCAGACCGGAGTGGCCCAGGAGATAGAGAGCCTGAGGATCAGTAACCGATCCTACGTCAACATAGTGGTCCAGAGACTGGCCGGCAAGAGAGTCTTCGACAATCAGGAAACTATCCCTATCGGCGATCGTCAGGTTCCTAAGATCTTCATCATGGACGAAGGACTACAGCAGATAACCGGAGACGAGATGTTGGTCCAGGAATGGCAGAACGCCATGGGAAGCCAGTTTTCCGTCCTGCAGGTAGTGGACGAAGGCCTGGTCCGCGTCGCCACTACCCTCAAGGACTCCGATGGCAACATCCTATGGGGAAAATTCTACGATAAGGCCTCTCCTCTGTACAAAGCCACAGTGGAGAACAAAGGAGATTACGAGGACATCGTGGAGATAGACGGGATACCTCATCTGGCCTGCTACAAGGCGGTGACCGACGCCGACGGCGACGTCAGGATGGTAGTCTTCTCCGGAACCTCCCTTCAGACCGTCGAATGGCGCGTGGCCTACTCCAGCCTCGGAGAGGGCAGCTACGGAATAATCTTCGATACGGACGGCAAAGTAGTAGTCCATCCCAAGGTGGAGAGGGGAGCCTCCATGGCGGAGAGCTGTCCTCCCCTCTGGAGCGCCTGTGAATCGGCGGGGCTATTCGACACGACGGACCCCGTGAGTGTCGAATACGACTTCAACGGTCGTCTATCCAGGGGATACGTGCAGAAAATAGAGGGAACCGACTGGTACGCCATGATGGTGGTCAACGCCGACCTTGCCATGGCTCCGATCGGAGCCATGAAGAGGGGGCTCCTGCTCTGGACCCTTCCTCTGGCTTTGGTCGGTCTTGCCCTTCTGGCCTTCGCCGTCATGAAGCTGGTGTCTCCCCTCAAGGAGGTCGTCACCGTGGCGGACCGCATAGCCCAGGGAGACCTTTCCATGGAGATAAGGGGAGACTCGTCCAACCGCAACGAGATAAAGAAAGTGATGGCCGCTTTCGGCCGCATCCTTGAGGAATACCGGACCCTTGTGCAGAAGGTAGAGGACATGAACCGCCGGATAGCCGAGGGATCCAAGGCCATGAACGAAATATCCCGAGACGTCCACGAATCGCTGACCTCGGTGGACGAAGCCTCCAAAGCCGTCGCCGAGATGGTGGACTCCATAGCGGCCTCCGCCGAGGAGACCAACGCCGGAGTGGAGGAAGTATCCTCCGGAGTGGCCAGCTCCACCCAGGTGGTTACCGAGCTGAGCGAACAGGCCAGCGTGGTATCGGAGAACGCCGAGGAGGGACGCAGGTCGGTCGAGGCGGTGACGGACGGAACCGGCAAGGCCGGAGAGGTCAGCGGTCGAGTAGAGGAAGCCGTGGCGGAGCTTGGCAAATCGGTCGAGGGAATAAGCGGCTTCGTCAACACTATAGCCACCATAGCGGACCAGACCAACCTATTGGCTCTGAACGCCGCCATAGAGGCGGCCAGGGCCGGAGACGCCGGTCGAGGCTTCGCGGTTGTGGCGGAGGAAGTCAGGAAACTGGCGGAGGAAAGCAACGAAGCCGCCTCGAACATCCGCAAGGTCATAGAGGAAGTCCAGAAGGACATGTCCGTAGCTGCGAAGGACACCAGGGAAGCCGGAACAGTAATGGGCGATCTGCTGGAGCGTTCCAGACAGGCGGCGGCCAAGATATCGGAGGTGACGGGAGGAGTCGCCTCCATGGCGGAGGGAATCCAGTCCATAGCGGCCGCCTCTGAGGAACAGGCCGCCAGCACCCAGGAGATAGCCCGGGCCATAGACACTATAGCCTCGATGCTCAACGGAGGCCGTGACTCCGCCAAGGACACCGAGAGGGCCGCCAAGGAGATGGCCTCTCGCATGGAAAACCTTCAGATGATAAGAGAGGACCAGCATAACCAGCTCGTCGAGCTGCGGGAGCTGACCTCCATATATCGCCTGAAGCCCTCGGACGGAACCCCTCCGGCGATAGAGGGATAGACCCACGGAGGGTATGTCGTTTGCCTGTTTTTGAATACCGTGGTATGATTTTAGCATGTAGATGCTTAAGTTTGATTCGTCGAAGGAGGTGTCTCCATGGGTAAGGTTCTCGTTCAGGCAAAAATAGACGACGGAATTAAAAACGAAGCGGTAGAGATATTCCAGACGTTGGGAATCGACACGGCAAGCGCTATAAGGATGTTTTTCCATAGCGTCGTCAACGAGGGAGGATTACCTTTCGACTTGAAGGTGAAAGACCCCTTTTACTCTCCTGCTAATATGGAGCGTTTGAGGAAGTCTATCGCATCGTTGGAGGCAGGGAAGGGCTCTTCCCACGAATTGGCGGGTACGGAAGATGATAAAGACCTGGTCTGAAAGGCGATCTTGCTGGTTGGTGGAGTCGCAGGATAAATCGTTTCGACAGAATCGTCTACAGGATAAACGGTGGTGCTATAGAGATAGCACAGTGCAGATCCCATTACGGTTCTAAGGATAGCGCTATAAACTGGAGTCCCGATAAAAACGCAAGTTAGACGAAAGAGAGAGGCCCGGCCGGGCCTCTCTCTTTATTTGGGAGCGAAGGTCGATTCTTCTCGAAGAGCCTCGAAAAGCTCTCTCTCTCGATCTGTCAGCTTCTCCGGAATCACGATCTCGATCTTCACGTAAAGATCTCCGTTTCCGCTGCCCCTGAGGGGAAGTCCCTTTCCCTTAAGTCTTAGTCTCCTGCCGGACTGGGTTCCCGGAGGCAGCTTTATCTTCACCGGTCCGTCCAGGGTGGAAACGGCTAGAGCGTCCATCCCCAAGGCTGCGTCCCAGGGGGTTACCTTGACCGTAGTCGTCAGATCGTGTCCTCTTACCTCGAACCTGGGATCCTCGATCAACTTGACCGTGATATGCAGATCCCCTCTGGGGCCCCCTCCGGACTGTCCCCCCTGGCCTTTAAGGGTCAACTTGCTGCCGTCGGCGATTCCTCTCGGAAGATTCACCTCCAATGTCCTTCGTCCTCTCGGCCCCTGCAAGGTCATCTTCCTCTTTATGGGAGCTTTTGCCGCGTCGGAAAGGGGAATCTCCAGGGTCACTGACTGATCCTGTCCTCTGGATGGGGCTCCTCCTCCGAAAAACATATCGTCTTCCATGGACATACCGTCCATTCCCATCCCGCCCATGTTGCCGAAGATGGTCTTGAAGAAATCGCTGAAGCCCCCCATATCCCCGCCGAAATCCATGTGAACCCTTCCGCCCCCGGGGCCGTAGCTTCCGTATCCCCCGCCGGGAGGGGCGAAATCCTGGCCGTTCTGCCAGTTGGGGCCAAGCTCGTCGTACAGCTTTCTCTTCTTGGGATCCCGAAGCACCTCGTAGGCCTCGTTGATCTCTTTATATCTCTTCTCTCCCTCGGCGCTCTTGTTCACGTCGGGGTGATACTTCTTGGCCAGCTTCCTGTATGCTCGCTTTATCTCCGATTCCTGAGCGTTTCTGGAAACGCCCAGAATCTCGTAGTAGTCCTTGTATTGTACCGACATGGGACGGCCTCCCTTATCTCATGTTTGACATATCTTGACCTTGGAGATTATACAGTGATATGCCCCCTTTGTGAACCCCTGACCTTAAATCCCACTAGAAAGCTTGTGTTTTGTCTCCCTATGGCATATACTCTCTTCGTAGGGGAAAAGGTCTTTTTTTATGGCGACGTCCGTCGCGATATCGCCATTTATATGGAGGAGGAATGGGGAATGAATTCGACGACACTGTTGGAGGTCAACGACCTTCACGTGGAGGTCGAGGGCCGGGAGGTCCTGAAGGGCGTGTCCCTGAAGATCGGCGAGGGCGAAGTCCACGCCGTCTTCGGACCGAACGGTTCTGGCAAGACGACCCTTCTAGGAAGCGTCATGGGGCTCGGTAAATACCGTGTCACTAAAGGGACGATTCTGTTCGGAGGAACCGACATCACCGGTATGTCCGTGGACGAAAGGGCCCGCCTCGGCGTGGGGATGTCGTTCCAGAGGCCTCCGACCATAAACGGCGTAAAGCTCAGATCGCTGCTCGAGATATGCGACGGAGGCGACTCCGCCGAGATAGAGGCCCTTTCGGAAAAACTGAACGTAACTCCTTTTCTGGACCGAGAGGTCAACGCCGGACTGTCCGGCGGCGAGCTCAAGAGGGTGGAGTTGCTTCAGTTGCTACTTCAGAAGCCCGAGCTGGTATTTCTGGACGAGCCCGAGTCCGGCGTTGACCTGGAGAATATGGCCCTCATAGGGCGGGCCTCCGCGTCGGTGCTTGGAAGGGAGAGGCCCATGTCCGCCTGCGACGGCTGTCCCGGAATATCCTGTAGGGTGGACATCTCCCTGAAGGAGATGAAAGAGCTTCGCTACAAGGCGGGGCTTATCATAACCCACACGGGCCACATAATGGACTATGTCAACGTGGACAAAGGCCACGTCATGATGGACGGACGGATAGTCTGCTCCGGAAACGCCGGGGATATCCTGGCGGAGATCCGTCGAAGCGGATACTCCGAGTGCTTCCGCTGTCTCGTAAAGGAAGGGGTGCGGAGCTGATGGACATAGATAGAAAGGCCTACGGACACAGGGCTCCCGAGAGGCCCGAGCTGTCCAGACTGGCAGACCTTCCCGAGGAGGACAAAGCCACACTGGTCCGAAGCGGAATAGACCCGGACGCCCAGGTCTCCGGCAGCTTCATGCTGACCGACAGCTCCACCGTTCACTGCGACTGCTCCGATCCCAACGTCGAGGTGCTTCCTATGCAGACCGCCATGGATCTTCACGACGGTCTGAAGGAATACAGCTGGAAGCTCATGGAAAAGGAATCGGACCAGGTCGACGGAGGCTATTTCATAAGGTCCAGGCCGGGAGCCACCGTCACATATCCGCTCCAAACCTGTCTCTACCTGGCGGAGGATCGATCCGCCCAGGACGTCCACAACATAGTGATAGCCGAGGAGGGATCCACCCTCAACATACTGAGCGGCTGCGCCTCCGCTCCGGGGGTGCGGTCCGGTCTACACGTGGGGATATCGGAGATCTACGTCAAAAAGGGAGCGACCCTGTCGTTCACCATGGTCCACAACTGGGCGGAGGAAATGGCGGTCCGTCCCAAGACCAAGATAATGGTGGAGGAAGGGGGTACCTTCATCTCCAACTACATATGCCTGAAGCCGGCCAAGGACCTGGTAATGTACCCTACCGCTACCCTTAACGGCCAGGGGGCCGTGGCCACCTTCAACAGTGTCTTTCTGTCCACTCCGGGATCCACCATAGACTCGGGGTCTCGGGTGATATTGAAGGCCCCCGACACCAGGGCCGAGGTCGTCTCCAGAGCCGTCTCCATGGGGGGAAAGATATACGCCAGGGGGCATCTGGTGGGAGAGGTGCCGGGGGTGAAGGCCCATCTGGAGTGCGACGGCCTCATCCTCTCCGATAGCGGACTTATCCACGCCATTCCCGAGCTTGAGGCCCGCTGCAACGACCTGGAGATGTCCCACGAGGCGGCGGTGGGAAAGATAGCCCAGGAGGAGATAGAGTATCTCATGGCCCGGGGGGTCTCTGAGGAGGACGCTCGGTCGCTCATAATAAAGGGATTCCTGTCGCTGGACATAATGGGCTTGCCCGACGAGCTCAAGAGAGACATGGAGGAAACCATCCAGAAGGCCGGATCGGAAGGAGCCATGTAACATCCGAAAGGACGGAGGTATAGCCATGACGAGTCATTTGCTCAAGGTACCGGATATGTCCTGCGCCCACTGCGAGGCCAGGATAACCGCCATACTGGAAGAAATGAAAATTCCCAGTTTCTCGGTAAACCTGTCGGAAAAGACCGTCACGGTCGAGACAGACGACCTTAAAAGGGTGATAGATGCCCTCGACGACGGCGGCTACGAGGCCGAGGAGATCTAGCGGGGGAAACCCCGCTTTTTTTATCCCATGAAATACGGACGGTTTCTATGGGTCTCGTTTCTCGGAGGGATCGCCAGAGGCGTAGGCTTCGCCCTGGGCCTGACCGTGGTGGCGGCGGCCCTTCTTTGGGGACTGGTCGGGTTTCTCAATACAGTGGTGGACTGGAACCTGCCCTTCGTCGGTAAATACGTGGCCCAGTTTCTGCAGGTGGTAAACGATCAGATGCATCTGCTTCAAAACGGCGTCAGATAGGGCGACTGTGAAAGGATGAGAGCATGGGAGAGGAGAAAAAGAGCGTATCGCTCACAGTGACTGGGATGACCTGTGCATCCTGTTCCAGAATAGTGGAGAAAAGACTTTCGAAGATCGACGGAGTCGCCTTCGCTGCGGTCAACCTGGGCACCGAGACGGCCTTCGTCGTATTGGAAAAGGACGTGCCGCTTCAGACCCTGGAGGAGGCCGTGACCAAGGCGGGATACGGCATCTCTTGGGAGAGACCGGCGGATCTGGAGAGCAGGCGTTACTTCGAGGCCAGACGAAACCTTATCCTCGCCTGGGTCGTCACAGGCCCCCTGATGGCCCTGATGATACCCCACATGGCGGGCTATCACGTCTTTGGTTATCACTGGATGGAGATAGCCGGAGGTGCTCTGGTGATATTCGGTGCCGGATGGCGTTCTCTCAGAGGGGCCTGGATAGCCCTCAGCCACGGACACGGCAACATGGACGTGCTGGTCTGTCTCGGAGCTCTGGCGGCGTGGTCCACGGCCATACTGGCCCAGTCCGGCGTCGCCGTATCGTCCTTCGGGGCGGTGGGGGCCATGATAGTTGCCCTTCACGTAACGGGACGGTTCATAGAGTCTCACCTAAGGGACAGGGCCTCCAAGGAGATCAGGGCCCTTGTGGGAATACAGGCCCGGGAGGCCAGAGTGGTCCGAGACGACGGAGAGGTCACCGTTCCGATAGAGGCGGTGTCGTCCGGGATGGTCCTGTCGGTTCGGCCGGGAGAGAGGATACCATCCGACGGAGTCGTGCTATCCGGCCGCTCCGCCGTGGACGAGTCCATGATAACAGGGGAGCCCATTCCGGTATCCAAGGAAGAGGGGCACGAGGTCACTGGGGGGTCCGTCGCTGTGACGGGGTCTTTGAAAATAGAGGTTACCCGCACCGGAGAGGACACGTTTTTGTCCAGAATGATAGCCCTCATAGAGGAGGCCCAGGGAGCCAAGATACCCATACAGGCCTTCGCAGACAGGATGACCGGGGCCTTCGTGCCGGTGGTGGCCTTCTTGGCACTGGCATCCGGTCTGTTCTGGTATCTCGGGGTGGACCGTTTCGGATGGATACTGGACCAGGCATCCCGCTGGATACCCTGGGTCGTCTCCGCAAGAGATCCCCTCTCGGTAGGGCTCTTCGCCTTCGTCACCACCATAGTGATAGCCTGTCCCTGCGCCCTTGGGCTGGCTACCCCCATGGCCCTCATAACCGGAACCGGCGCCGCCTCCAGAAAGGGCATAGTGATAGGCAACGCCGAGGCCATACAGACCGCCGGAGACGTAACGGTGGTGGTGCTGGACAAGACCGGCACCCTGACGGAGGGGCACCCCGAGGTGACTCGGATATCTCTGGATCCCCGATCTCTGGCCGTGGCGGTGGCCATGGAGTCGGCGTCCAACCACCCTCTTGCCAAGGCCATAGCCGCTCTGGATGCCGACCCCATAGACATGGAATCGGTGGAGGAGATAGCCGGAGAGGGACTGACCGCCGTAGTGGACGGCGAGACCTGGACCCTGGGACGACCGAAGTCCATGGAAAACTACGAGGAGATGACCCAGGCGGGCCGGACCGTGGTGGAGGTCCGAAAGGATGGCGAGGTCATGGGATTTCTGGCCCTGGAGGACCCCATCAGGCCGGAGTCGGCCGACGCAGTGTCTGAGCTTAAAAAACTGGGCATAAGGCCGGTGATGGCCACCGGAGACAACCGAGGCGCCGCCGAGCTGGTGGCGGACGCCGTCGGAATAGACCGATCGGATGTCCATGCCGGTATTAAACCGGAGGACAAACTGGCCATAATCCGATCAGAGCAGAGCAAGGGCGGCAAGGTCCTGATGGTGGGAGATGGCATGAACGACGCCGCGGCCCTCAAGGGCGCCGACGTCGGGGTCGCGGTAGGATCCGGTACCGACTTGGCCATAGATAGCGCCGACATGGTTATAGTCTCCGGCGGAGCGGAACGCATCGCCCAGGGAATAGCCCTTTCCAGAAAGACCTTCTCCGTCATAAGGCAGAACCTGTTTTGGGCTTTTGGCTACAACCTGTTGGCCCTTCCCCTGGCCATGGCGGGATTGCTTCATCCGGTGGTGGCCGAGGTCGCTATGACATTCAGCTCCATATCGGTGATACTCAACTCCATGAGAGTCGGTCGTTGACAATCATACCCCCTTAGGGTATATTTGAGGCGAACTAGAGAGGGGGTCGTTCCATCGTGAGCGGAAAGTCCATTCGCTGGATATCGGCTTTTGTTTATGGTACCGTTATGGTAATAGGGTGGTGGTATCCCGTGGTCGCCCTCGCCGTTTTTCTCCTGATGGGGTTGGCCCTTTTGGCGGGGAAACGCAGGAAGTGGTGCGGTTCCTACTGTCCGAGAGGAAGCTTTCTCGACCTAGTGATGAAGAGGATATCGCCTAAGAAACCCATCCCCAGGTGGATGACGGGAAAGAGAATATGGTATATATCGATAGCGGTATTCCTGTGTATGTTCGGTTTTCAGGTGGTCGCCAGCGGATTGCTTGAGAGTTTTTCCTGGAAATTGATGGGAAAAGTAGCCTACAGGATGTGTTTCGTCACCTCCATGGTGGCGTTGCCTTTGGCGTTATGGAGAAACCATCGGGCCTGGTGTTCGATCTGTCCGGTTGGCAACTTGTTAAGACGTTAGTTATCGCATATTTTTTCAGCCGAAAAAGGAGGAGTCGTCATGACCGTAAAAGTTTACTCGACCCAGAGCTGTATCTGGTGCAAGAGAGTCAAGGAATATCTTACCGAGAAGGGCGTGGATTTCGAGCCTATAGACGTAGGAGCCGATAGAGAGGCTGCGAAGCAGATGGTCGCCAAGACCGGTCAGATGGGGGTTCCCGTCATAGATGTGGACGGTCGCTTTATCGTAGGCTTCGACAAGGCGGCGTTGGACGAAGCCCTGGGGCTTTAGGTTAATCCGACAGTATATGTTTTTCGGCGGAGATCTGCTCTCCGCCGATTTTTTTATCTTTTGCTCGACCCGGAGTTTTTATACGGAGAGTCTCTCGTGATAACATATAAAGATAAACGAGAGAGGAGCGAGAGCGCTTGAACTTGAAGAAAACCTTGGCGATGGTAGTCGGTTTAACGTTGTTGGTCGTGGCGATCTTTTTCGCCACGGAGCTTTACGATCACCGATCCATCTTGGGGACGGCGTTTTACAGGGAGAGGATATCTCTTCCCGATGGGTGTCGTTTTATAGTGATACTCTCGGAGGAAAATGAGGGAACCAGGATCCCCGTGGCGTCGGTATCTCGAAAACTGGAGGGCGAACAGGTCCCTCTTCCCTTCGAGCTGCTTTACAGGGAAAAGACGATATCGGAAGGAGCGGTCTACTCGCTTTCCGCCAGAATAGAGAGCGGGACGGGAGAACTGTTGTTCCTTACTGAAGATCCGGTTCCCATGCCGAAAGACGACGAGCCTGTCGAGATAATGTTGATATCGGTGAGATGAAGAAACCGCCCTGCGATTTATCGCAGGGCGGTTTCTTCACCGGTTCTGTCTTCTATTGTCTCTAGCCGTTGCGTTTCCTCGAGTCGAATCTGGCGCCGCATTTTCCGGGGGTGGAGTCCTTCCTCATCTGGAACCTCTCTTTGCCCATGTTCTCGATCATCTGAAGTCGGAGCTCAACCTTTTTCTCCGCCAGGGCGGCCAGGTCCTCTGCCGATGCGTTGCCTGTCATTACCGAGTGGATTTCGTCCCTGAGGGCGTCCATTGCCTTCCGGTTGTCGGCTCTGGCCTTTTCAACGGCTTCGTTCCTGCCGGATCTGCCGGGCCTTCTCCCTCTGTCGTCGTGCCCTCTACGGAAGGGGCCTTCCTGGTGCCTTTTGTCCGCCAGCTTTTTCTGATCCTCGTCGAGAAGACCGTAGAGGTCGCGATGAAGCTCCATCCTCTTGATCTCCAGGGCCACCATGTCCTTCTTCATCTCGGCGACCTTGCCCTCGTCTATAGTTCTCCCCGCCGACAGGTCGTAGCGATAGTCCCTCAGGGCCCAGGCTGTTTTCCTAGCGAGTTCCGAGTTATCGTCGAACCACTTGCGCTCTATCTCTCCCATTTCGAGTTTCTGCTTCGCCGACAGGCTCAGATCGTCGCCCCAGCGGTTCATTCCCTGGCCGAAACCCATCATCGTCTGTCCGTCGTGATGCGTCCTATTACCTCGGTCCTGTCCTCTGCATCCGTCCCAAGCCTCGGCGCTCGCAGACATCGAACCGATCGTAACCGCCGCTACCGCCGCCAAAATAGCCAGTGTTCTCTTTCCCTTTTTCATCTCTGAATTCCTCCTCTTGTCGATATAAGCTTCCCGTTCGGGGCTCTCTCTTTCGCTGTGACCCCATTCTAGCCCGGGGCAGGTCAAGGTGCCTTATAGGAACGGTAAAGGAATGTAAGGGAGGTAGCCGCATCGGTAAAAAAAGGGGACCCCCTGCCATTTGGGGGTGGCAGGGGGGATGGGGAAAGAGTTTGCATCCCTATGGGGATGTCTCAGGAAGGGTCTTATTGATCGGGGACCATGGTCCCCTTTTCGATGTAGTTCAGGTGCCAGCCCAGGGCGGAAGCCAGATCGTGAGGTTCGTGTCCTCCCTTGGCCTCGCCGCTGTTTAGGTTCTCCTCTCACGAAAAAAAGAGACGCCCCCTGAAGGACGTCTCTGAATCGCAACGAAATAAAACCGATCGGCCGATGAGCCGACGGGTTCTCGCCGATTACCCCGAGTCCTCGCAGGGTGGATGGGTCACGTGTTCAGGCCGGTATCCTGGCTTCCCTCATCCATCGCCGAGCCTTCCCGGAGAAACTCTCCAGTGGCGTTTTAGACGACGTCGGGTATACAGTGGCGGGTCCGCGCCGGATTCTCACCGGTCTTCCCTGTCACCTGAACTCGATCGATTATGAAGGTCATTATATACTTTTTTTTGACGAGGTCAACCCCCGGCGAGAAAATCGTAAAGAATGGTAAGGGAGCTCCCTACTTCGTGTTTCAGCGCGATATAATAAATTATTGGAGAGTATCGTGAAAAACTGTGATTCGAGGGAGGTTTTTCCTTATGGATAAAATTTTAGTCGTAGACGACGATAGGGAGCTGGGCGAGCTCCTGGCGGAGTATCTCGGAGGAGAGGGCTTTCAGGTAAGCCTCAGCTACGACGGTAAAAACGGGGCCCTGGAGGCCGCCGCAGGAAAGCACGATCTGGTCGTGTTGGACGTCATGCTGCCAGGTCAGAGCGGTTTCGAGGCCCTGAAAGAGATCAGGAGGACGTCGTCCATCCCGGTGATCATGCTGACCGCCAAGGGAGACGAGGTGGACCGGGTCTTGGGGCTGGAGATGGGAGCCGACGACTATCTTCCCAAGCCATTCAGTCCCAGGGAGCTTTTGGCCAGGGTTCGGGCGGTCATGAGGAGGCGAAACGGTCCGTCCG
The DNA here is from genome assembly GCF_000172975.1 of Dethiosulfovibrio peptidovorans DSM 11002. Classification (NCBI taxonomy): domain Bacteria; kingdom Thermotogati; phylum Synergistota; class Synergistia; order Synergistales; family Dethiosulfovibrionaceae; genus Dethiosulfovibrio; species Dethiosulfovibrio peptidovorans. The sequence continues at coordinate 1,172,131 of NZ_ABTR02000001.1, forward strand.
ATCCGGAGCGGCTGACGGTGGACGATCTGGAGATGTTCGTCCGTTCCAGACAGGTGATGTTGGACGGCATCATAGTGGATCTGACCTCCATGGAGTTTCGGCTGTTGGAGGTGTTGCTCCGCTCGGCCGGTCAGGTTGTGTCCAGAGACGAGCTGTTTCGTAAGGTGCTCGAGAGATCGGCGGCTCCTTTCGATCGCAGCCTGGATATGCACGTCAGCAATCTCAGAAAGAAGCTCGGACCCCACGAGGACGGAACGGACCGAATAAGGACCGTCCGGGGCGAGGGCTATCTCTATACTCTTCCGGTGAACTGAGATGTCCTGGCTGAGGTCCGCCACTCTGTTCAGAAAGATCTTTTTAGGTTTTTTGCTGGCGATCGCAGCGGCGTCGGTGCTTCACGTTGCGGTTACGGGGCTTGTCGTCCGGTTGGGTCTTCTAGATCTGTCTCTGGAGGCCAAGCTCAGAAAGGAGCTGAATAGGGAGGCTCCGTCTCTCGTGGCTCTTTACGAAGAGAGAGGGGCCGACGCCCTGAAGGACGAGCTCGGTCGTTTGAGGGAGGAGAGGCGGCTGTTGTTCGTCATTCTGGACGATAGAGGAGCTCCTCTGGCGGGTATGGTCCCTTCCCGAGGAGAGAGGATGATGCCCGACATCAGGCGTCATCACGGTCTCTCTGGCCCCCCCCGCACCTCCTGGATGAAGGATCTTCCCGCCGCCACCGAACCGGTAGTCTCTTCCGGCGGCGCGACATACGTGGTCACTCTGTTCGCCCTTCCCGGAGCCCTTCCTCCCAAGGATGGCTTCTACCTCTCTCTGGTCCTATACTTCGCCGTTTTGATGGCGGTGGGAGGGGCGGTGAGCTACTTTCTCGCTCGACATATATGCTATCCGGTAGAGGCTTTGAGCAGGGCCTCTCTGGCTCTGGCTTCGGGGGATCTGTCCGTAAGGGCCGAGAGGGAGGGGCCCTTCGGCGACGATGAGATAGGTCAGCTGGCCAGAAATTTCGATTCCATGGCCGATCACGTCGAGAGAAACATCACAGGTCAGAGCAGGCTCCTCGGGGACATTTCCCACGAGCTTAGGTCTCCTCTTACTAGGCTGAACCTGTCGCTGGAGCTGCTTCGAAACAGGCTTCCCGAGGACCTGGACGGCCTTATGGACAGGATAGAGCGGGAGTCGGAGAGGATGAACCGCATGATCGGCGATCTTCTCGGGCTCGCCAGGGAGGAGTCTCGCTTCGGAGGGGAGCGGAGGGAGTCGGTTTCCCTGATGGATCTCCTGTCCTCCGTGGCGAAGGACGGCCGTTTCGAGGCGCATGCCTCCGAGAAGGACGTTGTTTTAGGGGACGTTCCGGACGTTGCCGTATCGGTCGACAGAGGGGCCATGGAAAGCGCCCTGGAGAACATCGTGAGAAACGGAGTCAGGTACACCGCCCCCGGCACGGTGGTGGAGCTGAGGGCCGAATACGAACCTGAAGAGGAGCTTCCCCTCTCGATAATAGCGGAGGATCGCGGGCCCGGCGTGGCGGAGGAAAATCTGGAGGCCATATTCAGGCCCTTCTTCCGAGAAGGTGAGGCCAGGGACAGGGCTTCCGGCGGAGTGGGACTCGGCTTGGCCATAGCCCGTCGGGCTGTGGAGAGGCACGGAGGAATCGTGGAGGCGGCCAACAGGGACGGAGGTGGTCTGTCTGTCAGGATCAGACTTCCCCTGGGATTCGGCTAGCCTCCCAGAAGAGGGCTTATCCTTTTGTAGAGCCAGAAGGTCGATATGGATACGACGGTCCCCTTCAGAAGGTTGAAGGGGACTATTCCGTATATCACCAGAGACGGAACGTCCTCTATCGCAGGGATTGCCGCACCGGCCATGGATATGATCGTGTCGATCGGGACGAACTTGGAGTACAGGGGAATCAATACCGTGCCGTTTAGGATCGCCGCCGTGGCTGTCATGGTAGCCACCCCCGCCGCCATGCCTACCAGGGCCCCGGTTTTCGTCTTGTTCGCCCGATAGATAAGTCCCGCCGGGAGGACCAGAGCCGACCCCATGACGAAGTTGGCCATCTCCCCGACTCCTGCCGAGGAGGACGCCGCGCAGTGCAGCAGGTTCTTCACCGCCTCTATGGCGACGCCGTTGCCTGGGCCCCAGGCGAAGGCTCCTATCAGTGCCGGAACGTCGGACAGGTCCATCTTCAGAAACGACGGAAAAAGAGGCATCACCGTGTCTACATACATGAGCACGGTGGCCAGCCCGGAAAGCAGGGCACCCCACACCATCTTGCGGACGTTCTCGTTTCCCCTCGCTCGTTCCATACCGATCATTCCCTTCCTTTATCTCTATCTCGAATGTCAGGCCGTCGTCCTAACGGCCGGGTAACCACGTATGATATCCTATTTTCGTTTCGGTCGCCACGAAATTTGGGCGATATGGGTGCATAAGTTATAATTAGGAACGGATCCTGGAGGAGGTTTAACAATGGCTCGTGATTCGTCCGACACTCTGCATCAGGTTATGGAGAAGATCCGAAAGGACCTTGCGGACAGCATGGTCACCGTGTCGGATTTTCGAAAGGACGAAGACGACCGGTTGAGCGTCATAAGATCCGAGTTGACTAAGACCCGTTCTGAGCTGGAACAGGTGATATCCGAGATGGACGAGATGACGTCTCTATATTTCGCCGCCAGGAGCGAACTGTCCCAGTCTGTCAGAGGCGGCACCGAGATGGAGCAGAGGAGGGCCTACGAGAAGGCGGAGGAGTACCTGTTTCGTAAGGCCGCCCTGGCCGAGAGGGAGAAAGGCCTTAGGCAGCTTCGAGATTATCTCGAGAGGGACGAACGCAGGGTGGCCTCCAGGGTAGAGAAAAGCGACTCCGCCGTAGGAAGACTTAGGGTCGCTCTCAACGTCGTCAGCGACAGGATCGAGACCATAGAGATAAACGAGGAGAAGGGCGGGGCCAGGCGGTTGGCTCAGGCCTATTCTCTGGTGGAGAGGGAAAGCATGAGTCTGGCCCGGGAGCTTCATGACGGCCCGGCCCAGAAGTTCTCCGGTGCCCTGATGTCCATGGATTTCGTGAGGCGCCTTCTTCGAAAGGACCAGGTGGAGAGGGCCTCAGAGGAACTGGACAAGGTAAGGGAGCAGATGGTGGAGACGATGGACGAGATAAGGTCGTTTCTGCATCTTCTCTATCCCAGAGACCTGGAGGACGGTCTGATGGTCGCCCTGGACAGATGGGTCGAGGCCACGTCCAGCCGCTACGGTGTGTCGGTCAATCTCAAGACTATGGGGCCGGTGGAGGAGATCCCCGGGGGTATGGCACCCCATCTCTACAAGATCGTTCGTCAGGCGGTGGGCAACGCCGTTACCAAAGGGGAGCCTAAGAGGGTTACTGTGTTGTTCTCCGTGAGGGGCGATTTGCTGTTCGTCAAGATAATGGACGATGGCTTCGGCTTCGATGTAGAGACCGCCAGGGAGGAGGCCAAGGAGAGGGGCTCTTACGGGATAGTCTCCATGGAGGAGAGGTCCAGAATACTCGGAGGGGATTTAAACGTCGACAGCGTCCCGGGGCAAGGGACGATAGTCTCTTTAAAGGTGCCGATAAGGAGTGATAGCTGATGGAAAAAACCATCCGTGTCCTGGTGGTGGACGATCACGCCATATTCAGGACCGGCGTGATAAACACCCTTTCCCTGGAGGACGATATAGAGGTGGTCGGAGAGGCCGGTGACGGGCTGGAGGCGCTGGAGTTCATGAAAAAGGTGGACTTCGACGTCGCCTTGGTGGACGTGACCATGCCGAGGATGGGCGGGGTGGAGCTGGTGAGCAAAATGGAGGAGACCGGGATGGCCCGATCGGTGATAGCCCTGACTGCCTTGGAGGACGACCGGGATATGGTGTTTCTGTCCAAAGCGGGGGTCAAAGGCTTCGTCCTGAAGACCTCCGGCTTCGACGAGCTGATCTCCGCCATAAGGACGGTATCCGGAGGGGACAACTACGTCGATTCCCGGGCCGCCGGTAAGCTTCTGAACTGTTTCTCTGAGGACACCTCTCGGGAGAGGGGTATGTCCAGACTTTCCGAAAGGGAGCTGGAGGTGCTCTACTGGCTGGCTCAGGGACTGAACGGCCAGGAAATAGCGGAACGGCTGTCGCTGTCGGACAAGACGGTGAAGAACCACATAAGCCATATCCTGGCCAAGCTGAAGGTATCCGACAGGACCCAGGCAGTGGCTTGGGCCTGGCGGTCCGGTCTGGCTTCGAAGGATCCATCGTTTTTCAAAGACTGAGACTTCCATATCTTATCCGTATCTACGGGGAGCCCTTTTCGGGGCTCTCCGTTTGTTTTGAAAAAACAACAAAAAGGGCTACAATGGGGCCGAACATAAGGACGATTGAGGAGGGATCGATTATGGCGGTTTCGTTGTTCCGGAAGGCGAAGGGTTTCGTGACCCGTTCAGTTTTGGATCGGGCCATCGAAAAGGTTCGAAAGGGAGAGATGGGCGATCTAGCCGATATGTTGGAGTCCATAGGAAGATTGGCCCCGGCCCGATATCACAGGGAGGCCCTGGGCAGGATGGCTAAGATGGTCCGTTCCGAGGATCCGTCGGTAGCCTTCCTGGTTCGGGCCGTTCGGGAGCTGTCGCCGCTGGCTCTGGAGAAGATGATCCGAAACCTGATAGTCAACTTCATGGTGCTGGGCCGAGGAGTCAGGGAGGAGAAGGAGGCCGAACTGGACGTCCATCTGCCAAACTTCATGGTGATAAGCCCTACTATGAAGTGCAACCTTCACTGCACCGGATGTTATGCCGGAGAGTACGACAGAGAGGGAGAGCTGACCTTCGAGGAGCTGGACGACCTTCTGATGCAGGGGAAGGAGCTCGGGATGTATTTCTACACCCTCTCGGGAGGGGAGGTCCTGCTTTATCCCCGTATATTCGATCTGTGGAAAAAGCACGACGACTGCTACTTCCAGTTCTACACCAACGGCACCCTGCTGGACGACGGTACGGTGGATAGTCTGGCCGCTCTGGGGAACGTGGCTCCCATGGTGTCGGTGGAGGGAACGGAGGAGCAGACAGATGCCAGAAGGGGAAAGGGAACCTACCGCAAGGTTCTGGAGGCCTTCTCCAGGATGAGGGAGCGGGGGATGCTCTTCGGCTTCAGCGCCACCTGCACGTCCCTGAACTCGGATTATCTGGCTAGCGACGAGTTCATCGGCTCCATGGTGGAGCGGGGCTGTATGGTGGGGTGGTTCTTTCAATACGTTCCCGTAGGGGTGAGCCCCGATCTTACCTACATGGCCAGTCCCGAACAGAGGGCCGTTCTTCACGATAGCGTCTCTCGCTGGCGTTCCAGCGGGGAGTACCCCATATTCACCGGTGATTTTTGGAACGACGGCCCCTACGTGGACGGGTGCATGGCGGGAGGCAGCCGCTACTGGCACGTCATCTCCGACGGCAGGGTCGAGCCCTGCGTGTTCGTACCCTTCGCGGTGGACAGCATAAGGGAGAAGAGCCTGGTGGATATCGCGAGGAGCCCGTTCTTCTCGGCCATAAGGTCTGCCCAGCCCTACGATGGCGACGACGACCTTCTGTGTCCCTGCATGATACTGGACCATCCCCACGTTCTGAGGGAACTGATAGATCGTTTCGACGCAAAACCCTGTCATCCCGGGCTGGAGAGGATGCTGTCCGGCTCTGTGGCGGAGGGGTTGGACGATTACGGAAAGGCGATAAGATCCTTATACCGCCCCCTATGGGAGGGGTGCGAGAGGGAGAGATACCGTAAAAGGGTCTCCATGGAGGAATGAGAGAGGAAGGGTTGCTGGTCCTGGACGAAGACGGAAGGTCTGTCTGGCTCTATGGCACCGTCTATATGTTCCCGGACCAGTCCCCGTCTCTACCTTTCGGAGAGCTCCAGCAGTACTAGCTCCGGTCGGGAGCTCGTCCTTATCGGCGGGCCCCAGACCCCGACTCCGCAGGACACGTAGGCCCATGTCTCTCCGTATCGTTTCAGCCCCCAGTCCAGGTCGAACAGGGCGGATGTGACGAACTGGAAGGGGAAGGTCTGGCCGTGGTGGGTGTGTCCCGACAGAACCAGCGACGCCCCGGCCTCTCTCGATTCCTCTATGGACGACGGGGTGTGGTCCAGGACGATCGTAGGCAGGTCGTCGTCGGGGATCAGTGAGGCCAGCGGTGCCCTGGGTCGTCCCATTCTGGCGGACTGCACGTCCTCCCGGCCGATTATCCAAAGCCGGTGATCCAGCTGATTTCGGTCGTCCATCAGCACCGTTATGCCGTTGCTCTCCATTATGGTCCTGGCACCGTCTATGCCGAGGTAGTACTCGTGGTTGCCCGGACAGGCGTATGTTCCCATAGGGGCCTTCAGCTCCGCCAGTCCCGCGGCGGCTTTCTCCAGGGCGGGGCCGTCCGAGCCGTCCAATATGTCGCCTGCCATCAGAATTACGTCCGGCGACAGCTCTCGGACCGAGTCGGTCACCCGTTTCAGCCAGGTCCGGGAGGTCTCCGAGTCCACGTGGAGGTCGGTCAGGAGGACCGCCCTGATCGGAGGGCCCGATAGTTCCGGTATCTCGAGCTTCAGATGTCTCACGGCGGGAAAACGGGCGTTGACAGCTCCGGCCGTCACCATCAGGATCGAGGCGGCGGTCCAGACGAGGAATATTCTTCCGTTCGCCCTGGGGCCCGGGCTCTTGCCGAGGAGACAGGTTATCAGGCGGAACAGGTCCCATATCAGGGCCGGTATGACGAGAGCGGGAAGCAGCGCCATCCAGATCTCGCCTATCTGGACGAGACCGTGCCGAGCGGCCTCGGGAATTACTCCCGAGGCCGCTCTACCTATTGGCAGGGCGAGAGCTCCCAGGGCGGCCAGCCCAAGGACCGTCCTTCTGAGCGGATTGGACGAAATCGTGCTGGTCCATCTCAGAGCCCCGTAGGAGCTGAGCCCGAGGTAGACCGTAATGAAAACCGCTATAAACCATCTCATGATCTAGGTCATGGAGTCTATGGTCTCTCTCACCTTGTCGACGTCGGGGCTGCGACGGTGGAGAGGGGTGTCGTCCTTTTCGTAGATCCCCAGAGAGTCCTCGAAGGTGGGACGTCCCTCCTCGCGGTAGAGGATCCCCAGGGGGAATCGCTCCGTCTCCATCGCCAGAGACAGGGCCGCCGATCTGTTCGAGCTGTCGTGTTCGTCTTCCAGCCTGTAGGTGTGGTCCTTGAACCACTTGAAGGTGTTTGTTTTATTGAAGGAAACGCAGGGCTGGAATATGTCCACCAGGGCGTAGCCTCTGTGTTCTATGGCTGCCTTCATCATCTCCGCAGTGTGGTCCACGTCGCCGGAGAAGGCCCGAGCCACGAAGGTGGCTCCCTGCACTATCGCAAGGGCCAGAGGGTTGACTGGCTCGCTGGATACCCCCCTGGTCTGAACCGGCGTCACCATCCCCTTGGGAGAGGTCGGAGAGGCCTGTCCCTTCGTCAGTCCGTACACCATGTTGTTATAGACGAAGTTGGCTATGTCGGGATTTCTCCTCACCGTGTGGAGGAAGTGGTTTCCCCCCTCGCCGTACATGTCGCCGTCGCCTCCCACCGCCACCACGGTCAGCTTGGGATTGGCTGCCTTTACCCCTGTGGCGTGGCTCAGGGCCCTGCCGTGGAGGCCGTTTAGGAAGTTGCACTTCATGAAGTGGGGGGTCTTGGCCGCTTGGCCTATTCCGGACACCACCACCACGTCCTCCGGGGCCATGTCCATGTCGGCCAGGGCCTTCTTGAGGGCCTCCAGTATCTTGAAGTCCCCGCATCCGGGGCACCAGGCCAGATCGGCTTCGGGGAGGTCGAATATTCTGGGATCGGTCATCTTAATGACACCTCCTAACCGAGTATTTCGGAGAGGCCCATTCGGACCTGCTCCACCGAGAACTGAAGGCCGCAGTAGTTCCTGAGGTGTCCCTGGGCGGAACGTCCCGTAACCGATTTGATCAGGTTCTCCAGCTGGCCGTCGTGATTGCCCTCCACGAATATCAGCTCGTCGGCCCTCTCCACCGCGGCAGCGACGTCCTCCGCCACGGGCCAGATCTGCCGGACCCTCATGAGGGCGGTATCGGGAAGTTTCAGATCTCTCAGGGCCTCCGAGACTATCGGTCCCGTCGAGCCCCAGCATAGGACGAGCCTGGTCCAGTTTTCCGGGCCCCGGATGTCGGCGGGGACGAAGTCTTCTTTCAGGAGTTCCCCTTTTCTGAAACGTTTGTCCGACATCCTAACCCTCAGGTCGAAATCCTCGAAGACGTGGCCTTCCTCGTCGTGTTCGTGGCTGTCGCACCCAACGATTCCTTTGCCCAGTCCCGGTACGCTCCTGGGGGATACCCCGTTCGGGACGTCCTCGTATCTTCTGTATCCCGGCCCAGAGGTCACAAGGCACTTGTCCGGCTTCGCTGCGATCAGGTCGTCGGGGTCGACGTCTCTGAAGGTGTTGAGAAGGTACTGGTCGGTCATCACTACTGACTGTACCTGATACCGGTGGGCTATCTCGAAGGCTCTGGCCGTCAGGCTATAGGCCTCCTCTATGGTTCCCGGTGCCAGCACCAGCCTGGGGAACTCGCCGTGTCCCGCGTGGACGGCGAGGTTCAGGTCTCCCTGTTCGGTCCTGGTGGCCATTCCCGTGGCGGGGCCGGGTCTCTGGGCCAGGTGCACCACCAGGGGGGTCTCCGCCACCCCGGCCAGGCTGAAGCCCTCGTACATCAGGGAAAACCCTCCCCCTGAGGTTGTCACCATAGGGCTCGCCCCGGCGTAGGACGCTCCTACCGCCATGTTCACGGCGGATATCTCGTCCTCCACCTGCTCCACCGCCAGGCCGAAGTCGGAGGCGTTTTGGGCTGCGAAGGCAAGGACGCCCGTGGCGGGCGACATGGGATAGGCGGTCACGAAGTCGCATCCCCCGGCTATGGCCCCAAGCGAGACGGCCTGTACGCCGTTCATTACCCTTCTGCTGGAGGTGTCGTCCTTTTTAGGAGGGGCCAGATCGGGGAATTTATCCGCTATACTTCTACCCAGCTCCAGCCCTTTTCCGCAGGCGGAGCGGTTTTCGTCCACTACCTTGTCTCCCTTTTTGCCGAATCGGGAGAGGAAGTACTCCTCCGCCTGGTCGGTCGAGGCGTCCACAATTCCCAGGACAAGCCCGGCGGCGATGACGTTGGCATAGACGGCTCCTCCCGCCTCTTTGGCCATCTCTCCGAGGGGAACATCGAAAAAGGCGCCGTCCGTTTTTTCGAATTCCTCTCCTACGGACGATCGGTCCGCCGCTATCACGGTGTTTTGGGTTATTCTGCGCCTTATGTTCTCCCTCACTCCGGGGCTGAGCACGACGAGCAGGTCTATTTCGTCCACCATCCCGTCCACCGGGGTCGAGGATATCCTTATCTCCGTCGAGTTGTTGCCTCCTCTGACCCGGGACATGTACTCCCTGGTGGCGAAGACGTGGTATCCCGATCTCTTGAGGACCTTGGCCAGTATGTCCTCCACGGTCTGAACTCCGTATCCGGCTCCGCCGCAGATGACGACGGAGAGGTCTTTTCCGGAAGCCATTCCCATTCCCCCTTTCGTTTGGGACCGGTTCGAAGGTCCCTTTCATATGATCCTACCACAAGGTCCCTTGTGCGTCGTCACCACGGAGGGTATCATTAAGCTTTATCCTGTAGAAAGACCCTGTGGGGGGTGTCTGTGGAATGAGAGGTTTTCTTACCATACTTCCGGTGGTTTTGGTCATGGCGGCGGGATGGGGGCTGAAGAGGCTCGATAGGATGGACCAGAGGGGAGCGGACCAGATCAACTCGGTCCTGTTTTGGCTGATAATGCCCGCCATTTTGCTGGAGGCGGGGATGGACATAGACGTTTCGGTCTTTTCAGACTGGGGCTATATATCGGTGCTGTACGGCGCCTTCGCGGTGGTGGTACTGTCGGTCTTCGCAGTGGTGTCCCGTTTGGGGCTGCCGAAAGAGAGGGCTGCCGTGTCCGTGCTGGGGGCTGTGAGGAGCAACGTCGTGTTCGTCGGGCTGCCTCTGGTATCGACTCTCATGGGAGATGTGGGAGTCAGCGCCCTGACGATCTATCTGTCCATAGGCATGATCTTCTACAACACCTTCCCCATCGCCTGCGCTCAGATGGCGATGGAGGGCCGTTTTTCCCCGGCGTCGGTCAATCAGGCCCTTGTCAAGGCCTTGCGAACCCCTCTCATCCTGGCCGGTTTCACCGGGATAATGCTGTCGGTCACAGGGATAAAAGATACCTTTCCCCAGTGGTTCTTCGAGGGGCTGGAGCTTCTGACCGACTGCGGCAGCGGCATGGCGCTGCTGGTCATAGGGGCGTCGCTTCGTCTGGAGAAGCTGGCCGCCGGTCTGGCCCGTTCCTGGGGCGATCTTCTGGTTAAGCTGGTGCTGTTTCCCGCAGCGATGTACGTCGGTTTCCATCTTTTGCCTCCCAGAGACCCGCTGTTGGCCAGGACCACCGTGCTGATAGCCTCTCTGTCTCCGGCCTTCAACACCTATATCCTGGCCAACGGCATGGGTCTCGATTCGGACTACGCCGCCGAGTACGTGGCGACCGCTACTGTGGTGGGCATAGTAACCACGGCGGTATGGATAGAGATACTGTTTTAGCTCAACAGGTCCAATTTGAGATGATGTCGATGATGACCGAGTCGACGTCCTTCATTCCCTTTACGTTCAGGGCCACCGCATTTTCGACCGTCTTGGCTATGTCGGAGGGGTCCACCACGCCCTGGGCGCCCTTGAGATGGTTACCTCCGAGGACGGTCATGGCTGCCAGGTATGCCTCGGCGGCTCCGGTGGACACCTTGAGGGCGCAGGTCTCCTTGGCTCCGTCGCAGACCATCCCCACCAGGTTTCCCAGGACGATCTCCATTGCCTTTATGGAGAGCTCCACCGATCCGCCCAGGAGCCTGACTATTCCCGATGCAGCTCCCGCCCCGGCCGCGACGGCGCAGCCGCATACGGGGCTCAGCCGTCCCATACGGCTCTTTATGTAGCTAGTGCTGAGGTGGCTGAAGGCTATTGCCTCCGCCGTTTCCCTCCGGCTCTTTCCGTGAAAGTCGGCTGCCACGTACACGGGGAGGATCGCGGTTATACCGTGATTGCCGCTTCCGGCGCTGCTCATTACGGGGAGGGAGGCGCCGTCCATTCTGGCGTCGGCCGCCGCCGCCGCGTAGCTCCTTATCCTGGCAGCCAGGTCTCGGTCGAAGAAGTCTCCCGCCATGGACCTGACCGTACTTCCCAGGTTGAGTCCTACGTCGTGGGCAAGGCCGTAGTCGGCTATCTTCAGGTTCATGTCCACCCCGGCCATGACGGTATCCACGTCCTCGTCGTCCAGCTTTTCGGCCAGCTTCACCAGCTCCCGGTAGTCCATTTCCGCCACCTGGGAGGATACGGAGCGGGCCTTCGAGGCGGAGGAGTTCCCTTTTTCCTTTTTGAAGATCGTCTCTCCGTCTTTCTCCACCGAGACTATCCCAGTGTGGCTGTCCTCTATGACGCAGGTCGATTCGTGTCTCTCTCCGGAGACGACCGCCCTGACGTAGACTCCGTGTCTGGCCATGTCGGCCTCCAGGGAGACCCGATTTTCCGACACCATCGTCTTCGCCGATCGGATGTCCTCTTCGGTGAGGTCCTTCAACACCTCCAGGCCGTAGTCCGATCTGCCGCAGACGACCGCCAGAGCCGCCGCTATCACGTTACCCCTCAGACCTCCGGTTCCGGGGATCCCCACAGCCACCCCGTTCTTGAATATGCTGTCGCTGACCGTGACGGACACCGACTCCACCGGGGCTCTCAAGGCCTCGGTCGCCCGGGCCACGGCCAAGGCCACGGCTCCGGGCTCGGTACACCCTAATGCAGGTTTTACCTCTTGACGCAGAAACTCCTTGATAGTGAACATCTTTTTTTCCTCCCCGTAAGACTATGGTTTTTTCCTTTTCCACCCTATAGTATAGACCGATCTAACGATTATCGCTCTCATCTTATTGTCGGTATCCAAATACAGGAAAATAATTGCATCCATTCTTTAGCTGTAACTGATGATATAATCCGGTTGAGCCCTTCGTCTACGGTCTGACTTGAGGAAAAACTGCCTAAAAACTGTCAATTACGGTTATGGACTATGGATCTCGAGTATCGCGAGGGATGGGCTAAAAGACAACTTATAGGAGGGATTTGACGATGAAACGCAGTGCTTTTTCGGTTTTTGCCTTGGCGGGGCTTCTGATGATCGCCACGGCGTCCGTAGCGATCGCCCAGGATACCCTTACGGTGGCTATGGCTCAGGACGCCAAGACGCTCGATCCTCATGGATCCAACGACCTGGCCTCCAACACCGTGATGAACCAGATCTATCAGAATCTTCTCGTGCTCGATTCCGAGGGCAAGTTGGTTCCCCAGCTGGCGGAGAGCTACGAGCAGCTCGACGGCAAGACCTACCGGTTCAAGCTGAGAAAGGGTGTGCTGTTTCACAACGGCGAGGAGCTCAAGGCTTCCGACGTGGTCTACTCCTTTAAACGGGCCATCTCTCCCAAGGGATCGGCGGTCAGCACCTATGCGTCGGCCATAGACCCCGAGGGATTCGAGACCCCCGACGACTACACTGTGATCATACGCACCAAGGAGGAGAACACTCCCTTCGTGGCGTCCCTGTCTCACGTGGGATTCGGCTGCATCATAAACGAGAAGGCCACGGAGGAGGCTGGCGACGACTACGGTCAGCATCCGGTGGGTACCGGTCCCTATCGTTTCGTGAGCTGGGCCAAGGGAGATCGGATCGTACTGGAGAGGTTCGATAAATTCTCCGGTCCCGCTCCTGCGGCGGAGACAATGGTGATTCGCCCCATAACCGAGGCGACCACCAGGACCATCGAGCTGGAGACCGGAGCGGTGGACATCGCCCTGGACATAACCCCTAACGATATGAAGAGGGTGGAGGAGAACGACGACCTCCGGCTTCTCCGCAAGGTCGGCAACATGACCAGCTACATCGGGATCAACACCGCCAAGGCTCCCTTCGACGATATCAGGGTTCGCAGGGCCATAAGCCTGGCGATAGATGCGGAGGGAATCTGCGACGTGGTCTTCCAGGGGGTCGGCAGCCTTCCCAAGAGCCCCATGTCTCCCGGAGTGATGTATTACGACGACGGTCAGAAAGCTCAGGGCTACGACGTGGAGGCGGCCAAGAAGCTCCTCGAGGAGGCCGGAGCCACTGGGATGAAGATACAGATCTGGACCAGCGATAGGAAGGACAGAGTCGACACCGCCACCTTTGCCCAGGCGATGCTTCTCGAGGTCGGAATAGAGGCGGAGATAAAGGTCCTCGAGTGGGGAGCTTTCCTGGAGGGACTCAAGGCGGGGCAGCACGATCTCTTCGTCCTCGGCTGGATCCCCTCGGTTCCCGATCCCTCATTCGCGCTTGACGCCTGCTTCACCACCGGCTCGGTGTGGAACTTCTCCAGGGTTTCCGACCCCTCAATCGACGAACTGCTCAAGAAGGGCAAGACGATCCCCAACGGGGAGGAGCGTGCGTCGGTCTACGGCGAGCTTCAGTCCAAGATCAACGAGTACCTTCCCTGGGTCTACATCCAGAACAACGAGTTCCTTATAGGAACGGGAAAATCGGTCAAGGATTTCGAGCCCTCGTCCAACGGGGTGCATCACCTCTACGAGGTCGCCTTTGAGGAGTAAATAGCTACGATTCGGGACCTGCCGGAGGCTCAGCCGTCGGCAGGTCCTCTTAGAGAGGGGTTAAGGGATGATCAAATACGTGGCGAGAAGGGTGTTGGCCCTGGTTCCTGTCCTTTTCGGGGTGGCCTTCATTGTTTTCACTTTACTCTATATAACTCCGGGCGATCCGGCCAAGCTGGCCTTGGGACAGCAGGCCACGGACGAGGCTCTTCAGGAGTTCAGGGATCGTAACGGTCTGGACGATCCCTTTCTGGTGCAGTTCGGGCGGTATATATCGAACGCGGTGTTCCGGGGAGATATCGGCCGTTCCTACGTTACGAAGAGGCCGGTCAGCTCGGAGATAATGGATACCTTCAAGGTGACTCTCAGGCTGGCGGTGTTCTCCATGGCTATATCCATCGTGCTGGGCATCCCCTTCGGCATCATATCCGCTATAAAACAGTATTCCATATTCGATTCGATCACGATGGTCCTGGCTCTGGTGGGCATATCCATGCCGGTGTTCTGGCTGGGGCTGCTGTTGATACTGCTTTTCTCCGTCCATCTGGGATGGTTCCCCTCGTCCGGGATGGGGTCCTTCGCCGCCATGGTGTTGCCCTCTCTGTCCCTGTCGGCCCAGGGGGTGGCCATAATCACCAGGATGACCCGTTCCAGCATGCTCGAGGTGGTCCGCCAGGACTACATAAGGACAGCTCGGGCCAAGGGACAGAAGGAGTCTGTGGTCATATGGCGTCACGCCCTGCCCAACGCCCTCATTCCTGTGGTCACGGTGATAGGCATACACTTCGGCTATCTGCTGGGTGGAGCGGTTCTTACCGAGTCGGTCTTCTCGATTCCCGGGGTGGGGCGGCTGATGGTGGAGGCCATAAAGATGAGAGATTACCCTATAGTCCAGGGGGGGGTCCTCTACATAGCCATAGCCTACAGTCTGGTCAATCTCCTGGTGGATCTCGTCTACGGCTGGATCGACCCCAGGATAAAGGCCCAGTATCGTTAGGAGGGACCGTCTATGAATTCGAGAAAAAAGGGCAAGGGCGGAGACGTTTTCCTTCGACTCAGGAGAAACAGGCTGGCCATGATAGGCCTGGCCATAGTGGTGATACTGATACTGGTGGCGGTTTTTGCCGATTTCATAGCTCCCTACGGCTACGCCAAGCAGAATATCCGTGAGACCCTTCAGTCTCCGTCCATGAAGCACCTGTGCGGAACCGATCAGTTCGGCAGGGATATATTCAGCCGGATAATCTACGGAAGCCGGATCTCCCTGAAGGTGGGCTTCATAGCCGTCTCCATCGCCATGGTGACAGGAGGGCTGTTGGGGGCCATCTCGGGATATTACGGCGGTAAACTGGACAACCTGATAATGAGGGTGATGGACGTGCTCCTATCGATCCCCCAGATACTCTTGGCCATCGCCATAGCGGCGTCTCTCGGCCCGGGCTTGTTCAATCTCATGATAGCGGTGGGAATATCGTCCATACCGGGCTACGCCAGGATAGTCCGAGGCTCGGTCCTCTCCATAAGAAATCAG
The DNA here is from genome assembly GCF_000172975.1 of Dethiosulfovibrio peptidovorans DSM 11002. Classification (NCBI taxonomy): domain Bacteria; kingdom Thermotogati; phylum Synergistota; class Synergistia; order Synergistales; family Dethiosulfovibrionaceae; genus Dethiosulfovibrio; species Dethiosulfovibrio peptidovorans. Next base: position 1,187,394 of record NZ_ABTR02000001.1, read on the forward strand.
GAGTTCGTAGAGGCCGCCAGGGCCATGGGGTCCGGGGATCTCAGGATAATACTGAGGCACATACTGCCCAACTGTATGGCCCCTGTAATAGTCCAGGCCACCCTGGGGGTCGCCTTCGCCATTCTCACCGCCGCGGGGCTGAGCTTCATAGGTCTGGGCATACAGCCTCCCTCCCCCGAGTGGGGCGCCATGCTTTCCGGAGGACGGGTCTATATAAGGGACCACTCCTATATGACCTTCTTTCCCGGTCTGGCCATCATGATAACCATATTGGCGCTCAATTTCTTGGGCGACGGCCTCCGGGACGCCCTTGATCCCAAGCTGAAGAGGTAGGGGGAGATGGATATGAACCAGGAGCTTTTGCTCGACATAAAGGGGCTGACCGTCCGCTACCACACCGACAGCGGAGTGGTCCAGGCGGTCGATAAGCTCGATCTGAAGCTGGCCCCGGGCGAGTCGCTGGGCTTTGTGGGGGAGACCGGCGCAGGAAAGACCACCACGGCCCTGTCGGTGATGCAGCTGATACAGAGCCCTCCGGGGGAGATAGTGGAGGGGGCTATCTCCTTTCAGGGAAGGGATATGCTGTCTCTGAGCGAGTCGGAGAAGAGGATCGTCCGAGGCGGCAGGATAGCCATGATATTCCAGGATCCCATGACGTCTCTGAACCCGGTTATGCCGGTGGATCGTCAGATAATGGAGATGGTCCAACTTCACGGCGACATGGACGAGAAGAGGGCTCACGAAAGGGCCCTGGAGATGTTGGAGCTGGTCGGTATCCGTCCGGAGAGGGCGGGAGACTATCCCCATCAGTTTTCCGGAGGCATGAGGCAGAGGGTCGTCATAGCTATAGCCTTGGCCTGCGATCCGGCTCTTCTGATAGCCGACGAGCCCACTACCGCCCTGGACGTCACCATACAGGCCCAGGTGCTGGAGCTGATGAAGGACCTGAAGAGGAAGTTCAACACGGCCCTGATGCTGATAACCCACGACCTCGGCGTTGTCGCCGAGATCTGCGACAAGGTCGCCATAATGTACGCCGGGTCCGTGGTGGAGTACGGCGACACCGACTCCCTCTACGAACACAGGATGCATCCCTACACGGAGGGACTTTTCAACTCTATTCCGGACGTGGACGCCCCCCGTTCTCGGTTGCAGGTCATACAGGGACTTACCCCGGATCCTACCGACCTGCCCAGGGGATGCCGGTTCCACCCCCGTTGTTCCTACGCCCTGCCGTCCTGTTCGGAGGCTCGGCCGAAGATGGTGGAGTGGCGTCCCGGCCATTTCGTGGCCTGTCCCGTCCGTTGCGGCGGCCTGTCCTGAGGAGGTCTGACAGATGGTAAAAGAGAAAGAGGCCCTGATAGAGGTCGAGGGTCTGACCAAGTATTTCGATACCCCTCGGGGAAAGCTTCACGCGGTGGACGGACTTGGATTTTCCATAGCCTCGGGAGAGACCCTGGGACTGGTGGGAGAGTCGGGATGTGGCAAGTCCACCACAGGGAGGGTCCTGATAAGGCTTCTGGAGGCCACGGGAGGCGAGGTCCTTTATCGGGGGGAGGACGTGCTTTCCGCCGGAGGATCCAGGATGAAGGCCTTGAGAAGACAGATGCAGATAGTGTTTCAGGATCCCTATTCGTCGCTGAACCCTCGGATGACAGTGTCGGAGCTCATTGCCGAGCCTCTGGTGGTCAACGGAGCCGGGATGGGCGGCAGGGCCAGGAGGGCCAGGGTGTCCGAGCTGATGGACACAGTGGGCCTGGCGGAGAGGCTGACCGATTCCTATCCCCACGAGCTGGACGGAGGTAGACGTCAGAGGATAGGCATAGCCCGAGCCCTGGCGCTGGAGCCGGAGTTCATAGTTCTGGACGAGCCGGTGTCGGCGCTGGACGTGTGTATCCAGGCCCAGATACTGAACCTGTTGGACGATCTTCAGAGGGAGGCGGGATATACCTATCTGTTCATCTCTCACGATCTGTCGGTGGTCAAGCACGTGTCGGATCGCATAGCCGTCATGTATCTGGGCAAGATGGTGGAGCTCACCGACTCGGAGAGGGTTTTCTCCAATCCGCTTCACCCCTACACCAGAGCGCTGCTGTCGGCCATACCGATAGCCAAGAGGGGCGTCGAGAGAAACAGGATAATTCTGGAGGGAGACGTCCCCAGTCCGATCGATCCTCCCGAGGGCTGTCGCTTCTCCGGAAGGTGTCCCTACCGCAGGGACCTCTGCACAGAGGCTACCCCGGAGCTGAGGGAGATATCGCCGGGACATTCGGTGGCCTGTCATTTCGCTGGAGAGCTGGATTTCGAGGAGGCGGCGTCTTGAGGGGGGATCTCCTTAACCGAGCAGTTGAGCTTAGCCCCTGGATGGTGGAGCTCCGCAGGGATTTTCACCGTTTTCCCGAGCTGGCCTTTCAGGAGTTCAGGACCTCCGCCAAGGTGGCCGAGATCCTGAAGTCGCTGGACATTCCCTTCGAGACCGGCATGGCCGAGACGGGTGTGGTAGCCAGGCTCGGAGGGGCCGGACCCTCTGTGGCTCTGAGGGCGGATATGGACGCTCTTCCCCTGACAGAGTGCGAGGGCCGGGAGTACCGATCCACCGTGGAGGGAGTGATGCACGCCTGCGGTCACGACGCCCACACTGCTATTCTACTCGGGGTGGCCAGACTGCTGTCTGGGATGGAGCTTCCCGGTCCGATCGTCCTGATCTTCCAACCCGCCGAGGAGGTCGCAGGAGGCGGGGCGGCGGTGGTCCGTTCCGGGGTTTTGGAGCGAAACGAGGTGAAGGCCGTCTTCGGCCTTCACGTCACCGTTCCCATGGAGGTAGGGACCATAGGGGTGAACAGGGAGAAGTGCTGCGCCTCCGTGGACAACTTCCAGGCGGTGATCCGGGGAAAGAAGGCTCACGGAGCCTATCCCCATCTGGGAAGGGACGCCGTGGTGATGGCAGGTCAGGCATTGGTACAACTTCAGTCGCTGGTCTCCAGGGAGATTGATCCTCTGGAGGGTGCGGTGGTGACCGTCGGATCGGTCCACGGGGGAACGGCGCCCAACATAATAGCCGACGAGGTGGTCATGGAGGGAACGGTCCGTTCCTATCTTCCGGAGCAGAGAGGATATCTGACCGACCGGGTGAAGGAGATAACGACCTCCGTCGCCTCCGCCGGAGGAGGTTCGGCGGAGGTTACGGTGAGGCGGGGGTCCCCCGCCGTGGTCAACGATCCCGCCATGGCGGAGATGGTGCTGTCCGTCGGGAGGGATTTCCTGGGGTTCGATTCCGCCGCTTTTCTGGATTGCCCCACCATGGGTGGAGAGGATTTCTCCTATCTTTCCGAGGCCGTGCCGGGGGCCTTCTTTCGTCTCGGGTCGGGCAACGAAGAGAGGGGCATCGTTCATCCCGCCCACACCTCCGATTTCGACGTGGACGAGGGGTGCCTGCCCGTGGGAGCCGCCATGATGGCGGAACTGGCGCTGAGGTGGCACGAGGAAGGCCGGGGCCGTGGATAGCGGTGCTTCAGGACCGTTCTCCTGGTCCGTAGGGGTCCCTCTGGGCACCAACCGCCTGTATCTGAAAAAGGCCGCCGTATTTTCCGCGGTCCTCATGGCCTGCGTCGTCGGGGTGACCCTGGCGACACAGGCCTTTTTTGGATCGTCCCTCAAGCTGGAACATTTCGTGGCTGCGCTGGATCTGGGGTTGAGGTCCGTCGGCCTGGTCGCCTTGCCGTGGGCTCTGGTGGTCTTCGGGGTCCTGGACAACAGGCTCCTGATGAGATACAGGATAGGCCCGGAGGGGGTTCGCTGCGATACCGTCAGGATAAAAAGGGGCGACTGGCGGTCCCATCGCATGTCCTTCCATCCTTTCGAGGCCCCCGATTCCTGTCGGGAGATGAGGAGTTCGTCCAGGCTGATAAACTGGTCCGATCTGTCCTCCGCGAAGGGGCTGGAGGACATGAACACGGTGGTTTTGAGAAGAGGCGGCTGGACCGTAGCCTGTCTGTTCTGTCCCGACCGGGACACCTACCTCAAGGTGCTGGGGTACTCGAAAGGACACCTCTAAAAACGCCGGTCCTCGGAGAGGTCGTTCCGACTCCGCCCTGTCTCGCCCAAACGTATTTCCGACCGGCCTGTTTCGTACGAATCGCCTCGGAGGGCACGTCCTGTGCCCCCTCGGCTTGGGGCGACGTCCTGTCGCCCCATCCGTACTACACGACGGCCGGTCGGAAATACGGGCTCGAACGGGCTCCGTCGGAACGACCTCTCCGAGGAGACTTTGACGTGATTTTAGATATGTCTCAAGGAGTGTCCTGAAGTGTTAGAATCGTGGCATGACAGGGCTTCGAGAAGAAGCTTCAGAAAGGGGATCTTAGCATGATAGGAGATCTGTTGGTCCGGGGCGGAACGGTCTGGACCGTGACGGACGGCGTAAAGGATAACTGTGACGTCCTGGTTTCTAAGGGGCGGATCGCTCGAGTCTCTCCGGACATAGACGCTCCCGAAGGGGCCGATGTACTGGAGGCCCGGGGCAGAATAGTCACTCCCGGACTGATAGACTGCCACTGCCATCTTGGCCTGTGGAAGGAGGGATATCCGCTGGAGGAGGCGGGCGGCAACGAGAAGACCGACTCCCTTACCCCTCACCTTAGGGCCCTGGACGGATTCGATCCGGAGGACACGTCCTTTCTGGACGCCAGAAGGGCGGGCATAACCACCGTGCAGATCCTTCCGGGCAGCGCCAACGTGGTGGGAGGGGTCGGGACGGTCCTGAAGACCTGGGGTGGTTACGCCGACGAGATGGTGAGGCTTCATCCGTCGGGTATGAAGGCCGCCTTCGGCGAGAACCCCAAGAACCTTCACAAAGACAGAGGCGGTATGCCCACCACCAGGATGGCTGTAGCTGCCATGCTCCGATCCGCACTGGTCGACGGGCTGAACTACGGCAGGAAGCTGGATAAGGATCCCGATTTTCCGAGGGATCTCCGCCTCGAGGGATTGCTGTCGGTGATTCGAAGGGAGGTCCCCCTCAGGATCCATGCCCACAGGGCGGACGATATAATGTCCGCCGTCAGGGTGGCCGAGGAGTTCGACCTGGACTATTCCATAGAGCACTGCACCGAGGGACACAAGGTGGCCTCGGTCCTCGGAGAGAAGAGGGTGATGGCGGCCTTCGGACCCTTCATGATATTCAAGTCGAAGCTCGAACTTAAGGACTGCGCCGCATCCAACGTGGTCTCCCTTCATAGGGCGGGGGCCCATGTCTCCCTAATAACCGACTATCCCATGATTCCGGTCAGCTGCCTGATGGTACAGGCCGCACAGATCGTCAGAGAGGGACTGTCCAAAGAGGAGGTCTTCCGTTTCGTGACTATGAATCCGGCTGAGCATATCGGTCTGGCCGACGAGCTGGGGTCCATAGAGGAGGGCAAGATAGGCGACCTGGTGATGTGGGACGGCGATCCCTTCGACGGAACCCGTTCCCCCGACGTAACCATCATAGACGGAGAGGTCGTGTTCCGGAAAGATGGCCGCTAAGAGCAGATCCCGTCAGGCCGTCGATGCTTCCTGGGTCGGCCTTACGGTGGACTGTGTTCTCACGGTAGGCAAGATATCGGCCGGAATTCTGGGAAACAGCGCCGCCATGGTCGCAGACGGAGCCCATTCCCTTTCCGACGTGGTCACCGACGTCGTGGCCATACTGGGCTTTCGGATGGTGGCGCAGCCGGCGGACTCGTCCCATCGCTACGGCCACGGCAAGTTCGAGACCCTGTGTTCCGCCTTCGTAGGGGTGGCCCTGATAGGGGCCGGACTGGGGATCCTGTGGGGCGCCGGTTGCCGCATCGCCGAGGCCTTCGACGGGGTGATGCCGGAGGCCCCGGGCGAGATAGCCCTATGGGCGGCTGGGCTTTCTGTGATCGTGAAGGAGATACTGTATCGGTACACCGTGGCGGTAGCCCTGCGTCTGGACAGCCCGGCCCTGAAGGCCAACGCCTGGCATCACAGGTCCGACGCCCTGTCGTCCGTGGGAGCCTTCCTCGGAATAGGCGGTGCCATGGCCCTTGGAGGATGGGGAAGGCTCCTGGATCCCGTGGCAGGTGTGGCGGTTAGCCTGATAGTCGTCAAGGTGGGGCTCTCCATAGCCTACGACGCGATCAACGAGCTGACCGAGGCCGCCCTTCCGGAGGATGTCTCCCGGGATATCGTGCTCTGCGGAGAGTCCGTCCCGGGAGTCAGAGACCTCCACCGCCTCAGGACCAGGAGGGTCGGAGCCGTCGTAGCCATGGATTTTCACCTGTTGGTGGATCCTGATATAACGATCAGAGAGGGCCACGACATCGCCACTGCGGTGGAGGACGCCATAAGGGAGAGAATGGGCCGGGACACGATGATATCGGTCCACGTGGAACCCGACGACGGTTAGGATCATCGATTGTAGCCCTATCTCTTGACGATGGAAACCCGACACCTCTTTATGACGTGGTCCGGCAGGGCGGCAATCCTGGCGGCGTCGGCCTCGCTGACCACTATGTCCACGTTCTGAGGGATCTTTACCCTGAGGGGTTTGATCGTTATCGGACTGTCCGAGACCCTGGGCTGTCCCTTGGCCCAGTTCATATTGCTCTGATAGTCGCAGAGCCCCGAGGCCAGAAAGCGCTCCATGTCCACCAGGTCGAATCCGTACACCTCCTTGTCCGACGGCGACAGTATCCTGAATGTCACGGAGGGGATCAAAGGCAGGTTTCGGCAGTCCAGCACCAGACCGGTCCCTCCGCTTCTGACCTTGGGGCGGGGCTGGGGCTTGGGGGCCTTCTTCTGTCTCTTCTCCTCCGCCGCCTTCTCCTGTATCACCGGCAGGGCTGCGGTCCGTATCTCCTTCAGAGAGACCCTTCCCGTAACGGTGTATATCTCGCCGTCCCATTCCGAGTCGGTGACCGCAACGTTCTTTATGAACCCTGTCACGGAGGATACGACCCTGTCGTCGGCCATGAAGTTCTCCATGGTGGTCTCGGAACTTATCCTGACTCCCTTCACGAACTCGAGCATGTTTCTCTGAAGGTCCACAACCGCGCCCCTCTTGGCGAGGAGCTTGCCCTGGGCCGACCCTTCCTTGCCGGTAGGGGCCACGGCCTGTCCGATGGCCTCCACGTAGTCTCCGCTCCAGTCAAGCGTCGCGTTTTGCCCCTGTTGAACTATCGGTTCCTGTGCCGCCGCTGCCGACGCTATGGCGGCTAGGACCATGGCGACCAGCATAACTTTTCTGATCATGACAGATACCTCCCTTTTTCTTATCGTTCTCGATTTTCTCCGATGCCTCTCATTATAAGTGTAGACTCGTCTGAAGATAGAGGCAAGTATGTCTTTTTCTCCTTGCCCTTTTTTCGCTCTGTGATATGCTGAAAGAAAACCGTTTTTTCCACGGGAGGTGGTTTCATGGCCAGAACATGGGAACGTCCGTTTTCGGTGATCCTGGTCGCCTTTATCCTCTCTCTGACGTGCACCTCCTTCGTCCATGCGGCCCTTCCCAAAAACGGGAGGGTCGCCGTGGTCTTAAGGGGAAGTGGAGGACTGGGAAAGGCCGATCTTACCGCGGCTGGAGCGGCGGTGATAAGGGAGCTGGTCCGTCGAGGGTACCCTGTGGTGGACAAGGACCGTCTGGAGGCGCTGGAGCACAGCGAGGCGGCGAGGCTGGCCCTGGAGGGAGACGTGGAGGCCATCATGGCTCTGGCGAGAAAGTACGGGGTCAGCTATTACGTCAGAGGTACTGCCGAGGGACATAAGCCTGTGTTGAACGAGTTCGGCCTGTACACCGGCACGGTAACCATATCACTACAGGCCTATAGGGCCAGGGACGGCAAATATCTCTTCTCCGACAGCATAGTGGGAAAGGAGGTCGGCTATACCGCTCAGGAGGCGTCCTCCAAGGCGCTCATAGCGGCTTCCGGAAGGATGGCCGCCGCTCTCGGAGACGGAGAGCCTGTCACGGAGGTCAAGCCGGAGGTAAGGGGAAAACGTTTTTCCCTTTTCGTCTCGGGATTGGCAGGCCTGGTGGATGCCGAGTCGTTCAGACAGGATCTGGAAAAGATCCCCGGAGTGCTATCGGCCTCCCTGGGATCGGGGATCGGGACGGCGGCCTTCACGGTGGAGTACGCCGGAGACGTCGGATCTCTGGCGGACGGATTGGTATCGTCATTTCAAGGACTGGTGGTGGATTCCAAGACCCCCGGTTCCCTGAGGTTGCGTTTCGAGTGAGGAACAGGAGGGATTCCAATGAGCAGAATATCTGTCTTGGCTTTGGCCGTAGCGTCGTTTTTTTCCCTGGCAGTCTCGGCTTTCGGAGAGGTCCAGCTTTTCGTCACCAAGAACACCGTCAGGCTGTACGATCCTGGTCTGGAAGAGCACTCGGTGTTGAACGATTTTTCCGTGGCGGGCTGGAAGACCCACAACGATCTAGCGGTAGTCTGGAGCGATAGGGAGGTTCTGGCCTACGATATAAAGACCCATCAGTGGATACCGCTGGACGGTTTTTCCGCTACCTCCTCCCTCCTGACCGACGGTTTCGCGGTGGTCTGGCAATCAAGAGGCGTCGCGGTGTTCGACTCGTCCAAGCCAGGCTGGGTGGTCGGTCCGCCTACCCAGAACTCCATCAGGACCGCCCTTTTGTCGAGAAAGATGGCCTTGGCTATGACGAGCAATGAGTTCATGGTCTACGACTCGGTGCTGGGCAACTGGCAGACCGCCGCCATGGACAACGCCGAGGCCGTCTTCGACGGAACTCTCGGCGACAACCTGGCGGTATGCTGGGATTCGCAGGAGGTATGCGTCTACGACATGACCATGCACCGTTGGGATGTCCGACCGATTCAGGGAGTCCAGGTCGCTGTGGTCCTGGATAGGGAGGTTCGGGTCGTAACGGCCTATAAGATCCATACCTACGATGCCATGAAGCATCGTTGGTTCGAGAGGGACCGCTAGAGTATGAGGTTTTTCCTCCATATCGTCTCGGTAGCCGTTGCGGTTGGACTGTTGTTCGGAACGGCTGCCTTTTCCGCCCCTATGACAGTGGCGATAGGGGATTTCAACGCGAGGGGAGCCAGCTACTCCGTAGGTCAATCAGTGGTGGAGATGCTTTACTCCAGACTGGCCGGTAACAGGGCCTTTCGATTGGTTGAGAGGGGCCAGCTTGATCAGGTGGCCAGGCAGCAGAGAATAACCATGTCCGGAATGGTGAGCCAGGAGAGCGCGGTCGAGATCGGTCGAATCGTAGGGGCCAAGTACTACGTACAGGGGGCCGTGAGCCACTTTGGGGTGCTTACCATATTGACGGCCAGGCTGATGGACGTCGAGCGCCGAACGGTCGTGGCGGCCTATCAATCCATGACCGACGAGGGAGAAAAGGGCGTAAACCTGGCGGTTCGCACCCTCGCCGCCGACGTGTTGTCCTCCCTTACGGGACCGGCCCCTACCGGAAGCGCTATGGACGACTACAGGAGCTATCTGTACGAGGCGATGGCTTTCTACAACCAGGGGGATTACGGTCGATCCATAAGGTACTGGGACAAGATGGTGGAGATGAGTCCCAAGAATCCGACGCTGCGTTTTATAGTGGCGGCGATGTACTACAGCCGGGAGAGATTTAGAGACGCAGAACTGTCGGCTAAGGAGGCGGTGGTTTTCGATCCCGGTTTCGCCGAGGCCTGGTTGTTGGCGGGGAAGAGCCTCTTCATGAGGGGAAAAGACTACGAGGCCACCGATTATCTGGAGAAGGCGGTAGACCTCCGGCCGGAATTGGCCGAGCCCTATTTTCTCATAGGTCAGGCCTACAAGAACAGAGGCCGCTTGGAGGATGCCATGGAGTATTTTTCCCTCGCCATAAGCAAGGACCCGGGTTACCAGGGGGCCTACGTCGCCATGGGGCAGATGTTGCTCGAGGCGGCCCAGCTGGACCTGGCCCGCAAGGTCTTGGCCAGGGCGGTGGAGCTGGACGGTACCGATCCAGGAGCCCGTTTCCTACTGGGGACTGCCATGGCTCTTGACGGAGACGACGAGGGAGCCCGAGGCCAGTTGGAGACTCTGAGGGTTCTGGATCGGGGGTTGGCGGAAAAGTTGGAGGAACTTTTGAGATGAGTGGGTATGGAGAGGGGAGATCATTATGAAGAGGCTTTTTTCGGTAGTTTTGATCCTGTTATCGGTGCTGTTCGTTGCAGGTTGCGCCTTCGGCTGAAGCGGAGGAGGAGGCTCCTCCGGTGGAGGAGAGGGCGGGTCCTCCCGTTCGTCCGTTGCTACGAAGAAAGTCATGGCGGCTGCGGTGCAGTACCTCGAGGACGGCGACTGCGGCCGTTTCATGGCTGTCGCGAAGAGGGACCTTGACGGTATGGACGAGGCCGAGAAGGGAGGCGTGATGTACCTCATGTGCCGCTGTTACTTCAAGGACGGCGACTACGATAAGGGCAAGGCCCTCATAATGGACATACTGAAGACCCGTTACGATGCGGTGACCGATCTGTTAGGAGACAGGGAGAAGGTCCGTACCCTGGCCGCCGCCCTTTTCGCCGGAGAGGCCGGCAAGAGGGGAAAGGCCGAGGACGTTAAGGAGGTTCAGGCGGCCGTGGATAAAGATTCCACACTGGATCGTCTGTTGGTGAGGGATTCCGAGGGAACCCTGGTCAGCAGGACCAAGCTTTCCTACGTCCTGCGGTTTCACGAGGCCCAGGCCTACAAGAACAGCGACAGGGCCGAGCAGGCACTGTCCATACTCAAGGAACTTTCGTTCTCCTCCGGCAAGATCATGGTCGACGGGAAGATCGAGGGTCTCAGGGAGGCGGTGGACAGTATGACCGCCGAGATCACCGCCACCGCGATGGTCTGGTTTAAGAGGCTCTTCGTCTAGTGAGATGGAGAGCTACGGCGGCGGCCTTTATAGCGGCCGTCGCCATAACGTCTCCCGCTTTTGCCGAGTTCGCCATGGCGGTGGCGGATTTCGACACGAACGGGGTTCCTTTCCATCTCGGAGCCGCCGTCAGCGACATTGTGAGAAACGAGCTTTCCACCTTGCCGGAGATAACCATGGTGGTGGTGGATCGAAACCACATCGTCAAGGCAGCGGGGGAACAGAAGATAGGCATGTCCGGCCTGGTGGCCCCGGAAACGGCGGCGAAGGTAGGCAGGATCGTCGGTGCCAGGTACGTCCTTGTGGGGTCGGTCAACTCGCTCGGAGGGGAGATATCGCTGGATTCCAGACTGGTGGATGTCGAGTCCGGCGAGGTTATAGAGAGCTTTTCCGCCTCCTCCGACGCAGGTCAGGAAGGCCTGCCAGAGGCGGCTTCTTATCTGGCCGAGGATATAAAGATCGTCCTGACCGGCTCTTGACCGGTTAAGCCCTATTTTAGAGGGAGGTGGTTTTAATGAAAAGGTGCCTTTTGCCCTTTGTATTGTTCGCCCTGATTTTAGTGGTTGCCCCGGCCCTCGAGGCGGTGACAATAACCACGTCCGGCGGGGGCGGTGCCTCCGTCAGCCGTCCAGCCACTGGGGGTGGCGCCGCTCCCAAGGCGTCCGATAAGGGTACGAATGGTCCCGCTTTGCTGGACCTTCCGGCGGCGGAGAAGAACCGTCTGGCCGATGCAGCCGAGCTGGCAAGGCTAACCGGTCTTCAGGCCAAGGATGCCCTCAATCAGCTCGTCGATCTTGATGGACGGAACGTCTCGGGGGCGGAGATTCGAGCCAAACTCATCTATGCCCAGGAGTGCATGGAGTCCATGGAGAAGGCGGGCAAGAAGCTGGAGGATTCGGCTAAGCTCGTCATGATGACCTGGGAGGGCCGCTTCGGGCCGGAGGATCGTTTGGCCGCCATGGAGGAGTTTCTGGGAGCGATGCCCGCTCTGGCATGGCAGGGAGTTTCGCCTCAGGGAATGGTGAACCAGGAGTTGGGAAAAATAGGCAGAGGAATGGAGCAGGCCTTCAGCGACGCTATGAGTAAGCTCCAGGCTGGAGGTCGGGCCATAAGCAACTTCGCCTCTAAGGTGGGAGGGGCTATCAAGAGCGGCGTCGGCAAGGTCACCGGAGCCGTCGGCTACGCCCATCACCAGATAGGCAAAGTGGTGGGGCAGAAGAACTGGGCTACTATAATGGCCGGAACTAAGTTCACCGCTACGATCGTAGGAGTAGGGGTAGGTCTAGTTGTGGCCGCTCCAGCGACAACCGCCGGAGCTCTCGGTGCTGTAGCGATCTACACGGTAGGCAACGTAGGAGCGGCGGTCTCCTTCGCCAACGATATGGCGACGATAAAAGGCGGCTCCGGAGCGTCGGGACTCGACCAGGGACTGACCAGGATAAACCAGGGGACCGCCGTCATAGGCATAGTCACCTCCGGGAGCGGTCCCGAGGTCGTGGTGAACGTCATAGGCGTTACAGGCAACGAGATTATAGGGACAACCGACATAGGCCATATGACCCCGGAGGAACTCGCCGGTTATCTGGATGAAGACGAGAGAAAGGATTTTCTAGAACAGCTAGGCGCCAAGCCGACCTATCACGAGCCCACCGATACAGGAGGGGGCGGAGGTGAAGGTGAAGGCGGAGGTAGCGGTGGAGGTGGTGGAGATTGCGGTCGCCACTGACCTTTATAAAGCGGGAGGGGTCAATATCCTTCCGCTTATCCTTTGACTAGACGGATATCCATGTTTTTTTACGTGGGTATCTCTCCTTGCGGATATTCGGGTATTCAGGTATTCTTTTTCCGAAATAGTGGGAGGAGATCCGATGAACGGTATCTTTCAGGTTTCGGAGGCGATCTCCCTGGCCCTTCACGGTATGGGTATCCTCGCTCTGGCGGGAAAGCGTATGAGGATAAGGGAGATGGCCAAGGCGGTCGAGGCGTCCGAAGCCCATATGGCGAAGGTCTTTCAGAGGCTGGTAAGGGCTGGTTTGGTCGGGTCTGTCCGCGGTCCCGCCGGAGGGTTCGAGTTATTGAAAAAGCCTTCGGAGATATCGCTATACGTCGTCTATCGTGCCATAGAGGGGGATCTAAGGCCTAAAAGTTGTGTCCTGGGGCTCAGCAGATGTCCCTTCAGGGAATGTATGTTCGGGGACTTCCCCAACAGGGTCTACGAGGAGTTCACCGATCACCTGAAATCCAGGAGCCTGGGGGAGCTGGTTGGATTTGAAGACGAAACGTCCGGGAGGGGTTGGATAGATGGAAGCCAAGGTAATGCGCAGGATAATAACCATAGACAAGGATAAGTGCGACGGCTGCGGGCTTTGCGCCGAGGCCTGCCATGAGGGAGCCATAAGGATGATCGACGGCAAGGCCGAACTGGTCAGCGAGAGCTACTGCGACGGCCTTGGAGACTGCATAGGCGAGTGCCCCAGAGGGGCGATAACCTTCGAGGAGCGAGAGGCCTCTCCCTACGACGAGGAGGCAGTCGAGAGGAATGTGGCCTCGACCTGTTCCTCCGGATGCCCGGGGACGATGGCTCGATCCATGGGGGGAGATGCCGCCGATATAAAAGAGCACCCTCTCGGAAACTCGGAGGGAGCGGTAAGGAGGGAATCGGCCCTACGAAACTGGCCGGTGCAGCTCAAGTTGGTACCGGAGAACGCGCCCTACCTGTCTGGTTCCCATCTGGTGATAGCCGCCGATTGTAGCGCTCTGGCCCATCCTGACTTTCACCGTTCCTTTCTGGGGGACGGGAAGGTATGCCTCATGGGCTGTCCCAAGCTGGATGACGCCGGGGCGTACAGGGACAAGCTCGCCAGGATCATGGCGGCCCATAGTCCCAAGGCCGTGACGGTTATCCATATGGAGGTTCCATGCTGCGGCGGCATGGTGAGGCTGGTCGAGTCGGCCATAGAGGAGGCCAAGGCGGACCTGGACTACACAAGGATCAAGATCGCCATAGAGGGAGGAGAGCTGGAGCGGGAGAGCACCCGCTACAGATTCTCCCGTTGACGGAAGGAGGAAATCCCTATGTCGTACGAAAGCTACGGAGGAGATAAAGGTCCTTTTCGCATGGAGGATCTGGTCAAGGTTCAGGACGGTTCGGTGGTGAGCCGAACCGTGATAGATAGACCGGAGGGGACCGTGACGGCCTTTGCTTTCGACGGAGGGCAGGCTCTCAGCGAGCACTCCGCTCCCTACGATGCCTTGGTGCAGATGATCCAGGGAGCGATGGAGATAAAGGTCGGAGGCGTTCCCCACAGTGTGAAGGCAGGGGAATGGCTTATGATGCCGGCCGACGTTCCCCACTCGGTGGAAGCGATGGAGCCGTCGATAATGGTGTTGACGATGGTCAGAGGATGAAGCGATTCCCCTTAAAGGGTTTCTTGACATGCGGTTCCCATAGGGTATAATTTCGGATCGTACAATCGAACTCTTATCGAGAGAGGCGGAGGGACTGGCCCGATGAAGCCCGGCAACCTGCCCGTAAGGGCATGAGGTGCCAACACCAGCGACCGACAGGTCGAGTGATAAGAGGAAGGACACCTAAGGACTAAGGCGGGACCCTTCCTCTACGGACGGGTCCCGTTTTTTTCGGCCCGGAATACTATACCCTGTGGAGGTATCATTGCATGAGCGAAAAACTTTTAATCTCTTCCGAGTCAGTCACCGAAGGCCATCCCGACAAGGTGGCGGACCAGATATCTGACGGAATACTGGACGCTATCCTTTCGGAGGATCCCATGGGGAGGGTCGCCTGCGAGACCCTGGTGACCACCGGTCTGGTCCAGGTGGCAGGAGAGATAACCACCAGCACCTACGTGGACATTCCCAGGATAGCCAGGGAGATAGTTAAGGAGATAGGCTATACCAGGGCCAAGTACGGTTTCGACGGCGAGACCTGTGCAGTTTTGACCGCCATAGACGAACAGTCCGCCGATATAGCCATGGGAGTGGACAGGGCCCTGGAGCTTCGCGAGGGAGACATGACGGAGGAGCAGATCAACGGCATAGGAGCCGGAGATCAGGGCATGATGATAGGCTACGCCAGCGACGAGACCGACGAGTTCCTGCCCATGCCCTTCGCCCTGGCTCAAAGGTTATCCAGAAGGCTCTCCAAGGTGAGGAAGGACGGCACCATCGACTACCTCCGTCCCGACGGCAAGACCCAGGTCACACTGGAATACGACGGGGACAGGGCGGTGAGGGTGGACACAGTCGTTGTG
This sequence comes from Dethiosulfovibrio peptidovorans DSM 11002, assembly GCF_000172975.1. Lineage (NCBI taxonomy): Bacteria > Thermotogati > Synergistota > Synergistia > Synergistales > Dethiosulfovibrionaceae > Dethiosulfovibrio > Dethiosulfovibrio peptidovorans. Next base: position 1,202,544 of record NZ_ABTR02000001.1, read on the forward strand.
TCGGCCCAGCATAGCCCGGACGTCTCCCTCAGGGATATCCGAGAGGATCTCACCGAGAAGGTCATAGATCCGATCCTTCCCAGAGAACTCCTCAAGGGAGATATGCGCATCCTGGTCAACCCGACGGGGCGTTTCGTCAAGGGCGGCCCCATGGCCGACTCGGGACTGACTGGACGTAAGATCATCGTGGATACCTACGGCGGCATGGTGCCCCACGGCGGAGGGGCTTTCTCCGGAAAGGACCCGACCAAGGTGGATCGCTCCGGAGCCTACATGGCCAGGTACGCAGCCAAGAACGTCGTAGCGGCCGGATTGGCCTCCAAGTGCCAGATACAGGTGGCCTATGCCATAGGGGTGGCCCATCCTGTGTCGATTTTCGTGGAGACCTTCGGTACCGGAAAGGTCTCGAACGACATCCTGGTGTCTTTGGTTCGAAAGTATTTCGACTTCCGTCCCGCCGCCATGATAAGGGACCTGGAGCTCAGAAAGCCTCAGTACCGTCGACTGGCCGCCTACGGCCATATGGGGCGTATCGATCTTACCCCCGTTCCCGCCTGGGAGAGGCTGGATCGGGCGGCGGCCCTCAAGACCGACGCCGGGGTTCAGTAAAAAATGTCAGAAGGAGCCGGGGGCGATCCCGGCTCCTTCTCTATCTATCCAAGAAACGCCAGCAGCAGCCCTCCTGCCAGTACCGAGCCTATCTGTCCCGACACGTTGGCCCCTACCGCCTGCATCAGTATGAAGTTGCCCTTCTGAGATTCCGCCGCCATCTGCTGAACCGTTCTGGCCGACATTGGGAAGGCCGAGATCCCGGCGGCGCCGATCATGGGGTTTATTTTGTCTTTCAGGAAGAGGTTCAGCCCCTTAGCGGAGAGCACTCCCACCGCTGTATCCAGCACGAAGGCCAGGAAGCCCATGGCCAGTATCAGCAGGGTCTGAGGCTGTATGAACCTCTCTCCCGTCATGGATGCCGATATCCCCAGTCCCAGAAGGATAGTGACTATGTTCGCCAGCTCGTTCTGGGCCCCCTTGGCCAGGCGGTCGACCACGCCGCTCTCTCTCAGCAGGTTTCCGAACATCAGAAAGCCGATCAATGCCGCCGAGGGAGGGGCTATCATCCCAGCCACGATGGTTACCGCTATGGGAAAGATTATCTTCTTCGCTTTCGAAACTTTCTTTGCCGAGTACGTCATGGGAAGCCGTCTCTCCTCCTCGCTGGTGAGGAGCTTTATAACCGGAGGCTGTATCACCGGCACCATGGCCATGTAGGAATAGGCTGCCACCGAGATGGGCCCCAGCAGATGGGGCGCGAATCGGGCGGATACGTATATTGAAGTGGGGCCGTCGGCGGCCCCGATTATCCCTATGGAAGCGGCCTCCTTGAGGTCGAAGCCTATGAGGAGGGCCAGTCCCATGGTGAGGAAGATGCCCGCCTGGGCGCTCAATCCGAAGAGGAAGGTCACGGGGTTCTGAAACAGCGGGGTGAAGTCTATCATGGCCCCTACGGCTATGAATATCAGTAAAGGGAACAGCTCGGTGGCTATGCCCATGTCGAAGAGCAGGCTGAGGGCGCCGTGCTGTATCTGCCCTCCCGCTACGTGGGTGATGGCGGAGGAAAGAGGTATGTTCACCAATATGGTGCCGAACCCCATGGGAAGCAGCAGGTTGGGCTCGTACTTTTTGACCACGGCGAGATAGATCAGTATAAGTCCTACTGCCATCATGATGGCCTGTTGCGGTGTGAACTGGCTCAATGATTGAAAGATGGTTTCCATATCGTAGCCTCCCGTTTTTTACCTTGATTATATAACAGGACGGCCCGAAGGGATCCGTTCAAGTATACAGGGGAGAGTTTCTTGACCCGATGGAACATTCTTACTATACTAAGATCGGTTTGAATACCATTATTCATGAGGCGCCGATGGAAAATCGGCAAGGGGAAAGAATATCCTAAAGGAGGTTGTGTAATGCGCAAATTTTTAACAGCGTTAATGGTCGTCGGCGTTTTGGTAATGTCCGTGGCGGGTGCCGCATCCGCCAAGACCTTCGTTTCTCTGGCGACCGGTGGAACCGGTGGAACCTATTACCCCGTTGGGGGTGGACTGGCCGACCTTATCTCTCGCCATCTGCCGGACGTGCAAATGACGGGAGAGACGGGCAATGCGTCTGTGGCCAACCTTAATCTCATCGGAACCCACGAGATAGAGATGGCCTTCGTTCAGAACGACGTGGCCTATTGGGCCTATAACGGAGAGCGTATGTTCAAGACTCCTTACAAGAACATCCGTCTCGTGGCCTCCCTCTATCCCGAGCACATCCAGTGCATAACCCTCAAAGGCTCCGGTGTCAAGGACATAATGGATATCAAGGGCAAGAGGGTCTCCGTGGGAGCCCCCGGTTCGGGAGTCCAGGGTGACGTCTCCGCCATTCTTCAGGTGGCCGGAATCAAGTATGCCGACATGAACACCGATTTCCTCGATTTCAACAACACCACCCAGCGCTTCAAGGACGGACAGCTGGACGTCGGTTTCGTGACAGCCGGTTATCCCACCTCGTCCATCATGGACCTGGCCACTCTCCACGACATCGATCTCGTCTCTTTCAGCGACGAGTTCATGGCGGAGCTGACCGAAACCTTTAGCTATTTCGTCAAGAGCTCCATTCCCGCCGGCACCTATAACGGCGTTGACCACGATACCCCCACCCCCGCCGTCATGGCCATGTGGGTCTGCGATGCCGATCTTCCCGAGGATCTTATCTACAGGATCACCAAGACCTTCTGGGAGAATGTCGAGGAGATGCATAAGGTCCACTCCAAGTGCAAGCTCTTTACCCTCGATACCGCCACCGCCGGCGCCTCCGTTCCGGTCCATCCCGGAGCTGCCAAGTTCTACAAGGAAGCGGGAATTCCCGTTCCGGATCTCAAGTAACATATCTCGATCCATAATTCGTCGATAGAGAAGGCGGGGCCCGTAGCTACGGGCCCCGCCTTTTTATGGGCATCTCTAAAAACTACGTCCGGGTCTCCTCGTAGAGGTCGTCCCGCCTGCGCCCTGTCTCGCCCGAGCGTCTTTTCGACCTGCCTGTTTCGTACGGACCGCCTCGGAGGGCACGTCCTGTGCCCCTCGGCTTGGGGCGACGTCCTGTCGCCCCATTCGTACTACACGACAGCAGGTCGAAAAGACGGGCTCGAACGGGCTCTGTCGGAACGATCTCTACGAGGATCAACGTTTTTAGAGATGCCCTTAAATGTCTTCCGTCGTCTTTATCGCCAGTCGTAGGTATCGGGACGTCTGTTTTGAAGGCATGGCACCGAGTGTCTCAGTGATTCAAGTCTGTCCAGGTCCACCTCGGCCAGGACCAGCCCCTCTCCTGAGGCGCGGCATGCCGTGACGGTTCCCCAGGGATCCACCACCATCGATTTGCCGTGGGCCCTGTACCGAGGCTTCGATCCGACCTGTCCAGGGGCCACTACGTAGCACAGGTTCTCTATGGCTCTGGCTCGAAGAAGGGGGTCCCAATGTTCCTTGCCGGTGTCGGAGGTGAAACAGGCCGGCACCACCAGTACCTGTGCCCCCCTCAGGGCCAGTATCCTGTACAGTTCGGGGAATCTAAGGTCGTAACATATGGACATGCCGATGTTGCCCAGGGGGGTCTCTGCTATTACGATCTCGTTTCCCGAAGCGTAGCTAGCCGACTCCCTGACGGAGGGTCCGTCATGGACGTTTACGTCGAAGAGGTGTATCTTTCGATACTTAGCCGTGACCTCTCCTTCCGGGGAGATGAGAACCGACGTGTTATAGCATTTTTCATTACCCTCGATCCTCTCCAGGAGGCTTCCGCTGTGGACCCATATTCCGGCTTCCCGTGCTGCCTTGGAGAGCCTGTCGGTGGATGGACCGGGGACCGGCTCGGCTCCCGCTTCCTTTTCGATACCCGACGAGGGCAGCAAGGTGGACGTTTCAGGGAAGACGACGAGGGATGCGCCACGTTTCCCCGCCTCTTCGATCATCGTCTCCATATGTATAAGGTTGATCTCTTTTTCCGGTCCGCTATCCATCTGGGCCGCCGCGACTGTATAGCGTCTCATCTCTCAGATCGCCTCCTTCTCGACAATTGTAAGCCATGATGGCCTGGATTCAAAGCGGATTCATATTGACATCGGCATCGTACAGTGGTATCTTGCCTGCCGTTCCGGGAAATATCGTTTAAAGTCGGTCGAATCGACGATCAAGATTTTCGATTTTTGCCGTGCCGCGACCTCTTAGGCCCTCCGGCAGAAACTACATTTATCGGGAGGTAAGAAAAATGCCGGAAAGACATTCGAGAAGAGTGGAAAGAGGACCTAGGCCCTATCTCAAGGCCGAGCTCAGCACCCAGGAAATGAGGCTCAAGCAGATGGGGGCGAAGATAGAGGTTATAAACTCCTTTCTGTGCTACATAAGGTTCGAGGTCGACGGGGTTAAGGTAAAGTATGTCTACAATTTGAACAGGAAAGGACAGTTTTTTCTGGAGAGGGTCACTCCCTATCCTCAGCCAGCTGGTACCTTCGATTCGGAGAAGGACGTGGTCGAGTCCATAAGGAACGACATAGCCCAGATAAAGCAGCTGGCTCGGTCCAGTCACTTTAAAGAGCTGATCGATATGAACTCGGATCTTCGTTTTCTAGCCCGGCGTCTGGACTCGATCTGTCTCTACTACGACGTCAAGCCGGAGGACATTGCCACCATAAGGGATTCTCTGGAGCACCTTCACGGTGTGTTCGACGCCATAAGAGGTCACAGCGATAGGGTCTACTTCGACACAGAGCCCTTCTGTCTGGATCGGGAAGGGGAAGTTCCTCCAGATCGCGAGGATGATTGAGATGACCTTCGATTTCCATATCGTCGTCGCCGTGACGGTCTTCCTGGTCACCTACGGTCTTATAGTGGCGGAGAAGATGAACCGCATCTCCGTGGCCCTGGCGGGGGCGTCGGCGATGCTCTTGATGAGGGCTATCTCACAGGAGGAGGCCATAGCCTCGGTGGATTTCAACACCATAACCCTGTTGGTGGGAATGATGCTGATAGTCACAGTGACCAAGAGGACCGGTGTATTTCAGTACGTGGCCATAAAAGCGGCACAGATAGCCAAGGGCGACCCATGGAGAATAATGGTTCTGTTCGTGCTGCTTACCGCCGTCTCGTCCGCCTTTCTGGACAACGTGACCACCGTTCTGCTTGTAGCTCCGGTGACCATGGTCATATGCGATGTCCTGGAGTTGAATCCGATTTACTTCTTGATGCCGGAGATACTGGCCTCCAATGTCGGAGGCACCGCCACCCTGATAGGAGACCCGCCCAACATAATGATAGGCGGGGCCACTGACCTGGGTTTTCTGGATTTCATGGAGAACCTGGCCCCTCCGGCTTTGATAATTCTGGCGGTGGTGCTGGTCTTCTGCCGTTTCGTCTACGGCCGCCATCTGACGGTCAAGGAGGAGGCCAAGGCGGAGATAATGTCGATGAATCCGGACCTGGAGATATCGGACCACCGTCTTCTGGTCAAATGTCTGGCCGTTCTGGGACTGGTCATGGCGGGGTTCGTCTTCCATCAGATGCTGGGCTACGAGTCCGCTACGGTGGCCATGGCGGGAGCCGCTATATTGATGGTGATAGCCGACGTCAACCCGGAGGACCTGCTCCTGGAGGTCGAGTGGGGGACCATCTTTTTCTTCGTGGGGCTCTTCATCCTAGTGGGTACTCTGGAGGGACTGGGTGTCATAGAATTTCTGGCCGGAGAGGTGGTCAAACTCACCTCGGGAGATCTCATGTTGACAACCTTCATGGTTCTGTGGGTGTCGGCCTTCGCATCTGCTTTCATAGACAACATTCCCTTCGTGGCGACCATGATACCTCTCATAAAGAGTATCGGAACCCTTACCGCCATGAACGTGACCCCGCTCTGGTGGGCTCTGGCCCTCGGGGCCTGTCTGGGAGGCAACGGCAGCCTGGTCGGAGCCAGCGCCAACGTCATAGTGGCGGGAATGGTTTCCAGGACGGAACATCCGATAACATTCGGAGGTTTTTTGCGGGTCGGGTTCCCGGTTATGTTGATCTCCATGACGGTGTGTACCATTTATCTCTGGGTCGTCTATCTCTAATCTTTTTCTTGCCTTCTGTAACGGTTCCTTTTATTATGTAAAAATCCTTCGGGGAAATATTCAAGACGTCCGATCGTTTTACAGGAGGCGCCGATGAAACGAGATGATACCTTAAATTTAAGGACCACCTTGAGAAGAGGCTTGGTCTTCCTGGCCTTGATCATCTTGGCATACGTGGTCGTATCTCTTTACGACGCCAAGGTGGAGGTCATGAGAGAGGTGGATCGCCAGCTCGAGCTGGCCGCTCTGGCCCTTCCGTCCATGTTGGCTCCCGACTTTCATGATAGAGCTACCACTCCCTACTCCATCTCCAAGGAGGAGGAGCTCCGAAATCGTAGAGTTTTCGGGGATTATGTCTACAGGACCGGTTTCGCCTGGGTCTATACTTTGATAGAGGATGGAGGGCGGTTTTTTTTCTCCGCTCCTACCGTGACGGAGGAGGAGGCGGCAGAGAGGGCCAGGTGGTATTACTATCCCTATCCGGAGGCTCCTGTGGAGTTTCAAAAAGCTTACGAATCGGAGAAGCCGGTCTGGGTTACCTATACCGACAGATGGGGAACTTTCCGATCGGTTGCCTATCCCATGAGGTCCGAGGGGGGCAGGAAGTATCTAGCCTGTGCCGATATGGATATAGGTTCCATGTGGCATTCCATCTTCAGGAGAGGGCTCACCAGTCTCGCCGTGTCGGCTTTTTTCGTGCTGATGTCTCTGCCGTTTCTGCTGGCCTATCGTCGCCACTCCAACGCACTTGCCGAAAGGGTCGCCGAGCTTGAGGAAAAGGGTTCCGACCTGGAGGCCCGTCTGACCGACAAGGCCGAAAGACTGAACGAGGCCATGGAACGGATCGCCAATCTTTCGGTCACGGACTCTCTGACCGGCCTTTACGATCGATCCCACGGTATGGCCATGTTGGATGGGATGTGTGATTCCGGAGGATGGCTGTTTCTGCTTGATCTGGACGATTTTAGCAGGATAAACGACGTCTTGGGCTATCAAGGTGGAGACGAGGTCCTCGCTCGTATAGGGGAGACTATCAGGGGCGCTCTGAGGGAGGGGGAGCTGGCCGCCCGCCGCGGAGGGGACGAGTTTCTCTTTCTAGTGCCTCCCATGAGCGAACGCGACGCATCCGACAGGGTTGAGGATCTTCGAAAATTGCTCGTCGCTCTAGGGCACAGATACGGATGGCCTATCTCGGTATCGGTGGGATCAGCCAAGATAACCCGAGGGGTTTCGCCCAGGTTGCTGTTGAACGAAGCGGAGAGCAAGATCGACGGTGGGAGGAGATCCCGGTCGTAGAGATTTGCTTTGGTTTTCGGGAGGACGCAAGTGAAGGTGCTATCAAGCCTCCACTTTCGTCCTCCTGATGCTATGATGGAGCGGGATTTATGTAAGAGGACTGGAGGTGTCTTCATGAGGGAAAGGATAGTCTATCCCGATGGGTTGAGACCCAAGGAGGGCAACCGTTCCGACGGGATAGATAGGTACGATCTGTTGGTCGTGGGGGCGGGTTCAGCCGGTTTGACCGCAGCCGTCGAGGGGGCCCGGATGGGAGCCAGGGTTGCTTTGATCGAGAGTTCCCTCCTGGGAGGGGAAAGACTACATTCTGGATGCGTCCCCTCCAAGACGTTCGTGGCTTCGGGCCGTCGGATCCAAGACGTTAAAGACTCTTCCGAATTGGGAGTGTCCGTAGGAGATGTGTCGATCGATTTTCATTCTGTCAAGAAGCGTATGTCCGATCTGAGGGCCCTGTTGGGAGGGAAGGACTCGGCTCTGAGGCTGTTGAGCGAGGGAGTCGACGTGTTTCCCGGCAGGGCCGTCTTCGATTCTCCTCGTTCCGTGACGGTGGAGGATCGTAAGCTCGAGTTCACCAGGGCAATAATCGCTACGGGATCCGTTCCGATGATACCATCTATACCGGGGCTGAATGAGGTCGACTATCTTACGGACGAGACCGTCTTCGATCTCGAGGAGCTTCCGAGGTCCATGGTCGTCCTGGGAGGCGGAGCCATGGGATGCGAGCTGGCCCAGGCCTTTCGGCGTCTGGGATCCTCGGTGACCCTGATCCAGGATCGTCGCTGTCTGCTTCCCTATGGAGAGCCGGAGGCGTCCGGGATGGTCCGTCGTGCCCTGGAAGAGGACGGCGTGGACCTCCGTCTGGGAGTGGATGTGCTGTCGGTCGCAGAAGAGGGAGGAGAGCCGGTACTTAGATGTACCTCCGGAGACGGCGAGTTTCAGGTTCGAGGGGAACAACTACTCCTGGCGACAGGTAGGGTCCCTCGACTGGATGGACTAGGTCTTGAGAATGCCGGAATCGAGTGGCGAGACGGCATAAAGGTCGATAGATATCTCAGGACCGAGAACCAAAGGGTTTTCTGTGCCGGAGACGTATGTCTGACTCCCTGCTCCACCCACGGGGCGATACTGTCGGCCAAGATCGCCCTGAAGAACGCTTTCCTTCCGGTGAAGAGGACCTACGACCCTTCGGGCATGACCCATTGCGTCTACACCACCCCTGAGGTCGCCTATATCGGGGTAACCCTCGATCAGGCTCTGGCGGAGGGCAAAAAGGTCAGCGAGATAAAGGTGAACCTGGAGGACATGGATCGCTCCAGGATCGACGGCGCTACCGAGGGGTTCCTTAAGGTAGTGGTAAACCGAAGGGGGCGTATACTTGGGGGCACCCTCGTAGCCCCCAGGGCGGGTGACATGATATCGGAGCTGGCCCTGGCGATGCATGAAGGGATCAAGTTAGGCGACCTCTCCTGGGTTCCCCATCCCTATCCCACCGAGGCGGCCGTTTTCCGAAGGGCTGCGGATATCTGGCGAGGAAGGACCATGACCCCTCTGAAACGGTCGATACTTCAGATCTGGATGGTCCTGCTGTCGAAGGTCAAGGACAGGGCCCAGAGAGAGGAGCTCAAGGAGGCCAAGAGGCAAGTTTCAAAGGCTGACCAGCAGCCTGAGCTGACGGAACTGGAGGCACCCTCCGATAAATTGGAGGAGTCAAACGAAAAATTGGACTGAAATAAAGATAGGGGCGACCTAGGTCGCCCCTATCTTTTGCGTAGTAACTTGAATCAGACGTCCTTCTTCCAGCTGCCGAAACCCCGCCCCAGAACCTCCGTGGCGTCGGCGAGACGCAAGAACGCCTTCGGGTCGGTCTTCTGAAGGTATTGTTTGAGCAGCATGGCCTGTCTGGCGGTCAGAAGGGTCATGAGTATGTCTCTCGGCGAATCGGAGAAGCCTCCTCTGCCTATGAACACCGTGACCCCTCTTCCCAGCTCCTGGGTTATGAAATGACGCACCCGGTCCGGGTCGCTGCAGACGATAAGGGCTTCTTTCCTCAGCCCGAAGGATCTCATTGAGCCTCCCATCACGGTGGTGTTTATGTAGGACAGCACCACGCCGTACACCACGTTCTCGAAGCTGACCGCCATCAGGAACAGAGCTATCACCAGCATGTTGGCTATCATGGTGAACTGACTGACCTCCATGCCCGTTTTTCTGCGGACCGCCATGGATATTATATCGGTCCCTCCAAGGGATCCTCCGGCGGTGAATATCATGGCGTAGGAAGCTCCCTGTAGAAGTCCGGCGACCACTATCAGGAGGAACCTGTCGTCTATCACCGGCACAGGTAGGGAGGTTTCCGCCACCTTCAGAAAGGCGGTGAAGATCACGGTTCCGTATATGCTCCAAAGGGTGAATCTCCGAGGGAGGACCTTCCACCCGTATATGAAAAGAAGCGCGTTGAGCCCCCATATCGGTATCGCCAGAGGAATTCCCCACATATAGTTGAGCAGCAAAGCTATGCCGTTGACTCCCGTTCCGGGAAGCTTGGCGGGAATTACGAAAAGCTGTATGGCTACGGCGTAGATCATAGCCCCCAGGGTTATGGCCACCAGGGATCTGCCCTCTTCCCTTATGAATCTCCTCGTCTCGGCAAGCATTCCCTTAAGGGTCCTGTTATGTCTCAATAACCTTCCTCCTCTATCTATTTTACCGTTGCGTCTCGAGTTTAGCACAAGCTATGATAGGGACAAGCTATTTTTATAAGGTCCGGTAAAATGTTATTATGAAGGTGTATTTTTATTTTTGGGAACATAGAATCTAGATCCAGGAGGTGGAGCATGATCAAGTACGTCTACGACTTTTCCGAAGGTTCGTCCGACATGAAGGCTCTTCTAGGAGGGAAAGGGGCCAACCTGGCCCAGATGGTCAAGGAGGGGCTGGCCGTTCCGCCCGGTTTCACCGTTACCACCGAGGCCTGTCTTCGTTATCTGGAGGAGGGAAGGGAGTTCGTTCAGTCTCTTTGGATCGACGTCGAGACCGCTCTGGAGAGGCTGGAGAGCCAGACAGGCAGGACTTTCGGCTCCGGCCCCGAGCCGCTTCTCGTGTCCGTTCGGTCCGGAGCCCCGATCTCTATGCCTGGCATGATGGATACGATCTTGAACCTGGGGCTGAACGACGATACCAGATCCGCCTTGGCCGAGATGGTGGGAGACGACCGCTTTGCCTGGGACAGCTACAGGCGTTTCATCCAGATGTTCGGGAACGTGGTCAAGGGGGTTCCCTCCGAGCGGTTCGAGTCGATCTTGGAGGAGGTCCGAAGGAACAAGGGAGTTGCCTTAGATCACCAGCTCGACGCGGAGGCCCTGGCCTCGTTGGTTAAACGTTATCTCTCCCTCTACGAGGAGGTTACTGGAGAGACCTTCCCCTCCGATCCCTGGATCCAGCTGAGGGAGGCGGTAGAGGCGGTATTCGACAGCTGGAACACCGCTAGGGCGAAGACCTACAGGAAAATTCACGGTATAGACGATTCCATGGGGACCGCCGTCAACGTCGTGGCAATGGTGTATGGAAATCTGGGCGGCGACAGCGGAACCGGTGTCTGTTTCAGTCGTAATCCAGCCGACGGAGAGAAAAAGCTCTACGGGGAGTTCCTGGTCAACGCTCAGGGAGAGGACGTTGTCGCCGGGATAAGAACCCCTCAGCCGATCGGGGAATTGACCAGGGTGATGCCGGAGATCTTCGAGGAGCTGAAGGCGACGGCGGACCGTCTGGAGAGACGCTTCAAGGATATGCAGGACATAGAGTTCACCGTCGAACGAGGAAAGCTGTACATATTGCAGACCAGGACGGGAAAGAGGTCTGCCGAGGCCGCAGTCAGAATCGCCGTCGAGATGGAAAAAGAGGGGTTAATCGATAGGAACGAGGCACTCGGCAGGATATCTCCCGAACAGGTGGAGAGGCTTCTCCACAGTCAGATCGATCCGAACTGCGTTCCCGATGTAATCTCCCGAGGGCTTCCCGCCTCTCCGGGGGCTGCTGTGGGGCGTATAGTCTTCGATCCCGACGAGGCGGTGGCTATGGCCGAGAAGGGGGAGTCGGTGGTGTTGGTGAGGCCGGAGACCACTCCGGACGATATACACGGCCTCTACGCCGCCAAGGGTATACTGACCTCCCGGGGAGGAATGACCAGTCACGCCGCCGTGGTGGCTCGTGGACTAGGCAAGCCCTGCGTCAGCGGGGCGGAAGATGTCTCGATCGATCTAGAGGGAGGGCGTCTTCTGACCGAGGATAGGGAGTTCGTAAAGGGCGACTTCATCACGGTCGACGGTTCCACCGGAAGGGTCATAGCGGGAGAGGTTCCTCTCTCTTTGCCGTCCATATCCGACGAGCTTAATACGGTGCTCGATTGGGCCGACGAGGCGGCGGACCTTCAGGTATGGGCCAACGGAGATACTCCGGAGGACGCTAAAAGGGCTCGATCCTTCGGGGCCAAGGGAATAGGTCTCTGTCGAACCGAGCATATGTTCATGGCGGAGGACCGTTTTCCCGTGATGCAGAGGATGGTCGTGGCCGAGTCTCTGGAGGAGAGGCAGGAGGCCCTGGACGACCTTCGTGCTATGCAGGTGGAGGATTTTGTCGGCATTTTCCGAGAGATGGACGGCCTTCCAGTCATAGTCCGGCTGCTCGATCCGCCTCTTCACGAATTTCTGCCCAAGATACCGGAGCTGGATAAAAGGATAGTCGAGGCCGATTCCGCCGGGTATGACACGTCTAAACTTCGAAAGATGAAGAGTCGGGCGGAGTCCCTTCGAGAGGTGAATCCCATGCTGGGATTCCGGGGATGCCGGTTGGGCATAGTCTATCCCGAGATCTACGGAATGCAGATTCGGGCGATATTCGACGCCATGTCCTCTCTCCCCGACGTGAACCTCAAGGTGGAGATAATGATGCCTTTGGTCCAGACCAAGGGAGAGATGGCGTTGCTGAGGGAAATGGTCGACTCCATAGCGTCCGAGTATCCTCAGGCCTCTCTAAGTTATCTGGTAGGCACCATGATCGAGCTTCCCAGGGCGGCTCTTCGGGCTGCCGAGCTGGCGGAGGACGCCGAGTTCTTCAGTTTTGGGACCAACGACCTGACCCAGACCTGTCTGGGGCTCTCCAGGGACGACGTGGAGTCCAAGTTCATGAAGGAATACGTCGACAAGGGGATCTTCCCTATCAGCCCCTTTCACGTTCTGGACAGAGACGGAGTGGGGGAGCTCATGGCGATCGCTTTCGAGAGAGGCAGGAAGGCCAGGCCGGATATTTCCATAGGCATCTGTGGTGAACACGGAGGGGATCCTAAGAGCGTTGCTTTCTGTCATAGTCTCGGATTGAACTACGTCAGCTGTTCGCCCTTCAGGGTCCCGGTGGCCAGGATGGCAGCGGGTTGGGCCGCCCTGGGCCTGATAGAGTGATTTGCCCGGGACGAATTTTTATCTTGCCCCTTTACAACCGTCGAAGGCTTTGATATACTTTCCGACGCAACGATAGAGCGGGGTCGTAGCTCAGCTGGTTAGAGTGCCGGCCTGTCACGCCGGAGGTCGCGAGTTCAAGTCTCGTCGGCCCCGCCATATACGTTGTACAGAAGCGGAAGTAGCTCAGGGGTAGAGCACAACCTTGCCAAGGTTGGGGTCGCGGGTTCAAATCCCGTCTTCCGCTCCATAAGACCGCATCGCGGGGTGGAGCAGTTGGTAGCTCGTCGGGCTCATAACCCGAAGGTCGCAGGTTCAAGTCCTGCCCCCGCAACCAAGATCATCCTTAGGGCCCTCTTCTAGAGGGCCCTTTTTACGTTTCCCTAAGAAGCCACATGGTCTAAAATGGTGGAAGATAACGATGAATATCGTCCGGAATGGAGGGACCCCTTATGGCCGTAAACAGACCGTATGTAATGTACAAGCTCCTCAAGGTCAAGATAGACATGGGACATGGAGGTTCGGAGGGCCGAATTTTGGCCTACGTCCTCTTCGACAATAAGGGGATACGTCTCTGTCACGGTCGCCTGACCGAACCGGACGAGGAGGGGATGCCTCACGGAATAAAGTCCAAGTGGAGGGAGTTCTGCTCTTTCGTGGACGAAATAAGGTCGGGTGACTTAGAGGAAGAGGAGGACGAGACGGAAGAAGCTAGAGGTGAGAACCAGGAAATACCGTCAGAGGATCTGGAGTTCTCCGTAATGATGAAAGAACTCCGCAAGTCTCTGGACGAAGCGGGGGTCTATGACCTCAGCGAGGGGAATCTGGTCAAGATAAGATACGTCGAGAAGATATTCCACAAGGTTGCAGGACTTATTTACACCGGAGATCGCTTCGTCTTTCTCAAGATAGAGACCCTCTCTCATCTGGAAGGAGAGGAACTTATGTCCGCCTTCCCCGAGGAGAGGGCGGAAAACGAGCCTTGGCGCCCCGGTTCTTCCGGCGGTTCTTCCGGCGGGGACGGCAAGAACCTTCCCAAGGCGGTCTTTTCCTGCTCGGTAATGCTGGACCCCGTGGCTGGGGTGGCCGCCTCGGAACTGAAGCCGGGTCAGAGCGTTTGGCTCGATATACCCGAAGAAAGCCTCCTATACTCCATCGCCAAGTTTCAGCAGGGACCTTCCTTTCAGGGGCAGATCGTCGGAGAGGTTATGTCGGTAGAGCAGAGCGATACGGAGCGTATCATGATACTCTTCAAACTATCCGACGAACTCAGGGCAGTTTCTATCGTACAACAAAGCCTCAAGGTCAAGAGGGCTGCGGATAAAGAGGTCGAGAGGGCTTTTTCCTTTCCCGAGATCACCAAGGAGCAGGGACTGGCCTTGGTGGGAGTGGCCTTTTTTATGGTCGTATTATTGCTATTGTTGATCTTGCGATGATGTATAATTTATCGGAGCAACGACTAGCTTTTACGGGAGGTGACCCCTGGTGGCTGATTCGAGGGGCTACGGCATATATCGTATATTGAAGGGTAGAATAGATGTCGGGCACGGAGGAGAGAGCGGACGAATTTTCTTTTACGCCCTTTACGGTAAGGGTAAAGTCAAGATATGTCATGCCAAAGAGGTTAGTAACGACGGAGAGGAGCCGCCGAAGGGCGGTATAAAGGCCGGATGGAAGGATTTTTCCGCTTTCGTGGATGGCGGATGCCCCGATCCATCTCTGTCTTCCGGGATCGGCGCGCTTTTTCAGGATTCTGGGGTCGACGACGTCAAGGAGGAAAATCTGGCAAAGCTTCGGTATATCGAGAAGATGTTCGGAACCTGGGCTGCCCAGATTCGTGGGGAGGAGTGTGCCGCTTTCGTCAAGGTCGAGGGCATGACCACCAGCGAGGCCGATGAGCTGCTGTCTCGTTTCCCCGAAGAGGAAGAGGATGAGGATCAAGGGGACAACGCCCCTGAGGCGGCTGCTTCCCTGGGGGATACGCCCATACAGAGAAAGCTGCCCAAGCTGATCTTCACCTGCTTCACCCGTCTGGACCCGGTGAACGGCGTGGCTGCCTCAGATGTCTCCCCGGGAGATCTGGTGACCATAACCATTCCGGAGGACAGCCCTCTTTTCGGAACTATGAAGGGACAGAACGAGTCCTTCGACGGTTCACTGAGCGTTCCTCTGTCGTCGGTGGAAGAGTCCGACTCGGACAGGCTGTTGCTGGAGTTCGAGCTGGGAGACGGTGTTATGGCCGTCGCCATGACACAGAAGAGCCTTCGCATCAAGGCGGTAAGGGTCGAGGAGGAGAAGTCGCTCTTCGCCGTCGGGTCTCCCGCTTTCATCGCTCTCGTAGGAGGGTGCTGCGCCGCCCTGTTGGCTCTGATCGCCTATATACTGTCCTGAGAGGACACGAGACATCTTTTTTTCGAGCACCTACGGACCTCTCGGAACAGCAGAATGGAGAGTCCTCCGGATATCACCTCGGAGATAGGTATCGCCATGAATACTCCCTTTAGTCCGGCTATGTGGGAGAGTATATATATCGCCGGGACCACCAGAACGATCCTCCTGAGCAGGTCCAGGAGGAAGGCGTCTCTTCCTCTGGACAGCGCCTGGTAGGATCCTGAAAGGACGACCTGAAATCCCCCCAGGGGCATCCCCAAGGCTACGTAGGGGGCCGCTGCGACCGCTATTTCAAGGGTCTCGCCGGAACAAAAAGGCGACAGGGTCGCAAGCGGGAAAGCCCATAGGGGAAGGGCTCCCGCCAGACATACGGCGGTGGCCCAGAGGGCCGATAGATCCATGGTCCGCAGTACCCGGCATTGGTCTCCCGAACCGGTGTTGTGGCTTATCAGGGGCATCATGCCCTGCACCAGTCCGTACAGAGGCATGGTCACGAAGGTGGATATCCTGTTCAATATCCCCATGGCCGCTAAGGCGGGGTCGCCTCCCATGGATAGTAGGACCCTGTTTAATACAACCGCCGTTATGCTGGCCGATCCCTGTCTGACGAAGGCCGAAGACCCTACCGATACTATGGAGCTCACCACCGATCTTCTCAGCTTCAGATCTCTCGGCCTTATATTGATCGAGCTTTTTCCTCCAAGGTATAAAGCCATCCACGACGCCGACCCTGCCTGAGCGATCACGGTGGCCCAGGCGGCACCTGAGACGCCGAGGTCGAAATATCTTATCAGTATGGGGTCAAGCACCAGGTTGGTGGCGGCCGATATGGCCAGGGTCTTCATGGCCATGACTGCCTCTCCCTCCGCTCTGGCTATGCCGTTGGCCATTATGGAGAAGGCGAGCATGGGGCTGCCAAGAAGGACTATGACGCCGTAGTCCTTTGCCAGGGGAAGGGTCAGTTCGCTGGCTCCCAGGAATGAAAGAGTGGGGGAGATGAAGGCGAGGGACAATGCTACGATAAAAGCGGAGCCGAGGGAGATCAGCATCGTCATGGTGCCGAGGATCTCCTCGGCTCCTTTTTCGTTCTCCGCTCCAAGTTCCGTGGCGATCAGGGACGATCCGCCTATTCCGATTCCCTGGGCCAGTGCTATTATGACGAGCTGCATGGGGAAGACCACCGCCAAGGCCGCGACCGCGTGGTGTCCCACCCATAGAGAGAGGAAAAAGGTGTCCGCCAGGTTGTAGGCGGTCTGTAGCACCAGCCCGGCTATCGACGGCAGCGACAACGACAGCAGCGCCTGCCCTATAGGGGCGTTGCCGAGAAGCTCCCTTTTTCGCTGGAATGTCAATCCGCCAGAGGGCGACCTCTCAGAGGGCCGTCCCCTTGGATATGTTTCACGTAATCCCAGAACGATCGGACCATGGCGTTGGTCCCTATGTGAAGTGTTGAGAAGTGACCCTTCATCCAGCATAGCTGGCGGTTAAGTGCCTGAAGGGGGGCGTCTCTGTCCTCGGCCAGACGCCATAGAGCGGCTATCAGCCCTGTGCGGTCCGCTCCGGCGTAACAGTGTATGAGTATCGGTTTGGGGGCGTTTCTCATGAACTCCAGTATGCGGTCTAGCTCCTGGACCGGGATCTTCCTTATCGCGGAAAGGTCGAAGTCGGCGTGGACTATGCCTTTGGACAGGGAGAATTCCTTTTCTCTGCGGTACCATCGTCTTCCCGCTTGAGGTCCTCTTAGGTTCACTATGCTCTTGATGCTGTGGGTCTCGACGTAGCGGGATAGCCGATCGAGGTTGAGCTGGGCCGATCGGTAAAGAACCCCCTTGGAGACGGTATGGAAATTGACCGCTCTGAGGTATAGTAGGGTAACGAAGGCTGTGAGCAACTCGTTCAATCTGGCTTTCTTCATCGACTCTCTCTGGCTCCTCTGATGGGATGGGTCTTACAGCACAATAATAACCTAGGATGCCGAAATAAGACAACTCGACTCGGCACGAAAATATGTCTCGGAGGTGACGATCCGCAATGAGAAGGGATCTGATGGTTCTTTATCTGTTTCTGTTGGTTTTTTCGTCGTCCGTAGCTTTCGGAGCGGATGACTTCACGGTTCGTAGCTTTACGCCTCGAGGGGAGGTCTCGGGAAAACCGGATATCAAGGTTGTCTTTTCCTCCCCCGTAGTTCCAGACACTTTACTTGGGAAGATACTGCCGGCGGACCAGGTTCCTCTCGACTTTTCACCGTCTCTGTCTGGCAGGGCCGTATGGGACGATCCCCAGACCTTGCTATTTACCCCGGATACCCCCCTCTCTCGGGCTACCTTCTACAGGGCCACGGTCGAGCCGGTCAGAGACCTGTCCGGGCGGTTGCTGGCCGGAACCCAGACCTTTTCCTTCAACACCCCTCCTCTCAGGCTCCTGTCGGCGAGACAGGTGTCCATAACGCCTTACGGGGAGATGTCAGTGGAGCTTCGGTTTTCAATGCCGGTGCCTCCCAAGAGGCTTCTCGGCTTTCTCTCCGGGAGGTCAGACGGTAAGTCCGTAAGGCTCCGTCCTCAGGGAGAGGTGCCCTCGGACAGGATAACCGTAGCGTCCGAAAGGATATCCGGTGACAGCCTTACTGTGGTGGTCGAGAAGGGGCTTACCTCCGACGAGGGGCCTCTCGGACTTGAGAAGACCGAAAAGGTCACCTTGAAACCCTCGTCGTTCGTAAAGATAACGGGAACCTATACCGAGACGGAGACGGTCGACAGAGGCAAGATAGTGATCTATACCTCCAGGCCGGTGGATCCCGGAGACGTAAAGGGATACGTCTCCGTCTCTCCCGAGAGGTCCTTCCGGGTGGAGTCGACCTACGGCGGTTTCGCCTTGGTAGGAGAGTTTCCCCCGAGAGAGAGGATAGTCCTGTCACTTAAAAAGGGCTTGGGAGGTGGGGACGGACTCGTGGCCGACGAGA
Source organism: Dethiosulfovibrio peptidovorans DSM 11002 (assembly GCF_000172975.1). Taxonomy (NCBI): domain Bacteria; kingdom Thermotogati; phylum Synergistota; class Synergistia; order Synergistales; family Dethiosulfovibrionaceae; genus Dethiosulfovibrio; species Dethiosulfovibrio peptidovorans. Next base: position 1,220,782 of record NZ_ABTR02000001.1, read on the forward strand.
GGCGGACCTTCATCATGCCCGACGTGCCCCGGTCGATCCGTTTTCCCGTCGCCGGGACATTTCTGACACCGTTTGACGATCCCAGGGTAGCCGTGGAGACGGTGAACGTCGACAGGTTGAGGCTTCGGGGATGGAAGCTCTACCCAAACAACGTGCCGGTCGCCATGGGGGTCCTGGACGGAGGGTCGGAGCTTTCCACTTCTCTGACGAGACGCCTGGAGGACTGGGAGCTCCCGATCGATAACAGGGTTAACGAGACTATACGAGGCGCGGTGGATCTGGAGGCCTATCTCGGTCAGTCCAGGGGGGTCTTCATGCTGGAGGCCTCCGACGAGGACTCCGGATGGACCAGGGCCAGACAGCTGGTTACACTGACGGATCTCGGCCTTTCCGCCAGGGTCTACGACGACGGCCTGATGGTATGGCTCGACAGGCTGTCCACGGGCAAACCGGTTGAGGGGGCGGAGATATCGGTATACTCCTCCAGCAACCAGCTTTTGGCGGAGGGAGTCACGGATGGAGACGGGATCTGGTCCGCCGTCCGCGACGGCGACTGGGATCCTCAGCTTCTCCCGTCGGTGGTGGTGGCCCGGCTTGACGAGGACCTGACCTTTCTGTCCCTGTCGGGCAACCTGTTCGCAGACAACGGTCTGGACGTGTCCGGCGCCCCCTGGAACGAGACCTACGAGGGACAATGTTTGCTGCCCCGTGGGATATTCCGTCCGGGCGAGTCGGTTCAGATTACCTCGGTGGTTAGAGGCCCCAGGATGTCCATACCGGGGCGTTTCCCTCTGATGTGGCGATTGGTCGATTCCCTGGGATACGAGATGTTCCGTGGCAGGGCCGAGCTGTCCTCCTCCGGAACCGCCACGGGTTCCTTCGATCTGCCAGACGCAGCTCCCTCGGGAAAGTACCGCTTCGAGCTGTTCGTGCCGGGCGATGAAGGATCTCCCCTCGCCGACGCTTCTTTCCTGGTGGAGGACTTCACCCCTCCCAAGATAGAGCTTGGGTTGAACGTTCCGGAGGGACCTCTTTCCTCCGGCGGAACCATGGACCTGTCCTTCCGGGCCGACTATCTCTTCGGAGCGCCAGCGGGCGGTCTTTCCTGGGAGGCGAAGGCCTTCTCCAGGGAATCGGTCTACCGTTCCGAGAGGTTCCCCGACTTCTCCTTCGGCGACGGCGAGATCTCCTACGAGGGCAGAGAGATCTACCTCGGAGGCGGCGATCTGGACGGTTCCGGAGAGGGGCGCCTTTCCTGGACCGTTCCGGACGACTGGAGAACCCCTCCCATGATAGATCTGGCTGTGAGCCTAAACGTTATGGAGGCAGGCGGCCGCTGGGTTACCCGGACGGAGGTCGTCCCATGCGCCTTGAACCCGATGCAGATAGGGGTTAGATTCCCCGAGGGCGACATTCTGCCTGACGAGCCGGTCCAGCTGAAAATAGCGGCCGTGACCCCTAAGGACGATCCGATCCGTTCCGGCGAGATATCCTGGACCCTTTTCTCCCTGGCGGATCGCCCGGTTCTCGTGCGGGACGACGGCAGGACCAGGATGAGATGGGAGGAGGAGAGGTCGGAGGTGGCCTCCGGGAAGGCCGAGTTAAAGGACGGTCTGGCCGATCTCACAGTGGTACCGGAAGGGGAAGGACGCTATCTGCTGACTTTCTCCGGAAAGGGAGGTTCCACCGGATCGGTCAGATTCGACGCCTGGACCCCATGGGGAGGGGCGTCCAGAAAGGCGGTGCTTCCCGGGAAGGTCGAGCTGACCTTGGATAAAGAGAGCTATAGCTTCGGAGACAAGGCCGTCCTCACCTACAGCGCTCCCTTCACCGGAACGGGGCTGTTTACCTTCGAGGCCGAGGGGATTATAGAGCGGAAGATCGTAGACGTGTCCGAGCCGGAGGGGCGGATCGAGTTCGTTCCGTCCTCCGAGGCATGGCCGAACGGCTGGTGCACCTTCCAGGTAGTGCGTCCCGTCTCCGATAAGGACGAATGGGGATCCCACAGGGCTCTCGGGGTCGTGCCGGTAAAGATGGACCTCGGCTACAGGGCCTCCGTGTCTCTGGACGTGCCGGAAAAGGCGGAACCGGGCGGGACCCTGAATCTGTCCGTCGAGGTAAGAGACGGCGAAGGGAAGCCCCTATCGGGAGATCTCTGGATAGCCCTGGTGGACAAGGGTATATTGGGGCTGACCGGCCACGAGACCCCCGATCCATGGGAGGCTTTCACCGCCAGAAGAGCTCTGGCGTCCAGGGCCTCGGACCTTTACGACGAGCTGATGCCCATAGAGTCGAGGGAGACTCCTCTGCTTCATCCCGCCGGAGGTGACGGCGCCGAGGCCAGGGCCGCCTTCGGGGTAAATCTGTCTCCCGTCAGGGCCAGGGGATTCAGGGTCCTCTCGATGGTGAAGATCATGGCCTCCGAGGGGGGGAAGACCGATCTGTCCTTCGACCTTCCGGAGTTCTCCGGCGGGGCCAGGGTCATGGCGGTATTCTCAGGCTCCTCGGTGGGGTCGGCCAATTCTGACCTGTCCATATCCCGCCCGATCACCGTCGATCCGACCGTTCCGGATGCATTGGCTCCGGGAGACCTTTTATTGGTGCCGGTGCAGATCATATCGACGGCGAAGGAGGACCTGAAGCTTCGCATGGAGATGAAAGCGGAGGGATCTTTGTCTTTGGAGGAAGCGTTCTCCGACGATCTGGTCCTTCCTGCTGGGGAGAGCTCGGTGATCTACCTGAAGGTTCGCGGTTCCGATCGGGCCGGAACTGGCTCTCTATCGGTACGGCTTCTCGGAGACGGAATGGACTTCTCCGTCCGGAGGGACACGGTGGTTCGACCTCCCATGCCCAGGATAACCATTTCCGGAAGCGAGGCCCTGGATAAGGGCGTTTTCGAGATGCCGGAGAAGGGCAGATGGTTCCCCGGAACCCTGAGGGCCTCTCTGTATCTCTCCGGTGCGCCTAACGCCGACCTGATGCCTCTGATCCAGTTTTTGGACCGCTATCCCTACGGGTGCCTGGAGCAGACCGTGTCGGCCCTGTGGCCGTCGGTGACCCTCGGGGACATGGCCGACAGGGTGGGACGGTCTATCTCCGTGCCGGACAGGATCGCTCGACTGCAGACTATGCAGCTCTACGACGGAAGTTTTTCCTACTGGCCGGAGGGCGATGTGGACCTGTGGGGAAGCCTCTATGCCGCCCATCTGCTGGCCTTGATGGCCGAGGACGAGGTACCCCTGTCGATGATGCAAAGGACCGAGGGATATCTACGGTCGGTTCTCTCCGAGAGCTCCGAGTCGGCCTTCGACCTCTCCCGAAAGGCCTATGCCGCCTATGTGATGTCCCTTTCCGGTCAGCCCCCTCTGGGGTGGATGGCCTGGCTCTCGGAGAGGATAGGAGAGATGGATTCGGCCGGAAGGTACCTTCTTGCAGGCGCCTACGGTCTGGCGGGAAAGAGGGACTTGGGACTCAAACTGCTAGGAGGGGCGGACCTGTCCGGTTCCGATCGTTACGGTTCCGCCGTCAGGGATATGGCACTTCGGCTTCTGGCCATGGAGGAGCTGGCACCCGGTTCGTCCGACGAGGCGTTTTTGGCCGCACAGCTCTCCAAGGCGGTAGAGGCCGGCGACCTCTCGACCCACGAGGCCGGTCTGGCGGTCCTCACCTTGGGCCGTTTTGCCCGGAAGAGCGACGTCAAGCCATTCTTCGCCGAGGTTACCGGTAGCGGCGACGCCTTCAAGATGGCCGCCGGAGACGAGCTGGCCCTTTCCTCCGATTCCTTCGTATCCTGGAGGGTGGATAACGCCGGACCGGGACGGCTGTTTTGCGGTTGGAGCCTTTCCGGCGTGCCTCTCGATCCGGTGGAGCCCTTCGACAGGGGGATTTCGGTACGTCGAATATTGAAGAACGCCGACGGAGAACCGATCGACGGGAACGAGCCCCTCTCGTTAGGAGACGAGGTGGTCCTTTCCATAGAGATAACTCCCACGGGAACGGTGAAGGACCTGGTCGTAGTGGACATGCTTCCCGGATGTCTGGAGGTGTGGAAGACACCCTCGGGGTTCATCTCCGGAGGTTCCGCTGTGAGGCGAGACGTGCGATTCGATCGGGTGCTGTTCTTCCCCTCGTCGGTGGAGAAGACCTTGAAGCTGGAATATCGTTGCCGCGTCACAGCCAGAGGGGATTTCCTGTGGCCTCCAGTCTACGCGGAGGGAATGTACGATTCCTCCATCAGGAGCGTGAGCGGCGGAGGCCGTCTCTTGGTCCGATAGGCCGTCATGAAAAGAAAATATCTGTTGTGCGCGATTCCGGGGCTGCCCTTAGCGGCGGCCCTGGCCGTTTGGATCGCCTCTTTCTCCGTAAGCCCGGTTACCGTTCGGGAGGTGGCCTCTCTGGATCGGTCTCCCCGGGTTGCCGATCGGGACGGAGAGGTTTTGTGGGTGGGACTCACCTCGGAGGACAAACTCTGTCTGCCACTCTCTCTGGACGAGATGGGGAGGTGGTTGCCGTTGGTCTTGATAGAGGTGGAGGACCGACGTTTTCGAAAACACCACGGAGTGGACTGGCTCGGTCTGGTTCGGGCCGCGGTCCAGAATGTCCGAAGCGGCGGCATCGTCTCGGGAGGTTCCACGATAACCAGCCAGCTGATAAGGATGGCAAGGCCCAGGGAAAGGACCTTTTCCGCCAAGGCCAGGGAGTTCCTCCAGGCCATCGACCTGGAGCGTAGGCTATCCAAGGACGGGATACTGGAGATGTATCTGAATCGGGCTCCTTTTGGAGGAGTCCTTCAAGGAGCCGGGGCCGCCTCTCTCGGATGGTGGGGAAAATCTCCGAAGGACCTCTCCCTGGCAGAGGCCGCCGTCTTGGTGGCCATGTTGAAGGGCCCCACCAGATACCGCCCCGACCTCCATCCCGAGAGGCTTCGAACCAGGAGAGACCGTATACTGAGGGATCTGGGCAAGAGAGGGGTCGTCTCGGAAGAGGCGGTTATTCTGGCCATGGAGGAACCCCTGCCCGGGAATATCTCCATTCCTGATCGGGATTTCCTGTTCGTGTCGAAGGTGTTGGAGGAGTCCCCCGAAGGGGGCCGGTCCACCCTGGATCGAAAGGTTCAGCTTCTCCTGGAGGAAGCTATATCATCGGCCTTGAGGGGGATGTCCAGGAAGGTGACCGCGGCGGCGGCCCTGGTCGACAACCGAGACGGTTCCGTCAGAGGCTACGTGGGGAACGGTCGGTTCGACCAGGACAGATCCTGGAGCTGGGTGGACTGTTGCGATTCTCCCCGTTCTCCCGGGTCCACCCTGAAGCCCTTCGTCTACGCCATGGCCTTTGAGGGGGGGCAGCTGTCTCCGTCGTCCTTGATGGCGGATACCCCTCTGTCCTTGTCCGGCAGGGCGCCCAGAAACTTCGATCTTCGCTATCGTGGCCCGGTCTCCGCCTCCGACGCCTTGGCGGACTCGCTGAACGTTCCGGCAGTGAGGGTCCTCAGGTCCGTCGGGGCGGAGCGTTTCCTCCATCGTCTCAGGACGTTGGGATTCTCCCTTTTGAGGGAGGACGGCGATCACTACGGCGACTCTTTGATTCTCGGAGGATGCGAGGTTACCTTGCTGGAACTTCTGAGGGCTTTCTCGACCCTGGCGACCTGTCGAAGCCGTCCTCTGTCCTTTCTGGAGGGGACGGGAGGGGCTCGATGGGAGGATTGTCCTTTTTCCGACGAGAGCTCCTTCCTAGTGGGGGAAATACTCCGGGATTCGGACAGACTCTCCCCTTATCTGAGATCCCTCCTGTCCGGTAAGGCGGAGATAGCCTTCAAGACCGGGACCTCCTACGGATTCAGGGATGCCTGGGCTGTAGCCTGGAACGAGAGTTGGACCCTCGCAGTGTGGTTCGGAGATCCCGAGGGCACGCCTCATCCCGAGCTGGTGGGCCTTTCCGCCTCTGTCCCGGTCGTCGTAGAGGTGATGTCCAGGTTGGGAGGGACCATGCCCCTCCCTCCAGCGGGGGTGTCCAGGCGGACCGTCTGTTCTCTCTCCGGGCTGCCTCTCAACTCGGCCTGTCCATCCGGAGAGGAGGCCTGGTATATCCCGGGTGTCTCGCCGGAAAGCCCCTGCGACATGCACCGCTGGACCGGCGGAAAATCGGTCACGGTTCTCCCTCCGGAGCTGGCGGCCTGGGGAAGGGCTAGGGAGACCTCCTTGACCATCGTCTCTCCTCTGGACGGGGCGGAGTATCTCATGCCCCCTCTGGGAGAGCCTCCGAGGATCCCCCTTTCCTGCGAGGGGGCGTCGGGAAAGGTCTCCTGGTTCGTCGACGGGCTTCACCTGGGAACGGTCCCGGAGGGAAGAAGACTTTTCTGGTCTATCTCGGAGGGGCGGCACAGGATATCGGCGGTGGACGAAAAGGGCAGGAGCGACAGGGCGGTCGTGAAGGTAACACCCTGGGGTAGATAGAGTATATCCTACGAAAATACTTGACTTTATTCTCTCCAAAGGGCATAATTTCAGAGGAGGTCAAGAGACCTACAGCATTGAGACGAAGGAGGTTCTAGATATGAAGTTCGGAGAACTGCTTCAGAGCGGGGACTGGAAGGGCGAGAAACACGTACCGGTGATCGAGGCTCCCGAAAAAGTTAAGGCGGGAGAGTCTTTCGACGTTGCCTTGAGCGTAGGCAAAGAGATAGCTCATCCCAACACGACGGAACATCACATCTGCTGGATAAAGCTTTCCTTCAAGCCCGAAGGGGATAAGTTTGGCTACGAGGTGGCCAAGGTCGATTTCGATGGTCACGGGGCCTCCGTGAAGGGAGCCAACGAGGGGCCGGTATTCACCGATCCCTACGGAGTGGTGAGGTTGAACCTGAAGACCTCGGGAACCCTCATAGCCACTTCCTACTGCAACATTCACGGTTTCTGGGAGTCCTCTCAGGATATCGTAGCGGAGTAAAACAAACCTTTGTCCATGAGAAAAGGAGGCCTCAGGCCTCCTTTTTTTCGTCCATATCGTTTCCGACCGAGGGAACAGGGGGCAGGTCGCTTCCGAAGGGAAGACGGGGCATGTCTTCCTTGCCTATGGCGAAGTCCTTGTCCCGTTCCATCTCGTCCAGTACCTCTCTGGCCTCGGCACTTCCGCCCTCCATGGCCATGGTAAGCCATGTCTTGGCGGCTTTAACGTCCCTGGAGACGGCGTTTCCCCTCTCGTAGAGGCATCCCAGATAGAACTGTGCGTCCCTGTAGCCTTCCTTGGCCGCTCTGGAGAACCAGTGGAAGGCCGAGCTCTCGTCGGGAGAGAGATAGGGACCTCCGTAGAGATACAGGACCGCCAGGTTGTACTGGGCCGGTACGTACCCCTGTTCAGCCGAGAGGGAGAACCATCTCAGAGCTGCCGGGTCGGACTGAGGAAGCCCCTCTCCGGTTATGTAGCGGATACCCAATTCGCACTGGGCCGGGGCGTATCCCCCCTGGGCCGCTCTCTCCATCCACATGATCGCCGACGATCTAAGCTCTTCGTCCTTTGAGTTCCAGAGGCACAGTCCCAGGTTGTACTGGGCCTGGAGGTTTCCCTGTTTCGCCGATTCACAGAACCAGCTCATGGCGGCGTTATGGCTCTTTACCAGCCCGTCCCCTTTCAGGTACATGGCTCCCAATGTGAACTGGGCCTTGTCGGATCCCTGCTCGGCGGCTTTTCTTATCCACTTCACCGCTTCCATCTTGTCCGGAGCCACCAGCTTCCCCTCGTCGTAGGCCAATCCCAGCCTCAACATGGCCCGCCTATCTCCTATGGATGCGGCCTGGTAAAGTCTGTAGAGGGCCGAGATCTCTCTGACAGGTCCTCCGTAATCTCCGGCGAAGAGACATCCCAGAGAGTAGGGGGCATCCCAGCTTCCGGCCTCTATAGCCTTTTCGAGCAGCTCTACCGCCCTTTCTCTGTTCCGTTCGACCCCTTTGCCCTTTTGATAGAGCAGGGCCAGATTGTAAAGGGCGTAGGGCTCCCCCTGTTTTGCGGCCTTGCCCAGCCAGGCCGCGGCGGCGGAGGGCACGAGAGCCACTCCGTCTCCCCGTTCGTATTGGACTCCCAGATTACACTGAGCTCCCGGATGACCCTGGAGAGCTGCCTTTCTGAACCATCTGGCCGCCTCTGCTGTGTCCCTGGGAACCGCCTCTCCCCGGGAGTAGAGCAGTCCCAGGTTGTACTGGGCCGATGGATAGCCTGCCTCTCCGGAGGCTATTAAATGTTCCATGGCCTCCTTTTCGTCTCTAGGAACTCCGGCTCCACGAAGATACATCAGCCCCAGGGCGCATTGTGACTCGGCGTTCCCTCGGTTCGAGGCTTTTCGGAACAGTTCCGCCGCCTTCGAGAGGTCTCTGGGAATTTCATCGCCCTCTCTGTACAGTGTTCCAAGGGAATACTGGGCCTCCGGGAGCCCCAGCTCGGCCGCTTTTTTCAGCCATAGGAGCGATTTTCCCAGGTCCTTAGGCAGAGAGGAGCCTTTCCTGTAGATAACAGACAGGTTGTACTGAGCCTCCGGTATACCCTGTTCCGCCGCCCTCCTGTACCACAGGGCCGACAAGGTTGGGTCCTTCTCGACCCCTATGCCCCTTTCGTAAAGGGTGGCGAGGGCGTACTGGGCCGGTCCGTGTCCCTGTCTAGCCGCCAGTCCAAACCAGTTCGCGGCTTCCTTGAAGGAACCTCCCTGTTGGCGACACAGCTGACCCAGGAGATACTGGGCCTCCGGGTTACCCCTGTCGGAAGCCATCTTGAGCCAGTCTTTGGCCTCCTCCTCTCTTCCGTTTCGGAGGAGGAACGCTCCGTAGGATAGCTGGGAATCGTCGTATCCCTCTTTAGCCGCTTTTTCGAGCCATTTATCCGCTTCTTCGACAAGTTTGGGATCGTCGCTTTTTCCAAGGAGGATACCCAGATCGTGCTGAGCGTAGATATGGCCTCCCTCTGCCGCCTTTCTCAGGAGCTCGACGGCCTTGCCCTCGTCTTTCTCGATTCCTCTGCCGAGGGAGAGAAGCCTACCGAGGTTATAGCATCCCGATATGTTTCCCTGTTCTGCTGCCATGGCGAACCACTTGGCTCCGTCTTCGTAGCGGGGCTCTCCCTCGTCGGGATTCATCGCCATCATCCCCAGGGCTATCTGGGCTGTCTGGTGTCCCTGGGAGGCCGCCTTCTCGAGCCAGTAGGTCGCCTTATAGCTGTCCTTGGGCGTTCCCTCTCCGTCTCGGAACATCAGACCGAGGTTGTATTGTCCGTCGGCCGATCCGCCCTTTGCAGCCTCTTTGTACCACTTCATGGCCTTGCCCTTGTCCTGGGAGACTCCGTTTCCCTGGTCGTAGAGGTATCCCAGAGTACACTGAGCCAGAGGATCCCCTTTTTCCGCCTCCGGGAGGAGGTGGGTATAGGCGTCCTTGTATCTTTTCTCCGAATAGGCCTTTACGGCCTGTCTCATGTCGGCTTTCGCCGGACCCGCGGAGAGGAGCATGGACAGAGAGAAGGAAAGGAGGATAGCTTGTTTTATCCTCTTAGAGGAAAGTCTCATATTCCGTCCCTCAGTCCATCGATGCCAGGTATTCTAGGAATTCCCTGATATCCTTCCCGCTCGTCCAGGGCACGTTGAAATTCTTGGCGTCCCTGAGCGAGTTATCCCTTCTTCCTAGCACTATACAGCTGAAGTCGTTGTTGTTGAAGGCTATGTCCAGCTTGTAGCGGGTGGTGAAATCATCGTCCATGACGAGGATCTTACCGTCCGGGGTCAGACAGGGCCTGAGCCCTTTCTCCTGGAAAATCCTTTCTATTCTGTTGGATAGTACGTCGGCGATATTTTCCATGGATCGTCATTCCTTTTCTTGGCGTCTTGAGCTCCAGCTCCTTGGGTCTAAAGTCCTTAGAGCATGAGCCTCTAGCAGTGTTTTGTCCATCCAAGTATAACAGAACAGATCCCTTTGGATATGAAAAAGGCCTTCGATCTGCCAATCGAAGGCCACGCGAGTGGGGTGAGGAAAGTCCGTCTTTAGCGGATGCCCTCGAAAGGACCGCGATAGCGAACCGAGTTTACCTCGAATTTCGCCGCGAACCGTCGCTCCTGGGGTATGGGGTCGCAGAGGGTGTAGCCTACGAAGGGGCCCTTGAATTCCTCGGCGACGTAGAAGGTTGCGCTGTTTCTCATCGTAGTTGTGGTCATGATCGACACTCCTTTTCTAGATTTGATTTTCATGTCTCTCGTTTTTCTTCTCTACTGTGCGTCGGATATAAAAAAGAGCGGGGTCCTCTAAAAGGGCCCCGCTCTCGGCAAATCGTCGTCACATAACGACAACGGCACCGGGAGGAGACCCGCAGCCGATAATTAGGACGACTATCATGACGACTATGGATATGTTAAAACTTCTTCCTACCATCTCGGGTTCCTCCTCTCCGATCGTTGTCTGAAAAGTTTAAGTTATTTTATCTCCGGTTCTGTGGGCTGTCAAGTGGCTAACGGAAAAATATAGGGCATCTGTAAAAACTCACGTCCGAGTTTCCTCGGAGAGGTCGTTTCGGCTCCGCCCTGTCTCGCTCGAACATATTCCCGACCTGCCTGTTTCGTACGGACTGCCTCGGAGGGCACGTCCTGTGCCCCCTCGGCTTGGGGCGACGTCCTGTCGCCCCATCTGTACTACACGACGGCAGATTCGGAAATATGGGCTCGAATGGGCTCTGCCGAAACGGCCTCTCCGAGGAGTGACGTTTTTAGAGATGCCCTATTAGGAACAGTTGCGATTTTCTATCTTACCCTCTCGATGATATACTCTCGTTAAGGATAAACGAGGTTTCCTAAAATGGCGTTCGTGAGCTTTTGATTTTGATATGGAGGATTGAGCATGATTACTTTGGTCGGTATGGATAGCGAGAGTATAAAGGCTCGAAAGGGCAGAGTGATGCTCGTGGGAGTCTGTCTCTTTCTGTTGGGGGCCCTGGCTGTGTCCATGCCCTTCATGGCTTCGCTGGCGGTGGAGACGTTGGTGGGATGGCTCATGGTCTCCGCCGGTGTCGTCCAGGCCGTCAGCGGGTATAGGGAGAGACGGCAGGGCCGTAGCGGAGCAGGGGATTTCCTGTGGGCTCTGTTGGCCGCTATGACAGGGATAATACTTTTGGCCAAGCCCCTGAGCGGCGTGGTTACCCTGACCATGATCCTGAGCGTCTACTTTGTCCTCGAGGGAGTCTTCAAGGTCTTCACCGCCCTTAAGCTCAGAGGGCTCGTAGGATGGGGCTGGCTCTTGGTCAGCGGTGTCCTGTCGCTCTTCCTGGCGGGGCTGATCTGGCATAATCTTTTCGCCGCGGCCTGGGGAGTCGGGCTTCTGGTCGGCATAAACCTGCTCTTCACCGGGGCGACCTTGTTCGCCCTCGGATTGAGACTTGGAAAGGAGTCATCGTAGCATGAGACTTCTGACCAGAAGCGACTTCGACGGCCTGATGTGTGCCGTGCTTTTGAAGGAAATGGGGGTTATGGACGAGAGAAAGTTCGTCCATCCCAAGGACATACAGGACGGACTGGTGGAGGCCGACGAGAACGACGTTCTGGCCAACGTTCCCTATCTTCCGGGATGCGGTCTGTGGTTCGATCATCACGCTTCCGAGGTGGAGAGGGAGGAGATGTTCCGCCACCACTGGGAGGGGGCCTGCGATCCGGGTGCCAAGAGCTGCGCCAGGGTCATCTTTGACTATTACGGCGGAGCGGAGGGGCCGCTTGCCAGGCTTAGCTATCTGGTGGACGTGGCGGACAAGGCGGATTCGGCGGACTTCTCCAGGGAAGAGATACTGAATCCGGAGGGGTGGGTCCTTTTGTCCTTCGTCATGGATCCCAGGACCGGCCTGGGCCGTTTCAGAGACTACAGAATATCGAATTACCAGCTTATGGACGACTTGGTCGAATATCTGAGAAACCACGACATAGACGAGATACTGGCCCTGGAGGACGTCAGAGAGAGGGTCGTCCGCTACAGGAGACATCAGCCTCTTTTCAGGGAGATGCTCACCAAAAAGAGCAAAGCCGAGGGAGACGCCATAGTCATAGATTTCGTCGGTAACGACGAGGCCTACGTCGGCAATCGTCATATAGAGTACGCCCTTTACCCCGATCAGAACATCTCCGTCCGGATCTTTGACGGCAAGAACGCCGAATTCTGCGTGATATCGGTGGGACACTCCATCTTGAACAGGACTTCCTCAGTGGACGTGGGAAAACTGATGCTCCGTTTCGGAGGGGGAGGTCACTTCAGGGTGGGTACCTGTCAGATCCCCTACGAGGATCGCCACAGGGTTCTGGAGGAGATTCTCGAGGAGATCAACGACGGTAGTTCCACTTAAAGACATCTCTAAAAACTCACGTCCGAGTTTTCTCGGGGAGGTCGTTTCGGCTCCGCCCTGTCTCGCCCGAACGTATTTTCGACCTGCCTGTTTCGTACGGACCGCCTCGGAGGGCACGTCCTGTGCCCCCTCGGCTTGGGGCGACGTCCTGTCGCTCCATTCGTACTACACGACGGCAGGTCGAAAATACGGGCTCGAATGGGCTCCTCCGAAACGACCTCCCCGAGGAGTGGCGTTTTTAGAGACGTCCTTAGAAAGATTCGTAAATGTTTCGTCAAGGGAGACGGCTGAAAAGCCGCCTCCCTTTTTACTTTGCCGTCATCTTGTCGTTACATCCCCGAAATCCTGGTCCTGTAACCTTTGAATGGAGGTGGTATCGGTGTCGGGAGCGACTATATTGGAGATATTTCTGTCTTGCGCTTTGGAGGAATTTCTCCGTCGAAACGGGGTGAAGACGGTGTTTCAGCCTGTGGTGGATTTTTTCGGTGCCAAAATATGGGGCTACGAGGCCCTTTCCAGGGGCGTTCCCCCGAGTTCGACCACGTGGTGGTCCTGGACGGGGCGAAACCGGTGGGACTGATAACTAGAAACGACTTTGCCGCCAAGATGGGTGGGGCCTACGGTTTCCATCTCTTCCAGAGCCGGCCTATAGAGGAGGTGGCGAAGAGGAACTTTCTGTCGGTGAGTCATAGTTGTTCGGTCCGTCTTCTGTCCCGGCTGGCCATGGAGAGGTGTCCCGAGGATATCTACGATCCCGTGGCAGTGGTGGACGCCAGAGGCGGCTATCTCGGTACGGTCACAATGAAGCAGGTGATAGCCCGTTCCGCCGAGATAGAGGTCCGTCAGGCCCTGACCTGCAATCCTTTGAGCGGCCTTCCCGGGAACCAGGACATACAGCGCTGGATATCCTGCGCCCAGCAGGGGGGAGGGGCCTTCTCTCTGATCTACGCCGACCTGGATCGCTTCAAGGAGTACAACGATACCTACGGATTCGTCGAGGGGGACGAGCTGATAAAGCTCACGGCCTCGGTTCTTCAGGAGGGGCTTATAGAGCTGGGATGCCGGGCCATGGTGGGGCACGTGGGAGGCGACGATTTTGTCGCAGTGATATCAGGGCCTTTGCCGGAGGACTATCTCGACGCCATCTGCAGGGAGTTCGATCGCCGCATCTCTGAAGCACATGGCCAAACGACGCACCTCCGAAGGGTAGGTTTTCCGATATGTCCCTGAGAAAAAGGCTGGTCTTTCTGGTGATAGCCATATGCGTCGCCATGGCCGGTCTGTCTCTGCTCTCCTCAAGAGGGGCCAGGGCGACCGTATCGGACCTTCTGGACGGAGGGCAGAACAGGGAGAGCAGGAGCTCCGCCGCGGCGGTGGCCAACTGGCTGAGGTCCATGGAGAACGTCCTGACCACCGGGAGCAGAAACCTGTCCTTCATGATAGAGGACTTAGGGCTTCTTCCCGGAACCGCCGGGAACTACATGAGAAACCTGACTGAGACCTCTCTTCCCATGGGGCTTTCCGACATCTACCTGGCCCTTCCCAGCGGTCGTTTCATGGACGGGAACATGTGGTTCCCCGAGGAGGACGATTACGATCCCAGGGCGGAGGGGTGGTATAGGAGAGCCGAGGAAGAGGGAGCCATGGTGCTCTCGTCCCCCTGGATCTCCCCCAGATCGGAGGAACCGGTAATGACACTGTCTCTGCCGGTCTACTCTCTGTACCAGGAGGGGCGGCTGCTGGGGGTGATGGGAGCGGATATTCCCGTGTCCTCCTTCGTCTCGGAGATAGTCTCTCTCTCCTCCGATGGGGTGGTTATACTGACGGCGCCGGACGGAGGGGTCTTGGCGGACAACCTTGACGACGGCGAAAGAGAGTCCATGGCGGCGGTATTCGACGCGATCGAGGAGGGAAGTTTGGACGAGGTCCCGGTCAGGACCGTGGACCTCGCAGACAGCCGCTACAGAGTGCTCACCTTCCCTCTTCCCAAGGGACTCTTTCTCTCTCTGGCCTCGGACGAGGCCTCTCTGCTGGCTCCTCTCAGGAGAATCGAGAGAGGTCAGACGGCTCTGGTGGCCATAGCGTTCGTCCTGGTGTCTCTGGTCATGTGGCTGTTCTGTCGAAGCTTTATGAGTCGCATCGCCAGGCTCACTTCCGTGGCCGAGGCGGCCATAGGAGGGGATCTCACCGTCTGTTGCGCCATGGCCGGACGGGACGAGCTGGCCCGGGTCGGCATGGCCATGGACGGTCTGGTGGACTTTCAGAGGACGGTGCTCCAGACTCTGAGGGACGGAAACGGCAGCATCCTGTCCAGCTCTTCCGGGCTGGGACAGGTGGCGGGCAGAATAGAGAACGTCTCTGCCGGGTTGCAGGAGGCCAGCTCTATATTGACCGAGGCCATGAACGAGAGCATCGAGGCGGTCAAGGCCGCCGAGGAAGGGGCTGCCTCTGTCACCGAGGGAGCTCACCATGTAGCTTCTTTGGTGGAGGAGGCAAAGAGAAGCTCGGACAGGACTCTGGGAGAGGTTCGAAAGGCCACGGAGCTGGCCCGCCAAAACGGCGGAGGCATGGCCTCCCTGGCCGAGGATTTCGCCTCCGTGTCGTCCGTGGCGGGGAGGCTGAGAGAGGGAGCCTCCGGCATAGAGTCCTTCGTCACCACCATAGGGAACATAGCGGAGCAGACCAACCTGCTGGCACTGAACGCGGCCATAGAGGCGGCCCGGGCCGGAGAGTCCGGCAGAGGCTTCGCCGTGGTCGCCCGTGAGGTCAGAGATCTCTCCGAGGAGAGTCGAGCCGCTGTGGCCAGGATAAGAGCTCTTTCCGATTCGGTCGTCTCCGACGTCACGGAGTTGGGAGGGATAGCCTCCGAGGGCGACGAGGCGGTTAAGGCGAACCAAAGCAGGTCGGAGAATCTCTATCTGGCGTTGGAGGCCATAGAGGCGGAGGCGGTGGACGTAAGCGAGAAGGCCGCAGGAGTGCTGGAACGGTCGGAGAACCAGACGAGACACAACGGCGAGGTCTCCGCCATGCTGTCCAGTCTCTCCGAGATGGCCGCCAAGGCTGCTCTGAGAGCGGGAGAGCTGGAGGATTCAGTGACGTCCCTCCTGGACGGAGTGGCGGGGCTCGGCAGGGAAAACCGAACCCTCATCGAACTGGCGGGACGACAGGAGGCCCTTATAGACCGTCATCGACTCTAGTGGCGACGAATATTTCGAACCTTGAGTCTTTTAGTTCCCCCTTGTCGTATAAGGGTAACCGTGGTATCGTTTCAGCCAACAACGAAATAAGCTGTTTATCCAGAGTCGGGGGAGAGAGTCAGCTCGCAGATCCCGCACCAACCTGCTTTATGGCAAGGTGGTCCTGCTGACATCGATGAGGAGCGACGGTCCTTTAAAAGGCCTTCCCATCGGGAAGGCCTTTTTTCATGGACCGTAAAATATCCTTGAGGAGGCGTTTTCACCATGAAGAGAATCGCGTTTTTGGCGGCTTCGGTCCTGATAGCCGGGCTGATTCTGTCCGGTCCGGCCGTTGCAGGGACCTTGGTAGTAGGGGCTACTCCGCTACCGCACTCGGAGCTTCTGGAGCTGGTGAGGGGAGATCTCGCCGAAAAGGGCGTGGATCTGAAAATAGTTGAGTTCACCGATTACGTCAGGCCCAACATGGCCTTGGACGAAGGATCGTTGGACGCCAATTTCTTCCAGCATCTGCCCTATCTAGAGGGTTTCGCCAGGGATCACCGCCTGGACCTAGTCTCCGCCGGATCTATACACGTGGAGCCCCTTGGTCTCTACTCGGGAAAGCATGGCTCTCTAAACGACCTTCCCGACGGGGCCGTCATAGCTATCCCCAGCGACAGCGTCAATGGAGGCCGCGCTCTGCTTCTGCTTCAGTCCGAGGGATTGATCTCCCTCTCCGATTCCGCCGGGCTGGAGGCCACCGAGTTCGACGTGGAGGATAACCCCAAGAATCTCCGTTTTCGTCCCATCGAATCGGCTCAGCTCCCTCGGGTTCTTCCCGACGTGGACGGGGCGGTCATAAACGGAAACTACGCCATGGAGGCTGGTCTTAAGCCTACCGAGGACGCTCTCTTGCTGGAGGGAGCCGATTCTCCCTATGCCAATATAGTGGCAGTAAGGGCCGGCGACTCGGACAGAGAGGACGTGAAGGCACTGGTGGAGGCTCTCCAGAGCGACAAGGTACGGGATTTCATACTCGAAAACTACGGAGGAGGGGTCGTCCCCGCCTTCGGGCCGGGCAGGTAAGCCGGTGAAGAGGAGGGTGGAGTCGGTCTAGATCGACTCCACCCTCCTCTTCCACGATATCGAGTCCCCTTTGCCCATGTCCATCCGCCTTCCCGCCTTTATCAACGTCTCGGATATGGAGTCAAGCTCCGGCAGATGGTCCAGTTTCAGGGCGGTCTTGCCCGGATAGAGCCTGTAGTGATCTCGATAGCGAGGCGGAGTTATGTTGGGCATGAGGACGTTAGCCCCGGCGGCAAGCATGGCCTCTCGTCCCCCGGGAGACAGAGAACCGGCGGCGGTTGTGGCCGGTATGTTGGCGTCGGGCAGCATCAGCCTGAGCATGGCGGTGAGCCTGACCGTCTCCTCCATGGATCCGGACGGACAGTGGGCCAAGGGGGTCTCTGGGTTGGCTATGAAGGGCCCTATTCCCACCATGTCCAGGTCGAGGTCCCTGCACAGGGCCAGATTCCCCTGGCTTATCTTCTCGGTCTCGCCGGGCAGTCCCACCATGAAGCCCGAGCCCAGCTCGATACCGGCCTCCCTCAGGTCGATCAGGGCCTTTAGGCGTTCCGAGAGGGAAACCCCGTCCCTGAGCCGTCTGTGGAGCTCGCCGTCGCAGGTCTCGAACCGCAGAAGATAGCGGTCCGTTCCGGCGGAGGCGAGGGCTCGATAGTCCTCTCTCTCCATGATGCCGCAGCTCAGCGTTACAGCCGCCTCCGGAGCCCGTCCTTTTATGACCTCCACGGTGCGGCAGAGCCTCGAGGCCGACCATGCCGGGTCCTCTCCTCCCTGAAGCACGAAGGTCCTTATCCCGGTCTGGTATCCCAGATCCACCGAGGCTAAGATCTCCTCCTCGTCCAGGCTGTACCGACGAACCCGGCGGTTGTCCCTTCGAAGGCCGCAGTAGAGGCAGTTCTGGCGGCATCGGTTGGTGAACTCCAGCAGCCCGCGGATCCACACTCCGTCGCCGTATCGGTTCTTCCTGACGAGGTCGGCCTGATCGATCAGGGGCGTTCCGCTCGCTCTTCTCAGCACGACGCGCCTCTGTAGAGAGCGTGCTCCACCGGGAAGGGTTCGAGGGCTCTCGGGAGGAGTCCGTTGCCCCAGGCGAGGAACAGGCCGTAGTTCGTCCCCGGTACGTTGGCCTCCTTCAGCAACGATATCCGCCTCATCATGTCTCTTCTGGTGACCATACAGCCGGCGCAGTTGATCACGAAATCGTAACCGCTAAGCTCCCGAGGGGAGGGGATGTCCTGCTTTAGCTCGAAGTATACGTCGGGGCGGACCTTCTTTCTGAACAGTTTCGGTATCTTCACTGTCCCTATGTCGTCGTTCATCCTGTGATGTCTGCAGGCCTCCAGCACCAGGATCCTGCCTCCCGAAGGTATCTCGTCCAGTCTGGCCAGTCCCTCCACGAAGAAACCCAGGTCTCCCTTTTTTCTGGCGAAAATTATTGAGAACGACGTGAGCAGTTGGTCGCTCGGAAGGGTGGATCCGACCTCGGCGAATGCCTGACTGTCCGTCACAACCAGTGCGGGGCGGTGCTTGAGTCCCAAGTAGCAATCGTTCAGTCTCCTCTCCGTGCAGATCGCCATGGTGCAGTCCTTGTCCAGAATATCCCTTATCGTCTCCACCTGAGGCAGTATCATTCTGGCCTTCGGAGCGGATTCGTCTATAGGGGTGACCAGCAGCACGGTCTCTCCCGCCTGTACCAGACCCTCCAACGGGGTTATCTCCCTCTCTACATGGTCGGAAAAGCGTTGGAGAGCCCTGTCCAGGTCCTCCAGTCCGAATCCCGATCGGTTGTCCACGGCTATCCTCCTGAAGCCAGATGCGAAATGCCGCTTTTCGTCGCATACGCCGGAGTCGGCGAAGGTAAGCACCGTCAGACAGGGCAGGTTCCGACGTCTCAATTTCTCGACCGCGGTCTCCTCTTTCGCCGTAGGGGGAATGTCTCCCCTGGTTACGAACAGGACTATGTCCGCCGTCTCCAGTTTGCGCTCGCTTCTCTCGACCCTCATGGATCCGAGCTCGTCGTCGAAGTCGTCGAATCCGGCGGTGTCGACCACCGAAACCGGGCCCAGAGGCCCCATCTCCATGGCGTGGATCACAGGATCGGTGGTGGTGCCCGGCCGGTCCGACACTATGGATGCCGAGGTGCGAAGCAGGTTGTTGGTCAGGGAAGATTTGCCGCTGTTTCTAAGTCCGTAGATCACCAGGGTCAGCCTTTCCGCCTTGGGGGTGGTCAGCATGGGAGCCCTCCTCTCACAGATAGCGACGGATATTTTCCCGGTCTTTCCTCTTTTTCGGCCTCGGCCTGTCGTCGGGCCATCCGACGGTCAACATGACGTCCAGCCGCGAGGTCTTCGGAAGCCCGAGGGCCGCTCTGACCGCCATTTCGTTGAACCAGCCTATCCAGCAGGTTCCGAGTCCCAGCTCCGCTGCCTTGAGGGTCAGGTGGTCCACCGCTATGGCTACGTCCATGGTCTCGTACCTTACGTTCCGGACCATTCCGGCGAGCCACGGGGCGGTCTTTTCCCGCTTCAGCGTCTCCACCGCCACTATGACCGGGGCTTCCTGGACGAAACGGTTCAACCCCCTGCCGTATATCCCCGAGTTCATGGCGTCTGCAACCGCATTTTTAGCCTTCTCCGATCGACATACGTGGAAAAACCAGGGCTGGGAGTTGCAGGCGCTGGGAGCCATTCGGGCCGCGTCCAGACAGGTCTCGAGGATTTCCTCGGAAACGGGGTCGGGGCTGTATTTTCTGACGCTCCGTCTTCTAATAATCAGGCTGTCAATCATGGTCCTTCGGTTCCTCTCCGAGCCACCGGGAGATGGCCGCCTTTACCGATCTCGACATCTCGAAGGAGAAGGGGGCGCCGTTTTTTCGAAGGTACATTTTCTGCGCTCCGTTTTCCGCAGGGGCGCCGATCTTCGTTATGGACCACAGTCGTCTGTGGTCTTCCATGATATCGAAGACTTTTTCGTCCGCCTTTCGATAGACGTCTCTGTGGACGACGATCTCCATCGGAAGTCGCCCTCTTCGTGGAGGCCGTTCTCCGTCGGGATAGTGACCGTAACATACCAGAGCGATCGGAAAGGTCCATCTGGGAAGCTCGAAGATGTCCCTGTGTCTCTCGTAGTTTTCCATGATATCGCCTATATAGCACGATCCTATACCCAGGCTTTCGGCCGCTATTACCGAGTTCTGTGCGGCTATCAGGGCGTCGCAGCAGCCGAGCATCAGGTCCGATTCCTCGGGCTCCCGCCAGGTCAGTCCGTGTTCGTCGCACATTTTCGGCACCCCTCCGTGGACGAAGAAATCGTGCCATCTCTGCTGATCGGCCAGAAAAAGCAGCACCAGAGGGGCCTTGGCTATGAAGGACTGACCGTCGCAGGTCTCGACCAGACTTTCCTTGACTGCTTGATCGGTTATCTCGATTATGGAGTAGAGCATCATGTTTCCCGCCGTTGGAGCCGCCATAGCCGCCGATAATATGGAGAGGCGTTCCTCCTCGGAGATCGGACGATCCGCATAACGGCGCAACGACGTTCTGGTTTGCAGCGTTTTTTCCGTGGCGTTCAATTTAAACCCTCCTTATAATTAACGAACAAGCGCATGTTCAAAATACGCGTCAATTCACCTGCGAGGGGATCAATCTTTTTCTGTACCTGGCCAAAAGCCACATGGTCAACGATGCGGAGGCTATGTCGGCGGTAGGGTAAACCAGGAATACGCCCAACAACCCCAGATAGGGAGGCAGTATCAGGGCAAGGGGGATCAGGAGGAGAACCTGTCGACTCAGGGACAGCACCATGGACGGTCTGGAGAAGCCCAGCGACTGAAAGGTGGCTGTCCCTATTATCTGAAAGCCCACGACGAAGTACATCGATATAGCCACCCTGATGAAGCTTTTAGTGGTGTCTATCAGGGCGGGAGAGTCGGTGAACACCCTCACCAGAGGTCCCGGTACCGTCAGAAGCAGGGCCGAGGTGCCTAGGGATATTATCGAAGCCGATATCAGAGCCAGTTCCACAGCTTTCTTGGCCCTCATGTTGTCTCCCGCTCCGTAGGCGTACCCGACTATGGGCTGAAGGCCCTGGGCTATGCCGAAGATGGGCATTATGCTCAGGCTCAGCATTTTCTGAACGATGCCCTGAGCAGCCATGGCGTCGGTGCCTCCGTAGAAGCTGAGGCGGTTGAGAATGAGAACTCCCGCTACAGACTGGGCAGATAGCCTGGCGAACTCGGACCCCCCGACTGTCATGATCTCTTTCAGTATGGACCATCGAGGTCTCAAATTGGAGATGTGCAGCCTTACAGAGCTTCTGCCGGGAACCAGATAGTGGGCTACGGCCCATAAGAAGGTCACTCCCTGAGCTATGACCGTGGCGACGGCAGCTCCCGTCACCCCCATTTTCAATACGAAGATGAATATGGGGTCCAGAGCGATGTTCGTGACCGCCGAGAGGATCAGTGACATCATGGCGACCTTGGCGCTGCCCTCGGACCTTATCACGCAGTTCATCGTCATCCCACAGACCAGCAGGGAGGACCCAAGAAATATGGCCCCCAGGTAGTCTCGAATCAACGGAGCCAGCTCCGACGGAGCGCCGGTCAAGGCCACCAGGGTCGGCATAGAAAGTCTTCCTGCAGCGGAGACGAAGAGCCCCGCCACCAGTGCCATGAAGAAGGCGTTCCCCAGGGCGACCTCCGCTCGTTCGCTGTCTCCGGCTCCGAGGGAGCGGGAGACCAACGATGCGGCTCCGACCCCGACCATCATGGCCAGGGCGTGGACTATGAACTGTATCGGAAAGGCCGAAGCGATGGCTCCCAGGCCCAAAGGGCCTACCCCTCTTCCCACGAATATGGTGTCCACCACGTTATAGGACGCCATCACCAGCATTCCCGTCATGGCGGGTATGGACAGCTTGGTCAGGAGTCTCCCGACCGGCTCTTTTCCTAAAAACTCGGTCCTGTCCTTCATCGCAGAACCCTCCTCTTATCTTAATGTCCCGGGTATTATACACGTTTTTCCCCTTGATCCTCTTGACATTCCTTTACTTTTTGTGGCTCTAATATATAAAGAAGCGGGCTTATCTCCGTTCCACGGTTCTGAAGAGACCTCGATGTGTTACCATATGGTAAAGGTTCGATCCTTATTAGGAAGTCTTAATAGATTGGAAGAGGTGTTGCGAGTGGGGTTCAAGCGGAGTCTACAGCTCAAGATAGTGGCGATGGTACTGACGGTGGTGCTCGTGGTGTTCGCCGGAATGATCGGGACCATCTCCTACATGAATCGCAGGGAAAGTATGGAGCAGGCCAGGGATCTGGCCATGAGCCGTTCGACCGAGTTCGCCAATCAGATGAAACTCCGGTTGGACTCGGGGCTGGAGGTGGCTCGGACTCTGGGGCACGTGTTGGAGGGGCTGGTTCGCACCGACGAGGGCAACCGGGAGATGGTTAACAGCATCCTCTCCGAGACCCTGAAGGCCAATCCCGATTTCTTCGGACTATGGACCTGCTGGGAGCCGGACGCATTCGACGGCCAGGATTACGCCTACGCCTACATAGAGGGACACGACGAGACCGGCCGCTTCATTCCCTACTGGTTTAAGGACGGAGGCGAGGTGAAGCTGGTCCCTCTTGAGGGATACGATACCCCCGGAGAGGGAGATTTCTACCTGGTGCCGATGGAGAGAGGAAGGGAGACCATTTTGGAACCCTTCCAGTACGACACGGGAGACCGAACCGTGACCTTGACCAGTCTCGTAGTTCCTATAGAGATAGACGGGACCAAGGTAGGAGCGGTCGGAGTAGATATTTCTGTAGACTCTTTGAACGGTATCAACGACGAGGCCAAACTCTACGATACCGGCTTCGGGCGGCTTATGTCCGCCAAGGGGGTCGTAGTGGCCCATCCGGATCACGACAGGATAGGAAAGCCCATAGGCGAGACGGTAGGGGATAGGGGAGCATACTTTCTGAAAAAAATCGCTTCCGGCGATAGCTGGTTCGACGAGGCATGGTCTGTCTCATTGAACGACATGGTCTATAAGGCATTCGCCCCGGTGATCGTAGGAGATACCGGAACGCCCTGGAGCTTCGGGGCCGTCATAGAGAAGGGCGAGGTCATGGAGGCCTCCGATCGGATGCTCTATTTTACGTTGGTGATAGCGGCGGCGGGGCTCGTCTTGGTGGTCGGAGCCGTATGGCTGGTGGCGGGAAGAATCGTTCGTCCCCTCAGAAAAATCTCGGAGATGGCCGCTAGAGCTCAAGAGGGCGACCTCACCATGACCAGGGAGGACTTCGGAGTCGACTCCGAGGACGAGATCGGAACCGTCGTGGACGGCCTCTCCGCCATGGTGGCCTCCCAGGCCGAATCGGTGGCCCAGATCGACATGGCGGCCAAGGCGGTGTCCCGTATATCGAAGGAGCTTCTGGAACTGTCCGGCAGGACCAACTCGTCGGTGGAGACGGTTGAGACCGGGCTGGCTCAGACCTCCGAGCTCTCCGAATCGAACAGCGCCTCCATAGAGGAGACCACCGCTGGGATAGAGGAGGTCGCCAGCGGAGCCCAGACCATGGCGAAGTCCGCGGCGGACGGAGCCACTGCGGGACGGGAGGCTGGCGAGACAGCCAGGTCCTCGGTGGACAAGGTGGAGGCGGTGGTCCGTGATCTCTCGGACGTGGAGAGACAATCGGCCGAGAGCGTAGAGGCCATGGAGGAACTTGGGGCGGCCGTCAGGGACATCGCCGGATTTGTCGAGACCATAACGGCCATAGCCGATCAGACGAACCTTCTGGCCCTGAACGCCGCGATAGAGGCGGCCCGGGCGGGCGAAGCCGGAAGGGGATTCGCGGTCGTGGCTGAGGAGGTCCGCAAGCTGGCGGAGGAGTCCAATTCCGCCGCGGGAGAGGTAGCCAAGCTTATGGAGGGTCTTGAGGCCAACTCCAGACAATCCATAGCCGTGACGGAGGAGACCGGCAAGGTCATCACCGACATAGTGGCGAGGGGCAAGGAGGCCGGGGCGGACCTGAAGGACGCTCTGGGAAAGATCTCCACGGTCGTGGAGGCCATAGACAGCGTGGCGGCCATATCGCAGGAACAGGCGGCCTCCAGTCAGGAGATGGCCTCCGCCATGGACCAGATAACCATGGGGACCACGAAGATAGCCGAGTCCGTCAGGGAGATGACCGAGTCGGCCGGAGAGGCCAGGAAGGCCGCCCACTCTGTCGCCGAGATGGCGAAGGAGTTGGACCTCCAGGGAGATGACCTGACTGCCAGGATCGCCCGTTTCAAGGTGAGGGAGGGCGAAAGGGCCATAGTCTCCCGATAGCCGCCATATAGAAAAGCGCCCGTCCGATCGGACGGGCGCTTTTCTATATGGACAGATCCACCAGGCCGGACTTTATCAGTCCCAGCGATATGGAGGCGACGAGCATCCATAGGGACAGGGCGCAGATAAGGGGCCTTCCTCCCGCCTTTCTCAGATCCTCCAGGGTCAGCCCCGCTCCCACCAGGAACAGAGTGGCGGTCATGAGCCTCTTACCGACGGAGGCCAGAGTAGTCCAGGCCGGATCGGCCTGGGGCAGGAGGGTACGTATCAAGGCGGCGGCGAGAAATCCGACGAGAAACCACTGTATCCTGGCCTTCGAGTTCCTCCTGTGAAGCCTTGCGGCTGCGAAGGATACCGGCACTATCCACAGGGCCCTGGTCAACTTAACCGTGGTGGCCAGGGCTAGGGCGGCCATCCCGTAGGCGGCTCCGGCTCCGACCACGCTGCTGGTGTCGTGTATTGCCAGGGCAGCCCAGAGTCCGAACTGATCCTGGGTGAGGCCGAAAAAGTGTCCTATCGGGGGGAAGATCACCAGGGCGACCCCGTTGAGGAGGAATACCACCGCCATGGCCACTGCCGTGTCCGCTCCGGACGCCCCGATGGCCGGAGCTATGGCGGCTATGGCGCTTCCTCCGCATATGGCTGTGCCTCCGCTGAGGAGGGTGGACAGATCTCTATCCACTTTAAGGGCCTTGCCGAGAGCCCATCCCAAGGCCAAGGTGCATCCTATGCTTACCGCCGTTATGCCCAGCGACTCGGAGCCGACCTTGAGGACGACCCCTATCTGAAGACCGAAGCCTAGAAGGACCACCGAACCCTGAAGCAGATATTTCCCCGCTCTGGACGTGTAGGCCCTGGCGGGGTTCCCCACGGTAAGCCCCAGCAGCGCCCCTATGCACAGCCCTGTCGCCGGTGAAGAGGTCGCAGCGCTCAGCATGAAGGCCAGGACCAGCCAGGGAAAGGGGCCTCTCGTTATGTTTCCCATTTTCGCATCTCTCCGTTTCGTCCAAGTCTTTGCCTCTAAAGACCGGCGTCAAAGCCCTCTCGGAGAACCGGCGTTTTTAGCGGCACCCGTATATTACATTCGGAGGATCGTTGCATCCAACTCATGGATATGATATGTTTCATCAATTATGTCGATCGATAGAGACGTCACCATAAGACAGATAGAGATATTCGCCGAGGTAGCCAGATCGGGCAATTTGACCTCCGCCGCGGGAAGGCTGGGGTTGTCCCAGTCCGCGGCCAGTATGGCTCTGAAGGAGCTGGAGAGGCTTCTGGATGGGCCGCTTTTCGGAAGGATCGGACGGGGCTTGGTTTTGAACGACAGAGGCAGGCTCCTGCTTCCTCTGGCGGAAGACGTCCTGGGCTCTGTACGGGATTTCACCTCTGTGGGGCGCTCCGGAGACGAGCCGTCCGGAGATCTCACGGTGGCCTGTAGCACCACCATAGCCAACTACCTTTTCCCCTTTCACATGAAGGCCTTCATGGACGAATATCCCAGGATCTCTTTGATCCTGAAGGTCGGTAACACCATGGAGATAGAGGAGGAGATATCGAAGGGCTGTGCCGATATAGGGCTGGTGGAGGGGGAGCTTAGAGGAGAGCACCTGAGATCCGAGGACTGGATAAGGGACGATCTGTCGATATTCTGTTCGCCTCAGGATCCTCTAGCCAGGGAGAGCCTTGTCTCGCCGATTCGGCTGTCGAAGGAGTGCTGGATTTTGAGGGAGGACGGTTCCGGCACCTTGAGCACCATAATGGCGGCGCTGGACCGGGAGGGGGTGTCATTGTCCCGAACCGTCAGGATAGGCCACACCGAGGCCATAAAGAGGGCCGTCGAGGCCGGTATGGGCATAAGCTGTCTCTCCCGGTTCGCGGTGGAGAGGGAGGTGGCCCGGGGAGATCTGGCCCTGGTGGACACGTCTTTGACTCCGAGTAGATGGTTCCGGATTATCACCCACCGTAGAAACGGAGGAGGCCCCGCCTTTTCCGCCATGACGGGGTGGCTGAGGGACCACAGGTTCTCGGTCGGTCTCTAATTCTACAAGAATAACAAGAAAGAATAGAGCTCTTTTCTTTTTGTTGGGACTCCCCTATAATTTCGGTCGGGCCTCCTCCGTTGGAGGTTATCGACTTTATGAAAAGGGGTAGTGGTATGAAAAACAAGACTCTGGTTCTCATGGCTCTCTGCATAGCGATAAACATGGGGTTGGGGCAGATCGCATCCAGCCTGAAGCTTCCCATCTTCCTGGACTCAATAGGGACCATATTGGCGGCCCTTCTCATGGGGCCCTGGGTAGGTATGGCTACCGGTCTTTTCACCAACCTAATATGGGGGCTTCTCACCGGCCCCATAGCGGCGGCCTTCGCCCCCGTAGCCATGGTGATAGGCTTGGTGGCCGGATTCACGGCTCGCAGGGGGATGTTCAGGTCCCTGCCCATGGTCGTAGTCTCCGGCGTCGTGATGACGATCTTCGTCACGATCGTGGCAACCCCCATAAGGACCTATCTGTTCGGAGGAGTTACAGGTTCCGGAGCGGATTTCTTCGTGGCCTATATGAACGCCGTCGGACAGAATCTGTTGAAGTCCGTCGCGATCACAGTTATAGGGAGCAACCTGGTGGACAAGGTGGTCAGCTGTCTCATCGGCTGGATGTTGGTGAAACGCCTTCCCGAGCGGATACGTTCCCTCTTCCCGCTTGCGGGCGAGGCGGTCTGATCTCCCTTGGTGTACTTTCTATTTTGGTCTTTGTGGGTCGGAAGCTCCATGGCGCTTCCGGCCTTTCCCTTTGTGGCTGTCATGGCCTGCCTATCGTCCTGTTCCCTGATCTTATGGCCCAGGGCCAGGCATCGTCTGATATCTCTGGTCTACCTTATGGTACCTCTTGCCCTTGGCTTCTGGCTTATACACGGCGGCTTTTTCGCCAGACTCGTAGGATCGGAAGCCGTCGGAGCCAGGCCTCTATGGGCGATGGGGCTGTGGCTTCGTATCCTGTCGGTGGTGTCCATGTCACAGCTTCTTCTGGAGTACTTTCCTCCGAGAAGGATCGTGAAGGCCCTTTTGAACGGGCCGGCTCCCGATGGGATCGCCTATCTGATGGCGAGTCCTCTGCTGCTGGCCGAACAGATCAAGGTCAGGATAGGGGAGATTCGAGAGGCCCAGCTCGCAAGAGGCGTCAGGGTAAAGGGGTCAATTAGGGAGCGGTTCTCGTCTCTGTCCGCTCTGGTGTTTCCCCTGGTGTTGGGGTTGTTGAACGATCTTCCGGCAAGGAGCGCCGCGTTGGACATGAAGGGATTCGGTTTTTTCCCCGGAAGTTCCAAGAAAAAAGGTGAAGAAGAATCCTTGAAATTACCGGAGGATAGTTTGACGGAAGAAGACCCCGTCTTGTCCGTGGACCGGTTGGTCCTGCGCTCTTCCAAAAATGGAGAACCCGTATTGGAGGTTCCTGAGCTTACGCTATTTCCGGGAGAATGGCTCTTGGTGGAGGGGGGCAACGGAAGCGGCAAGTCCAGCCTGGCCGCCGCCCTATCCGGGGCGATTCCGGAACATAGAGGGGGGTACCTGGAGGGGACTGTCTCAGTAACGGGTAAGGATATCCGTCCTTTAGGATGTCTCCATCTGTCCGACAAGGTCCAATGGGTGCAGCAGATACCGGGGCTTTCCATGTCGGGGTGTTGCTACTCCGTCTGGGACGAGATCTCTTTCGGTCCGGGGAATCTGTCGATTTCCCCCGAAAAGGTTGAGCTCAGGGTGAAGAGGGCTATGGATTTGCTCGGCATATCCCATCTTAGGGATAGAAATCCGATCGAACTGTCCGGCGGAGAGGCCCAGAAGACTGCCTTTGCCTCCTCTCTGGCCATGTCTCCCAGGCTGTTGATCCTGGACGAGGCCTTTTCCAGGATAGCCTCCGCCGACGTACCTGTGATAGCTGCAGGGCTCAGGGAATGGTCCGGGGAAAGCGGCTGCTCCGTGGTGCTTCTGGAACGGGACGGAGAGCCCTTTAAGGAGTTTTGCGATCAGAAAGGCTTTCTGGAGGGCGGATCGCTGGTTTTAGACGCAGGGGATCACGTTCGTCCTCGTCTCGAGGGGGCGGTCCAGGGAGGCGTCTCCGGAGGAAGATCTCTGCTTGAGTTCCGGGATCTTGGGTTTTCCTGGCGGCCCGAAAAACCCTCCGTTTTCGATTCTATAGACGGGGTGGTACGAGAAGGGGAGAGGATCGCCTTGGTAGGGCCCAACGGGGCGGGAAAGTCGACTTTGATGAGACTCTGCTCCGGATTGATCTCCCCCGATTCGGGATCTATCGAGCTGGACGGTCTGGACGTGGGATCCATGGATCCCGAGCTCAGGGCCTCCAGGGTCGGTTTTCTTTTTCAGGACGCGGAGAGGCAGATCTTTCACTCTACCGTGGCGGAGGAGGTCCTGTTTTCACTGAGGAAGGAACAGCTGTCGATGTCGGAAAAAGAGGCTTGCCTCGAGAGGGCTCTGTCCGACACCGGTCTCTCCGGTATGGAGAAGAGACACCCTCTAGACCTGAACTCGGCGGAACGACGGATGGTGGCCGTGGCGTCCCTGGCTGTCAAGGACCTTGATATGTTGCTGCTGGACGAGCCCACCAGAGACTTCGACAGCCGATGGATGATTATTTTCGAGAACTGGCTGGAGCGTCAGAGGGGAGCCGTGTTGGCGGTAAGCCACGATCCCGACTTCGTCTCCCGTTTCTTCCCGACAGTGTGGACCTTGAAGAACGGGAGCTTGGCCTCCCGGCGGATAGAGGTGTCTTGAGGGCATCTCTACGAGGAAACTCGGACGCGAGTTTTTAGAGATGTCCATCGGTACTTTTGACGACCTTGAGAAAGCCGTAACGAGTGCTCTCTATAAGGAATAGCTTATTTTGGGTTTGAAATATACGCATGGAAATAAGTTTCTAAATGGAGACTTATTTTTTTATTCTGCCTATCGCTCTGTTTCTTGTATGTCTGCTACTAGCTGCTATAATCTGATCGAGGAGGTGTCCCCATGGGAGACAGAAGAGACCGTCTCGACGCCTTGGCCGGTATCCTAAGAGGTTCGGAGGGGCCGATCAGCGGAGTGGAGCTGGCGGAGCGCTTGGGGGTAAGCCGTCAGGCCATAGTGCAGGACATAGCCACCCTTAGGGAGGAGGGGCTTCCGATAGTGGCAACGTCCCGAGGGTATAGAGAGGAGCGTCGTCCTCCCTCTTTCAGAAGGAGTTTCGCCGTCTGTCATCAGGTCGATCAGATATACCGCGAGCTTTCATTGGTCGTCTCCATAGGAGGAAGGGTCCTGGACGTCTTCATAGATCATCCCATATACGGCGAGCTAAGGGGCAACGTGGACGTAGGGTCCCAGGAGGACGTGGACCGATTTCTGACCTTGATGGAGACCACCGGTCGCCATCCACTGCTCTCTTTGTCCGACGGGTTCCACCTTCACACTGTGGAGGCCCCGAGCGAGAAGGTACTACAGGATATCGAGGAGGGACTGAGGAACGCCGGGTTTCTCGTGAGCTTCTAGCTTTTCGAACGATTCGATTACCCAGAAGGAAGTGTTGGTCATATGAGAAAAAAAGAAAGGCTTTGGTTGATGTGGATGGCTGTCGTTACAGTGCTGGACGTGGCCCTTCCCTTCGGTGTTTTGAGGGAAAGCGGGTCTTTGAGAGGGGCTTTCTCCGTTTGGCTCGTGTTGACCCTGGCGGTCGTCCTCTCCGGGGCTATCTATACCGGTTCCTGGGGAACCGAGAGGAGACCCTAGCCATGTCGGGAGTCATGCTGTCTTCCGGGATAGCCCTCTGGTTTCTTCTGGGTTCTCTGGTCTCCTGGCAGGCCCGTCGAAGAAGCGGAAGCGGCCTTTCCGATTATTTTCTGGCGAATCGAGCGGTAGGTGGTTTCGTATCGGCCCTGACCTACAGCGCCACCACCTACAGCGCCTTCATGATGGTCGGCCTAGTGGGGCTCACCTACAGGACCGGTGTGGCGGCTCTGGGTTTCGAGTTCACCTATCTGATCTTCACCGTGTTGTTGCTGGTCCTCTTCGCCCCCAGATACTGGGCGGCGGGACGGGCCTTCGACCTGGTAAGCCCTACCGAGCTTCTGTCGTTCCGTTATGGTAGCAGGAAGGTCGGTTTTGCCGCGGCCTGTCTCTGTCTGGTCATGCTTATACCCTATGCCTCGGTTCAGCTCATGGGGGTGGGGTATTTGCTGGAGACTTTGTCTGGCGGCGCCATTCCCTTCGTGGCCGGTTCCGGGGCGGCGGCCCTGATAGCAGTGACCTTCTGCCTGGCCGGGATGAGGTCAGTAGCTTGGACCGACAGCCTTCAGGCGTTGGTTATGTTCGTGGCCAGCCTCCTTTTGACTGCCTTCGTCGTCATACGCTTCTTTCCGGACGGCTTTGTCCTGGCCGTGTCGGAGAATCCGGATCTGCTCAAGGTCAACTGGTCCCTGCCTATGTATCTGGGGCTTACCCTGCCCTGGGCGTTCTTCGCAGTGACCAATCCCCAGGTCGTCCAGAGGCTCTACACGCCGGAGAATCCCCGAAGCCTCAGGAACATGATCCTCGGATTTTCCGGTTTCGGTCTGATATATACCCTCATATGCGGACTTTTGGGGTTCTCCGTCGCCATAATAAATCCGGGGCTGGAGAACGCCGACAGGGCCATGCCGGTGCTGTTGTCCCAGGTTCCGGTGGCTCTGGGACTGGTCGTTACTGTCAGCATAATGGCGGCGGCGGTGTCCACCCTGAACTCGGTGGTGCTGACCCTGAGCTCCATGTTCGGACGGGACGTAGCTCGCCCTCTTAGCCCCGGGATGTCGGAGGAGGGAGAGCTTCATGTCGGAAGGCTGATGATACCGGTCGTGGCTGTGGCCTGTTTCCTCTTCGCCCAGTTCCGTTTCGACCTCATAGTGGTGCTCTCCGCCATGGCCTCGGGAGGCCTGCTGATGCAGCTTCCAGCCGTGTTGGGGGCCTTTTTCTGGCGCAGGGGCACCGCCTGGGGCGCTCTTTCGAGCCTGGTGATAGGAGGGGCCGTGGTAGCCGGGCTCAGTCTGGCCGGCTTGAAACCCATGGGACAGTGGCCGGCCCTGTGGGGATTGGCGATTTCTTCCGTGACCTTCGTGGTGGTCAGTCTTTTCACATCCCCTCCGGAGAACTGTTCTCGGTTTTTCTACGGTATGAAAGGCGAGATGGAGGGACATTTTTAAAGTACAATATCCCCTGAAGGTGTTTATATCTTCCTGACAGGGGGTAACGAGATGAAAGACCGTGCCGTGAACAGGGCGAGGCTGAGGGATTCCATAGAGACTCTAGGTCGAGTCGGTCTGGACGATTCGGGTTTCAGGACCAGGCTGGCCCTGGACGACGGGGATAAGGCGGGCCGGGACCTGCTGGTCTCCTGGCTGGAGGCCTCGGGGTTGGAGGTCAAGGTCGATTCCATTGGAAATATCTTCGGCATCCTTCCCGGGGATGAGCCGGGGGATCCGGTCATGTTGGGTTCCCACATAGACACGGTCCGACATGCCGGAAAATTCGACGGCTGCGTCGGCGTTCTCGGAGGTCTGGAGGTGCTTAGGACCGTGGCGGAGAGGGGGATCTCTCACCGTCGATCCCTGGCTGTGGCGGCCTTCACCAACGAGGAGGGGGCCAGGTTCGCTCCGGACATGATGGGCAGTCTCGTCTTGGCCGAGGAGGTCTCGGTCGAGGATATGTATTCCCACGTGGACGACGACGGCGTCTCGGTGGGAGAGGAGCTCGAGAGGATAGGATATAGAGGTTCCGACCGGGTAAGGCCGTCGGCTTATCTCGAGATCCACGTGGAGCAGGGGCCCTATCTGGACATGAAGGGAGTTCCTCTCGGCGTGGTCGACGGAGTCCAGGGGATCGCATGGTGGCAGGGGCGCTACGTCGGCCAGGCCAACCACGCAGGGACGACCCCTATGGGAATGAGGAACGACTCTCTGCTGGCGGTATCCCACCTTCACGTGAAGATGACCGAGCTTGCCGAAAGCATGGGCGGATGTGCCACCATAGGCAGGATCTCCGTCGATCCCCACATAATAAACGTGATACCAGGGGAGACCGGCTTCACCCTGGACCTTCGCCATCCCGACAGGGAGAAGTTCGCCTCTATGAAGGAGGAGGCGGAGGGGACCATGGACGAACTGGCAGAACGTTTCGGCCTCGAGGTCCGATATTCCCGGGAGGCCGACGTCGCCCCCGTCTCCTTCGACGAAGAGCTGGTCTCGATGATCCAGTCGGTGGCGGACGAAAGAGGGCTCTCTTCCACTCATCTGTGGAGCGGAGCGGGACACGATGCCCAGATCATGTCCCACATAGTTCCCTCCGCGATGATATTCGTGCCGTCTATAGGGGGCAAGAGCCACTGCCCCCAGGAGGACAGCGATTTCGATCAGATAGCCGACGGGGTCGACGTGCTCTTAGAGTGTGCCGTGAGGCTGGCGAATCGATAGACGAGACGGAAAGGACGGGGTCGCACACGAAGCGGATTGCCGACTGTCTCCCCAGAAATTGGCAAACGGTCATGGCGGTATAGCCGTGACCGTTTGCTTGGTTATGTCGTGGATCTCCATCAAGTGGGATCTTGGGTTAGGAGAACTCCCCTTCTCTCCATCTCATGGAGCCGGAGAAGTAGTCGTTTTTGAGTTTTTTGATCTCCGGAGTGAGGGTCAGAAGGCCGATCATGTTGGGAATTATCACCATGGCCAGCAGTATGTCCAGAACGTAGAAGAGGGACGACAGCCCTCCCAGGGCTCCCCAAAAGATGGCGGCGACGTAGACGGTCCTCATAAAGAGGCTGAATCGATAACCGAATAGGAATTCGGCCTGTTTTTCTCCGTAGTACACCAGGGTTATTATGGTCGATATTACGAAAAGGGTCAGGGATATGGATATGGCCGTCGAGCCTATTTTGTCGCCGAAGACGGAGGAGAACGCATAGAGAGGCATGGTGGCCGCGTCCTTCGCCGGCAAGGCGGTCCAGGCTCCGGACACTATTATGGCCAGTCCCGTTACGGTGCATATTATCATAGTGTCGGCCACGATCTCGAATATGCCCCAGCAGGCCTGTCTACAGGGATGGTCGGTCACGGCGGTGCTGTGGGCTATCGGAGCGGTTCCCATTCCGGCCTCGTTGGAGTAGGTCCCTCTGGCTATTCCCCATCGCAGCGTCGCTATTATCCCGGCACCGCCGAATCCGCCTATCGAGGCGGTAGGGGTGAAGGCCGAACGGAATATCAGCGACAGGGCCTCGGGTATCTCGGACAGGTTGACCGCCAGCACCATCAGGGCGCCGATTATAAAGCATACGGCCATGGCTGGCACCATGATCTCGGCCACCTTCCCTATCCTGGTGATCCCTCCGAAGACGACCAGTCCCACCAGCACGGCCAGTACCGTCCCGGCTGCTATGCTTGATACTCCCAACTCGTTAACCGATCGAACCACCGAAAGGGACTGGGTGGCTATGGACGGTATGATCTCCAGCATCAGACAGAAGGAGAATGTCAGGCTGAGCCATCTGCCGATCCTTCCTCCGACGCCTTTCTTCAGGTAGTACATAGGACCTCCGACGAACTCTCCTCTGGCGTTTTTCTCCCTGTAATGGACTCCCAGGGCTATCTCGGAGAATTTGGATGCACAGCCTATGGCCGCTACTACCCACATCCAAAAGATCGCCCCCGGGCCACCGAAGGCCACTGCCACCGATACCCCTATTATGTTGGCCGCTCCGACCGTCGAGGCCAGGGCCGCAGTAGTGGCCTGAAACGGCGATATAGTTCCCTCTCCGTCCCTTTTGGAGGAGAAGATCTTTCCGAAAGTCTCCCTCAGTATCCTGCCGCAGTACTTGAACTGAAAGAAGCCGAGGGAGACCGTCAGCCAGACGCCCCCTCCGAACAGGAGTATCCGCATGGGCCATCCCCAAAGCCAGTTGGACAAGGCGGATATGAGTTCGTTAAACCCCATCATGGCACCATTCCCTTCCCGGTAGAATTGAAACTATCTTTCAGTATAGGTTTATTTGCTGAGGATATCAAGCAAGATAATCTATTTCGATGTATTTGAAATTTTGTATTATCAAAATGATACTCTTTATCTTTTTTTGACAAAAAAGAGGGACCTCGCAAAGGAGGTCCCTCTTTGGGAGCGTTTTCGAGAGATCAAAACACCGCCAGATCGGCATCCTTGGGGTCCAGTATCATCATGTGTCCCGGGGCGTGGGTTATCGCGAAGGGAGGTTTGCTGGCCATCAGCGCCGCCTGGGGCGTCACGCCGCATCCCCAGAAGACCGGGACCTCGCCGGGACGGATCGTGACCGAGTCGCCGAAGTCGGGTTTGGAAATGTCCTTTATCCCTATCGCCTCAGGGTCTCCTACGTGAACCGGGGCTCCGTGTACTCCCGGGAAGCGCCCTGTGCACAGAACCGCCTTGGGAACCTGTCTCGCCGGGATGGGCCTCATGCTGACCACCATAGGCCCAGACAGCCGACCGGCCGGACTGCACTTCATGGAGGTAATGTACATGGGAACGTTGCGGTTTTCCTCGATGTGCCTTATCGGAATATTCGCCTCCATGAGGGCGCTCTCGAAGGAGAAGGAGCAGCCTAGGAGGAAGCCGACCAGGTCGTCTCGCCAGTAGGAGCTTACGTCGGTGGGCTCGTCGATATTGACGCCGTTTTCCCAGACCACGTATCTCGGAATATCCCTGGATATGTCCGAGCCGGGGGCCATTATCCTGGCCTCGGTGTCGCCCGGTTCGGTGATGTCCAGTATGGGGCAGGGGGTCGGGTTTCTCTGGGCGAAGACGAGGAAGTCGTAGGCCCAGTCCTTGGGGAGGACTATCAGATTGGCCTGAACCCTTCCCTTGCACATTCCCGGGGTGGGCTTGGTCCATTCCCCTCTTCTGATTATCTCCCTGACCTCTTGGGGCGTAGATCCGCCGTAGTCCGTGGCTTTCATAGTTTCAGCACCTCCCTGAGATTGGCTATCTCTATTCCCTCCGCCTCCAGCGTATTTCTGAGCTCTCTGGACATCTCCACCGCCTCGGCGGTGTCGCCGTGTAGACAGATCGACTGGGGGCGAAGCTCTATATCCTCTCCGGACAGGGTGGTGACGATGCCCTCTTTTATCATCCTGACCACCCTGGACGCCGCTTCGTCGGAGTCGTGTATGACCGCTCCCTCCATGCTCCTGGGGACGAGGGTCCCGTCGGCCATGTAGGCTCGATCCGCGAAGGCCTCCGAAGCGAAGGGAACGCCCGTTTCCTCCGCCGCCTTCTGGAACAGCGATCCCGACAGCCCCATGAGGATCAGGTTATCCCCTCCGTCCTTCACGGCACCGGCTATGGCCCTGGCCATCTCTAGGTCCTTGGCCGCGGTATTGTACATGGCTCCGTGGGGTTTGACGTGCTGTAGCGAGGTTCCCGTAGCCCTACAGGCTGCGGAAAGGGCCCCTATCTGGTAGAGACAGTCGGCGTAGACCTGGTCGGGGGTACACTTCAGGTTTCTCCGTCCAAACCCGACCAGGTCGGGGTAGCCCGGATGGGCCCCTATGGCGACGCCTCTGGACGAGGCCATTTTCACCGTCTCGACCATGACCGACGGGTCTCCTGCGTGAAAGCCGCAGGCCACGTTGGCGGAGGAGACGCTTTCCAGGACCTGGCCGTCCTTTCCCATGGTGTAGGCGCCGAAGCTCTCGCCCAGATCACTGTTCAGATCTATCTTGTACATCTACGTCATGCCTCCTCTAGATTTTCTCCCATTGGACCTCGTAGGTTTCGCCGTCGACGGTGATGCGACATTGTCCCTCCGTCGTCGGTTCGGACCGTTCCCTTTCGTCTCTCGTCGGATCGGCTATCCAGCCTTCAAGGGCCAGTCTGAGGGACTCCAGTCGACCCTTTTCCTCCCTGGCCTCGATTATGGCCTGATCCTGGCTCATGGCGGAGAAACGTACCGGTTGTCCCGGGAGCCTCTGGGCAAGCCTTGCCACCGAGTTGGCCGTGAGGACCGCTATCTTCGTATAGCCTCCAGTGGTTTGTCTGTCCGCCATCATTACGATCGGTTGACCGTGTCCCGGAACCTGAACCGCCCCGAGACATATGGCGTCGGAGACTATGTCCGCACCGTCGACGTGTTCTATGGTCGGTCCCTCCATGCGGTAGCCCATTCGGTCCGCCGCGGCGGAGACGACGTATTCCTCGGATAGGAAGGTCTTTATTCCCTCGTCGGTGAAGAGATCGTCCTGAGGGCCGGGTACCACGTCCATCGGTCGGGAGGGGGAATAGTCCGGCCTGAGTTCTTCGGGGCATACGAAGCCGACGCACCTCTCCCCTAGGATGTAGGGAGAGCCTGTGTCCAGCTCGTCTCCGGCCTTGAGGGCTCTGCCCTGGAGGCCGCCTATCTTTCCCCTCAGGTAGGTGGAGCGGCTTCCCATGAGAGGCGGCACGTCTATTCCTCCGGAGACGCATAGATAGCCTCTGCACAGGCCGTCCTTCATCCCGGAGAAGGAGACAACGTCGCCGTCCTTTACCGCGACGGTCGTCCAGGGTTGTACGTGGGTTCCGTTGACCGTCATGCCCAGGTCTCCTCCGGCGAGAGCCACGATTCCACTTCCTTGAACCGAGAGCTTTGGGCCCACGACGGTTATCTCCAGGGCGGCAGCCCCTGGGTCGTTGTGGACCATGATGTTTCCTCTGCGAAGCGCCATGGGATCCATCGCTCCCGCTACGGGCATCCCTATGGCCTGATGTCCCCATCTGCCCAGGTCCTGCACGGTGGTCAATATGCCTGGAGATCGGACGAGCAGCTTCATAGTGTCCCATCTCCTTTCTCGACTATCTCCAGCTCGTAGGCGTTTTTAATCGCCTTTTCCCTGATGTCCAGATATTCGTCCTCCCCGACCGGGCGGAATCGAATCCAGAGCCCTGCTTCGAGAAGGGTGGCGGGTTCTCTGGCCGGGTCGTACATCACCAGGGGTGTGCGCCCTATAAGCTGCCAGCCTCCGGGGCTGTCTATTGGGTAGATCCCGGTCTGCTTGCCCGCTATGCCGACGCTGCCCGCCGGTATCAGCTCTCTGGGGGTCTCCAGTCTGGGGGTGGCTATGGATTCGTCCATTCCTCCCAGATAGGAGAATCCGGGGGTGAAGCCCAGCATGTAGCAGTAGCAGCTGTTGGAGCAGTGACGGTGTATGACCTCTTCCTCGGATATCCCGTGGTATCTCGCCACCGATTCCAGATCCGGTCCGTATTCGCCGCCGTAGCATACCGGAATGATAGCCTCTTTGGATCCTATCTTGACTTGCTCGTCTATCGATCCAATCCCGGCCGATATTTCCTCTCGAAGCCTGTCCAGGTCCGTCTCCACAGGGTCGAAGTAGACGGCCAGTGATCGATATGTGGGCATTAGCTCCATGATGCCGGGAACGGGACGGGCCTCCAGTCTGGATCTAAGAGCCTGTACCTTGGCGTTTATCTCCAGGGCTATGGCGTTTCCGAAATCGACGACCAGGCAGGAATCTCCGGCTGGCCGTATCCTTGGTTCTATCTCGTTCATCGGCGTCTCCTCCTAATCGACGTGGCCGGGAGCATCGTAGGCTCCCGGCTTCATTATAGTCCTACGGTCGATAGCGTCCTATCAGGAGAACAGCGCCATGATCTTGCTCAGGGATTTGACTCCCATCCACATGGTGAAGGCAGCCATGACGTAGCCTATGATGGACATCCACATGGGGTGTCTGTAGTTTCCGACGATGTCCTTTCTGTGGGCCGCTAGAAGCACCGATATCAGGGCCAGAGGCAGTATAAGCCCGTTGATCGATCCGGCGAAGATCAGCAGAGCCACCGGTTTGCCTATCGTAGCGAGTATTGCGGTGGAGAAAACTATAAACCCTATCATCCAGGCCCTGTAGTGATCTCCTACCGATTTGAAAAGCGTTCTGAGGAAGGATATGGACGTGTAGGAGGCACCTATGACAGAGGTGACCCCGGCGGCCCAGAGGATTACCCCGAAGATCTTGTAGCCCAGGTCTCCCGCTCCAATCTGGAAGGCCGATGCGGGGGGATTGGTCGGGTCGAGGGGGTGCCCCATCATGACGACTCCCAGGATCGCCAGGAAGAGGAGGAACCTCATGACTCCGGTTATGGCTACGGCGTTGATGGACCCCTTGCTTATGGCGCCGATGTTTTCCTCTCCGGTGAGGCCGGCGTCTATTATCCTGTGGGCTCCGGCGAAGGAGATGTATCCTCCGACGGTTCCTCCGACAAGTGTGAGGACGATCATCCAGTCGATATGGGAGGGTAGCACGGCCTCTTTAAGGGCGGCTCCTACCGGAGGCTGGGTCTTGAAAACCATGAACAGCACCATGGCTATCATCACGAAGCCCAAAATCTGGGTGAACTTGTCCATGGCGTTGCCCATCTCCTTGCGGAGGAAAATGAATATTGCTATGAGGGCGCTGATCGTCGCTCCGACCGGTATGGGAAGGCCGGTCAGGACGTTGACTCCCATGGCCGCCCCTCCTACGTTGCCTATGTTGAAAACCAGACCGCCTAGGGCTACAGCGAAGGCTATGAAATATCCTAGGCCCGGAAGCACCTTGTTCGCCACGTCCTGGGCCCTCATTCCCGATACCGCCAGTATCCTCCAGATGTTCATCTGGACCACTATATCGATCAGCACCGACGCCAGTATGGCGAAGGCGAAGGCCAGCTGCATCTTCTCCGTAAAAACCGCCGTCTGGGTCAGGAATCCCGGACCTATGGCGGATGTGGCCATTAAGAAGGCCGCTCCCATCAGCACGCTTAAAGTGCTGCCCTGTTTCGCCTTTTCGTCTCCTAAAGTGATCTTTTCCGTGGACATAAAAGCACCTCCGATATAAAGATGATGGCTCTCTATGGAGGTATAAGCAAGAAAGTTGCCAATTACTATTTTTTTCTCAAGATGAAAAAATGCGGCTATTTCAGCGTTTGTGCTGTCTTCTACTTTTTGTGCCCGAAGTCCGTTCGACTCGAGTGGGTGCGAAAAGCGCACCTGACCGTGCGGTTTGCGCACGGTCAGGTGCTGTGGTCAGGTGGATTTGTCGCTGTTTGCTCCAGCCTGTCCTATCTTCGTCTCTGTCTATGCCATGTTATCGTCCTTCTCGGTACTCCCAGGTTTCGAGACAGCTCCGAGTCGGACATTCCCTTTCTACTCGCCTCCTCTATCCTCGACCTCAGCTGTGCTACCGACATGTCCGGACGGGATTTCAGAGGACGGCTGAAGAGACGGTCCATAGGCACGGTTCCCACCGGGGTCACAGCCCAGGTGGTTGAGGCGATTCTCTGCACCGTGGAAACCGATCTATTCAGTTTTTCGGCCATCTCCGTCATGGTCATAGGATAAGGGGCCCCTTCCCGGGACATCAGGTAGTCTTTCTGTTTTTTCGCCACCTCGATGGCCAGGGATAGTTTGGATGCGTTCCTCCTGGCTATGGATTGGATTATGTGAAGTCCTCTGCCCTTCATGGATGTCACTCTGTCGTCCTCCCAGGTCAGAGGGGTCATGTATATCCTGGGGAGGTTCTCGGCCAGGACGACCGCAGGTCTGTCGGGGTCGGGATAGAGCTCCAGCTCTGGGATTACGACCTGTGCCGTCGTGCGGCGACCCGGGGCTGGGTCGAGGTGCGATAGTTCTTCCATGGCCCGGTCAAATCTGCTTCGACTCCATCCAAGCCTCTCCATAGCATCTTTGGGGTCTCCCTTTCCCAGCAGGTCCACCGCCATCTCAAGGATCTTCGCCCCGTCCGACTCTTCTTTTCCCGATCTGATCAGTTGCAGCGACAGACAATGGATCAGATCTCTTGCGAACAGTCCAGGGGGTTCTACTATATCCCTGACTCTCTCCAGCAGGAGGTCGAGCCTCTCTGCGGTCAGCTCCAGCTGGTCGGCAATGGCCTCCTGGGTGTCGGTCAGGTAGCCTCTGTGATCTAGGTAGCGGACCAGTTCATACGGCAGTGAGTCCCTTTCCTCCCGAAGGGGACGACACTGGGCCATCTGACGGATAAGGTTTTCCTCCAGGGACGGCTCTTCCGAGAGGTCGTCCAGTATACCCGATTCCTGCCACGATCGGGGAGGGTTCACCTCGTAGAGGGGGTTGTCGGCCAGTTCGCCTATAGCTGTGTCCACTAGCTCCTGTACCGGCATGGTCAGTAGCCTGAGGTTTTGGATAAGGACGGGTAGGTGGAGCAGCTCGGTCCTTACCTGCTGGGTCAGTCTCGGCGAGGGGTCAATCCAGGCCATGTTTCTGAAGTCGCCTCAAAAGGGCGTATCGAGACAGTCCCAGAGAGGAGGCCGCCCTGGTCCTGTTGCCCCCCGAGTCGGACAGCGCCTGTGTCAGAAGCTCTTTTTCAAAGTCGTCCAGCTGTCGTTGAAGGGGCCTGCCGTCGGTCTCGTGCCTCGATTCGGACTCCCTGTCGGTGGGCATGGCGTCCAGCATCTCCTGGGGAAGGTCCTTCAGAGATATGGTGCGGTCCCTCTGGTCCTTTAGTATGAAGAGACGCTCCACCAGGTTCTTGAGCTCCCTGACGTTTCCGGGCCATCTGTAGGACAGAAAGACTTCCTCCACGTCGGAGGAGGGAATCAGAGGCGGCCGCCCGAGTCTGTCGCTGTACAGAACTATGAAGTGTTCCAGGAGTTCCAGAGCGTCTCTGCCTCGTTCCCTCAGAGGGGGGAGCTCTATGGGGAGCATGGCTATCCTATAGTACAGGTCTTTTCTGAAGGCTCCGGAGGATATCCTGTCCTCCAGGTTTGCGCAGGTGGCGCATACCACCCTCAGGGATACCTGGATTTCCCTGGAGGATCCCAGAGGCCTGAGGGACCGAGAGTCCAGAAAGCGAAGCATCTTGCTCTGGAGAGAGGTCGGCATGTCTCCTATTTCGTCCAGAAAGAGGGTGCCTCCGTCGGCCAGCTCCACTAGTCCTCTCTTGTCGGTGGAAGCCCCGGTGTAGGCTCCTTTTCTAGACCCGAACAGTTCGGCTTCCAGAAGACTTTCCGGTATGGCGGCGCAGTTTATGGCGACGAACTCGCCGGAGCTTCCCGAGGCGCCGTGGATCATCCTGGCCACGACCTCCTTCCCAGTGCCGCTTTCTCCCCTTATCAGGACGTTGACGTCTTCGTGTCTCGAGACTTTTTCGACGAAGCCTCCTATCTCTTTTACCGCCCGGGACGAGCCTATCAGGGAGACCGCCCGGGACGTCTCCATTCGGGAGACCCGTCTGGCAAGGGCTATTGCCTCCGACGCCCTTTGGGCCATGTTCATGGCTGCCTCCAGAGGGAAGGGCTTGTCCAGATAGTTGAAGGCCCCCTCCCTTATAGCTCGTACCACCAGGGCCGAGTCGCCGAAAGCTGTCATAACTATCACCTTGGCCTCCGGAGACGCTTGAAGTA
The DNA here is from genome assembly GCF_000172975.1 of Dethiosulfovibrio peptidovorans DSM 11002. Lineage (NCBI taxonomy): Bacteria > Thermotogati > Synergistota > Synergistia > Synergistales > Dethiosulfovibrionaceae > Dethiosulfovibrio > Dethiosulfovibrio peptidovorans. The sequence continues at coordinate 1,262,161 of NZ_ABTR02000001.1, forward strand.
TGTGGGGAAGTCCCTTGAGACCGTCTCCGTCGTCGAGCCTGACGTCGAGGAAGACTATCTCCGGGGATTCCTGATCCATCATCGAGTTCAGCCCCTTGAGCCCCGATGCGGTGCGGGACTCGTAGCCCCTTCTCTCGAAGGCGGTTTTGAGCCCTTGAGCCAAGGCTCTTTCGTCCTCTATTATCCAGACTTTCATATTTTATCCTCCTCGTTGTCCTTGCCGGCCGGACCGGGGAACCAGAGATCCAGTCTGGTGCCATCGGGGGATGTGTCCAGGTCCATGGTCCCTCGATGGTCCTCCACTATCCTGTAGACGACCGATAGGCCGAGCCCGGTGCCGTCCGGTTTCGAAGTCACGAAGGGGTCGAAGATCCTTTCTGCCACACGGTCCGGCACGCCGCCGCCGGTATCCTGGACGGACATAGACGTTCCGTCGCTGGATCTACGGCATGAAACGTACAGATCTCCCTCTCCGTCCATGGCCTCTATGCCGTTCAACACAAGGTTCAACAGCAGCTGCTGCATCTGCCCTCTGTCTCCCCAAAGCACGGTGCCGTCGTCCACCGTTTCGTGCCAGCCGATGGATTTTCGGGAGAGTCGGACCCTCACCATACTGTGGCACCAACGGAAAAGCTCCCTGGGGTCTATCGGGCCCGGTACGGTCGGGGTAGGCCTGGCGAAGGATAGCAGCTGTGTCACCACACGGTTGAGCCTGTCCAGCTCCGAGCTGAGGACCTGTAGGGATTCTTCGTCCTCCGTCTCTCCGCTTCTTGCACCGCTCAACAGGTCCAGGTGGATCCTCATGGCAGCCAGGGGGTTCTTTATCTCGTGGGATACCCCGGCCACAACCTGTCCCAGGGCGGCCAGCCTCTCCATCCTGGAGATCCGACGCTCCAGGCTCTGCCTTTCCCTCAGGCCTCTGACCATTGCGTTGAACGCGTCCTGAAGTATCTCCAGTTCGTGGGATCCGGATCTCTCGACGGGGAGATCCGATAGATCCCCTCTGCCGACCTTGGCGCAACCCCAAGCCAGCCTCTTGAGGGGCCTCGTCAGCCAGTAGGCCAGAAATACGGCCATCTCCGCCGAGAGGAGCAGACATATCATTCCCGCCACCAGAAGGTGTCGTCGTCTGTGCAGTATGGCGGTCAGGAGCTGTTTGCCGTTAAGGCTCACCTTCCAGCTCGCTCCGTCGGAGGTGGTCACGGAGGTGCCGTCTCCTTCGGAGGTTATTCGCCAGGCCTCTCCTTCTCTGTCTATGATCTCCATGACCTGTCGGGACGTCAGATCGCTCGATCGACTGGACAGCTCGTCTATCTTTCCCTGTTCGGACATGTAGGTTTCGTGAAAATCTATGGAGAGAGACATGGCTATCAGGACGACTGTGAGGCAGAAGGTCAGACCCGTTACGACTGCCTTTATCCTGGTCTCCAGATCGGGGCCTATCATTGTCTGGCTCCCAGGATCCACCATAGGATTCCCTCTATCAAGAGGGACGGAAGCATCGCCGTCTCGGGGGACATTCCGGAAAACCATACCAGGAGGTTGTAGACGATCAGGGCGGTGGACATGGCTCCGAACAGTCCTCCTCTGGCCTTAGTTCTGGGAAGGTACAGGGGAAGCAGAAAGCACAGTGCCACCATGCTCCAGCTGTAGCGACCGAGTTGAAGTATCCCCGGAAGGGGCATATAGCTGAGAAACAGCGTCACGGTGGCTATTATAGCCACCGCTATCCTGTTCTTGAAGAGAAAACCGTCCTCTTCCAGGGGGTCTTTGGACGGTATGCGCCCCTCTCCCTGAAGGTCATAACAGAAAGAGCAAGCGGCAAGCAGCAGCTGGGAGTTGGCGGTGCTGACGGCGGCGGCGAGGACTCCCACCATCAACAGAGCCAGAGGAAGGGGCGAAAGGCCTGCCTCCATAAGACGGGAGAACAGTACCTCCTGAAATCCTCCGGTTACGAAGGGGTAAAGGGCCTTGGCTCCCAGCCCCAGGGCGGTGAGGCAGATGTAGATCCAGGACACGGTTAGAGAGGTTATCGCCAGGGTCAGCCAGGCGGTCCATCTGTCTTTGCAGGATATTATCCTTATGCAGTACTGAGGGTTGGCCGCCACCCCCAGTCCCCAACCCAGGGCCATCGTCATGGAGGCCAATATCCCCTCCTTCGGCCAGGGCTGGAGCAGCTCTGGCCTGAGGTCTAGCAGTCTCTCGTGTATGGAGGGAAAGCCTCCGGTCTGAGATGTTATGCTCCAGGCCGCCACCGTGACGGAGAGCACTATTACCATGAGATTGAGGCCGTCGCTTCTTACAACCGACGGAAGGCCTCCAAAGGTGGTGTAGAGAACGAAGAGGTAGACCAGGATAGAGGCCATGAAGCCCTCTATGTCCAGCATGGATCCGACGATGGCTCCGAAGGCTCTAAACTGTATTATCAGATAGACCGTGTAGACCACCAGAAGACAGAGGGCCGACAGGGATCGGAGCCTGTCGTCCGAGTAACGCTCTTCCAGCCACTGAGGAAGGGACAGGGCCCGGCTCTTTCTCAGCCTTATCACCGCCAGAGGGAGCAGGGGAAGGCCCAGCATCCACCCTATGACCGATCCTGTGAATGCGGCGTATCCCTCCTGATACAGCAGCACCGTGTAGCCCAACAGTGACGCTGCGCTCATCCAGGTGGCTCCGAAGGTGCCCACAGAGGGCCAAAGGGCTATTTCTCTGCCTCCCAGGTAGAAGGATCGTCTAGTCTCGTTCCACTGGAAGGCTCGACCGGCCAGCAGGATGAGTGCCATTCCATAGCCTCCGAAGGCCACCAGCCGGTACAGAAGGGATTGCAGGGTCATCTCCCGTTTCTCCTGCGGCAATAGAGGTAGATCCAGGGTAGAGCTGCGAGGACCGCGAAGGCCCCCCATACCAGTAGATAGGGGCGACGGGACAGTGTCTGAGCGAAGAACATGGGCAGTTTCCCTCCTCTTCGGTAGTCCTGTCACTTTATCACAAGTCCTCGGCGAGGAGTCCGACGGGGCCCTGTCTCGCCCGAGCGTATTTTCGACCTGCCTGTTCCGAACGGACCGCCTCGGAGGGCACGTCCTGTGCCCCCTCGGCTTGGGGCGACGTCCTGTCGCCCCATCCATTTTACACGACGGCAGGTCGAAAATACGGGTTCGTCGGCCTCCTCACCGAGGAGGCTTGGATATGATTTTTTAGAGGTTCTCTATCGTTGCCCTTTTTACTCCAGCTCGAGGTGTTCCGTCAGGAATTTCTCCATGGCCCGATAGAAGTCGAAGCGGTTTTCCTGGTTGTGAAAGCCGTGCCCTTCGTCGTCCTTCACCATGTACTGTACCGTGACGCCCCTCTTCTTCATCGCCTCCACCATCTGGTCCGATTCGGCCTTTTTTACCCTGGGGTCGTTGGCTCCCTGAGCTATGAAGAGGGGTGCCTTTATCTTGTCGGCGTGGAAGACCGGGGATACCTCCCTGAACAGCTCTGCGTCCTTTTCCGGATGTCCTATGGTCTCGTACATCTTCTGCCTGGCGAGCTCCCAGTATGGAGGTATGGACTCCAGAAGGGTGAAGAGGTTGGCGACCCCGACGTAGTCTATGCCGCAGCGGTACAGGTCGGGGGTCCGTATCAGCCCCATGAGGGTGGCGTATCCTCCGTAGGAGGCCCCATATATGGCGATCCTGTCGGGATCGGCTATCCCTCGATCTACGAGCCATTTTACCCCGGCGGTTATATCGTCCTGTTGCTTTCTTCCCCACTGTTTGAAGCCCGCCATCCAGAACTTCTTGCCGTATCCGGTGGATATCCGGTAGTTTACCTGGAGCACCGCCACCCCTCGGTTAGCCAGAAACTGCACCTCCGGGTTGTATCCCCAGGTGTCCCGGACCTCCGGTCCGCCGTGGGGGTTGACCACCACGGGAAGCCCCTTCTCCGGCAGTCCCACCGGCAGGGTGAGGTAGCCCTGTATGGTGAGGCCGTCCTCGGTCTCGTAGCTGATCGGTTTCATCGGAGCCATCTGTTTTTCGTCTATCCATGGGTACAGGTCCGCCACAAGCTCGAACTTTTCCGGGTTGTCCAGGTCATGGTAGTAGAGCCTTCCTGGCATCCTATCGCTTGCCACGGCTATTATCATCTTTCTCTCGTCTTTGCTCATGCTGGAGATTCCCACCGAGTAGTCGGGAAAGCGCTTCTTCAGTCTGTCGAATAGTCTCTCCGTCTCTTCGTCGAAGAAGTGGCGTTGCCTTTTGTCGGTGTAGTAGGAAACTCCCAGCAGTTTCTTTTTGGCTCTGGACCAGATTATTCCCGAGAGGTCCACGTCGTCTCTCTCGTAGAGCATGTCCTCGAAGTTTCCGCTTTTCGGGTCGAATAGGTATAGGGCGGTTGTGTCCCTGTCCAGGTTGGACATGACGTAGAGTTTTTCGTCGTCTCCGGTGAAGCCCGCCGGTATCACCGAGTCGGTGAAGTCGGTGGAGAATATGGGACGGAAGGGTTGTCCTTCGTCGTCCCTGTAGAGGATGGTCCTCTTCAGTCCCTCCATGGCGTAGGCTATGCGGATCCTTCCTCTATGGTCCGTCATCCATCCTCCTACCGTGCCGGGGTTTTCCGCGACCATCTCCATCTCACCGGATAGGACGTTTACCTTGTAGACGTCGAAGAACCTGAGGTCCCGGCGGTTCATCTCTATCAGGACGTGGGTGTCGTCGTCCTCCAGGTCGTCCAGAAGGCTCGCCCTGACTCCATCGAAGGGGGTCAGGTCCCTAACGTCCGATCCGTCCGTCGACAGTGAGTAGACGTGGTAGTTTTCGTCGCCTCCCTTGTCCTGAAGGTAGACCAGGGTGTCGTCGTTTACCCAGGTGTAGGCCCGGATGTCCCTCTCCGTGGAGGACGTTATCCTTTTTGCCTCGCCTCCGACCGGGGCGACGTGTATGTTGAGCCTGTCCTTCCAGGGCTGGAGAAACGAGTAACTCTTCCCGTCGGGAGAAAGGCGGTAGGCGGTCTTGGTGGGAAGCCTGAAGAAGTCCTCCACCGGAATTCTGGGCGGCCGTCCCTCGGCCCATAGAGGAGAGGTAATAAGAATGGCCGCCGTGGATGCCAGAGCCATGACGATAGATGCTTTCAATGTGGTATCCTCCTTATGTAGAGTCTGTTTTTCCTCGCCATTATATGCCATGTCGTTTTCACAGGCTCCCGTGAAATTGCCTATTTCGATCTATTCCTGCCGAAGAGGAGGTGTGTCATGAAAAAGGGCCTTTGGATATCGATCGCCGGAGTTGTCGCGATCTTGGGTATTTTGTTCTATAAACTGTCGACCCCCGTTGTGATCGTAGGCGTGGCGGTCAACGAAGAGGTCGCTTTTTCCGCCCCGGAAGGAGCGATGCTATCGGTTATCAAAAGCTACGTTCTCTGGCACAACTCCTCGAGAGGCGACTCCTACCGTCTTCAGGTAGAGGTCGCTACCTTTGGCGACGACGTCGCTGAGGCGGTTAAGGAACTATCCAGAAGAGGCGCCGCCGTGGTGGTGGGGTTCCCTCTTTCTTGGGAGGCCATTGCGGCTGCGGAGGCGGCGGAGAGGCTCGAGATCCCGGTGATATCCCCTTCCGCTTCATCTTCTGCCATGTCCGGTAGGGACGATTGGTTCTTCAGGATGATCACCGATGCCGATAGGGAAGTAAAGGCCTTGGCCAGGCTGATGTCCTTCTTGAACCTAGAGGGACCTATCGTCTACAGATCTCCCTACAACGATGCCTACGTGAACAGCCTCTTGGAAGATATGAGGAGGCTATCCGATTCGATTCCCTCCGGTGTGGTTGTATATCCCGAGATGGCAGGAGATTCTTTGTCCGGGGACGGGGTCGTCATAATAGCCGAGCCTTCCAGGAGCTACTGGATATTACAGGACGTATTGCTTCACTATCCTCCGGTGCCTATATTTCTCTCTCGATGGAGTCAGGTCTCCGATTTTCGGTACTTTTTCGACATCGTCGGGGCGGAATTCTATTTTTCATCGGTCTACGATCCGACCTCGATTCCGGAGGACGACTTCCTTCGATTCCTGCTGGATGAAAGAGAGGTGGATATGGGGGTTTTCTCCCGCTATACCGTAGCGGCCATGAAATATCTTTCCTCCGTTTTTGACGAAAATCCGAAGGCGAGGGGCGAAGAGCTTCGCTCTATGCTCGCTCGCCCCAGGACGGTGGATGGGCCCGGGTGGACCTTCAAACTGAATCGCTACGGCGACGTTGAGTCCGAGATCAGGGTCTACCGCTTCAAGAACGGTTCGGTGGAAGAGGTGATACTGCCTTGAGATCGTTGAGAAGCTACGGTCGCCTACTAGGCGCCATAATGGTGGGGCTCTCTCTGTTGGGAGGAGTAGCTGCCTTTTGTTTCCAGTTGAGATCATTCCAGGAGATCTATGAGGATTCTATAACGAGCCGATTCAACTACCTCTCCCAGTTTCTGGAGGATAAACTGTCCTCCTACAGGAACACGATGCGTTACTGGGGAGTCTCTGGAATGACCAAGGGAGTGGAGGATTTCATGATGTCCTCTCCGGAGCTCAGAGGGCTTCTGTTCTGCGACAGGAACGGCACGGTCCGTTGGAGCAATCTTCCCTACGTCCAGGGCGGCATGTCAGTCTCCCCTAAGTTCCTTTCCGGCGAGTGGATTCCGTCGGTGCTGTTCGGGGACATGTCGTCTCCGGGGTTAATTTTGTCCGTGCCCCTGCCGGACGGGTGGCTTCTGTGCGACGTGAATACGTCCATGTTGCTGGAGTCCGTTAGGTTGAGGTCCAGAGGCAGAAGCGTAATGGCCCTGGTCGGCGCCGACGGCAGGGTCATCCATAACTGGGGAAGAGCCGAGTTCGCCTCCATCGGCATGGTACTTCCTAGGGTCTTGCTGAGGGACAGATATCAGGAGGTCGTTCTCTCCATGGGGAAGGTGAACGCCTTTTCCAGGCGGTTGGTGGGAGGCCTTTTCCTGGTCGCCTTCTATCCTCAAAAGGTCCTTATAGAGAGCGCTCTTTCCCAGGCCGTCGTCGTCGCTGCTCTGATCTTTTTGGGCGGTTCAGCGATGTTTCTGGTCTTCTGGATAGGACACGACAGGATCAGCCGATCCTTCGGAAGGTGGGTCGATTTCCTGGCCGGTGCCTCCGACAGGATCGGATCCTGCCAGTCCTCCTTCACCCTTGCCGAGTATCTGGTGGATTTCGAGGGACAGATGGGGGCTCTGGACCATCATTTCGAGGAGGAGGCCCGTTTGGGAGATGCCTTTCAGCGGCTCATAAGGACCATCGGCGACAAGGAAGAGTCCATTATGGCTCTTCTGGAGGAGACCACCGCTATGGAGGAAAGCCTCAAACAGACCAACGACGAACTGGAACTCGTCATGGCTCAACTGGAGAACATAATGAGCCTTGCCGAGGGGGCCTCGGACGGTAATACTCTTCAAGGTGTGGCCGAGTCGATCGCCTCAAACCTGCGCAGGACCTTCCGTTGCGGTTACGTGGCTTTCGTCGCCTTTAACAGGTCCTTCCCCTACATATGGGGGGAATCGGGAGAGCGCTGTTCGCCGTTGCTATCTAGCGAGCTGTCCTACCTCGGGGAGGATCCTCTTTTCGAGGATGGACGTCTCTCTATGCCGGTATCCTTCATGGGAAGGGTCCAGGGTTACGTCGTTATCGAGGGAATATCGAGCTACGGGAACGAGAAGGTGGTGGAGGTGCTGAGGAGGTTCGGCCTTACCCTGGGAGGACTTCTCCACGCCAACGAGCTGCTCATAGAGGTCAGATCGTCCTTCCACTACTTTGCCCTAAGGATGCAGGCTTTCACGGAGATATACCATGAGGAGACCGGCGAGCACGTAGCTAGGGTGGGAGAGTTCGCCGCCTTCTTCGCCAGACAATTGGGATTTTCTGAGGGATTCGTGGAGGATATAAGGATATATGCCCAGCTTCACGACATAGGTAAGCTGAGGGTCCCCAAAGAGATATTGGGCAAGCCCGGATCTCTATCGGATGCGGAGTTTGAGGAGATAAAAAAACACACGATTTACGGTGCGGAGGTGATAGGAGATTCCTCGTGGCTCGACATGGCCAGAAATATCTGTCTCTGTCACCACGAGAGATGGGACGGAACCGGATATCCCAGAGGGCTGGTCGGAACGGATATCCCCATCGAGGGAAGAATAGTGGCCCTTTGCGACGTTTACGATGCGCTCAGAGGGGAGAGATGCTATAAGCCTCCCTTCTCCCACGAGAAGGCTCGAAGGATAATATTGGAGGGAGACGGCAGGGTCATGCCCGGGCATTTCGATCCGGAGATACTGGATATCTTCAGGGAGAACGATGGCTTTTTCGAGAGGATCTACGGGGCTTTTTCAAACGAGGAGTTCGGTGGGTCCATGAGGTCGTCATAGATCCACGTTTAAAAAACGACGGTTATAACGGAAGGAGGTCTTTTTGTGTATTCATTCGAGAAGGGGCAGCGTCCCCTTAACCCCTATCTGGCTGGAGCTATCACCGGAGGTCTGGTGGCCTTGTCCGTGGTGGCGACGGGAAAGTTCTTCGGGGCTTCCACTACCTTCGCCAGGGCCGGGGCGGCTTTGGTAAATATGATTTCCCCCGAGCACGGTGCGTCCTTGGATTATTTCGTCAGATATCCCTTTGCGGTAGACTGGCAGTTGCTTTTTCTCGTGGGAATTTTCGTAGGTTCTCTGCTGTCCTCCACGGTCAACGGAACCTTTTTCATAGATGTCGTCCCTGAGCTTTGGAGAGAGCGTTTCGGGGCCAGGACATGGCTCAGGCTCTTTACCGCTTTTCTCGGAGGTGTCCTGGTGGCTTTCGGGGCCAGAATGGCAGGCGGCTGTCCCTCGGGGCACGGCCTCAGCGGGGTGATGCAGCTATCCATGAGCGGCTTCGTCTCGCTGGCGGCGTTCTTCGTAGGCGGTGTCGCCATGGCTCGGATAATATACGGAAGGAGCTGAGACGTATGTTCGTGTCGATAATGGCGCTTGTGACCGGAGCGGTCTTCGGTGTCCTGATGCAGCGGTCGGAGGTACTCAGATACGACCGGCAGCTGGGGGCTCTCCTGTTGGAGGACATGACCATCGTCAAGTTCATGCTGTCCGCCATAGTGGTGGGGTCCGTCTGTATATACGCTCTTCTCGGCATGGGGCTGGTGTCCCTGTCGGTAAAGTCCACCGTCCTGGGCACCAATCTCGTCGGCGGGGTCGTGTTCGGCATAGGCTGGGCTCTGTTGGGGTACTGCCCCGGCACGGCGGTAGGAGCTCTCGGCGAGGGAAGAGTTGACGCCTTGGTCGGTATGATAGGCATGGTCTTCGGAGCGGTCCTTTTCGCCGAACTCTACCCCTTCACCAAGCTGTCCCTATTTTCCTGGGGGAACATAGGCAAGGTAACAATGCCGGGATTCACCGGCACCGGTCCTTGGATATGGATAGTCGGGCTTGCGGTGGTGGCGGCAGGTCTATGTTTTCTGTTCGAGAGGAACGATCTGTGACGATGGAGTTTCGGCGAATTGCCGCGGCGTTGGGGGCCTTGGCCCTGCTGGCGTCCTCCCCCGTCTGGGCCATGACCTTGGAGGAGAAGGCGGGGCAGGTACTGGCCCTTTCCTTTTCGGGAACCTCCCTCGACGAGGAGACCAGATTCCGATTGGAGGAAATTAAGCCCGGAGGTCTCATACTGTACGGGAAAAACGTCGAGTCCCTTTCGCAGGTCAGGTCCCTTTTGTCTTCTATCAGGGAGAGGGTCCGCTTAGATATCCCATTGATGGTAGCGGTGGATCAGGAAGGAGGTACGGTCGCCAGGATAAGAGGGCACGGTGCGGACTTCCCGGGGAACATGGCTCTGGGAGCCACAGGCGATCCCGATCTGGCGGAAAGACAGGGTTTCATCATGGGACGGCAGCTTAAGAGCCTGGGGATCGACCTGGATTACGCTCCCGTCGTGGACGTAAACAGCAATCCCTCTAACCCTATAATAGGGGTGCGTTCCTTCGGCGACGACGTCGCCACGGTATCCTCAATGGGGGCCTCCATGATAAAGGGGTTCTCGAGGGCCCGAATGGGTTGCAGCGCGAAGCATTTTCCCGGGCACGGAGACGTCGATATCGACTCCCATCTGGGGCTTCCGGTGCTGAATCGTTCGCTCGAATCGATGAGGTATCTAGAGTTCCCGCCGTTTCGAAGTGCCGTCGAGGCCGGAGTTCCCGCCGTCATGACCGCCCATATAGTGGTTCCCTCCCTGACCGGAGAGCTTCCGGCGACACTGTCTCCCGAGGCGATATCGCTTCTTAGAGACGAGATGGGGTTTGAGGGAGTGGTGCTGTCCGATTCCATGGGAATGAGGGCTATCTCCAACGGATGGGGAGTTCCCGATGCGGTGGTGATGGCTCTGAGGGCCGGTGTGGATTTCGTCCTTCTGGGGGCGGATCCCGCCTTCCCTCCCGAAGGGCACAGGGAGGTCCGAGACAGGATCGTAGAGGCGGTCCGTTCCGGCGAGCTGGATAAGGCCAGGTTGGACGATGCGGTGGAGAGGATCCTGCGCTGGAAAGATGATATGGGTCTATTCTCCGGGGAGGTCCGCCCCGATTGGGTGGGCGGCTCCGCCCTGGCGGAGGAGATAGCCTCCAGGAGCGTGACACTTATCAGGTCGGATGGTCCCCCTCCTCCTCTGAGGAAGGGAGACCATGTCACGCTGATATGGCCGGAAAAAAGGGTCGCTGCGGCGGAGCTCCTTCTGAGCCGACTGTCCGACCTGGGGGTATCCGGCCGGATAGTGCTCTTCGGAGGTCGGACAGCTCCGGACGTTAATGTGAATGATATAAAGGGTCCGGTGTTGATGGGGTGCTACGATCTCGTTCGGGACGAGCCCTCCGCGTCGTTTCTGAGGGAGGTCCTCGAGGAAAAACCCGACTGTGTCTCCCTTTCGATGAAGACCCCCTACGATCTCACGGTGTTGCCCGAGGCCGAGACGGCCCTGGCATGTTTCGGAGATACCCCACCTACGTTGGAGGCTCTGGCCTCGATACTTTTAGGGGAGATCCGTCCTTCCGGACATCTGCCGGTGGAGTTGCCCGGCCTCTATCCCAGAGGATGGGGCGTATCCTGGTCGTCCAGATAGGGAGCCATCTTTTCTAGAAAGGTGGAGACGAGGCCCGGATCCAGCTGGGCTCCGGTATTCCTCTTCATCTCCAGGCTCGCCTCCTCGGGGGTGAGCCTTTTTCTGTAGGGGCTGTCGTCTGTTATCGAATCGTACACGTCGCAGACCGAGATTATCCTGGACAAAAGGGGGATGCTGGCTCCTCTCAGTCCCTCGGGGTATCCCTTGCCGTCCCATCTCTCGTGGTGGTACCTTATGGGTTCGGCCATGTCGGAGAGTGGCTTCGATTTGGTCACGGCGGTTGCTCCCGCCTCGGAGTGTCTTTTCACTACCTCGTATTCCTCCTCCGTGAGAGGCCCCGGCTTCATTATTATCTCTCTGGGGATAACGAGTTTGCCGATGTCGTGGAGCAGTCCGGCCCAGTAAAGCCTGGTGCTCTCCTCCTTAGAAAGGCCCATGGCCTCTGCGGTTTTTCTGCACAGGTTAGCCACGGATTTCGAGTGGTCCTTCGTGCAGGAGTCGTAGTCGTCCAGAAATTCGGCCAATACCATGATAACCTGTTCCAGTAGGTCCTGTTTTGCCCTGTACACTCTCCTCATGGAGAAGAACATACCGGCTATCTGTCCAAGAGACTCGAGGGTCTGGACGGTCGACTCAGGAAACTTCGCGTCGGTATTTCCGCAGATGTCCAAGGCCAGATACCCCGCAACTTTTCCGTCGGAACGGATGGTATAACGGCAGGAGCTTACCGCCGGTAGGGTCAACCGTCTCATCTCATCTGCTATTTCCTTGGGAACTCCGATAAATCTGTTCGAGGGATGGTCCATCACGATAGGCCTGTCCTCCGTCGACATATAGCGGCTTTGCAGTTTCAGTCTGTTGAGACCTTCCATATCGTGTCCCACCGCGTCGATGAACCTCCAACAGTCTCCGTCTAGGACCGATATGCAGCCGGCGTTCGCTTCCGGTACCAACGACATAGCGCTTCTGAAAAGAAAGACGGTGATGATCGTCAATACAACGACCACCGGGATGCATCCTCTGAGAGCTTTTTTGGGGATCTCTTTTCTCATAGACACTATATCTAGACACCTCCCTAATTCCCGATAATACCATCTCCTCTCGCCGTTTTTGGAAAAATTTTTCTCGGGATCGGAGAAGGCAGGTTCGAAATGGTAAAATAAAGCGTATAGTGGTAAGCTGTATGGGACATTTTAGACAACCATCTGTAGCAGAGGACGGAAGGAGGAGAGTTCTCGTTGAAAAAGGACAAAAACGACGGTCTTGACGGGAAGAAGGGAACTCAGAAGGAAGGGGCACAGGAAAAGAAAGCCTCGAAGGGCATGTCCAGCGACTCTTTTCAGGAGTCCGTTTGGGAGGAGCAGGATAACGTCTCCACCTCGCAGGATAGCGGCGAAAAGGCCTCCGAAGGGGAGGAGTCTCCGTTTGCCTCCATCACTAACTGGTTCAGTGGCCTCAAATGGCTGAACGGCGGTGACGACGACGAGGGAAAGGGATGTTGCTCCGGCAACTCCAAGGACGATGGAACTGGAGAGAATGGTATGCCTGATTTCAAAAAACACTGGAAAAAATACGCTGTAGTAGGTCTTGTCCTTTTGATTCTTTTCAACGTGGTTTGGACGTTGATGGACAGCCGCATAGGCTCGGTCTCCGGCGATATCTCCAAGCAGTCCGCCGAGATAGAGGCCCTCAAAAAGGACCTGGACGTCATGAAATCGTCCATGGCCGACAAAATTGCCGCGATGGACGAGGCCCTCAAGGGAGCCGGATCGGCCATCGAGGGAATCCAGGGAGTCGTCTCCGGCTTCGAGAAGGACATGGCCGAGCTGGAGGGCAAGGTCAGCGACGATCGTTTCCTCCTGGCCAGACACGAGGAATATCTGCGTAAGTCCATTTCGGACAAAAAGAGCGCGATTCGCAAGTATGCCAGGGATCTCAGGGTTTACGAGGCTCTCCTGACCGAAGGTGGTTCTGTGGCTCTGCCCAAGATCCCCGTCGTTAAGGCGGCCGTCTCTCAGGGAGACTCGGAGCCGGTCGGACCGGTCAAGAGCACTCTTCAGCTAACCCAGGACAGCCTTTCCATAACCAGGGATACCTTGGCCATCACCAGGGATTCCCTCGAGAAGGCCCGTGCCGATCTGATGAAGAAGGAAAAGGATAACGCCGCTCTTACTTCCGATCTCAGGATGGCTAGAAAAGAGCTGCTCGATATGGAGGCCAAGCTCGCCGAGATGGAGAGAAAGTACAAGGATCAGTCTCTCGACCTGTCTCAGACGAAGGCCGACCTTGCGGTAGCCCAGAAGGAGGCCTCGGACCTGAAACTAGAGATCTCCAAGACCCAGGGGTCCTTGAGGGAAGAGATCGAGAAGACCAAGAAGGTCCTCACCGAGAAGACCGCCGAGCTCGATCGTTTCCGCGCCTCTTTGGCCGAGAAAGAGCAGCAGATCAAGGATCTGGAGGCCAAGGTCGCAGGGCTTCAGAAGTCCCTTGAGGAAAAGGAAGGAACTCTTTCCTCTGTCAAGGAAGAGCTGACCAAGGTAAAGAACGAAGCGGTCATCAAGGCCAAGGAGCTTTCCGAGAAGTCCGGTCTTCTGGAGGCCACCAGAAAGGCTCTTGAGGAGATGAAGGGTGCTTCCGCCAAGATGAAGGAGCAGCTCGAGAAGGCTGTAGCCGAGAAGGACAAGCTCATCGCTGATTCCAAGGCCAAGATCGACGCCTTCGCAGGAAAGCTCAAGAGCGCCGACGAGCTCTCCGTAAAGGCCAGCGACGAGATCGAGGCCCTCAAACAGGCAGTAGAGGCCAAACAGGCCGAGCTCGTCGAGGCTGTGAGCAGCATAAAGGCCCACGAGGAGAGACAGAAGGCCCTTGAGCAGAAGCTCGTGGTAATGGAAAAAGAGGTCGCCCAGGCTCGTGCCGAGCTTAAAGAGGTGAAGTCCGAAGCGGCATCCTCCGACGTGGAGAAAACTGCCGTCGAAGAGGCTGTCTCCTCGGAGGACAAGGTGACCGAAGAGGCCAAGACGGAGTAATCGGTTCCTATCCCGAAAGACAGACCATCGTGAAGGTGGGCCCTTGTGGCCCACCTTCTTTTTTTCTGAAGACCAAGGTATTCTTTATAATGTTTGACATTCCATACGACGGGAATGTATCATATAAAGAGGGTGTTTCACCCTGCGATATAAACTTCAAGGAGGGCTTCATAATGAAAAAGGGGTTTATTGCAGCTTTGCTGGCGATATTTGCACTGTCCGCTGCCGTAGCGGGAACGGCTCAGGCCGTCGAGTTCGTAACGATCGTCACCGGTTCCACAGGCGGTACCTACTATCCGGTAGGGACCATAATAGCCAACAGCATGAACAAGGAGATGATGTCCAAGGGAGTCAAGGTCTCGGCTCAGAGTTCCGGCGGTACAATCGAGAACCTCAAGATGCTCAAGAACGACGAAGCGGAGATGGCAATAGCCATGTCCAACCTCACCGGCTTCGCCTACAAGGGCGTCGGCACCTACGAGGGTAATCAGATTCCGTCCCTTCGCTACGTTATGGGTCTCTGGCCCGACGTCACCCAGATCGTTGTCCGCAAAGAGGCGGGAATCGAGACCTGGGGAGACCTCAAGGGGAAGAGAATGGCGGTAGGACCTCCCGCCTCCGGGACCGAGTTCACCAGTAAACTGGTGTTGAGAGCCGTGGCGGGATTGACCTTCGAGGACATCCAGCCCGAGTACATCGGCTACAGCGAGGCCGCTCAGGCTCTTCAGAACGGCAGACTCGATGCCTTCAACGCCGAGACGGGGTACCCCGTTTCCGCCGTGTCCGAGCTCTACGCCGGACGGGTTCCAGTGGGGATGCTGGAGTTCTCCGACGACGAGCTTGACGAGCTTCAGCTGGAGGCCCCCTATTACGCCAGGGTGGTCATCCCCGCCGACGTATATCCCAAGCAGACCAAGCCTCTGAATCTGGTCGGAGTCAAGTCCGCCCTTATCGTCAGCGATAAGGTCAGCGACGAGATAGTCTACGAGACCCTCAAGGTCATCTACAACGACCGCGAGGCTATGAAGCAGGCTCACGCCGCCTTCACCAAGGTCGACTACGACCATCCCATGGCCGGACTCTACGGTGCTCCTCTCCACCCCGGTGCCGTTAAGTTCTTCAAGGAACAGGGCTTCGAGATTCCCGGATCCCTTCTTCCGCCCGAGGCGAAATAGGTCCCACGTAGACAACACCGTGCGGTGCCGGCTCACGCCAGCACCGCATTTTTGGATTTTGGAGGGAGTGGTCTAGTTGAATATTCTGAGTGTCTTCAAGCCCGGGGAGCATGTCCCTAACAGGGATTTCTCCGGTCATGTCAGAACCTTCGCCGTCGCACTGGCGGTTTTCACGTCTCTTATACACTGCTGGATGAACAGCGTAGGTCTGATGATAACCATAAAGATGAACGCCATCCATCTTGCCACCATGATGGCATTGGTGTTCCTTTATTTCCCCGGAACAGCCAGGTCTAGACGAGATCAGCCTACCGCCCTTGACTGGCTGTTTACCGGGCTCGCCTTGCTGGGCGGTCTTTACGTGGTCATGTGTTATGACCGTCTTTTGGCGACCAAGCTGGAGGTTACCCAGCTGGACCTCATAATTTCGGTCATGACCATGTGTCTTCTGGTCGAGGCATCTCGTCGGGCGGTCGGTTTACCCTTGACCCTGCTGTGCTTTTTCTTCCTGGCCTACACCAAATTCGGTCCGTATTTCCCAGGTCTTTTCGCCCATAGAGGTTTCGACTGGAGCAGGATAATAACCCGAATGGCCCTCACCGACCAGGGGATATACGGCGTCACCCTAATGGTCTCGTCGTCTTATGTGTTCATGTTCATACTGTTCGGGTCCTTTCTGGCGGCTACTAAGACCAGCGAGTTCTTCAACGACTTCGCCCTGGCCCTGGCGGGACGCTACAGAGGCGGTCCTGCCAAGGTCGCGGTGATAGCGTCAGCTCTGATGGGCAGTATTTCCGGCAGTTCTCAGGCGAACGTGGCCACTACGGGAGCCTTCACCATACCTCTCATGAAAAAGGTAGGATATAAGCCTTTCTTCGCCGGAGCGGTGGAGGCCGCCGCCAGTACCGGAGGGATACTGATGCCTCCGATCATGGGAGCCTCAGCCTTCATAATGAGCACCTTCCTGGGGATTCCCTACGTCAAAATAATGTTGGCTGGCGTCTTCCCCGCCCTGCTGTACTACGGTGCTATCTTGACCATGGTCGATCTCAGGGCCAAGAGCAACGGACTGGAGGGGTTGCCCAAGGAGGAAATCCCCTCCATGAAGACCACCATGTTGGACAAGGGGCACATGACCATACCTCTCGTCCTGATAGTTTATTTCCTTGTCGCTGGCTACACCCCGCTGTTCTCCGCTTTTCTGGGGTTGATCGCTATAATCGTCCTCTCTTCCTGCCGTAAATCCACTCGAATGGGGGTCAAGGATTTCATAGGAGCACTGGACGGAGGGGCCAGAAGCGCCGCTCCTGTCGGAATAGCCTGCGGGATAGTAGGTTTCATAGTCGGAGCCGTCGGCATGACCGGTGTGGGGCAGGTCATAGCGATGAACATAATAATGTTCGCCGGAGGAAAGCTCTGGGCGGCCTTGATACTGTGCATGCTGGCCTCCATAGTTTTGGGTATGGGGCTTCCCGCTTCGGCCTGTTACATCATAACCGCCACCATCGCGGCTCCGGCCCTGCAGCAGATGGGGGTTCCCGCTCTGGCGGCCCACTTCTTCGCCTTCTACTATGGGACGATGTCGGCGGTGGTCCCCCCTGTGGCTCTCACCAGCTATACAGCCGCTGGATTGGCCAAGGCAGCTCCGACGAAGGTGGCGGTGGTCGGTTTCGGCCTGGCGATGTCCGGGTTACTTCTCCCCTTTCTGTTCGTCTACAACCCGGTGCTGCTCTTCGTCGACTTCACCTGGGCCAGGTTCCTCCCGACCATCCTCTGTGCCGTGGTGGGGGTTTTCTCTCTGTCCGCCGGGCTCATAGGGATGTTGAGGGCCCATATGCCCCTGTGGGAGAGGGTGCTTTTCGCCGCCAACGGCATAGCTCTGGTCAACCCTCTTAAGACGGTTCGTCTGATGAGTCTTGCCTTTTTCGCTTTCCTCTTCCTCCAGCATTGGATGAGAAACAGGGCGTTGAGAAAAGAGACGGCCTGATATGTCAGGACGACTTGAGGTAATCGACGAAAAGACTTATAATAGTAAGATAAATGGAGGTGAGCGATCTGTCCGGCGATTATCCGGTATGCGTGATAGGCAACGCTAGGAGCGCCAGCGACAACCCGATTACCCATACTTACTCTCATTTCTTCATCACCTTCATCGCCGACCCCGATACGGGGGAGATACTCGACATGGAGGCCTCCTTTACCCTGTCCTTGACCAACAGGTTTTTGAGAGACCTGTTCCTAGGCAGATCCCTGGCGGCCGTGGACGAGGGGCTTCTTGAGGCGGTGAGGAGGAGATATCTGGGCTCATCTCAGAAGGCCATAGCCGTGGCCTACAAGGACGCGGTGAAGAAATTCGTAGCCGCGTTCAGGTAAAGCGAAAGACAACTAAATAGCTGCTTTGCCTGTCGGCCTGATCGGTGTTCCCGGTCAGCGAGGAAGGCGAAATCCAGCGGACATAGACCTCTAACGAGGTCCATGTCCGCTTTTTGTTTTAAACGAGATCGGAGGAGATGATCAGGTGAGGATAACCGGAGTGAGAACAGGGACCATATCGGTACCCCTCAAAAAACCTTTTAAGACGGCGGTAAGGTCCGTCGATGCGGTCAGAGACGTCATCGTGGCGGTGGAGACCGATTCGGGGACGATCGGTTACGGCGAGGCCCCACCGACGGGAGCCATAACGGGCGACACGACGGGGGCCATTCTCGGAGCCATCGACGACCATATAAGACCTACGTTGCTGGGGCGCGACGGAGAGGACCTTGAGGGGAACTTAAAGATTCTTCAGAGCTGTGTGGTAGGCAACACCAGCGCCAAGGCCGCCCTCGACATAGCCCTTCACGATCTGTGGGCTCAGTCTATCGGCGCCCCTCTCTACAGGCTTTTCGGAGGGAGCCGGAAATCGGTGGAGACCGACGTCACGGTGAGCGTAAACGAGCCGGACGAGATGGCCCAGGATGCCTTGAACGCCGTCGAGAGCGGCTACAAGGTGATCAAGATAAAGGTCGGCAAGGAGTCTTCCAAGGACTTCGACCGCCTCAAGGCAATAAGGGAGGCTATCGGACAGGACGTTGAAATAAGGATAGATGCCAACCAGGGTTGGACTCCGAACGAGGCGGTGGATATTCTCGATCGGATGGAGAAAGCCGGTTTCGGCCTGGAACTGGTGGAACAGCCGGTTAAAGCCAAAGACCTGGACGGGATGGCCTACGTCACGGCCCGTACGTCCATCCCCGTCGTGGCCGACGAGAGCATATGGAGCGCCTCGGACGCCCTGGAGATCTTCCGTCGCAAGGCGGCGGACATGGTCAACATAAAGCTTATGAAGTGCGGTGGCCTAGCAGAGGCGAGACGGATAGTGGCGGTGTCGGAGATATTCGGGGCTCAGGTCATGCTGGGAAGCATGCTGGAGGGAAAGATCTGCGCCTCCGCTGCGGTGCATCTGGCGGCGGCTTATGGGGCGATAACGAGGATAGACATAGACGGTCCGTTGCTCTGCGCCTCCGATCCCATAGTGGGCGGAGCGGACTTCAAGGGGCCGGATATCAGGGTCTCCGATGCTCCCGGTCTGGGAGTGATGTCCTTCGACGAAATAAACTGGCATTGATACGGGCCTAGGCCCTATTTTAATCTAAGAGGAGGGAATTACGTGATCACCAACGGTTTTTCTTATCTCGCTTTTATCCTGTTTTTCGCGGGGCTAGTGGTTTTGGCGGAGCGGCATTCGAAAGGGAAGTTCTTCGAGTACGTTCCTGCGGTCGTCCTTATCTATTTCGTGTGTATGCTTTTCTCCACCTTCGGTCTGTGGAGCAAGACGGAAAGCGTAAACGCAGTCTACAAGGGGGTAAAGGGCAATCTTCTTCCTGCGATGATCTTCCTCATGCTCCTTCGATGCGACCTGAGGAAGATTATGAAGTTGGGTCCGAAGATGCTGCTCGGATTTTTCGCCGCCTCCACCAGCATCGCTTTCGGTTTCGTCGTAATGTATATGTTGTTCAAGAGCAACCTGCCCGCCGATGGTTGGAGAGCCTTCGCCGCCCTCTGTGGAAGCTGGATGGGCGGTACCGGCAACATGGTGGCCATCCAGGGAGCCTTGAATATCGCCGACGCCGATATGGGCTACACCCTTCTTATAGACTCCATCGACTACTCGATCTGGGTCATGGTTCTTCTCGGTATGGTACCCTACGCAATGAAGTTCAACAAGTGGACCAAGTCTGACACCAGCGCCATCGATCAGGTGGGAGCCGAGCTCTCCAGGCATCACGAAAGTCTGCGCAAGGAGACCACCTTCAGCGACATAATCTTCCTCCTCGGCGCCGCTTTGGCCGTATCCGCTGCCTGCCAGTGGGCTTCCGGTTTCCTTCCGAAATCGGCCTTCATGTCCGGCACCACCTGGACGGTACTTCTGGCTACGGTGGTAGGTGTGCTCTGCGCCATGACCCCCATGTACGGTCTTCCCGGTGCTTCTCAGATGGCCAACACCATGCTTTATATGATCGTCGGGCTTATCGCCTCTAGAGCCAACTTCGCCGAACTCACCGAGGCTCCCATGTATATACTCGCCGGATTCGTCATCCTCGGAATTCACGCCTTGAGTCTCTCCATAATAGCCAAGCTCTTCAAGCTCGACCTGTTCACATGCGGTGTGGCGAGCCTGGCCAACATCGGAGGGGTGGCTTCCGCCCCGATCCTTGCCGCCGCTTACAGCGACGCACTCGTCCCGATCGGAGTCCTTATGGCGATGATGGGCTACGTGGTAGGAACCGGTGGCGGACTTATCGTAGGAAAGATTTTGTCCATACTGTAGAAAGCAACGACATCTCGATCTATAAACGTCCCCGATCATCTCCTGTTAGAGATGGTCGGGGATTTTTTAATTCAAGCTCAAGGAATACGGCGTTTCTCTGGACTATGGATCGGCATCCCCTGCAATGATTTTTTTGCATCGATCAGCATGAAAATACAGCATTAGATGTGATGGCTTGCAGGGGATATACTGAAATAGAAAGACAGATAATTCCCGGAAGGAGCTGGAGCATTTTGATTTCCCTGGTGGATAGACCGGTATATCTTTTCAACGGCGATGTGCTTTGCGAGAGGTCGGAGAAGGTAGGAAAAACCGAGGTGGAGAGCCTCATGTCGAAGGCGGGGCTGGCGCCTGATGCGAATGCTCTGCCGACCGTGCCGGGAACCGGGACCATGGCCTACGGCATCATCGACTCTCACGACACGAGCGATGGAAAGGGCGGCCTGCGGCTTTGCTTCGATAAGCTGACCTCTCACGACATCACCTACGTGGGGGTGGTTCAGACCGCCATAGCCTGCGGACTGACCGAGTTTCCCGTTCCCTACGTCCTTACCAACTGTCACAACAGCCTGTGCGCCGTGGGGGGGACCATCAACGAGGACGACCACGTTTTCGGCCTCTCCGCTTG
Organism: Dethiosulfovibrio peptidovorans DSM 11002; assembly: GCF_000172975.1. Lineage (NCBI taxonomy): Bacteria > Thermotogati > Synergistota > Synergistia > Synergistales > Dethiosulfovibrionaceae > Dethiosulfovibrio > Dethiosulfovibrio peptidovorans. The sequence continues at coordinate 1,282,928 of NZ_ABTR02000001.1, forward strand.
CAGAAAGTTCGGAGGCGAATACGTCCCCGCCCACGTGGCGGTGATCCATCAGTACATGAGGGAGATGATGGCCGAGAGCGGGGCCATGATCCTTGGGACCGACAGCCACACCCGCTATGGGGCTCTCGGGACTCTGGCAGTCGGTGAAGGTGGCCCGGAGCTGGTCAAGCAGCTTTTAGGTCGAACCTACGACATGGCTCGGCCCGGCGTGGTGTGTATATATCTGAAAGGCGCTCCCAGTCCCGGCGTCGGACCTCAGGACGTCGCCCTTGCCATCATAGGAACGGTCTTCGAGAACGGTTTCGTAAAGAACAAGGCCATGGAGTTCGTCGGGCCCGGCGTCGGTTCTCTGAGCGTCGATTTTAGGCTGGGTATCGATGTCATGACCACCGAGACAGCCTGTTGGAGCTCCATATGGCGTACCGACGAGGCCATAAAGGAGTTTTACGGCGTACACGGTCGTCCTGAAGCCTATAAAAGGATCGATCCGGACGACGTGGCCCTCTACGACGGAGCCGTGGTGGTGGATCTGGACAAGGTGGAACCGATGATAGCCCTGCCTTATCACCCGAGCAACGCCGTTACCATAAGAGAGTTCGTCGAGAACCCCGTGGATATGATAGAGGCCGTCGAGACGGAGACCGCCAAGGTGATGGAGAACAGCTCGCTGAGGCTGGGGCTCATGGATAAGGTTGTGGACGGTCGTTTCACCGTGGATCAGGGAATCATAGCGGGGTGCTCCGGAGGAACCTTCGAGAACGTCGTCGCCGCATCGCAGATATTGGACGGAGCCGATACCGGGGCCGGTAAGTTTTCTCTGAGCGTCTACCCGGCCAGCCAGCCGGTTAACATGGAACTGGTGTCCAACGGTTCCATCGGAAAGCTAATGGCCGCCGGTGCCATAGTGAAGACAGCCTTCTGCGGACCCTGTTTCGGGGCGGGAGATACTCCCTGTCACAGAGGCTTCAGCATCCGTCACACGACCAGAAACTTCCCCAACCGTGAGGGCTCAAAGCCGGGAGATGGACAGATATCGGCGGTGGCTCTCATGGACTCTCGCTCCATAGCGGCCACGGCGGCAAACGGCGGAATTCTGACCCCCGGAACGGAGTTTGCCGACAGACTCGAGCCCGTTCCCTACCGTTTCGACGGCGAAGTCTACGGCAAAAGAGTCTATCGCGGCGTGGGCAGGCCCCATCCCGAGGAAGAATTGGTCTACGGGCCCAACATAAAGCCCTGGCCGGAGATATCGCCTCTTCCAGAGGATCAGCTGCTTTTGATGGCTGCCGTTATAGACGATCCCGTCACCACTACCGACGAGCTGATTCCGTCCGGCGAGACGTCGTCGCTTCGTTCCAACCCGATGAAGCTGGCCGAGTTCACCCTCTCCAGAAAGGAGCCCCGTTTCGTAGGCCGGGCCAAGGTGGCTCAGGCCCTGGAGGATTGTCGCAAAAAGTCTGTCGCTGACGGAACTCCCCTGCCCGACGATCTTGCCGAGATACTATCTCTGGTGGGAGAGCATGTCGATGTCGGAAGGATCGGTCTCGGGTCGGCGGTATTCGCCGTGAAGCCCGGCGACGGTTCCGCCAGGGAACAGGCGGCTTCGTCTCAGAAGATGCTGGGAGGTCAGGCCAACGTGGCGGTGGAGTACGCCACCAAAAGGTATCGCAGCAACCTCATAAACTGGGGAATGATCCCCTACGTGGTCGAGCATGAGGAACAGGGCAAATTCCGTGCCGAGGACTGGCTTTACGTGCCGGGAATCCGAAAGGCTGTGCAAGAGGGCTCCACCGAGATCCAGGCGTACGTTCTGAGGGATCACGAGAGGGTCCCAGTGGCATTGAAACTGACGGATTTGGAGAAGGAGGACAGGGATATAATTCTGTCCGGATGCCTGATGAACTACTACAGAGACTGTTCGGACAGATAGTAGCCTACCGGGCGAGGGAGGGTTTAAACGCTACCTCGCCCTTGACGAATTCCATGAAGGCCGCCAGGGCCTTGAGTCCTACGGCGTTCTCCCGGCAATACAATCTGGTGTCTCTCCGGAGCGGATTCCCGTCGGGGAACACCAGCATTTCTCCGTGGAGTTCCGTCGCCTCCTCCAGGCAGAGACCGGAAAGTATTGCATATCCCAGCCCTTTCCTGACCATCTGTAGGCATATATCGACGGTGTCCACCTCCATGGAAACGGTGGGAGGGACGGAGTAGCGACTTTGCCACCAGTTTCTTATGTCGGTCTCCAGCGGTCCGTCGGTGCGGTTGTGGATTCTCGGCATCTCCGGCAGTCTGTCCATTTTCAGCGGTTCGGAGCTTACGACGTAATAGAGGCCGTCGTCGTCCATCGAATAGCTGAGTTCCGGCCACTTGAAATCTCCCCTGGCGATTATCAGTTGAGCCTCGTCAGACAACAGCATGTCGTAAACCCTCTGGCTGTGGCCGGTTCGAACCTTTACCTCCACGTCGGGGTATTTGCCGCAAAAGGACTTCAGCAGGTCCGGAAGCCTGTATTTGGCGAAGATATTGGCGCATCCTATGCGAAGCGTCCCTCTGACTCCGTAGTCGTCGCCGTCCAAGGAGTCCTTGAGGTCTCTCAGATCTTTCAGTGATTTTCTGGCGTAGTTCACCAATCTCTCTCCATGAGGGGTCAGATCCACCCCCCGGCCTCTTCTGATCAGGATGCGGCAGCCGAACTCTCTCTCCATATGCTGTATCCTCCTGGTCACGGCGGGTTGAGACATATACAGTCTCTTTGCCGCCTGGGTGACGTTCCTCTCCTTCCATAGCGCCTCTACAAGAAGCCAATCCTTTTCGTCCACGATGAATCCTCCTTTGGTATCTCTCTCCGACAGGTTTTCTTTTATGCTTCCCGTTTTTTTTCTTATAGGTGTTAAGATAATGGAAAAGTTGATCATTTTAAGGGGTCGTGGACGTGAAGACAATAGGGTCTTCCTTTCTCTCTACCGACATCCATGGAGCGGAATGTTTCCTAGGGGTTTCCCCGTCGAACGATCCCTTCTACAATTCAGTGAGGGAGGTGGCGAACCGTGACCTCTAGGAGAAGGTCCTCTCTTAGAAACGGTATCTTGACCATAGTCATGGCCTCTTTTGCCGTCTTAAGCCTGATCTACGGCATTTTGCTGGAGTTGGCGATAGATGACTATAGAGAGTCTAGAATCGCCGATCATGACAGATATACTGCCATAGTGCGCAGGAATCTGACCTACGAGCTCGATCATATTATGGAGTTATCCACCAATTTGTCCCGTCCCAGAGATATCGTGGAGTCCATCGAGGAATCGGATAACGAGGTGCTGTCAGACTGGGGCAAGGCTTTCACTAAGACCGTCGGTTCCGTGGTCTTCACCGACTTGGACGGGGTTGTCATCGCCAGGGCTCCCGACGAGTTCAGATTTGCCGATTCGCTTTCCTCCGATATCTACTTCGAGGAGGCAGAGAAGAATGGGGTCTTCTTAGGGATAGCTCCAGTGGATGGGAGGGATAGCTTCGTCGCCTGTCGTCCCGTGCTTAAATACGACGATGTGCCTGTTGGATATCTGGTCGTGTCCAAAGCGATAACTCCCTCTTTTCTGGAAACGCTGCTCCCGCAGGACAACATGAAATTGACCTTCTCCGAAGAGATGGATTCCGATCTATCCCGGGAAGATGACGCTTCTCAGTATCCCCATCGTATTATAGAGGTAGGAGGGGGGTTCTTCTCCCTCGACTTTTTGCCCAGTCCCGAATATAGGGAACTGCTGTGGCTTCAGTACAGCTTGATACTCGCCTTTCTGGCCGTGACCGGAGGAACCGTTTTTTTTCTGCTGTTCTTCCTTAGAAGGCGATTCGATCCCTATACCAGAATGGTAGGCGCCTTAGTCGATTATTCGGAGAGGAAGACCGACCTGGACGGGCTGCTGGACGTGATGTCCGAGATATCCTCGGGGGCGTCCGATGAGATCTCCTATATATGCGAGGCGCTGAAGGACATGATACTGGTACTGAAGGATAAGATGGAAAACATCCAGTCCTACAGCGACAGGTTGGAATATCTGGCCAACAGGGATTCCCTTACGGGGCTCTGGAACCGCCGGAAGATGGACCAGATTCTTCTTTCAGAGACGGAGAGGTCCAGCCGCTACGGATCGTCTCTCTCCGTCGTGATGGTGGATATAGACCACTTTAAAAATGTCAACGACAATTTTGGTCATGAGGTAGGGGATACTGTGTTGAGCTCCATCGCGGCTCTGATGAAGAACTGTACCCGTGCAGGCGACTCTGTCGGAAGGTGGGGTGGGGAGGAGTTTTTGGTGGTTCTGCCGGAGACCGACGTCAAAGGCGCCCTGGAGTACGCCGAGAGGATGAGGAGTGCCGTAGAGGACAATGTATTCCACGACGACATAAGGATAACCTCCAGCTTCGGGGTCACCCAGTATAGGAGCGGCGAACCGGTAAACGAGTTCGTGGCCAGGGCGGACGAGGCACTCTACGACGCCAAGGAAAAAGGCAGAAACAGAGTCGAAATCTGCTGAAGTCGATTCAGCTAAGTATGAGGCGTATCGCCGCGACGAAGGTCAGTGCCGTCACGACCATTATGAAGAGATTCTGCTTTATTCTTCCCACCAATTTCAGCCCCGACCAGACCCCTAGGGCGACGAAGGGCATGGCGATAAGATTAGCCTTCAGTGTGTCCGGGTTTATGATCCCGATGGACCAATAGAACGGGACTTTGAGGACGTTGGCCACCAGGAAGAACCAAACGCTTGCGGCTATGAAACGTCGTTTAGGCAAGCCGGACATTATCATGTGGAGAGATATGATCGGTCCCGCTACGTTGGCCAGGGCAGTCGCGGTACCGGCGGCGAGCCCGAAAAGAAACCTTAGGGAGGGTCTCATCCCCTCGAAGGTGGATCCTTCCTTTTTCCGCCGTGACGACAGAATCCTCAGCCCAAGCATGGACAGAACCACCCAGCCTATGACGGATCGAAACAACTCCCCGTCTAGCCTCTCCATCAAAAGGCATCCCAGTCCGATCCCTACGACCGCCCCCGCCAGAAGGGTGAGGATCAGTCTTCTCTCCTTGGCGGCCTCGAACCTGTAGCTCGGGGCGGAGACGATGTCCGCTGCTATAAGAATGGGCAGAGACAGCCCGACCGACAATTTGGCCGGGAAGGCCGATGCCATGAGCGGGACCATGAGAATGGCCGTCCCGGGCAGAGCCGACTTGGAAAGCCCCGCTATCAGCCCCGACAGGGCGATCGCCAATATCTGAAAGCTATCTAAATGCAAAGGACGCACCTCCCGTTTAACGTCCTTAAAGTATAAAGCAGAAATGTTGTTAGGTGTGCCCCGGAGAGTTTTTAGTCCGTCACGTCCATGGTCCGTATTCTACAGGCGTCGGCGGGAGTCTGGGCCACGCAGCCCCCTCCGAACCACCGGATCCCCCGAGTTCTGAGGGTCTCGAGGTGATCTCCGTATCTTCCCGATCCCATCTCCGCGGTATGTCCCGATATGGCCCCTATCTCTTCCATGGACGACGAGAGCCGTCCGCACAGAAAACCGCTCCACGGTCCGTCCAATCGGTCCATCTCCCTCAACAGTCTGGTCAAAGCAGGGGAGACCAGCTTTTCGAACCGTTTCGGGCCTAGAAGGTCGGGGGTGGCGGAGGGCTCCGCCAGGGAGATTATCGAGATATCCCGTCTCGCCGCCTCCTTTGCACAGGAGAGAGAGTAGGCCGATATTCCTTTCAGAACGATCTCTATTCTGTCGGGATCTTTTCTGGCGGTTCGAAACAAAACCTTGGGATCCAGCAGCCCCATCAGGGTGGAGAAGGGCCCGGATATCTTCAATATGACGGGAAGACCTTTTCCCCTCAGTATGGACACCGCCTTCATGACCTCACCCATCCTGCCGGAGTCAGGCGATGGAATCTCCTTCGGGATCATGTCGGGGTCGTCCCAGGGACACTTGGGTATGAGAGGGGTGGTCCTGTGGTCCCCCATCCTTACCTGCGCCCCGAAGGCCTCGGCCTCCACGGTGGAACAGAAAGGCACGGAACAGTAGATGTCTCCTTCTAATCGCATCAATTCCTCCGCCACCTGGGCCATGAGCTCCCCGTCGCGGTGTACCTGGGGAAAGGGATAGCGGGAGCCTATCTCGTCCGGCATGGCTCCGTTCTTCGACACAGGGCAGCCCTTCATCTCGATACCTCGAACTGGAGACATCTGGAGAAGAGACGGTCGTAACTCTCCAGCACGGATAGCTCGACGTAGTCCACCATGTCGGAAATCCTCTCTGCGTCGTCTCTGGCTTTCCTGGAAAGCAGGCACATGGCGGCTCCAGCTCCGGAGGTGTTGCCGCAATAGGTTATTCGTTCCTTTAGTTCCATCGGTATGAGCCCCGACCCCGTCAGGCTGTCGATGCTCAGATGGCGTCCGAACTGTCCCGCTACCAGGACCTGATCTATGTCGGCCATTGTCAGGTCGTTGGCCTCCAGAAGGGATATGAATCCGGAGAGTATGGCCCCTCTCGCCAGCTGAACCTGTCTAAGGTCGCCCTGGGTCACGGTGAGCCTCGGATCCCTCTCTCTCAGGACCAACGCCCTTTTCCCGTTTTCCTCTGTGATCATGGGCCCCGGTTTCAGTCTCCCCGTCTTGCCCACCATCTCAAGACGGACCACCTCGGATAACACGTCCAGTATGGCGCTGCCGCATAGCCCTCTGGGCATTCCTCCGCCTATGACTCCCAGTTCGGCGAAGGATTCGTTCAGGCGAACCGACTCCACCGCTCCGTCCGATGCCCTCATGCCGCAGCTTATGTTCATCCCTTCCAGAGCGGGCCCGGCGGCGCAAGAACAGGCGCTGAGCCTGCCCCGGTCGGACAGGACGATCTCACCGTTCGTGCCTATGTCTATGAAGAGCCTGATGCCCCGGTCTTCCATCAGCTCGGTAGCCACCATTCCAGCCACTATATCGGAGCCAATGTAGGCTGAGACTCCGGGCAGGACGTAGGCCCTGGCTCCCGGAGCCAATTCTACCCCCAGGTCTACCGAGGGTACGGTCATCCCCCTTCGAAGAACAGGGCTGAAAGGAGCCCTGCCCAGTGACCAGGGATGGACCCCCAGCAGCAGAGAGGTCATGGTGGCGTTGCTGCCGATCGCCATCTCGTATATTCTTTTCCTGGAGGTCCCTTTATCGAAACAGACTTTGTCCACGAGGCGGTCCAGGCAGGAGATTATGGCGTCATGGAGGTCCTCCAGACCGGTAGGAAAGGTCTCGCATCTCTCTATTCGGGAGATCACGTCCAGGCCGAAGTCCTTCTGGGGGTTTATCTCGCTGGCGGATCCGACGGTATCCCCGGTCTTCAAGGATATCAACGACACGACCACCGTCGTGGTACCTACATCAACCGCCAGTCCGTAAAGCTCGGGGTCTCTCTTCGGTATCAGGTCTATCAGGCTGTCTTTGTGGAAGACCGCGGTTACTTCCTTCGATCTGAACGCCTGGGGAATCCTCCTGACCAGAGATGCGTCCGGTTTAAGCGGCCCTGTTACCGATTCGAGATGGTCCAGAAGGGACATTCCGTCTCTTATCTCCGGTCTCGGTATCGATATAGGCACGGCGCCTATGGCGGGGCATATCTCGAAATCCGGGCGGTTCCCGTCCGTGAGGATGGCCGAACCCTTTTCCTCCTGATCGGACAGGGACACAGCGACGTCGCCGACCGGGCGGCACAGGCAGGACAGTCGAACTCCCTCTGCGATGTCCTCCGACGAGAGAAAGGTCCTCTCCTCGTCCGTCACGGGGCCTCCGTCTCCTTTCAGGGTGACCCGGCATTTTCCGCAGATTCCCTTGCCTCCGCAGGGAGCCTCTGTCTTGACTCCGCCTTCTCTCAGTATCTCCAACAGGGTAGGCCCCGGAGAGAACTCCAGGACCTTGTCTCCATCGATGGTAATCCTCGACGTCATGAAGACTTCCTTTCCTTTGCGCTATCCACCAGAGTCCGTACCTGGCTAAGTGCCGTCCCCGCTCCAATGCCGCAGGCGGGGGCCAGAATATCGATTCCCTGGTCCATGCACACCTTCGCCATCCGTTTCAGATGTTCTGGAGAGGCCGTCTCTATGGCAAGGGTGCTCACGTTTCCCATAAGGGATTTAGTGCTCAACCTGAGGGCCAACTCTTTGGCGGAGGTTATGGAATCGAAACTGATGCAGTCGCTCCTTATGTCGTCCAGAAGATGGGCCACTCCGCCGAGACGTCCGCATATATGTACTATGGTGCCCTTTACGGAGGTGGAGAGTCGGTCCAGTATGCCGTTGAGAGCGGGGATTGCCCATCTTTCGAATGCCTTAGGTCCCAGGATCTCTCCCGTTCCGCTTGGGTCCGATATGGTGAGGACGTCCGCTCCCGCCTCGACCTGGGCTTTTCCGAATCGAACGAGCTGTTCCACCACGAAATCCATCAGAATCTGGACTTTCTCCGGGCTCTTTCTCATATCCTTATAGAAAAGCGAGGGATCCACGAGCGATGTGGCAAGGCTTATCGGACCGGTTAGGTTGGCTATTACCGGTATGTCGCCGTTTCTTTTTTTCAGGAGGGAAATCGCCCTACATACCTGGGCCGTACGTTCGGAGGATAGGTCCATCTCCTTTAAACTGTTCATGTCGCCGGAGTTCGACATGACGTATCCGATAACCCTCGGTTCGTGGATCCTGTCTCCCATCGATACAGGCGCCCCCATGGCTTCGGCCTCTACTGTCATGCAGAATGGAACCCCGTAGTTCTCGAACCCTCCGTTCTCCGGCTGTCCCGCCGCCAGCTCGGCCATGGCCTCTCCGTCGAGGTGTGCCTCGGGCCAGGTACTGTCGGTCAGGTCCATAACGTCCTCTACGATCATGTTCATCATTCCGCCGGGGCATATGCAGGGAGGGCGGTCTAACGACTCCCTCTTCAGGGCCCCGACCAGCCTTTTTAGCTCGGTCATATCAGTCGTCATATCTGTCGATCGCCAGAGCCTTCTCCAGTTTTTCCTCGGTTATGGGCCACCCGAGCTCCCTGGTTGCATCCATCATGGCGTCTATGTTCCTTATCGGCGTCTCCACCGGAAGGCCGCATCCGGACATGAGGGCGAATCCCTTGGGCGATCGATAGGCGTCTCGGATGTCGGACAGGCAGGCCTTTCGAACCTCTTCCCTGGTTCCGGCGAACATAACCGACGAGGGGTCCACCTTGCCCATTATCTTCATCCTGTCGCCTACCTTGGATACGCAACCCGGTAGGGGGACCACGTTGTCGATGCTGAGGGCGTTTAGACCCATGTCGGCCAGATCCTCCCAGATCCCGTCGGTCTTGCCGCAGATGTGCATCGATGTGCCCATGCCCTTGTCCTTGATGTGGTTCAGCAGTTTTCCTACCACTGGAGCGGCGTAGCGTCTGAAGTGTTTGGGGCTGACGACGGTACAGGATGAGAGAGGCTCTGCTATGGATATCCCCATGCCTCTGGAGGCGGCGGCGTCTACGTAGCGCAGTGTGCTTTCCAGCGAGACCTGACATAGCCTATCCACCGACTGGGGATCTCGCACCATCAGTCTCGTCATTTTCTCTACACCTATCAGAAAGAAGGCGGTGGTGAAGGGGCCGACCACCAAGGCGGTGCAGGGGACCTCGGAGCTTATTTCGTCCACTACCATCTCCATCGCCTTCAGGTGGGTCGGAATTCTACAGGCCTTCTCCGGATCTATAGGCTCCAGCTCGTCGATCCTGGAGACGTCGTCTATGGCAGGTTCCAATAGGTCCGCCGTGTCGTCGTCGGGAAACTTGATCTTGGCTCCCATAGCCTCGGCGACGGTGAAGAGGTCGGTGAACACCTTGGCTCCGTCGCCTCCGAATCTCCTGTGGGTGGCGATGACGGCGTCGGCCAGGGCTCTCGGGTCGTGGTTGAACTCGGATATCCTGCATCCCGATATGCGGGCGATCCCGTTGGAGAGGTTGGGGTTACACTGTAACCGGTCCACCGGCTGTCCCGCTGACATGGCCCTGGCACGTTCCAGCGGGGTCATTAAATCCTTAAACTGCGACATGGGACATCGTCTCCAGTTTCGTCGTCACCAGTTTTCTGGCAAGTCTGGCTCCGGCGGATGCCTCCGGTTCGTAGCCGTCGGCACCTATCTTCTGGGCGAAGTTCCTGGAGATAGGGCCTCCTCCTACCATGACGATAGTCTTATCCCTTATGCCCTTCGCCTTGAGCAGGTCTACGACCACCGGCATGTTGGGCATGGTGGTGGTCATCAAGGTGGACATCCCTACCAGATGGGCTCCCACCTCGATGGCCTTGTCGACGAACTCCTTGGGGGGGACGTCTCTTCCAAGATCGTAGACCTCGAATCCTACGGTCTCCAGCATCACCTTGAAAAGATTCTTCCCTATGTCGTGGGTGTCCCCCTCGACCACCCCTACCACCGCCTTGTAGGTCTCGGACGAATCGTCCCTGCGAAGGTGGGGCTTAAGCACGTCCAGACCGGCGTACATGGCGTCGGAGCACAACAACAACTCCGGTATGTAGTACTCCTCCTCTTCGTACAGTCTTCCCGCCTCGTCCATACCTACGGAAAGTCCCGAGGAGATGCCGTCGTAAGCGTCAAATCCCGCTTCGACGTAATTTTTGGATAGCTTCGCCGATGTCTCCTCGTCCATATCGACTACCGATCTGGCCAGTTCTTTAAGCATATTTTCTTTCTCCATCTTGTAGTTCCTCCCCCTTGTAACTATTAGGCATAAAAATTATGCCTAATATCAGTATACACGTGGAGGATTTACGCGACAAGATCGAAACATTTATGCTATAGAGTCTTCAATATATTGTTCGCAAGAGTTCCCGTGGGGACAAGTTTATATTTCAGAAATAAACCGATCGATTTCAGTATTTCATCTACCAGCTCTGCCGGATCGAGGCCTACGGAGGCGGTCAGAGATCCCGCCTCTATGGCGGAAAGGGCTTCCGGTATGAGGTCGACCCCTCCTATTGGGATTTCGACGCCCTTTTCGGCGGCGGTCTCTATAGCCCCTAAGGCCATAAGGTCGTTGGCGCAGAAAATGGCCTCGGGTTTTAGGGGGATCAGCTTTTCCATCGCCTTTCTGCCGCCCTCCTTGGTGAAGTCGCTCCATTCCACGTCGAGGACCGCTAGGCCTCTTCGTTTTGCCGTCTTAACGGCTCCCTCTGTTCTCATCCTGCCCTGCCTGGTGTCGATGGGGCCGCCGATGCAGCCCAAAGGACCGTCGCAGTTTTCCAGTAGAACCTCCGTGCACATTCGGCCCTGTTCCTCGAAGTCGGCCGCCTGTAACGGTATATAACCGGATATGCCGGCTACCATCTCTTGGTCGCACTTGGGGCCTACGTCGAAGATGGGAAATTTTCTGGACGATGACTCAAGCGAGGGCAGGAGGTTTTCCGCCGTCAGGGGGTTTATTATCATGCAGTCGTAGTCCGCCGACAGGTATCTGCCCATGAGTTCGGCCTGGCATAGGCCGTCTCTCGGATCTTCGGGAAAGAGAAAGTCTCCATAAAAACCATGTACCGGGAGGGATTCCCGGTACATGCGTATGGTCTCCAACCAGAACGGGTTGTCTTGATCACAGAAAAGAATAGCTATTTTGCGGAGATCCATCGATCATTTCCACCCCTGGAATTGCCCGATATTCTCTCCGTTCACCAGGGTTATCGGAACGGACAGTTTTTCCGGAAGGTCTTCGTCCTTTTTTATCAGCTTCAGAGTGTAGACGAGAGTTCCTCTGGTCCAGGCGGCCTGGGAGAAGGTGGTCGATCCGGCCAACCTGCCGCTTTTTATGGCCTCTGCCGCCTCAGGAATGAAGTCCGTTCCGTATACCGTCACTCCCTCTATTCCTGCAACCTCGAGGGCGTCTACCGCGGCAAGAGCCATCACGTCGTTGGCGCAATATATTCCCTTGAGTTGGGGATGGGCTTTTACGAGGTTGGTCGTTATGTCGTAGGCCCTGTTTCTGTCCCAGTTGCCGGCTTCCACAGCGACCAGTTTGAGTCCGGCTTTTTCGAAGCCCTCGGACGCTCCCTCTCTCCGAGCTTTGCTCTGTCCGGCTCCGGGAATTCCCTCTATTATGGCGACCTCCGATCCGGAGGGCAGCTTTTCGGCCATGTCCTCGGCGCAGAGTCGCCCTTGGTCCTTGAACGTGGCGGTTATCCATCCGTCCATTACGGCACCGGCCTGCTTTAAACCGTCTCTGCTTACCTCGGGGCCGGAACATACGACTGGGATGCCTTTTTCGTCGGCCTTGACTATGCCCGGTATAAGATTGAACGGGTCCATCGGGGTAACTATGATTCCGTCGTATTTCTTGGCCACCATGGCCTCCAGGGTGTTGAGCTGGGACTTGAGGTCCTTTTCGGTTGGGGCCGCCATAACCTCCACCGATATCCCCATCTCCTTTGCCCACTCGCCGTAGCGTTCTTTCATGGTCACCCAATAAGGGTTGGACAGGGTTATCACCAGAACCCCTATGCGCTCCTGGCCGGTTATGTCGGGCAACGACCCCATCTGATCCTCGATGGTCGCTATCGACTTGGAGACCATCGGGTTCGGCTCGCCTGCGAAAGAGGTCGCCGCCATGGCGCAACACAGCGCCGCCGCACATAAGAACTTCGCTACCTTCATTTTCAAATCACCCTCCGCTATCTATTGTTTCGTCCTCGTCGATCGCTCCGAAAGAACTACCGATATGAGGACGATGGCACCTACGGAAAATCCCTGATAGTAGGACGAGACTCCGAGCATCGTGAGGCCGTTCTTTACCAGCGCCAGCAGAATCCCCGCCAGAACGGTCCCTGTCAGGCTGGTTTTACCGCCCTGTATGGCTGTTCCTCCGAGCACCGCCGTGGCTATGGCGTCCATCTCCATCATCGCCCCCGCCAGAGGTTCCGCGCTGTTGAGACGCGAGGTAATAAGTACGGCAGCCATGGCGGCGCAGCATCCGCAAAGGCAGTATAGGCCGGTCTTCCAGCGCTTTACCCTGATTCCGCATCGTCTGAGGGCCTCCTCGTTGTTTCCCAGCCCGAGGGTGTATATCCCGAATCGAGTGAACGAGAAGAAGAACCACAGAGCCAGAAATAGCAGGGCACAGACTATAACCGATACCGGAAGGCCCATAATCCGGCCTCTGCCTATAAACGTGAAAGACGGCGGGAAGCCGTAAACCGGCGTTCCCTGCGTGATTATAAGTGCCAGACCGGACATCAGAGACATAGAGGTCAAGGTCGCTATGAAGGGATTGATCCTCAGAAAAACGACGATACCAGCGTTCCATAGGCCCGCGATCGTCCCCGCCGCCAGGGCGGCCAGGCATGCCGTGGACGTCGGTAGCCCCGCTTTCAGCGCGGGGGCTATTATCACGCCTATAAGCGCCACGGCGGAACCTACCGAGAGGTCTATCCCTCCTGAGGCGATCAAAAGGGACATCCCCAGGCCTACGACTATGTTGAGAGTGCTTTGATCCAGCACGTTCCTTATGTTGTCCCAGTTCATGAAATAAGGCGACGATAGGGCGAAAATCAAACAGGAGATCGATATGACTCCCGCCAACCGCAGCGGTCTAGCGCTTTTCACGATATGGCTCCGGATATCCGTCCCGCAAGGGATAGGGGATCGAGTTCGTCAGCGGGAATACAGGCTACGGTTCTTCCGTTGCGCATTATAACCACTTCGTCGGCGGTCTCCAGAACCTGTTCCATATCGTGGCTTATGTAGAGTATCGCCTGTCCGTCCTCCCGTAACTTTTTAACGGTATCGACGATGTGGGATCTTTCCACTATCCCCATGGCAGATGTCGGCTCGTCCAGTATCAATATATCTCCTTCCTGGGCGATCGCTCGGGCCAGGGCTACCGCCTGTCTCTGGCCTCCGGAGAGATCGGAGACGGGAGTAGCGACGGACGGAAGGTCTATGGCGAATCGTTTAAGCAGCTCGATCGAACGATGCCTCATAGCCTCTCGATCGACGATACCCCATCTCGAGGGTTCCATACCGAGCCATATGTTCGACGCTACGTCCAACACGTCCACAAGGGCCAAATCTTGATAGACTGTGGCTACCCCCCTACGACGAGCTTCGGCCAAGGTGAGAGACGGGGTCGCTTTGCCCCTAATGGATATATAGCCGTAATCCGGCCGCAGCGCTCCGGTTATGCATTTGATCAGAGTGGTCTTTCCCGCTCCGTTGTTTCCCACCAACGCAGTTATCTTTCCCCTCTCGAGGGTCAGATCTCCCTCTACGAGGGCGTCTACGGGGCCGAAACTTTTCTTTAAAGAACGGACGGTCAGGACGATGTCGTTATATCGCATCTCGGCCTCCTTTGGAGATAAAAATTATAACATATGAGAATATGTCTATCGACAAAACAGCAAGATTCTACAAGAAAATCCTTTACGACGGTGGTAATTTAGACGAGAAAGGCTGTTAGCAACATGACCTAAAGGGGCCGAGGCGGAATTCCGCCTCGGCCCCTTACATGAGAACTTGCCCTTTGCTAGAACGCTTTGACCATCCCTCCGTCCAGGAGGATCGTCTGTCCCGTTATGTAGGTGTTGGCCTCGGAGCAGAGGAAGGCGGCCAATCGGCCGTATTCGTCTACTGTTCCATATCTTCCCAGGGGGATGGAATCGAAGGCCTTGCGTCGGACCTCTTCGACCGACAGCCCCGACCTTTCCGCCCTGATCGAGTCCAGATGCTCTATCCTGGCGGTACCTATCCTTCCCGGACCTATGACGTTGACCAGAATGCCGTCCTTTCCGAGCTCTTGGGACAGGGATTTCGTCAGCCCCATGACCCCGGTCCTGAAGGTGTTGGACAGTATCAGGTTGTCCAGGACCGATTTTACCGAGGACGAAGTGGAGTTCACGATCCTGCCGCCTCCGTTGCCCCTCATGGACGGAAGGACCGCCCTGACGGTACGGATATAGGACAAGAGCGTGAGCTCGAAGGCTTTTTGCCAGGCCGTGTCCTCGAAGTCGTCGAAGGTACCGGCAGGAGGTCCTCCGGTGTTGTTCACCAGGGCGTAGACAGGCCCTAGCTTTTCCACGGTGGCGTCCACCAGGCCCTTTATGTCCTTCGCTGCCGTGATATCTCCGACGAAGAAGGACGGCCTGTTGCCGGTCTCCTCCTCTATGTCCCTTTGAGCTTCTGCCAGTTTTTCCTCCGACGGGCTGAACAGCATCACCTTGGCTCCCTCTCTGGCGAGCTCGGTGGCTATACCCTTGCCGAGACCTCCGCTGGAGGCCATCACTATGGCTGTCTTATCTCTCAGTCCAAGATCCAAAATCGATCCCTCCTTTTACGATGCTTTATCGTGGTGCACGATAAAAACATACCATATAAGTAGGGATAAGTGAAGGGCTCTACCCCTCCAAAATGGACATGACTATCATGTCCAGGTAACGTCCGTCCCTGAAGATTGCCTCTCTCATCCTGCCTTCCTCCACGAATCCGCATTTTTCGTAGCATCTTCTGGCGGACAGGTTGTCCTCCCTCACCAGCAGGTCCATTCTGTGCAGATTCATGAAACGAAAGCCGTAATCGACCAGGGTGTTCAGGGCCTCCGATCCGTAGCCCTTCCCCCTGTTGCCGGGGGTGCCTACGACGAGGGCTATCCTCGCCGAACGGTTTTTCCAGTCTATTACGTGGAAGTCTATCTGACCTATGTAGGCAAGGGTCTTCCTGTCGGCTATCACGAAATGGGCCTCTCTGTCGGTTTCGAGGTGCTGTGGTCGTACCTTCTGTTCTTTCGCTGTCACCGCAGGGTCATGCCCTTGGCGAGGGAGAGTGCCGACGAGCTGATCTCGTTCGTGAGCGATAAACTTCGAGCCTAGACGGCCCGTCTCTGTCGCACTATCTCCACCCCTCTGGCGGCGGCGGTCTGATACAGTCGGTTTATGCCGTTTACGTAGGCCTTTATGCTGGCCTCTATCACGTCGGTGCTGACTCCCCGTCCCTGGACCTCCATGTCGTCGTGTCGCAGGGTGACCCTGGCCTCTCCCAGGGCGTCGGATTTCTCGCTTGCCGATATTATCCTGTAGGCCGCCAGTTCCGGCTCTATTCCCACGATCCTCCTTATCGCCGCGTAGGAGGCGTCCACCGGGCCGTTGCCCGTGGCGGCGTCGTGGATCTCGTCTTTGCCATCGATCAGGGATATGGCGGCGGTCGCCCTTCCTCTGCCGGAGTGGACGGCGAAATCCTTGACGGAGAATTTTCTGTCCGGACAGACAGAGAGGATCTCGTCCACCACAAGGGCCTCCATGTCGCTTTTCGTCACCATCTCCTTCTTGTCGCAGAGTTCCTTGAAGAGGGAGAAGGCCCTCTTGAGCTCCTGGTCGGTGAGGGAGTATCCCATGGACTCGAGCTCTTTGGCGAAGGCGTGGTGACCCGAGTGCTTGCCCATGACGAGCTTGGTCTCCGGAGCCCCCACGTCCTTGGGATGCATTATCTCGTAGGTCTCCCTCTTGCAGAGAACTCCGTGCTGGTGTATTCCCGCTTCGTGGGCGAAGGCGTTGTCTCCCACTATGGCCTTGTTGGGAGGCAGATGGACCCCCGTCAGTCGGGAGACCATTCGGCTGGTGTCGAAAAGTTTGGTTGTGTCTATCGCAGTGTCCACCGAGAAAACGTCTCGGCGGACCTTGAGGGCCATGACTATCTCCTCCAGAGATGCATTGCCCGCCCTCTCTCCTATGCCGTTGACGGTGCACTCCACCTGTCTGGCTCCTCGTCTTACCGCCTCCACCGAGTTCGCCACCGCCAGCCCAAGATCGTTATGGACGTGGACGGACCATATGGCCTTTTCCGATCCCTCGGTGCCCTCCATTATGCGGGAGAGGAAGTCGCCGAACTCTCCCGGGGTGGCGTAGCCCACAGTGTCCGGGACGTTTATCGTCGTGGCTCCCGCGGCTATGGCTGCGGTGAAGACCTCCATGAGAAACTCCGGGTCGGATCGACTGGCGTCCTCGGCGGAGAACTCCACGTCCTTGACCAAAGAGGCGGCCAGGGAAACGGCGTCGGTCGTTCTGCGAAGGACCTCTTCGGGAGACATCTTGAGCTTGTGCTCCATGTGGATGGGGCTTGTGGCTATGAAGGTGTGTATTCTACTTCTAGATGCTTCCCTGACGGCCTCGGCGGCTCTTCTTATGTCCCCTTCGTTCGCCCTGGCCAATCCGGCTATGATCGGGCCGTCTATCTCGGAGGCGATGGATCTCACCGAGTCGAAATCGCCCCGTGAAGAAGCAGGAAAGCCCGCCTCTATGACGTCCACCCCTAGGGCTGCGAGCTGTCTGGCTATCTGAAATTTCTCCGTTCCGTTGAGGTTTATGCCCGCCGCCTGTTCTCCGTCTCTCAAGGTGGTGTCGAAGATGCGAACCGTGTCTTTCATATCAAGGAGTCTCCTCTCCGATTCTCTCTATTATCTCGGCGACCCTGTCTCCGACCGCCTCTGTTCCTACCTGACCTCCCATCTCTCTCGGAAGGTCGTCTCCGTCGTTTTCGCTAAGGAAGGTCTCTACCGCCCGGTCTATCGTCTTGGCGGCCCGGTGTTCTCCCAGGGAGTCGAGCATCAGTCCCGCCGATAGAATTGCGGCCAGAGGATTGGCCCTGTCCGTTCCGGCTATGTCCGGGGCCGAGCCGTGTATGGGCTCGAACATCCCCAGTCCGTCTCCCAGGTTGCCTCCCGCCGCCACTCCCAGTCCGCCGGTTATTCCGGCGAAGAGGTCGCTGACGATGTCGCCGAACAGGTTGGGGCAGAGCACGGTACCGAAGTCCCAGGGGCTTCTGACTGCGTGGTAGCACATGGCGTCCACGTTCATAGTCTCCATCGGTATTCCCTGGGCCTTGGCCTCGTCGGCGGCTATCTCCTCCCAGAAGCCGTACAGCTGGGGCATTGCGTTGGCCTTGGTCGCCAGAAGTATAGAATCGTCTCCTCGTCCCCTGGCGAAGCGGCAGGCCGTGGCGGTTATCCTCCTGATAGCTGGTTCTGTGGCTATCCCCATCTGCATTGCCATCCTGTGTCCCGTCTCCAGCTTTACACTGCCAGTCAGGTCGTAGAGCCCTCTTTCCGCCTCTATTGCCTCGTCGATGCTTCCGTCTCCGGTGGCTCCTAGCCCCATGTAGAGGTCCTCGGTGTTCTCCCGGACCACCAGCATGTCTATGGAGTGACCGTCCGCTCCCGCTATTGGAACCGGTACCTTGGGAAAGGCCCTGGCGGGACGGAGGTTTACGTACATGTCGAAGCCGAATCGCAGCGTCAGGAGGATGCCTCTTTCCAGTATCCCCGGCTTGACCTTGGGATCCCCTATGGCTCCCAGATAGATGGAGTCGCACTCCGAAAGCCTGTCAACGGCGTCGTCCGGAAGGACCTCACCGGTGGAAAGGTAGTGGGACGCTCCCCATGGAAAGGTCCTCCATTCCAGATCCGTTCCCGTCTTGGCCGTGGCGGCGTCCGCCGCCTTTCGTCCCTGCCTGATCACCTCCGGACCTATTCCGTCTCCGGCGATCTGGGCTATTATCTTCACGGTCATGGCTCTATCTCCCCGCTCTGGACGCCACGAAGGGCACCAGTCCGCCGGCGGCGATTATCCCACGGAGGTATTCGGGGAATGCCGGTACGGTCCAGCTTTCTCCGGTCGTTTCGTCCGAGATTACCCCGACCTCCATGTCCGCCGTCACCTCGTCGCCCTGAGATATCTTCTCTGCCGCCTCGGGGCAGACGAAGATGGGCAGCCCCACGTTTATGGAATTGCGGAAGAAGATCCTGGCGAAGGATTTAGCTATGACGCAGGAGATCCCCGCTCCCTTTATGGCGATGGGGGCGTGTTCCCTGCTGGATCCGCAGCCGAAGTTCTCTCCTCCGATAATGATGTCCCCCTGGGATATCTTTTTAGCGAAATCGGGGTCGCCGTCCTCCATGCAGTGGGCGCCCAGGGTTTCAGGATCGGCCGTGACCAGATATCTGGCCGGTATTATTACGTCTGTGTCCACGTGGTCTCCGAATTTCCAGGCTTTTCCTCTCATCGCTATGCCTCCTCCTGCGCCGGATCGGCGATGTGTCCCTTGACTGCGCTCCAGGCCGCCGTCACAGGGCTGGCCAGATATACCTCGCTCTTCGGGTGTCCCATCCTTCCGACGAAGTTTCTGTTGCTGGTGGACACGCATCTCTCGCCTTCCGCCAGAATCCCCATGTGTCCTCCCAGGCATGGGCCGCACGTCGGAGTGCAGACCGCCGCCCCCGCCTCGGTGAAGGTCCGGATGTAGCCCTTCTCCAGACAGGCGTTATATACCTCGTAGGACGCCGGTATGACTATGCATCGAACCGACGGATGGACCTTCTTCCCCTCGAGCACCGATGCCGCCGCCGCCATGTCCTCCAGCCTTCCGTTGGTGCAGGATCCGATGAAGACCTGCTGTATCTCGGTGTCTCCGAAGGTGGATGCCGGCCTTACGTTGTCCGGAGAGTGGGGCGCCGCCACCAGCGGCGTGAGCTTCTCCACGTCGATCTCCACCCGTTTGGCGTATTCGCATCCCTCGTCGGGATATCTGGCGGTGAAGGGGCGTGAGGCTCTAGCCTCGGCGTAGGCCAGGGTGGTTTCGTCCGGAACGAATAGTCCGGCCTTGCCTCCGGCCTCGACCGCCATGTTTGCTACGGTGAAACGGTGATCCATCGACATGGAGGCCAAGGCGTCTCCTCCGAACTCGAGGGCCATATATCTGGCTCCCTGTACCGATATCTCGCGCAGGACCGCCAGTATGAGGTCTTTTCCCGTGATATGTCTGGATATGGAGCCTCGGAAATCTATCCGTACCGTCGGAGGAACCATGAGCCAGGTCTCGCCTGTGGCCCAGGCCCCGGCCAGGTCGGTGGAACCCATTCCGGTTGAGAAGGCTCCCATGGCTCCGCCGGTGCAGGTGTGGCTGTCGGCGCCCAGAACTATGTCGCCCGGCAGTATATAGCCTTTTTCGGGAAGCATGGCGTGTTCGATACCGGCCCGTCCAACCTCCCAATAGAGCATTTTCTGCTCCGAGGCGAATATACGGGATTTCTTGGCCTGTTCCGCCGAGGCTATGTCCTTGTTGGGGGTGAAGTGGTCCGGAATTATGGCGCATCGCTTCCGATCGAACACCCGGCTTCTTCCCATGGCCGCCATGGCGTCTATGGCGGGAGGAGCGGTGATGTCGTTTACGAAGGCGAAGTCCACCGATACCCGGCAGATGGCTCCCTCTTTGACGGGATCCGTGCTGTGGCTGGCTATTATCTGAGATGCGAGGGTTCTCTTCATGTTGTCCTCCTTGCGTTTTTTGTGAGCACCGCCTTGGGAGGACCCGAGAGAAATAAAAAAGGGCCGATCCGCAAGACTGTGCGAAATCGGCCCTTGGAAGGTCGTTATCGATAGACGAAGGTAAACGCTACCGACGACTCCGGAGGGAGACTCCGCGGTCGATGGTTAGCGATAGGACGAGGCTGTTGACGATTACGTTTATATTCATCTCGCGGTTCTCCTTTCAGAGTTCGGTAAGTTGAGGAGGATTCTAGGGCATATGGGGGGAGATGTCAAGCCCGACAGGACGACTTTGATCGGAGCTGGCGTAGGCTCTCCGTTTGTATAAATACGTCTGAGATAATGCAAACTAAAATTTATTTATCCTGCACCACCAGTTTCAGCACGTCCGGTCTGGAGTAGTGGCCGCAGGGGTCGAACTCCATTCGGCTGGCCGGAACCTTCTGCATGTCCAGCTCGGCAAATATTATGGCTTCCTCGTCCCATAGGGTCTCAGTCACGGCGTGACCGTAGGGATCTATGACGCAGCTTCCGCCACGGCACACCGTGTCAGGAAGTTTAGCGATTTCGTCGGAACAGTTCAGGTCCTTGGGGTACATGTCCTTCGTGAAGTACATGTCGCAGTTGACGAAGTAGCATCGTCCCTCTATGGCGATGTGGCGAATGGTGGACTGCCATTCTTCGTTGTCGTTGGTGTTGGGAGAGATGTAGAGGGTCACTCCCTTTTCGTAGAGGGCGACCCTTGCCAGGGGCATGTAGCTTTCCCAGCAGATCAGGCTTCCGATCGGTCCCCAGGGCGATTCCGCCACGGGGAAGAGGTCTTTGTCACCGTCGCCCCAGACCACCCGTTCCGCCCCCGTTGGCTTCAGTTTCCTGTGGGAGAAGAGCAGTTCCCCTTTCGGGGAGAACAGCAGGTTGGAGTTGTAGAGCGTCGCCGATAGGGCGTCCCGTTCCGACACTCCGATGCTCAAAAACGCACCGGCCTCCTCGGCGGCTTTACCTAGAGCCTCTGTCTCCGGACCAGGGACCACTATGGAGTTATCGTAGTATTTTTTCCAGTCCTCCCGGCCTTCGGCGGTCCTGCTTCCCACCGTGAACCCGTAGGTGATCCCGTAGGGATAGCCTGGAATGAAAAGCTCGGGAAAAACGATCAGCTCCGCCCCTTTCTCGGCGGCTTTCTTGGTAAGGTCGACGGCTTTTTCCGTGGAGGCTTCGCTGTCGAACATGACCGGTGCCGCCTGGACCACTGCGATCCTACATGTGTCCTTTAACGTGAGCATTCTGTTTCCTCCTCAATAATGTTTAGGTTATTCCCCCGAGTGTTCGCAGGTCTTCAGAAACTGTACTTCCGGCCAGTGGTTCTCCACGTACTTAAGGTCCCAGTTGTTGGCCGCCAGGTAGACCAGCTGGTCGGCGCTGTCTTTGGCCAGGTTGTTCTGCTGGGTTTTCTCGAACTCGGCCATTTTCTTGAGGTCGTCGCAACGGACCCACCGTGCCACCGAGTATGGGGTGGAGTCGTAGCTGGCGTCCACCGAGTACTCGGCCTTGAGCCTGGCCACAGCCACGTCGAACTGAAGCACGCCGACGGCTCCCAGTATGAATATATTGTCGTTTATCGGCCGGAAAACCTGTATAGCTCCCTCTTCGGATAGCTGCAACAGCCCCTTGTGGAGCTGTTTGGATTTCATGGGAGAGTCCAGCCTGACCCTTCTGAAATGCTCCGGCGCGAAGCTCGGTATGCCAGTGTACTGAAGGGGCTCTTTGTCGGTAAAGGTGTCCCCTATCTTTATGGTGCCGTGGTTGTGTATGCCCACGATGTCCCCCGGCCAGGCCTCGTCGACCAGCTCTCTGTCCTGGGCCATGAATATGGTGGGGTTGGACATGGTTATGTCCTTGCCTATTCTGTGGTGCTTGACCTTCATCCCTCTTTGAAATTTTCCCGAGCATATTCTCATGAAGGCCAGACGGTCCCTGTGGGCCAGGTCCATGTTGGCCTGTATCTTGAAAACGAAGCCGGAGAACTCCTCCTCGTCGGGAGATACCGTCCTGGTCGTAGTCTTCCTGGGGCCGGGGCAGGGGGCTATTTCCACGAAGCTGTCCAGCATCTCCTTGACCCCGAAGTTGTTCACGGCGCTTCCGAAGAAGACCGGGGTTTGGCTGCCCTTAAGGTAGTCGTCCAGGTCGAAGGGGTTGGCCGCTCCCTCCAGAAGCTCCACATCGCCTCTCAGGTCGTCCGCCTGGGATCCCAGAAGCTCGTCCAGCCTGGGGTCGGACAGGTCGGATATCTCCGTCACCATGTCCTGTTCCCTCAGGGACTCGAAGCCGGCACGGAAGAGGGTGAGCTTTTTTCTGTATATGTCGTAGGTTCCCTTGTAGCCCTTGCCCATTCCCACCGGCCAGGTGAGAGGGGCGCACTCTATCTGTAGGGTTTCCTCTATGTCGGACATCACCTCTAAGGGTGACATTCCCTCCCTGTCCAGCTTGTTCACGAAGGTCATGATGGGGGTGTTTCTCATCCGGCAGACCTCCATGAGCCTCCTGGTCTGTTCCTCGACCCCCTTGACGCTGTCTATAACCATCACGGCGCTGTCCACGGCGGTGAGAACCCTGTATGTGTCCTCGGAAAAGTCCTTGTGTCCCGGAGTGTCCAGCAGGTTTATCTCGTAGTCCCGATATTCGAACTTCATCACCGAGCTGGTGACGGAAATTCCCCTTTCCTGCTCGATCGACATCCAGTCGCTGGTGGCGTGACGGGAGGCCTTGCGTGATTTCACAGCTCCCGCCATTGTTATGGCTCCTCCGAAGAGCAGGAGCTTCTCCGTAAGGGTCGTCTTTCCCGCGTCGGGGTGGCTTATTATGCCGAAGGTCCTGCGACGCTCTATCTGTCTTTTAAGTTCCGAGGAGTTGCTAACGGTCATGTGAATCCTCCCGATATGTCTCAGTATGAAAGGGGAGGTCAAAGGCCGGGAACCTCCCTAGAACAAGAAATTATACATCACATGGAGGGAATCATAAAGGATTATAGGTGTCGTCCGCTCGCACCCCTTGGGCTTTAACGCACCTTGCGTGTATAATTACAGCGCGTAACGAAAGGATCTGAAAGGGCTTATTGTTGAAGATGTTTAATTTAAAAATCCTGCTTTGTCAGTGTCTACCGAGAGGAGATAGTCGAAAAAATGAAAAAATCTTATCTGGCCCTGTTGTTGGGGGCGTTTATCTTAACCTGCCTGTCCTCCGTAGGATGGGCTGAGACGGAAAAGGATGTAGTTGCTCCGGAGGAACAGCCTAGGTCTCAGGAGGTCGTCCCGGAAAAGGCGATCGTGCCTTTGGACGCCTCCGTAACCGACCACACCGTGACGGTGGCAGGCAAGAAGTTGAACTATCGGGCCAGGGCTGAGTTGATGCCGGTGTTCGACGATAAGGGCGACGAACTGGGCAGGGTCTTCTACGTGGGCTACTCCAGGACGAAGGTCTCCGGAAAGGACAGACCTGTTACCTTCGCCTTCAACGGAGGCCCAGGCTCCTCGTCTCTTTTTCTCCACATGGGGGCTTTCGGCCCCAAGGTGGTCAAGTCCTCTCCCGATGGCATAGGCCTTCCCAGGCCTCCCTACGTCGTTCAGGACAACGGAGACACTATTCTGGAGGAGACGGACCTGGTTTTCGTCGATCCCATAGGGACCGGTTTCAGCAGAGGGTTCGATCCGGAGTCGAGCGAAAGTTTCTGGGGAGTTTCCGAGGACGTAGCTTCGGTCGCCCAGTTCATAAGGATGTATCTGACCAGAGAGGGCCGTTGGGGATCGCCTATATACATCGCCGGAGAGAGCTACGGTGGCATCAGGGCCACCGGGTTGGCGTCGGCTTTGATGGACATGGGCATAATGCCTTCCGGTATCATACTGGTGGCTCCGGTGGCGAGCTACGGCGACTTGGTTCCGGACAGCAGCAACGACAGGCCCTACATCCACGCTCTGCCCGCCATGGCGGCAGCGGCCTGGTATCATGGCAAGCTTCCGGAGGATCTTCAAAGCCTGCCTCTGGAGAAGGTCCTCTCCAATGCTAGGGACTGGGCCTCCGGCGCCTATCTGAAGGCTCTTTGGGACGGCAACGGGCTGTCCGAGGAGGAGTTCGAGGTAGTGCTGGAGGGGCTGAACCGCTATACGTCTCTTCCTGAGAGAGACATAAAAAGTCTGAACCTGAGGGTTCCTCCGGCGGTATTTCTCTCCGGGCTCCTCCAGGAGGATCGTCTCATGATCAGTCGCTACGATACGAGGCTCACCGGCCCGGGCGGCTGGTACGACTACGGAGAGGATCCCATGTTCACCCTGGTCGGTGCCCCTTACTACACGGCTTTCATGTCCTATCTCAGGGACGATCTCGATTTTTCCACCGACAGAGAATATCTGAGCGGTAACGACGAGGCTCTCTACCGCTGGAACTTCCAGTCCGGATCGGAGGGATTCGTAGGGTATCCCAACACAGTGGACCTCCTGGCCAGTGCTATGAGACGGTGCGACTTTCTCAAGGTATTCGTCGCCATGGGAGCTTACGATATGACCTGTACCGCCGATTCCATCCTCTATACGCTGGGACGTCTGGACGTTCCCGTGGAGAGGCTGAAGGAAAACGTCACGGTTAAGACCTACGACGGTGGTCACATGATGTACACCAATCCATCCGCCAAGGCGGCGCTTAAATCCGATCTGGACCGGTTCTTCGGGGGTAGATAGACATGAAGGGGATGGAGTCGCCATGGCGGATCTGAAACTGACACATCTCTTGGGAGATAGCTATGTCGTGGAGGGGCGCATAAAGCTGGGGCTCTGGGGACCTAAGGACGATACGGTTCTTCTGGATTCGGGCATGGACGAATCGTCCGGCAGGGCTTTGAGGCGCATGATCGAAAGGGAAGGCCGGCATCTGAGCTGGGTAGCCTGCACCCATTTTCACGCCGATCACGTCGGCGGATGCGCCTATCTGAAGAAGTCCACCGGCTGTTCCGTAGCGATGCCAGCCTTCGAGAGTCCGTTTCTGGAGGAGACGACCTACGAGCCGTCGTTCCTATGGGGGGCGTCGCCTTTCGGGGCTCTCAGGAACAAGTTTCTTATGGCTCCTGTGTGTCAGGTGGACCGACGGTTACCTCAGTCCGGAGAGTGGGAGGAAACCGACCTGAGGCTGGTCTCACTGGCGGGGCACTCTCCGGGGATGGTGGGCTACGTCACGCCGGACGAGGTCGCCTACGTGGGGGACTCGTTGTTCGACTCCGATATGGTGGAGGCCCACGGAATGCTTTACGTGGTGGACGTGGCGGAATGGCTCGTTACCCTCGATTTTCTGGAGAGGCTGGAGGCCCGGTGGTTCGTTCCCTGCCACGCTTCGACCGTGGAGGATCCCTCCGAGCTTATCTCCGTGACCAGGCGGCATCTATTGGATATATCCGACAGGGTTCTCACCCTTTGCAGAACCCCGATGACCAGAGACGACCTGTTGGGAAAGTTGATGGAATGGCTGGATAAGAAGATGGATCCCCTGAGATACGTCTTGAACCTCGGGGCCCTTTCGGCCCATCTCAGTTATCTGATAGACCGTGGAGAGGTGGAGCCCCTGGAGGATCGGGGGAGATTGCTCTGGAAAGCGGTGGATTGAGAAAAACAGGAGGGACCCGATCGTGGGTCCCTCCTGTCTATCGGTCGATCTATTTCTCCGTGGGGAATACCGGCAGAGTCTCCAGGAAGGTCACTCCTTCTCCGTCGTGACCTCCCTCCTCGAGCAGAGGTGCCGCCTGAGCCACCGTTATGGCTCCGGCCCTGTCGAGTATCTGTCTGGCCGATCGGAGGGACGCCCCTGTGGACACCACGTCGTCCACCAGACACACCTTTCGCCCTCTTATCTTGGCTACGTCCGATCCGTCCATTACGAGGGTCTGCTCTTCTGTGGTGGTTATCGACCTCACCGTCTCGACCAGAGGCTCCACCATGTAGCCTTTCACCGATTTTCTTATGACAACGTAGTTAAGCTTCATAATCCTGGCCATGGCGTGGGTCAGGGGAATAGCCTTCGCCTCGGGGCAGACCAGTGCGTCCAGGGATATATCGCCCAGTTTTTCGGTCAGCTTCTCGGCGCATCGTTCCACCAGTTCCGTGTCTCCCATCATCACGAAAGACGCTATGGACAGGTCTTTCGAGATGGCTACCTTGGGCAGTCGCCTGACCAGTCCCGCCAGGTGTAGCTCGTAAAAGTCCATAGAATACACCCTCCTATATCCCGAAAGCCAGTCTTACCGCCACTCCCGCCAGCAACCCGAAGAATGGATTCCACCTGGCCGAGGCGAACACGGTAGCTCCGATCACCATTCCCCAGGGGGTCATGCCGAAGGGGCCCTGAAAATCCGGAACCAGAGATACCGCTGCGGCCATGTTGGTGGAGAAGGTCACGAATACCCCCAGCACCAGCAGGAAGCCGGCGATGGACGAGCGGTGCACGTACCGTCCTATGGTGGGCAGCAGCTTGAACAGCAGCAGGACAGCCATTATGGCCATCATCATGACGGACGATCTAACCGGGTTCGGAGCCGTGGCGGTTCCGGATATGATGGATTCCACCGGAGCCCCTCCGAACAGAGTGGAGGCCATGTCGGCAAGGCTGGAGTAGATGGCCAGGTGATCTATGTCGGTGCCGACCCCTGCTATGCTGCCGGTTATCTTTCCGAAAGAGATGTTGGCTCCTATGTTGAGACAGGCCATGGCCAGGGCTCCGTAGAGTATCCTGGGATGGCGCCATATGTCCCACTTGACCATCCCGAAACGGAATTTTTCGTTTGCCCCGTCTATTACGTGAACGTCCAGATCCATCCCCCTGCTTCTCAGCAGGTAGTTGTACAGAAGCGTCGAGGCCAGGACGGACACGATGATGGTTTTGGCCAAATCTCTGGTCAGGAACCATACCACGAGAGCCACGGCGACCGAAGCCGAACCGGACCAGCGCTCCGACGAGAAAAGGTCTATGGCCACGTTGGCCAACATCAGGCCTACCCCGGCCATCATGGAGTTTACCACCACAGGACCTATCGCCGAGACTATCTTTTCGTTCATGCCCAGCATCGACGGTATCAGCAGGAACAAAGCCCCCCAGAAGACCATGCTGAGCCTTTCGGACAGATCCTTTCCCATTGTGCCTGCCAGCGTGATGGTCTCGGCCTGGAACGATATGGTGGCTACCGAGTTGAAATAAAGGGATCCGGCTATTCCCACCCCGAAGGCCAACGCCGTCGGCAGGGCGGCGAAGCCGAACATAAGGGCCAATAGCCCCTGAGGTATTCCGTTGACTACCACCGCAAGAGCGGCGAGTAAATCGGTAAACATAGCTGTGAGCAACTCCCTCCAAAAACGATATGGCTTACTTTATATCTTCTTGGAGGTAGAATGTCAACTTATGTTTCGGGAAGCCATGGAATCGTCAATCTGTCGATTCGATCCAGTATCAGTTTGCCCGGGGCGTGGTCCGGAAGGTCCTCTCCCAGATTCAGTGTGGATATCACGGTTTTGCCCACTATATACCGTCCTTCACTGCCTTTTTTCTCGGTCCTTATTCCCCACATGTCGTGGAGTATCAAGGGTTTTCCTCTGTAGGTTCCTATGTAGAGCATTATGTGTCCAGGCTGGCCTATCAGGGAGAAAAAAGGTATTCCCTCTCTCGAAATCGTATCTATCTTTTCCTGCCGAGACATCCTCTCCAGGGATATGACCTTACCCTCCTTTGCCTGAGCTCTTGAGTTCCTGGGCAGCCAGATGCCTAGAGGCAGCATAAGGTCTCTGGTTGTGGCGCTGCAATCCCGGTTTTTCAGGAAGCCTCCCCAGCCGTAGGGCTCGTTCATCAACTGTTCCGCCAGGGTCGCCGCACTCCAGGCGGTAGGTCTCAGGGGAGCCGGGGACACGGAGGTCATTGGTGCCCTCAGCTCGACGGACGAGGCGATTCCGTCCTGCCCTGCCATGGGAATCTCCACTGTGACGGTGGTCGCCCCTCTGCTTTTCATCGGCAGCAGTGTCCCTATCTTGGCCTTGAAGAGCGAACTACCGCGATATGCCAGGACGACGTCTTCTCTCGCTACCGCCGCCAGCTCCATGGATCTCCATTGCGTCGCCATTTCGTCGTTCACCGTCGCCAGGTCGGCCATGTCCACCCATCCCGAGGCGTAGGATGTATCGCACCATCCCCAAAGTCCGTCTTCCGAGAAATGAGACAGGTAGAGAGGTTCTCCGGCGTGGACCAGACTGTTCTGTAGGTAGTCGAAGGGGTAGCCCTCTCCCGGCAGTTCGGGAGACAGAAAGGCGGGGGATTTCGTAGGGAGCAGCCTCAAGGATGTCTCTCTCAGGGAGACTGCCCTCGTGCCCAGCTCTCCGACCGAGTCGACCCGGCAAGATTCGGCCATCCTTTTTTTCCATTCGTCGGTGCGAGGGGAGAGGTTTTCGCCGTAAACCCCGTCTCTACAGTAACGGTCCAGAACCCATAGGATAACCTCTTTGCCCTCTCTCGGCTCGTCCTGGTCCCAGGGAGAGTAGAAGCGTTTTTTGAGTTTTTCATAATGTCTCAGCTGAATTTCCTTGGGTATTATCGGTAGGTCCGGCTGGGAGACTGCGTGATACATTGGCGACTGTGGTATTCCCTCTATGCCTCCGAGTCCCCATGCGGGGAGTCGGAGGCATAGAAAAACCGCGACTATTGCGGTCGCTCGAACGGTTTTTAACCTCATCCCGCTAACCCAAAGCCACGTCTAGGATCATCATAATGGTGAACCCCAGCATGACTCCCATCGTTGCCAGGTCGCCGTTACCGCTCTGTTGGGATTCCGGAATAACCTCCTCCACCACGACGAATATCATGGCTCCGGCGGCGAAAGCCAGGGCGTAGGGAAGTATCGGCCTGGATATTCCCACTATGGCGGCTCCGATCACACCGGCGATGGGCTCGACCACGCCGGAAAGCTGGCCGTAGGTAAAGCTTTTGTTTTGCGAGAGTCCTTCCCTTCTGAGAGGTAGGGACACCGCCATTCCCTCGGGGAAGTTCTGTATGCCTATTCCCAGGGCAAGAGCTATCGCTCCAGCCAGGGTGGCAGAGGGGAGACCGTAAGCCACTGCGCCGAAAGCCACGCCAACCGCCAGGCCTTCCGGTATGTTGTGCAGGGTTATGGCCAGTACCAGCAGGGTGGTCCTTTTCCATCTGGTCTGTACTCCCTCCGCCTCGCTGGTAGGAAGTCCCAGGTGCAGGTGGGGCAGGTATCGGTCCACCAGCCTCAGGATGCCGCCTCCGGCAAGAAAACCTACGGCGGCCGGAATCCAGCCGGGAACTCCCATATCCTCGGACATCTGTATGGCTGGAGCCAGAAGGGACCAGTAGCTGGCTGCTATCATCACTCCCGCCGCGAAGCCTAGCATGATGTCCAGGGTCTTTTGCCCCGGTTCCTTGCTTACGTACACCATCCCGGAACCGGCGGCGGTCATTCCCCAGGTGAAGAGGGTCCCTATAAGCGCCTGAAGTACCGGGTGTAGTTGAATAAAACTTTCCATGTCGTAAAGGTCACCTCTCTTTTCTAAGAAAATACATACAGATATTCATAGCATGCCGGTAGGATTTTTGCAACTGGACCGTTTTTTTTAGCTATCTTCCGTCTATGTAGGTTACAATAGAGGACATATAAGAGGTTTATTTTTGAGGAGGAACACCATGTCGGATATGACCTACGGTCTAGAGTTCAATTACGATGAGTGGCGGAATTTCGTCGACGAGGCGGGAGAGCCGTCCTACAGAGCGGATCAGCTCTGTCAATGGATATACGGGAAAAAGGTTTTCGATATACATAGGATGACTAACCTCTCCAAGGATCTTCGTTCGAAGCTGGAGGGGCATCTGTACGTTCAGCCGCCCTTCGCCGTGGACGTTCAGAAGTCTTCGGACGGAACGGTAAAGTTTTTGTGGCGTTTTCTCGACGGTCAGGAGGTGGAGTCGGTCCTGATGGATCACGGCAACCACCATACCGCCTGTCTCTCCACCCAGGTGGGATGTCCCCTCAGGTGCGATTTCTGCGCTACCGGAAGACAGGGTTTCGTTCGGAACCTCACCGTGGGAGAGATAGTGGGGCATTTCCTGGCGATGGAATCCTGGCTGGGGCAGGACATAAAGAATATAGTCTTCATGGGAATGGGAGAGCCTCTGCTCAACTGGGAGAACGTAAAGAAGGCCATAGAAATCCTTAACCACCCCAAGATGAGGGGAATGGGAATCAGGAGGATAACCATATCGACCTCCGGGGTCGTCCCGGGAATTCTGGCCTTGGCCGATTCGGGGCTCGACGTTCGACTCTCCTTTTCTCTGCACGCTCCGAACGACCAAATTCGCTCGAAGCTCATGCCGGTCAACGAGCGTTATCCCCTGGGTCAGGTGGTAGAGGCTCTTCAGGAGTTCCAGAAAAAGACCGGCAACAGGATCACGGTAGAGTACGTTCTGCTCAAGAGGATCAACGACGAGCCCTCCATGGCCTACGAGATAGCCGCTCTTCTGTCCGATTTGGACGTGTACATAAACCTGATTCCCTATAATCCGGTGGTGGAACGTTACGGCAGACCCTCGGCCAGCAGGATAAATCCCTTTATGGCCACCTTGAGAGAACTGGGGTTGGAGGTCGAGTTGAGAAAGGAAAAGGGAACGGATATAGACGCCGCCTGCGGACAGCTCCGAGGAAAGAGAGGCTGAGATGGTCTGGAAGGCCCATTTCGACGGCGGTTCTCGAGGCAATCCCGGCATAGCCGGAGCGGGGGCGGCCTTGTATGACGACGAAAATCGTCTTGTATGGAGAGGGGCCGAACCTCTGGGAGAGAGGACCAACAACGAGGCGGAATATATGGCGGCCATCTTGGTTCTTAAAGAGGTACTCCGTCGTGGCTTGAGCGAGATAGAACTCTGTGGGGACAGCAAGCTGGTGATCAACCAGCTCTCGGGAGCCTGGAAGATAAAGGAGCCGAGATTGGGCGTTTTGGCCGAGGAGTTCAAGGCATTGGCTAAAGGTCTGTCGGTGAGGTTCCGCTGGGTTCCCCGGAAGGATAACTCCGAGGCGGACCGCATGGCCAACCTCGCTATGGACGGCCTGGCTCCTTCAGACGACGTTTCCTCCGAAAAGGAAGAGACTACCAGTCAAGCAGTGGTGGAGATAGTGGTCTTCTCCGATGGAGATGAACGGTATTTCGTAGATCTGCCCCGTCTTAGGTGCAGCTGCGAGGAGTTCTGCTCCAAAGGTGACTGCGTTCACCTTAAAATCTGTAGAGATGCGGGGTTCGCGCCCTGAAAAAAGGACGGGACCTCTAAAGGTCCCGTCCTGCGTTTATGTTTTTACGGATCAGTGAACCGAAACGGCGCTTTCCTGGACGACTCTTCGGAGATACCAGTTCCCCTCGCTGTCCTTGTCCCACAGAGAAGACGTCGATTCGATCTCGGTTACCGAGCTCATCAGGGGATACCAGTTCCCGCAGTCGTCCTTATTCCACATGGTT
Organism: Dethiosulfovibrio peptidovorans DSM 11002; assembly: GCF_000172975.1. Lineage (NCBI taxonomy): Bacteria > Thermotogati > Synergistota > Synergistia > Synergistales > Dethiosulfovibrionaceae > Dethiosulfovibrio > Dethiosulfovibrio peptidovorans. Next base: position 1,314,799 of record NZ_ABTR02000001.1, read on the forward strand.
CGTTCCTCCTTAGTATAGTTTATTCTGATGTCGTTCTTGAAGTTGAGTTTATGATATACCTCGGTCGTGAACCTGTCAACCCTCATTCATAAAAAATATTGGATTGAACTTTTGTAAAAAGGAGGTCTCCAGATGGTGTTGCCTTTCCCCCACGGCGAGATGTGTCTTTCCATACTGGACTCGGTGCTCTACGGGCTGTTGGTCTACGATGGCGACAGGGTATCGTTCGCCAATAGAAAGGCCGTCAGCATCCTCGGTTACGAGGATCAGGAAGCCATAGTCGGTCGTCCCCTGCTCGATCTTATACATCCCGACGACAGGGCCGTTCTCTGGGAGAGGATCCCCAATGCCGCCGCCAGACATACGGTGGTGGGAGAGGAGAGGCTCCTTAAAAAGGACGGATCCTCGGCCCTGGTAGACATAGAGATTTTCCCGATGAAACCGGATGGGTCGGGAAAATCCCTCATGTTCCTGAGGGACATCTCCATGAGGAAGAGGGCGGAAGAGTCTCATTGGGAGAGCGAAAAGAAATACTGGCAGCTTTTCAACTCCATGGGCGACGGTGCTTTCATAAGCGGTACCATCCGTTCGGACATGCCGAATAGGATATCGGAGATCAACGACAGTTTCTGCCGTATGTTGGGTTTTAGCAGGGAGGATCTTGTCGGTCGTCCTGTTATAGATATGGTGGATTCCAGCTCCAGGGACGAGGCTGAGGGTATGTTCGACAGGCTTCTGGACGAAGGGGAGTTGCTGCTTACTCTAAATCTGTTGAGAAAAGACGGCCGGACTTTTCCGGCGGAGCTGTCGGCCAGGGTTATACCGCTTTGGGATTATCCCGTGGTGATGACGGTCGTGAGGGACCTTTCGGATAAAGTAAGGGCCTCCAGCAGGGTGCGATTCGCCGAGAAAAGATACGAATCACTGTTCGATAACCTGGTGGACGCCATGTCTCTCAACGAGATAATGACGGACGAAGAGGGCAAGCCGTGGAACTACAGGCTGCTGGAGGTCAATCGGGCCTACGAGACTTTGACGGGGATGGGAAGAGAGGAGCTCGTTGGAAAAACCGCCTTGGAGCTGTTCCCCGGCGAGGATTTTCTTCTTTTCGACCTGTACCATTCGATAGCTACATCCGGAGAGTCCAAGAGGTTCGTCCATTCCTCTATCGAAAAGGGAACGGTCTGGGACATGGTGGTTTTCTCGCCGGAAGAGGGGCAGTTCGCCCTTCTGATCAGGGATATCACAGAGGAGAGACGGCTGGAGAGACTTATCCGACAGACGGAGAAGCTTCGTTCCCTGGGAGAGCTCACTGGAGGTATCGCCAACGATTTCTTGGCCTATTTCCAGGCCGTCTCCGGCTACGGCGAGACCCTTCGAGAGGATTCCAGCGATCCTTCGGCCAGGGTCATAGGGAGCAGGATCATCGATGTTTCCGAAAGGGCCTTGTCGCTTATAAGAAAGCTTCTGGCGTTTTCCAAAAAGGGAGATGTAGACTTCTGCCCGGTGGACGTACACGACGTTTTATTGAAGCTACGGGGCCTTTTTTCCCACGGATTCGAGGAAGGCCCCGAGGTCGAGCTGTATCTGAAGGCCCCTATCGGTCGGGTGCTGGGCGACGAGGGGCAGCTGTACAACGCCTTCATGAATTTGATGCTGAACGCCAAGGAGGCCGACCCCGAGGGCGATGCAGTCACTGTTCACACCGGTTTTGCCCGTCTGGGCGAGGAAAGCTGTGGGGAGCTGTTGGGGGAGCCCTCCCCGGGCGATTTTATCCGCATATCGGTGGAGGATCACGGCTCGGGAATCGGAAGGAGCGATCTTTCCAGGATAATGGAGCCCTTTTTCTCCACCAAGAAAAACTCGATAGGCATGGGTTTGCCGGAGGTCTTCGGTATAGTTCGGTCTCACGGAGGAGGTCTGTCCATAGAAACGGAGGAGAGGAAGGGAACCACCGTTTCCCTGTTTCTGCCTCTTTTCAAGGAGGAATACGGTGGCAGCAGTTTTGAAGGGTTCGACTCGGTGTTGGAAGACTCCGGTCGGAGCAGGGAGTTCAAGCCGGTCCGTATAGTCTGCTCCCTCGAGGAATCCCTCTTAGGACATCGTCCTCGAGAGTCCAGGTTGGCTCTCGAGGAGATGGTCGATCGAGGTGAACTGTCCCTGGGGAATGCAGAGAGGATAGGCCTGATGATAGCGGAATATCGTTTCGAGGAAGCTTTGGGGCTTTTGAACGAAGAGGGCGGGGAGTGATCCCCGCCCTCTCTCTTGCGTCTACCAGCCGCCACCACCTCCACCGCCGCCGCCTCCGCCAGCAGAGCCACCGCCACCTCCGCCTCCGGAAAAGGCGGAATCCGATCCCGGGGCGGTAGAGGCCGAGGAGATCGCGTCCGAGAAGGAGGACCCCAGAGAGGATGCGAAATCTCCCATTCCTGCCGCATACAGAGGAGCGGATCCCACGTACCACGTCGGATTATATCCGCCGTCTCCTGAATCGACGGAGGAGAGCACCGATGCGAACTTCTCTCCCCATTTTTGCTCCAGTCCCAGAGCCAGAGCGTAGGGCAGGTACCTCTCGAACAGCTCGGGGGTTCTCTCCGGAGGGTTGAGGAGGTTGAGGCGATCTTCCTCCGCGACCTTTAGGTACATGGAGAATCCCTCTATCTCGTCCATCAGGCTCCTGCCCTCTTTGGTAGGTGCACTCAATATGGGAATGAAGAACACCGGTATGAAGGCTATTATCGGCATGGTCATTGCGCATATGGGTGAGAGTACGTAGAAAGTCAGGGAGATGGCCATCAGCATCAAGAAAAGCGTCAGAAGCAATACCAGCGTTTTTGTCAGGATCTTGAAGAAGGCCTTGAATCCGGAGTTCTCCCTCCACGTCTTTCGCAGGTTTCTGACCAGCCCCATGACCATGAAGCCCATGACCAGTGTGGCCACGGTTACCCCAAGTCCGAAGAAGATCTCTTCTTCTCCTTTCCCGAACAGGAAGAACGACGGAACCAGTATGGCCGTCATGATCAGCACCCCTATTATCCCGTAGCCGAGGTTGTTATCGTAGAGCCTTCCGTATTCGGCGTTAAGGCTGTCCGAAAGAGCTTCCTTGGCCGCTCCCAGGGTTTCGTGGTTTTCCTGTTTCAGCAGGATGCTCTCCCTGTCGCCCAGCAGGGTGTCGAATAGCCTTTTCTCCTCCGGAGGAATGGCTCCCTTTCGCCTGTCATCAGGGGTCTTCGTTATCTTGTACTTTTTTAAGAACCCCTCCTCCTCGGATATCACCAGATAACCCTTTACGGCCAGGGATATTATGGCGGAGGAGAAGGACCTGCCGTCGAAGCCCATTATGGACAACTGTCTCACTGCTGCGGGAGACATTCCCTCGGGAGGCAGGAACCTCGGAACGATGATGCCTTTCTTAGGGTCTTTGCCGACCTTCAGCCAGGCCCAGAAGAAGTAGATCAGACCGATCAAGACGGTCCCTCCGAACGCCAGGTCCAGGCCGTGATCGGTCATGAAATAGGCGTTTTTAGCAGGAGGAGCTACGATTCCCTTTGGCCATGACAGAGCGATGGTAAGCCCCTCTCCCGGAGCTAAGGGTCTGGTGATGGCAAAGGATGCCTCGCCTCCCTCCGCCTTCATGACAGCGAGCCTGTCCTTCGATCCCTGAATTCCGGTCCAGGCTCCGGTCTGGAGTATTCTAGCTCCTTCCGGGAGGTTAACGGTGCAGGATGCCTTTTCGATGGGGAACATCCAGCCGTTTCCCGTGACGTTCCAGTATAGCTCGTCGTACTCCTCGTAAAAGCCTATCTGACGGGCGGTCGTGTAAGATATCGTGTAGCGGTGTTCCCCCCTGGACAGAAGGTGGTCCGGGTTTCCTATCCTTACCCTGATTCCGTTGGACAGTCCCTCGGTGCTCCATTTCTCGGGTCTTCCGTCTCTCGTCACCTCGCTCACCTCGAAGGGGACCGTCATGGTTCCTCCTTCGGGCCTCTCGTAGACGGTGGGGAAGTCCCTGAATATTCCCCTCTTTATGTTATGGCCTTCCGCTACTACCGATATGGTCTCCGTCACCTTGACGGTACCGTCTATCTCGACGGATACGTCGCTTCGGAAATCGGATATGACCTCCGCCGCCTCGACGGGCATAACGCAGAGAAAGAGTCCCAGAATAAAGAGGGCGACCGCTTTCGCCAGCCTCATATCTGACCTCATGTCGCTAGAAGGACACCAGAGGAACCTCTCCCTCGGAGCGGTCCTCCAGTTCGAAGAACTCGGCCTTCTTGAATCCGAACGTCGACGCGATCAGGTTGGTTGGGAAGGTCTGTACCGCTATGTTCAGGTTTCTGGCAGAGCCGTTGTAATAACGTCTTGCCATCTGGATCTCGTCCTCCAGGGAGGAAAGCTGTCCCTGAAGCTGGACGAAGTTTTCGTTGGCTTTCAGGTCGGGATAGGCCTCGGCCACGGCGAAGAGGCTTCTCAGAGCCCCGGTCAGCATGGATTCGGCCTTTGCAGAGTCGCCTACTGATCCGGCTGACATGGAAGCCGATCTGGCCTCTGATACCTTTTCGAACACCTCTTTCTCGTGGGATGCGTATCCCTTTACCGTGTTCATAAGATTCGGTATCAAGTCGTGTCTCCGTTTTAGCTGGACCGATATCCCGCTCCAGGCCTCCTCGACCATGGTCCTCTTCTTGACGAGACCGTTGTAGGCCATGATGGCCCAAAGAGCCCCGACTGCCGCAATCGCCGATAATATGATCGCCGATGTTCCCATTTCAAGTCCTCCTTCGATTACATAGATTTTCACCATTGTAGCATCAGTTAGATTGATATGAAACTTGAAGTTTCCGTTCTACTGGTAGATACTATAAAAATAAAGTCGGTCGCTGGGTTGGTGATGACCTGACGATAGGTGGAGTCAGGGGAGGCGGGGCGGCCTCCCCTTTAATTTGCCTGCATCGGAGGATTTTTATGGCTTTGAGGATATACGAATACAGAAAAGTCGGATCGATGAAACCGATCCTGTCGAGGATTTCGATAGAACAGGGCAACCCGGTGGTCTACCTCGTCCCGGGATCGTCCGATCGGGAGTGGCTCAAGGATATCCTGCTCGAAGAGGGAACCTTCGGCAGGGAGGCCTTCCGAATCTGGCGTTGGGATGACCTATATCGGGAGGCCTGCTCCGCCACGGGATCGGTGCCTATGGTGCAGATCGATCCGCCTGACCACTGGCTGGCCCTTCATCATCTGGTTCGGGAAAGCCTGACCAGATGGAGCGATTTAATGCCTCCGGGGACAGGACAATCGAGTTTCGTTCAGACCCTGGGGGAGACGGTCAGGGAGCTCATAAGGGAGGAGGTTCCCCCGGAAGCCCTGTCGGAGGCTCTGTACCCCGACGGAGAGGATCATCCTGAAGAGCCGTCCTGGCTGCTGGCGAACCTCTACCGTCGTTATCTGGAGCTGTTGAGATCCAGAGGCCTTATGGACAGCGCCGCGGTCTCCACCGAGATTGCCTCCCTTATCGAGGAAAATCCGGAGGCGGCAAAATGGCTTCGACGATGGAGGATCGTTCTGGTCGGCTTCTACAGTTTCACCCACTCTCAGCTCGGCATGGTACGGGCCATGGTGAGGAATGGGGCGGACGTCACGTTGCTGTCCCCCGAGGCGGGACTGGAAGGAGAGTACGGAGCTCCTTCCCAGCTGGAGGGAGCGGACGTCTTAAGATCGAAGCCTTCCCAATCGGGATGTTTCGTCATATCGGGAGGGGCGGCCAGAGGCGAGATGGAGACCGTGGTCAGGGACCTGGCCCTCTGGAGCTCTGGCGAAGGCCCTCTGGCGGATAAGGGGAATTTTCCAGGTTGGGGGGAGGTCGGGATGACCGTCGACTTCAGGTCTACCTCTTTGGCCTCGGAGGTGCTGAGGCGCTACGCCGTTCCGTTCAGAAGGTCTGAGGGCCGCACCGTGGCGGAGACGATCCTGTGGGACACTGTCAGGAGGGCTTGGGATTGCTACAGGGACGGATGGCAGCCCGAACCTACGGCGGAGCTTCTCTGTCTGCCCTGGTTTTTCCACGGTCTCTCGGAGCGGTGGCTTGTTATGGCCTCTCCCAGAGGCCTCAAAGGGTGGAGGGATCTGGCTTCCTCGGAGGAGAGTCTAGCTGAACCTTTGGAGAGAGTGGTTGCATTTGCCGAAGCCATCGGAAAAGGCGGTACCGCCGAGGAGCTTCTGACCGCGATGAAAAGACTGGTGACCTCCTCTCCGGATTGGCGGGAAGTGCTGTCTTCACGGTTGGAGGACCGTCCCGAACTGGACGAGGTCGTCCTGGAGCTCGGATCGGCGGTCCAGGAATTGGATCGAAAGCTCGACCGAATCGCCGAGCTCCAGGCCGACCTGGGCGATCCGGGAAAGGCGGTTTTGAAAGGTGGCGACGCAATGGCGTTTCTCTCCGTCTGGGCAGAGAGCGCCGTCGTCTGGCCCGGAGCCTCCCGAAGCGGAACGATGACCCTTTACGGAGGCACTCCCCCGGTGTTGGCCCATCATCGTATCTGGGCCTTCTGCGGGGTTACCGCGAAGAATTGGCCCGGACCCATGGCGGAGTCGCCCCTTCTCGGCGACTGCCACAAGGAACTGCTTCACGATATGGATCTCAGGGGCAGCAGGCTGGACAGGACCCATCTGCCTCTCATGTCGGAGAAAAGGGCTCAGAGGGAGGTCCTGTTCAGGAGAATTCTGGCCTGTGGCGACGATCTAGTAATACTGTCTTATCCGTCTCTGGACGGGGCGGGACGGCCACTGCCGGAGAGCCCCTTTATCGGCGGTGCCTTGAGAGATCGTTGGATAGACGAATTGGGGAAAGAGGTCCGTTCGGTGGGGAACGTCCTTCCCCGCTGGGAGGAACCGGCGCTACTGCCATCGGAGGTTCAGGAACCGCCCAAGGGGATCGTGACGGCCAGGCCGGACCGTCGGTTGCCCTCGGATCCGATCATGGCGGAGATCCGCTCCATAAGGCTCAGCTCGATAGACTCCTTCGCGGCCTGCCCCTTCATGTTTAGATGCTCCCAGATAGTGGGTCTCGAACCCCCGGAGAGGCCGGGATACGACGGACGACTGGCCGGAACGGCGGCTCACAGACTATGGCGGGATGTCTGGAAGGCCTACGAGGTCGATAGAGACGCGGATCTGGCCTCTCTGGCCTGCGATATCTGGCCCTCCGTCCTCGAGGAGGTCTACAGAGGGTTGCTCTACTCTCCGGATCTCAAGCGAAGAGGCGACGCTCTTTTAAAGGACATCCTCAAAACCGCCGATTATCTGAGCGAACTTGAGGATATCGGACTCAAAAACATGAGGGTCGCATCCTTTCTCGAGTGGGAGCTGCCGGTCCTTGAGCTCGACGGGGTTCCCTTTACGGGCATAGCGGACAGGATAGACCTGTTGGACGACGGAACCGTTCTGATATGGGACTACAAATCCGGCGGCTCCTCGAAATACGATCGTTCTCTTCAGTTGGCCTGTTACGCCAGGTCTCTCGAGCTATCGGACAGCCTGCCCTTCGAGATGTCCAGAGTGGGAGGATACGGCTTTATCTGTCAGAGGGATCAGAAGGTCGTGGGAGCCGCCGACGAGGATCTTCGGGAGTTTATGGGGCTCTCTCCCAGGAGCAGGGTCGCCCTGGACACCCGGTTGAAAGACGCCTCGGATGTCATAGAGGCAGCCGCATTCGCCGCCAACTCCGGGCTTTTCCCTCCGAACTACGATAACGATCAGGCCTGTAGAAACTGTCCCTACAGCGGCCTCTGTCGCAGAGGCGAGCTCCACGGAAGGGAGGACGACGAAGATGACGATCGATAGGGAGATAGCCTCTCTGACCGATATGGTGAACTCTGCTACCCTTCCGGCACAGAAGGAGGCCATTACAGCCGAGGAGTCTCTGGTGGTGGTCAGCGCCGGAGCCGGCACCGGTAAGACCTGGACCTTGGCCTGGCGCTTCGTTTGGGCCGTGGCCACCGGAAGGGCCAGGGCGGGGGAGATCCTCACCCTAACCTTCACCGACAAGGCCGCCACCGAGATGGCAGAGAGGATCCGACTCCTTATGGAGGGGCTTCTTCCCAAGACGAAGGAACTCCCGACCGTAGCAGCCGCTCTAAGGGAGGGGCTGGAGAGTCTGGAGGATTCCTATATATCGACCATACACTCCTTTTCCTCCAGGGTAATAAGGGAGTCGGGGCTCTCTCTGGATCTGGATCCGGCCAGCCGGGTGGTCTCCGCTCCGGAAGAGGATCTGTTCTGGTCTCAGATGACCGATTGTCTGGACAGGCTGGACCGTCGCTGGGTGGGTCGTAATCTCTCCGGCGAGGTCAGGGATTTCGGCATAGCCCTGATGGAGGATCCCATGACCCTGGAGCTTCTGGAAAACTACGGGCCCTCCGGCGTGGTCCGTTTCGCAAGAGGTCTTATGGACATATCCTCCAGCAGAGGGGATCGTCCGGAAGATCTGCTCTCCTGGGCGGAGGAGCTCGACGAACGTCACGAGGCTGTGATCGCCCCCTTGATCGCGGCCTCGGTGGAGGAATGGCGATCGATCCATCGGATGTGGTGCGGGCCGAGGGGGATACTGTCCGGCCTGACCCTGGGCGACACGAAGCTGGGAATTCGTCTGGCCGGATTGAGGGACCGATGGTGCGAGGATATCGATGAGGATCGCTACATAGATTTTCTTAGGGACCTCTGCGAGGCGATAAAGGGAGCCCGCGGGAAGCTGGCCGACTCCATAGCGTCGCTTCTGCCGGAGGAGAAGGTCAAGGACCATCGAGAGAGCATATTGAGCCGGTCCTTCATTTGGAATCTGGCAGAGGAGGGGTGGAGTCAGAGAGAGTTGGACCTCACCAGAGGGCTGTTGAGACTCGTCGCCCTGTGCTGGTTCTGTTGGGAAAGCAGAAAGAGCGGAAGAGGGCTCATAGCCTTCGACGACATGCTCCTTCACGCCGGTCGAGCCCTGGAGAGAAACAGGGAATACGCCGGGCGGTTCAAAGAAGTCCTGGTGGACGAATTTCAGGACACCAACGGCCTTCAGGACAGGCTCATCCGTTCGGTGGTATCGGACGGGGACGCAAGGCTCTTTCTGGTGGGGGATCTTAAACAGTCCATCTACCGGTTTCGTCACGCCGACCTGTCCCTCTTCGGAAGCTATATATCGAAAGCCCGGAAGGGGGGACGTTACGTATCCCTCGACGTCAGCTTCAGAACCAGGGATGTCCTTCTCGACCGAGTGAACCGTCTGTTCGGCCATATATGGAGAGATGGTCTGGGAGCCACTCTGCATCACCGTTACGAATCGCTCCGGCCGCCGGTGGATCAACCCTGGCACGGGGCCAGACAAGACGTATCGGTCGCTCCCTGGGAAAATATAATACTGGAAGCGGGAGAGGACGAGAAACTATCCGCCGAGGACAGGCGGGATCGTTCCGCATCCCTTCTGGCGGCCAAACTGACCGGCATGGTCGGAGAGGAAACGATCTGGGACAAGGCGGAATCGTCGGCGAGGACCATGAGGTGGAGGGATGTCGCCATACTTGTTCCCTCCAGGACTCTTTTTCCATCGATCCAGAGGGTGCTGGGAGATCTCTGGGGCATTCCTCTTCATTTCGAGAAGAACACCGGCTATTACGCCAGGACCGAGGTGCAGGATTGCGTCGCCCTGCTGAGGTGTCTATTCGACCGAGAGGACCATCTCGCCTTGGCGGGATACATCTGTTCCCCCTTTTCCGGTCTCTCTCTGGCGGACGGATCGCGGTTGCTCGACCGGTCCGCCGGAAAGGATCTGTCGGAGGAACTGAGGGGCCAATATCCGGAGATATTCGCCCGGCTCGAGAGATGGAGGGAGATAGGGCTGGTCCAAGGCGCCTCCCGCGTCATGGAGGAACTGGTCGCCGACGGAGCCGTTCTCGACCGTTTCGCCGAGTGGAAGAGGAGGGGAGTGGCGGCGAATCTGAGGAGGACGGTGGATCTCCTTCGGGAATACGAGTCTACCCTGGGCAACGGACTTTCCGGCGCCGCCTCGTGGCTGGGGGAGGCCCTGAGGAAGAGGGCCAAGGAAGAGGAGGCCGGGGCTGTCGGCCCGGACGAGGACGTGGTCAGGGTTATGACGGTCCACGCCTCGAAGGGGCTGGAGTTTCCCGTGGTGGTTGTTGCCGGTTGCGACTCCAACGGAAAGGGTTTCCCGTCGTCGCTTATGCCCTCTGCCTATCTGGGAGCCGCCCTTTCCAGGGACGACGGCGGGAACGGAGATCCTATCAGCAGAAAGGTCCACAGACTGTTGGAGGAGACAGCCGAGAAAGAAGAGAGCGAGAGGCTCTTTTACGTGGCCTGCACCAGGGCCAGAGATTGTCTGATGTTGAGCGGTTCGTGGGATCCCCCGGAAGACTCCTGGTTCGACATGGCGATCCGGTCCGGAGAGGTCGATAAGGCGTCCGATGTGGATGGCGATCCCCCGGAAAGATCGATCGAGAGGTCTCTGCCAGAGAGAGGCCCGATAGTGACCATCTCCGGATCGCCCGGAGGCCTGGAGAGAATCAGCGCTACCTCCTGGGCTCTTTACCGTCATTGTCCCTACGGTTGGAGGCTCCGTTTCCGTCAGGGCTTGGACCTGACCTGGGAACAGCCCGACGGCGAGACGGGAGGCGGTCCGGACATGGGAAGCCTCGCCCATTGGATCCTGGCCCGATGGGACTTCTCCGTAGATGGCCTGGAAAAACTGCTTTCCTCGGAAAGATCCTTGCTCCCAGGAGATCTTAGACCTATATGGGGCGATAGGGAGACCAAGGATAGGCTGAGAGGGTGGCTCGTCGACCTGATCTCCTCCGAGGAGGGGCGAAAGCTTCGCCCTCTGAGGGACTCGGGATATCTCATGAGAGAGGCTCCTTTCAGGGTTCCCTTGAAGGACGGCCCCCTGTTGGTAGGGGCGGTGGATGTTATGTGGCCCGGAGACGACGGAGCCTATTCGATTCGGGATTACAAGATAACCCTGGAGGGAGGGGCCCCCGAAGGGCTATACGAGGACCAGCTTAGATTCTACGGCTTGGCCGTGACTCTCGGCATGGACGCTTCATCCGTCGATATGGCCCTGTGGCGTCTCAGGGAAAGGGGACGATCGGAGAAAGTCTTCCTGAGCCCCTTCGAAGACTGGGAAGGTCTGGCCGAGGAGATCCGTAAGGATTCGCTGGAGGCGGCTGCCGGTCCCTGGCCGAAGAGAGAGGATCGCTGCGAAAGCTGTCCGTTTTTCCGGCGCTGCCGCGGTGTGGACCGTTTGTCTAGAGGATAGCCATCGATAGCGACGTGTTCGACCTGGTGGTGCCTCTTCACGTGGTGTAGGTCATTATTTTTCAATAGGCGAAATCGCCCCGTCGAGAGCATCCGGCGGGGTTTTTTCTTGCGGTGTGACCGATGGGGTGTCAGAATTCGTGGAAATGGAGGAGAGGAGGAAAGAGCTTGAAGGAATTGGCCAACATATCGGTATACCCCTTCGATCTGGAGCCCTTCGGTTCCTGGGAGAGGGCGCTGGAGTTCCATCTGTCTCTGGGGCTGGACGGTCTGGAGGTCTTGACGGCCTTCGACGGCACCATGGGGGTTCCTAAGGACGTGGTCACCGCGGTCCATCTGCCATTCTGCATGGACTGGATGCCTCTTTGGAACGGAGGAGAGCTTGAGGGATCGTTCTCCCCGGAGGAGGAGGTCTATTTCAGGGGAGGTTCCTCCAGGGAAGATCTGGTGTCCAATCTGAGACGCTATCTCTTCGACGCGTCGTCCCTTGACCCGGCTTACGGGGTATTCCACCTAACCAACACCTCCGTAGGGGAGGTACTCGGGGGGATGAAAGCCAACGGCTCCCGTTCGGTGCTCCTCTCCGCGGCGGAGATGGTGAACGAGGCGGTGTCGATTTTCCCCCAAGGGGAGCCCCCCGTGAGGGTTTTCTTCGAGAATTTGTGGTGGGAGGGCTTGACCTTTCTTGATCTAGATTTACTAGACCTCTTTGCGTCGTCGTTGAACTTCTCCAACTGGGCCTTTCTGCTGGACACTGGCCATCTTCTGAACACCACGACGACCTGTCGGAACGAGGACGATGCCATGGATTATCTGACGTCAGTTTTGGGAGGGCTACCAAAGGAGATTCGCAGTCGCATAGAGGGGGTCCATCTGAGCTTGAGTCTGTCCGGCGAGATGAGGGAGGTCCATGATTGGCTGGATCACGATCCTGAGGAGGACTTTATGGTTCGACTGGACAGGGCCTGGAGAAGGATGTCCAAGATAGACCAGCATCGTCCGTTCAGGACCTCGGCCTGTCGCCGGTTGCTGGATCTGATGGAGCCCGACTATCTTACCCACGAGTTCATATGCGATGATATCGAGGACCGACGGAGCAAGATACTGACCCAGCGAAGGGCCCTGAACGGATAGAGTTGACCTAGTGAGGGCCAGAGCGGCACAGGTTAGATCCTGTCGGGCTATGCCGGTCGAGCCGAAAAGGGAATTATCTTTGCATGTCGTAAAGCTCACTCAACGTTAGGAAGCGGAAGCCTCTTTTGGTTAGATCCTCCACGGCGGCGCGAATTCCCTCGGCGGTGCCGGACTCGGGGTGATTCATGTGGCAGAGCACCACTCCGCCGGGCCTGACCGACGATATACTGTCTCTGACCCGATCGGCCGAGAAGGTAGCGCCTCCGTCGCCGTTGACTGAGAAACCTGCCACGACGTATCCCAGCTCCGTTACGATCTTCACCGAGGCCCTGTCGTAGTGGGCCGTTCCGGCCCGGAAGAATCGAGGTTTCTCCCCTGTCGATCTCTCGATGGTGTCCCCGCAGGTCTTTACCTCTGAGATCACCTCTGCCCGGTTTTTAGTTCCTGCTATGCCGTAGGCCGATCTTCCCGTCAGGGAAAGAGGCACGTGTCTGGTACCGTGGTTTCCTATCTCGAATAGGGGGTCTTCCGCCAGGGACGCGAACTCGTCTGGATGGGCCTCGATCCATCGCTCGTTTACGAAGAGGGTCGCAGGTATATCGTCTTTTCTCAGAAAAGCGATGAGCTCTTCGTCGTAGTCTCTTTCTTCTCCGGTGTAGGAGCTCTTGCCGCAGGCGTCGAATGTGAGGGCCAGGACCTTTTCGTCGGTGTCTATCTCCTTAAATATCCCCGGCAGATCCACGCCCCAGTCCATATCGGACGGTTCCGATGCTGCATATGCCGATATAGCCAGGAGGGCCGTCGCCGAGCCCACCAGGAGGGTTTTCAGAATCCTGGAGAGGGATGTCATCTGGTGAGCCTCCCCACCGTGGCGTCGGTGGCCCTTATCAGGTCCTCCGGGGACAGTGTCATCTGGAGCCCCCTCTGACCGGCGCTTACCGCTATTGTCTCGTGTCCTACGGCGCTCTCGTCCAGGTAGACCGGGTAGCCTTTCTTCGCACCTACCGGGGAGCAGCCTCCGCGCACGTAGCCGGTCAGAGGCTGCAGCTCCTTCAGGTGGACCATCTCCATCCTCTTGTTCCCGCTCAATGCGGCCAGTTTTTTCAGGTCCAGCTCTGAGGCTCCGGGGATACAGGCCATCACGATATCCCTCTTGGGGTCGTCTCCCCGGGCCACCAGGGTCTTGAATATCCTCTCGATCGGTAAGTTCACCTTGCTCGCCGCCGCTACGGCGCTGAGGTCTTCCTCGTCCACCTCGTATTCCAGGAGTTCCACGGAGATCCCAAGTCTTTCCAGTTCCCTGACGGCGTTGGTCTTCCTGTTTCCCTTCATTGCATTTTCCTTCCTTTTCGGAAATAAAAATCTTTCGATCAAGGTTCGATCTATGCCAGATTTCTCTCTATCCTTTTGGCCGTCTCCATGACCGGGATCACGAGATCTCTGCTTTTATCCTCGAACTTGAATCTCGGTCCCGAGAGGATGAGTCCGGCTATGAGATCTCCCCTCGGAGACAATACCGGAGCTCCTATGGCCATCCCTCCAGGGTTTATCTCCTCGATGCTGATGGAATACCCTCTCTCTCGAATCGCCGACAGCTCCTCCCTCAGCCTTATTGAGTCTATGAGGGTGTTTTCCGTAAAAGGTCTTAGAGTCTGATCGAGCATCCACTCTCTGAAGGTCTCCTGACAGTATGCCAGGAGGATCTTTCCCATCGCTCCGGCGTATATGGGAAGCTCTCCTCCTACCGAGAAGGAAAACTTTATCGCCTTGGGGGTCTCCACTATATGGACGCATCGAGCCACCTCGCCATCCGGTACGGCCAGGACCGTGGTCTCTCCTGCCTCCTTGACCAGATCCCTCATAGGGATATCGCTCTGCCTGACAAGTTCCTGTCTCATCTGACGTTCCTTCGCGAAGATCATCATCCTCGGTCCGAGGCGGTAGAGTCTGGTCCTGGGGTCCTGGATCACCCATCTGTCTTTTCCTAGGGACGTCAATATGCGGTGCACCGTGCTCTTCGGTATGTCGCTTCTTTCCGATAACTCCTTCAGGTCCATGGTTCCTCCGGCCAGAAAGAGGATCTCGAGAAGTTTCATGACCTTTTCCGTCAGTCCGTTGGACATTTTCAGAGTCCTCCCTCCGAATTACCCGTGTTTTTCAAGAGGCAGACAACATTTTCCACTCATAGGGGAGGTAAAGTCAATTGACATAATCCTGCAAATTGATAGAATTTCAAAATGGGAATGGCGTCCTGTAGAGAGGAATAGTATTCAATTGATGAGAAGGGGGCCCGATAAAGACGAGAATACCCGTCCTCTCCGGCGTTGTAGTTCCCGAAGTCTTTTTTATAAAACTAAATAGGGAGTGGTTCCAGGTGGAGAAAAAGCGTTGGTATAATAAGCTTCCCAATCCGTATGTCCTTCTTTTCATGATCATAATAGTGGCAGGGATAATGACCTACATCGTTCCGGCCGGGGAGTTCGATAGGGCCCAGGTGGGTACCCGTATGGGAGTGGTCGCCGGTACCTATCATCACGTGGAGCAGTCTCCCGTCGGTTTTTTCGACCTTTTCAAGGCCCTGCCCATGGGGATGGTCAAGGCGGCCAGCATCATATTCATCACCTTTATCTCCGGGGCCCTTTTCAATCTGCTTAACGCCACCGGGGCTTTGGAGAACGCCGTGGGAGTGATAGTCCGTCGCATAGGGGTGAACAAGAGTAACCGTCTCATATGGCTTATGACTTTCGTGTTCGGATTTCTAGGCGCTACGGTGGGTTTCGAGAACAACATAGCTCTGGTTCCCATAGCGGTTTTGGTGGCCCTGGCCCTCGGAGGGGATCTCATGGTGGGTGCGGGAATGGCCGTCGCCGGTATCGGGGTGGGATTCGCCACGTCGCCTATAAATCCCTACACCGTAGGTGTAGGAGCTGTCATAGCCGATCTCCCCATGTTCTCCGGGGCCCTGCTGAGGACCGGTTTTTGCCTGGCGAGTCTGGCTTTGGTGGCCCATCATACCTGTAGATATCTGGGTAAGATAAAGAAGAATCCCTCCGCCAGTCTGGTAGCGGGAATCGGCACTGATGGACTTTCGCTGACCCATCCCATAGAGGAATATTCCCTCTGCGGTAAGGACAAGATCGTCCTGACCTCCTTCGTTTTTGGGATGGCTACCATCCTGTTCGGCGTGTTCACCTGGGGATGGTATATTACCGAGATCTCGGCGGTCTTTATAATAATGGCGGTTGTGGCCGGGCTTTTGGCCGGTATGAACTCGGACGAGATTATAGCTAAGATGGTAAAGGGAGCGGGCGACATAGTGGGAGGAGCCTTGATCATAGGCGTGGCCAGAGGGATTCAGGTCATACTGGATGCCGGTCATATAGGCGATACCATAGTACAGACTCTGGCGGCTCCCCTTGCCGATCTGCCTGTCACCCTCTCTGCCATATTGATGACGATGGTGCACAGCGTAATCAATTTCTTCATCCCCTCCGGCAGCGGACAGGCCATGGCCACTCTGCCTATAATGATCCCTCTCAGCGACCTTATAGGTATGACCAGACAGACCGCCATACTGGCCTTCCAGGTGGGAGACGGAGTGATGAACCTCCTAGTACCGACTTTAGGAGGCCTTCTAGCCATGATCGCTTTGGCCAGGGTTCCCTTCGATCGCTGGTTCCGTTTCGCCTTCCCGCTGGCCCTGAAGATACTCGTCATGAGCTGGTTCTTCCTGGCGGTAGCGGTGGCGATAAATTGGGGTCCGGCGTAGAGGGAGGTCGTCGTTTTGTCCGTTTCGAATTCGTTTAAAGGCCATTCCCGTGATATCGAGAGGAAGATAATAGACTGGTATCGTCATCTGCACAGACATCCGGAGCTTTCCTTCAGGGAGATAGAGACGAGCCGTTGGATAGCCGAGAGGCTGGAGGAGATGGGAATCGACGATGTCCGAGTAGGGTGTGGCGATTTTTCCTCCGGCGTAGTGGCCGAGATAGGGAAAGAAGGACCTACCGTGGCACTTAGGGCCGATATGGATGCCCTTCCGGTCGTCGAGGATACCGGGCTCTCTTTCGAGTCGGAGAACGTAGGGGTGATGCACGCCTGCGGACACGATGCCCATATGGCCATATTGCTCGGTGCCGCCGAGATACTTTCGTCGAGGGCTAGAGAACTTCCCGGTCGGGTCCGTCTCGTCTTTCAGCCTTCGGAGGAGGCCTCTGTGCCTCGATCCGGTGCGGATGCCATGGTAGATTCCGGCGTACTGGATGGAGTCGACGGCATATTCGGTCTTCACGTCTGGCAGCCTCTGGATTCGGGGATCCTCGGATGGTCAGACGGCCCCCTTATGGGATCCTCCGATTTCTGGAAGGTCTCCATCGAGGGTAAGGGAGGTCACGGCGCCATGCCCCATCAGACGGCGGATCCTACAGTGGCCGCCGGAGCCTTCCTCATGGCGTTGCAGACTATCGCCAGTCGCCAGACCGATCCTCTCGACAGCGTTGTGGTCAGCGTGGGGAACCTGAGGGCGGGAGAGGCGTTCAACGTGATCCCCGACATGGTGACGATCGAGGGAACTGCCAGAACCCTCTCTAGGGAGATACGGGACGAGCTTCCGGGAAGGATCGAGACATTGGTGGTCAACACCGCTCGAGCCTTCGGATGCGGGGCGCGACTTGAATATCTCAAAAACCTGCCTCCGGTCATAAACGACGGGAAAATGGCCCGGCGGATTTCCGACGTCGCTTCGGGGCTCTTCGGAGAGGACAGGGTGAGAAAGATCCGTCCGACCATGGCGTCGGAGGATTTTAGTTTCTATCTCGAGAAGGTGCCGGGGGCCTTCGTATTCCTGGGAATGGGAGGTGAGGGAGGAGCGGACTGGCCCCATCATCACCCGAAGTTCAGGGTGAACGAGTCGGTCCTGGTCGACGGGGCCTCTCTCCTGTCGTCGGTGGCGTGGGATTTTCTGGATAATAGAGATTGATCCACAGGAGTCGGGCCCGGTTCAAAGAACCGAGCCCGATTTTTTACCCTCGGTCCCTTGCCTCCGATGTTTTTATGTGGTAATATTGCCACACAAGGGAGGGGGTCCCATGGCGGATAAGGATTGGACCGTCGCCGTTTTCAAGGCCTTGGCCCATCCCCTCAGACTGGAGATAGTCAGGAGGCTGGGCGTGGGCGAGGTTTGTGCTTGCGAGATAGCCCGGTGGTTCGAGTCGGATAGAACCACAGTCAGCAAGCATCTGGCTGTGTTGAGGGATGCAGAGGTACTGAAGGATCGCAGAGAGGGACAGAAGATCCTGTATTCCATAGCTTTGCCCTGCGTCTCCGACATGATAAAGTGCGTCGACTCCGATCGATGCGCATCTATTTGTCCTAATGGAGGTTGTCGAAATGACCGTTAAGATTCAGATACTGGGGACAGGCTGTCCCAAGTGCAAGAAACTTGCTGAACTGGCCGAGGCCGCTGCAAAGGAGTTGGGTTTGGATTACTCCATGGAGAAGGTAACCGATATCTCCGAGATCCTGGAGTTCGGCGTGGCCGGTACGCCGGGATTGGTGGTAAACGATAAGGTGGTGGCGGCTGGAAGGATCCCGACCCCTCTGGCGGTCAAGAGACTCATCTCCGAGGCTCTTTAGGGTTGTAGGCCCCTCGAGGGCCTTTTTTTCGAGAAGATATGTGGTGTTTATGTCACATATGCAGGGGAAAATAAAGGAAAGAGGGTTCTTACATTGGAGGATAAGAGGAAATTTGCGTGGATATTAGGGGTGTTTCTCCTGGCCTACTGGCTTCCTATCGACTCTCAGGGAGTGCGGTCTGGTGCGGTGGAGGCCTTGGCGATGCTCCACGAGTACGCCAGGGAACACGTGCTCTTGTGTCTGATACCGGCTTTCTTTATCGCCGGGGCCATCTCCGTCTTCGTCAGTCAACAGGCGGTTATGAAATACCTGGGGGGTCAGGCTAAAAAATGGGTGGCCTATTCGGTAGCGGCGGTCTCCGGGACAATCCTGGCCGTGTGTTCCTGCACTGTGTTGCCTCTTTTCGCCGGTATATACAAAAGAGGAGCAGGTCTCGGCCCTGCCTCTGCGTTTCTGTATTCCGGACCGGCTATAAACGTGTTGTCGATCATTCTTACCGCCAGGGTCCTGGGGTTCCAGTTGGGTTTAGCTAGAGCAGTAGGAGCGATAATCTTTTCCGTGTTAATTGGAATTTCCATGGCGTTCATCTTCCGTGGTGAGGAGGAGGTGCGGCAGAAGGGTTTTGCCCAACTTCCCGACGACGGTTCCGAAAGACCCCTTTGGAAGACGGTTTGGCATATGGCCAGTATGGTGGTTTTTTTGGTCTTCGCCAACTGGGCTGCGCCGAAGGTTCCCGGTGGAGTCTGGGAGGCCGTTTATTCCGTCAAATGGTATGTAGCGGCGGCAGCCCTCCTCTCCACATTGGTCGCGACTTTCGTGTGGTTCAACAGGGACGAAAAAGAGGAATGGATGGGGTCTACCTTTGAGTATGCCCTACAGGTATTGCCGCTTTTATTTGGCGGGGTCCTGGTTGCTGGTTTTCTACTGGGACGGCCTGGACACGAGGCTCTTATCCCTAGCAGATGGGTAGCCTCTTTGGTGGGAGGAAACTCGGTGGGGGCCAATTTCTTCGCCTCCATCTCCGGGGCCTTCATGTACTTCGCCACCTTGACGGAGGTGCCTATACTCCAGGGGCTTCTGGGGTCCGGAATGGGGCAGGGACCAGCGCTGGCGCTTCTGCTGGCGGGGCCTGCACTTTCTTTGCCTAATATGCTGGTCATTAGAAGCGTCATTGGCACCAGAAAGACCGTTGTCTACGTGGGGTTGGTGGTCGTCATGTCCACTATAGTGGGAACCATATTCGGGTATATCTCATGAGGATATTGTTTCTGTGCACCGGGAATTCCTGTAGAAGTCAGATGGCGGAGGGTTGGGCCAGGCACACATGGGGGGATCGATACACCGCCTTTTCCGCTGGATCGGCCCCTCATGGCCTGGACCCTCTGGCTGTAAGGGTTATGGCAGAGGCGGGAGTGGACATCTCCGGACATCGATCCAAGAGCGTTACAGAGTTTTTCGATTCGTCCATAGACCTGGTTATAACCGTTTGCGACAAGGCCAGAGGAACCTGTCCGGTCTTCCCCGGAGACGTCGATACGATTCATGCGGGATTCGAGGACCCTCCGGCATTGGCAAGAGAGGACCAGAGCGAGGAGGAGGCGTTGATCTTTTACCGAAGGGTTCGAGACGGGATCAAGGCCTTCGTGGAGGGCTTGCCCAAATTTGTAGGATGATTGAGAGCTTCGCTAATTGGACCCTGTCTCGAACGGGTTCCGTCGGGGTGGCCTTGCGGAGGATTTATGGTTAATGCAGGTGGCGGTATCTAATAGATGCCGCCACCTACATAATTACCTGGTAAGTATGTAGTTTTCCGCTTCCACCGCTGCTATTGCGCCATCCGAGGCTGCTGTGACGACCTGCCGGAGGGTCTTTGTCCTGACGTCTCCTGCCACGTACACGCCCGGGCAGGATGTCTCCATCTTTTCGTTGGCTTTTATGAAGCCTTGGTCCATCTCGACCTGGCCCTGGAAGATTTGGGTCTTAGGCGTCAGTCCTACATAGGGGAAGACGATAAAGTCCTTCGTCCCCTCTCCAGGGAGGATAGTCCTCTGTTCTTTGGTCTTTACGTTTTCTATAACCATGGATGTCACGCAGTCCGTGCCTCCGATGGACTTGACGACCGAATCCCATATGAAGTCGAGGCATTTGCATTCGAAGGCTCTCTCCTGTATGGATTTAGCTGCTCTAAGCTGATCTCTTCTGTGGATCAAAGTCACCTTGTTGGCGAACTTGGTGAGGTACATGGCTTCCTCCACAGCGGAGTCTCCTCCGCCTACGACGTAGACGTCCTTGCCGATACAGTTGTTAGCGTCGCAGGTGGAACAGAAGGAAATACCCTTGCCTATGAGTTCGGCTTCTCCGTCGCAACCGATTGGTTTGGGTTTTACCCCCGTGGCTATTATCACGCTTTTGGCGTGGTACTCGTTCCTAAAGGTATGGACTATTTTATCCATCCCTGTGAGTTCGACCTCTTTTACTCCTGTAAGCTTGAATTTGCATCCAAACCTTTTGGCCTGTTTGTAAAAGAGGTTCATCAATTCCTCTCCGCCGACCCCTTCGGGAAAGCCAGGGTAGTTCTCTAGCCCCTGTGTGGAGGTTATCAATCCGCCGACCAATCCCTGTTCTATTACCAGGGTGTTAAGCCTAGCTCTTCCGCAGTATATCCCTGCCGTCAGTCCCGCTGACCCTGCTCCTATGATAACTACGTCGTAGTCCTCTTTCTTCTTAGCCATTAAGGACCTCTCCTCACATGAAGAATTTCACCAGCAGTTTGCTGCCCACGAAGGCCCCCAGAAACATGAACGCCAAATAGATCCATCCGGATAGGGCCATGGAGGCCACCCCGCTGAAAAGGGCTCCTATATTACATCCGAAGGCAATTCTTGCCCCGTATCCCATGAAGAGACCACCTAGAATGGCGGCGACCGCCTGTCTCAGGCTCTTTATCTTCTTTATCTTGAACTCCGATGCCAACAATGTCGCAAGGAGGGCTCCTACGATTATACCTATGTTTCTGATGCTTCCTCCGTTGGCCAATAATCCCTTGGATAACGCCTTTCCGTGACTACCAGCGTAGTATACCCATGTATCGACCGATCCTCCCAATGTCTCGTAGATCCAGGTTCCCCAAAGGGCGAAAGGAGATGTCACTCCCCAAGGTTTGCCGGATGAAGCGAAAATAGCGATGTTGAGGACCGCCAGGATAACCGCACCTGCGTAATAAGGCCAAGGGGTTTTAAGGAAAAGCCTGTAGTATTTGTTATCCCTTATATTCACCTTTATCCACTCATTTCGTCTTCTCGATCCAAATCTCCCACTGCCCGTCGTCAATCTCCTCTATCTCGCAGTTGTAACCCTCTTTGTTGGCCCACTCTGGGACGTTCTTTACCGCACAACTGTGATCGATCTCTATTGTTATGGTGTCGCCGACGGACATCTCGGCCATTTTCTTCTGAGCCTTTATAAGCGGTATGGGGCAGGCTTCCCCGAGGCAGTCGAGAGTGTATTCTTTCGCCATGGTGTGTGTCCTCCTTGGTTTTTTTTGTAAGATATGTCTATCGTTTATTTTTCTAGGCTTTTTCTGTTGCTAAACCAGTCTGCCAGGATGAAAAGCCCCATCAGAAGGCCAAATTGAACGACCAAAGCGGGGAACCATCCCAGTACGTCGGGAAGAAATATCTTTACGCTTCCATCGATAAATGTCGGTTTCCAGTAATTGAAGTCACGAGCTCCCCATACAGAGCCGACGATGAAGAATACCAGTGAGAGCCACTGCATAGAAAAGCCTTCTCCTACTCTCATCAGGGTTCCTGAAGCGCAGCCTCCTGCTATGACCATGCCTATCCCGAACATAAACGCTCCGATGGCTATGTGAACTCCCACAGGAGATATGTTCCCGGGAATAGGCTGCCCAGTTAGGCTGGCTTTGTACTGAATAGCCGCAAATCCTACAGTGGCCAGTGCGATGGCGACTATCACCGCCTTGGTTAGGTTCGTTCCACCAGTAAGAACCGGATCCCTCATTGAAGCGGTGAAACAGAAACGAGAGGCTCTTAGGGTCAATCCCAGTAATATTCCAAAAAACCAAAAAGATGGGTTACTAGGACTGAAGTTGCTTAAATAAAATCCTACAGCTACAATAACAACCAGTAAAAGAAGGGCGATTGGGAGCTGATTTGCCTTCTTCTTCCGGGTGGATCTCTTTGCTCTCTCCACGTCTCTCACCTCCCTTCTGGTTAAATATTTAACTATCATGCTCTATGGTCATTATATTCTTTTCCTTAGTGAAGTAGTTAACGGATAAACTTATGCACCATCGCTCTTACCGATGGACAGGAGGGGACCGTATTTGAATCAATCGACCATAAAGTATTTCCTTAACATAGTTGAGGAAAAGAGCATCTCCAAGGCCGCTCAAAAACTCCATATGAGTCAGTCGGCATTAAGTCAGCAGCTTAAACAGCTTGAGGAAGAGATGGATACATTGCTTTTAGAGAGGAGCAATCATGGTATCTCCCTGACAAAGTCGGGGGATCTCTTTTATTGCTATGCCCAGATATTCGAGGAGTTATACGAGAAGATGAGGTCCGAGATGGAGCTTCTGAAACATCGATCAATATCCGTTATCCGCGTGAGTTCATCCACCAGCATCTGCGAGTATCTTGTACCCTGTGCCTTGACGGCTTACCAGAGGAGAAATCCCTCTATTAGGTTCAACAACATCTGTAACTATACCGAGGAGGTCCTGGAGGACGTCAGAAATTTTCGGTCCGATATAGGGTTCATCTCCCAGGAGAAGGGGAGTGACGAGGACCTTTTTGTGCACAAGTTGATGGACAATAGGTTGGCGATAATAAGTTCTCCAAAAAATAGAGCGATCGAAGATATCCGATCGCTCTGCGAGCTCGCTAACATGAACCTATTGTTGTGTCCTAAAAAGTCCGGTCTTCGTGGAATAATAGATAAAGCTTTCTCCGATAACGGAGTGTCTCCGGAAAAACTGAACGTGGTAATGGAGATGGGCAGCTTAGAGGCATTGAAAGCATCTGTGGCGAACGATGATGGAGTTTCTATAGTTCCTTACGTTACAATTAAAAAAGAGCTTTATCTTGAGATGTTGAAACAACATATTATTCCGGATGTGGACATGAGCTGCCCCGTCTCGATAGTCTATCATCGGTCGTCTCTTCAGATGCCCGAGTTGGATTCTTTTATAGAGTTTATGCTTCATGAGGGGAAAGACAGTTTTTGCTGATGATGATCTCGAAAATGCCAGGTATGACCTCTTCCAGCTCGATAGAGCATCCCATCTCGTCGGCGATATCCTTGACGTTCAATGGGGCGCAGCTATGGTCTGAAACAAGGAGGATGCTCTCTCCCGGCCTCATCTTCTCCATCGCCACCTTGGCTTTCATTCCAGGTATGGGGCAAAAGTCCCCTAGACAGTCGATTTTTTTCAATTCGATACCCCCTTGTTCCTAATATACCTTAATGTATCTGGGGCCTCCCGATTATCGGTGGTCTCGTTCTGGATATTCCCCCATATTGAGGGGTTTGGGGTTTAAGGTATAAAAAAGACGATTACCCTTAGCCTCGTAGGGTAACCGTCTTTTTTATACCTTATTTTCTCGACCTGTGGCGCTGTGCTCTTATCAATTTATCCATTTCTCCGCTCTCTAAGGTTCCCCAGCCTACGAAAGTGTAGGGACGAGGAGTCCCAAAAAGCTCTTGGAATGACTTGAGGGGAAACTGGTTTAGAACGTAAGCCCTGTTGTCGTTCTGTTTTTGTTCTTCCTGTTTCGTGATGGTCCCGGTCTTTTTCTTCTTCTGTAACTATTCAGTCGCCTGCCGATTTAGGTCCTAAATCAGCAGTTCCTCAGGCTCTTGCAACGTGATATCATGGCATCAGAATAAATCTGAAGGGAGGCCTCCCTGTGTTTCAGAAGCCCACCTACGAAGAGCTCTTCGAGGAAAACCAGATGCTCAAGGCGATAATCAAGAGCCTTAGCGAGAGGATCTCTGAGCTCGAAGCCATCCTGAAACAAAACAGCCAGACCAGCTCCAAGCCTCCTTCCAGCGACGGCTATAAAAAGCCCAAGCCGACCAGCTCCCGGAAGAAAAGCGACAAGAGTAAAGGGGCTCAGAAAGGCCATAAAGGAAGTGGCCTTTAGCTTCCCCATGAGCCGGATAAAATCGTGGAGCACCTGCCCAAACAGTGCGAGAGCTGCGAACATAAGGATGTCTGAACCGCCGATAAGGCTTCCTGCGGTGCAGGATACGTAATAGAGACCAAACTGGTGACCATGGTGGAAAAACATCAGGTGATAAAACGAACCTGTCCCTTGTCCAGCGAAACGATAAGGGGTCATCTATCTGTAACCGTGAAGTCCACCATCCAGTATGGTCCGGAGACTACAGCTCTGGTCTCTGTCCTAAATACCCTAGGAGCCGTATCCGCCGTAGCATCCTCTGTGGAGGTCATAAAGGAGAAGGTCAAAGCTCTTCCCTTAGCTCACTTCGACGAAACAGGGGTCCGAGTAGATAAAGGACTCCGCTGGGCTCATGTGGCCTGTAACCGTGACTACGCCTACATCTCCGTCGAGAAGAAGCGAGGCTATGATGGAATGGAATGGTCGCCTCCGGGATACTTCCCTGTTTCAGAGGGATAGCTGTCCATGACTTCTGGCGCCCCTACGAGAGGTTTGACGTAAACCACGTCTACTGCAACGCCCATCTTATTCGGGAGCTGAAAGGCATCCACGAAAACACCGGCCAGGAATGGGCTTTAAAGCTGAGAAAACTCCTGGTATGGGTCCAGCACAAGAAGAAGGCGTTTATCGTGGCCGGTAAGGACCGTTTTTCCCCTTATTGCTGCCGCTACAGGATCGACAAACCCTTCGATGAATTACTTGCCTCCGGTCTGGCCCAAAACCCTCTACCTATTGGAAAGGGGACAAGAGGCAGGCCCAAAAAAGGCAAGGCCAGGAACCTCCTGGAGAGATTTAGGGACCATAAGGAGGAGATCCTGCTCTATTCCAGGGACTTTGCGATCCCCTTCGACAATAACGAGGCTGAGCGAAACATCCGCAACTTCAAAGCGAAGCTTAAAATATCGGGCTGCTTCCGAACCTCGGAAGGGGCTAGTGACTATGCCAAAATAATGTCGTTTCTCATCACGGCGAAGAAAAACTCGATCAATATATTCGAGGCCATGTCTATGGCTCTCGATGGTCAGATTCTCTTCCTGGCTGGAGCGACTGAATAGTTACCTTTGCTATGGAGGGATCCTGAGAGATTTTGTGGTGAATGTACTCTTCCACCATGGTGTCCATCCATTGGAGGGCCTGTCTGGCTCTCCTCTCTTGGAAGAACCCCGATTCCTTCATTGCTTTCTCGAACTTGGTAACGAGCTTCCATAGGTCGTCTATACCGTCGCCGGTAAGGGCGGAGCAGGCGTAGGCTCCGGTGGTCCATCCCTCCGTTGCGGGACGGAGATAGTGAAGTATCTGCTCGTAGTCCGCCCTTGTGACCAGGGCCTTTCTTCGGTTGTTTCCGTCGGCTTTGTTGACCACTATGGCGTCGTATCCGGCGGCCTCGCATAGCAGCAGGGGCTCCCTGCTTTTTCTGGTGACACCTTCCAGAGTTCCGCTGGAGGGAGAGGCCCTTATGAAGGCTCTGGTTCCCCTGGTCAGTTTTTCCATCCTGGTCTTGTCTCCCAGTATGCTACCGCCAGAGACGCCGCTGCTGGGGTCCACGGCAAGCACCGCCATCTTGTATCCTCTCTCACAGAGTGAGTAGCCAAGGGCCTCTATGAAGGTGCTCTTCCCGACTCCGGGAACCCCTGTTATCCCTACTCTGACGGCGTTTCCAGTATTCGGTAATATCCTCTGGACGAGCTCCTGGGCAGGGCCGAAGTGTCTGGGGACGTTGCTCTCTATAAGGGTTATCCCTCTGGAGAGAATCATCCTGTCCCCTTCGAGGATGCCCCTCTCCTATGCCCAGAAAAACGAGAGCCTCGGGGCGAAGTTGTCCACGTCCAGTCCCGCATCTATGCCGGTGCGGATGTATTCCAGGCCGTCGGCCGAGGAGTAGCCCAGTTCTATGTCGGCTGTGGCGCCTGCCTCCTGCATCTGATAGCCCGATATACTTATGCTGTTGAACTTGGGCATATGCCGGGATGTGTAGGAGAATATGTCCCCTATGATCCTCATAGATGCGTCAGGGGGGTATATGTAGATGTTTCGGACCATTAGTATCTCGTATTATTCCAGCGTCCCGACCGATGTCAAGCTATATCGATCACGAGCTGTTCGTCGTCCCGTTCGGGAGGTGGTCGTTTTTTGACTTTTTGTATAATAGAGACATCGTCTGGAGATCTCTCCCTTGGTTAGCGTTTTAGAGCGGGATGAGGGGGGGAAGATTCCGTCAATTGTCGGTCCGAGAGATAAATTTATGTTATTATATAAATTTACAGCGGTAAGGCCCTTGCATGGGTCAGGCGTTCTCCCCGATATTGGGGAGACTTTTTCGAGAGGAGTCGATGTATGAGAAAGAGTACGAAGTTTTTCAGTGTAATTTTGACGTTGGGGGTTATTCTCTCCTCCGTGGCGGCCTCGGCTGGGTCTAAGATAGTCTTTGCCGATTTCAGCTGGGAAAGCGCCCAGTTCCACAACAGGGTGGCCGGTTACATACTGGAGCACGGATTCGACCGCGAGGTAGCCTATTCGCTTACCGAGGAGATGCCCGGTTTCCTGGGACTGGAGAGAGGCGATCTTCAGCTTGCCATGGAGACGTGGGTGGATAACTCCATAGCCATCTGGGATAAGATAACGAAGAAGGGGAAGGTCCTGGAGATGGGGAAAAATTACCCCAACGCTCCTCAGGGCTGGTATGTCCCCACGTTCATCATAGAGGGAGATCCCGAGAGAGGGATAGAGCCTCTCGCCCCGGATCTTAGATCGGTTACGGATCTTCCTAAGTACTGGAAGATCTTTCAGGATCCGGAGAACAAGGATAAAGGCCGTTTCCTGAACGGGCCCACCGGTTGGCCGATCAGCATCAAGAACGTCGACAGGCTGAAAGCGTACGGACTCGACGATACATACGTTAACTTTTACGCCGGTTCCGGTGCGGCTCTGGCCGTCGGTATAGCCAGTGCCTACGAAAAGGGAAGGCCGGTTCTGGCCTATTATTGGGAGCCTACCCCTCTGCTCGGAAAATACGACATGACCAAGCTGGAGGAGCCGCCCTACGATCCGAAGGTATGGAAGGAAACTGGTATGTGCGCCTTCCCCGCCTGTAGAGTCCTCAAAACCGGAAACCGTGCATTTCTGGAATCCGAGCCGGAGATCAGGGATTTCGTAGAGAGGTACGAGACCTCCTTAGAGCTGACCAGCGAAGCTCTCGCCGTCATGGATACCGAGGGGATGAGCGGTCCCCAGGCGGCGGAGTGGTTCCTGAAAGAGCATCCCGAGGTGTGGTCGTCCTGGGTAGACGAAGAAGTGAGGGCGAAGGTATCCAAGGCCTTAGGCCTTTAATTAAGGGGAGGTGATCGTCTTGTCCGGTTCGGCTATGGAAGGTTCGTCTCGACGTCTGCCTTTCGACGATCCTTACGGCAGCGCGGAAAAATTGGTTTCATGGGCGGAACCACTGCTTTCTACGGAGGAGTTGGATCTTTCAAGAAGGGCGGTCATGGACTTCTGCGCCGGGCCGGCCTCCCTTTTGCAGCGGGAGCTGAATCGTCTCAGAAATGACGACGACGAAATATTGGAGCTTCTGCCCTATTGGAGAGGATGGTACCTAGAGCAGAGGGAGCCTCTGCCGGTACACGTCAATCCATTTTACCTGTTTGACGGAGATGAGATCACCGAGGACGATCCTCTCCGTATCGCCGCCCGTCTCTCCTTGGCTGCGGCCTCCTTTTGTTCCCGTATAGATCTGGGGGATATCCCTCCGGACGAGTTCAGAGGGGAGCCTCTCTGTATGGATCGTTACGACACTTTGTTCCGGTCCTCCAGGGGAGCCTTTTCCGGTAAGGACAGGGTGATGGTCGGAGATCCTGAAAGCCTTGCCGGTCGATCCGCTCTCATATCGGTGAGAGGACGACTTTTCCTGGTCGAGCTTATATCTCCGGAGGGGGAGCTTAGGGATTTCGACGATCTCGTCGACGTTCTGAATTCCCTTTGGCTAGATTATAAAGAGGATGAGCTTCCCATAGGACTGATGACCTGTCCCGACAGAGATGGAGCCGCGAGGATCAGGAGGGAGCTCTGCATGGACGAGGAAAACGTCCGTGCCCTTGCCTCCTTGGAGGGGGCTTTGTTCGCCCTCTGTTTGGACGGCGACTGCGGCCCGGAGCTCTACGACGGAGCCAAGCATTTTCTCTTCGACGGAGGGAGGAACCGATGGTTCGAGAAGTCCTTCCAGATAGTAGTGACATCTGACGGACACTGCGGGTTGAACTTCGAGCATTCGGGCAGGGATGGAACCTACGTCGGTAGGCTGGTTCGAGAGATCCTGACCGGTTGCGGTGCGGCCGGAACCGGTCGGTCCGATATGTCCGATCCTTCGGAGCTGATTTTCTTCCGTTCTCCCAGACTGGTCGATCTTTTGGAGAAGGCCCGGAAGGACTGTGAGGAACTGGGAAACTCGATAGTCCAGCGTCCTTTCGTCTTCGATCTTTTCGGACGGGATAGGATAAAGAGCGGCGGAGTCAGTCCAGATGCATTCGTACAGATCGCCATGCTCCTGGCCCAGAAAGAGATATGGGACGAGTGGCAGAGCGTCTACGAATCGGTTCAGCTGCGTCGTTTCAAGGGCGGTAGGACCGAGGGGACCCGGCCTCTGACCACAGAGTCCGCGGCTTTCGTCGACGCCTTTCTGTCGGGGAAGTCCTGCTGCGATACGCTGAAGTCCCTTCTACAGAAGGCGGGAGAAGCCCACAGGGACAGAATAGCTCAGTGCATGGACGGCAAGGGGCCGGAGGGGCATCTATCCCTTCTGAGAAGGATATGGAGGGAGAGAGGCGAGGATCTGAACATCCTTAAAGAGCCGGAGCTCTATAGCTCTCCCGCCTGGCGAAGGCTGACCAGAAACGTCATATCCTCCAGCACCACCAAGGGCGACGGGTTGAGGCTGGCTGGCTACGGACCGGCGGAGCCCGGAGGACTCAGTTCCAGATACCTTTCCAGACGGGGGGAGCTTATCTTCCACGTGGCTTCCTGGAAGAGCGACGGAGACCTGGCCGATAGATACGTGGCTTCACTGAAAAAAGCCCTCTCCGAGATGGAAAAGATACTCTAGGGTTTCTTTCCTAGGAGCCCCGGACGAAAGCCGTAAGGCGCGAGACCCCTAGGGATCTCGCGCCTTACGGCTTATATGTCTCTATGGTTTTTCTCGTACCAGGAGGGGCCTATCCTGTGAAGGGTCTCCACTACCTGAGGGTCGAACAGCGTCCCCGAGCCCCGGTCGAAGAGCTCCAATATGTCCTTGAGATCCCAGCTTTCTTTGTAGCTCCTTCTGCTGGATAAGGCGTCGAAGGTGTCTGCCACAGCCACGATTCTTCCGGCCAGGCTTATCTCTTCCCCCTTCAGTCCCAGGGGATAGCCGCTCCCGTCTAATTTTTCGTGATGTTCCAGCAATGCCTCTTTCGCCACCTCGCTCAAGGCAACAGTAGCCATGATATCCTTGCCGATGGAGGGATGTTCCTTTATCCTTCCATATTCTTCTTCGGTAAGTTTATCCGGTTTCTGGAGGATCGCATCCGGTATCCCTATCTTGCCTACGTCGTGCAGGGTCGCTCCCAGGTATAGCTCTTCTACGAAGTCGTCCGAAAGGCCCATCGCTATGGCCAGCTCCCTCGACAGGGATGCGACCCGGTCGGAATGCCCCCTGGTGTCCTGATCCTTGGCGTCGACCGCCGCAACGATGGCCTTTATGGCGCCCTGTATGGCCTGGCCCCTTTGTTGCTCTCTTTGCAGGGCCACCGAGAACCAGCAAGCGGTCAGGACCACCGCGACGGCGCTCCCGAGATCCTCCTCGGAGACCTTGCCGGTCCAGCCGAGTTCCACCAGCCCCTCCCATCCTGATGGTGGTTTTATGAACATATGGTACCTTTCCGAGTCTCCCGGAAGCTTCACCAGGGAGGTACCGTCGTCCTGGGATATTACCTCTCCTCTTTTCATGATTTCGGAAACGACTCGGGATGATACGTGTTTTTTTATCAATTTTATGGAGGTCAGCTTATCTATCTCCGGCCAAACTCGATCCAGAACCGTCTCCGGCGACTTTCCGATGTCCCCGTCCTTCCAAGCACCGAAGGTTATCGATGCCAGAAGGTTGGAATAAAGGGCTCCCATCTTGGCCGATCGAGAGAGCCCCAGCAGTCTGTATGCCACTGATATCAGATAGGACGAGAGCCCCAGGACCACAGCCGTACCGGGAGAGAGCCAAAGACCCCACAGAGAGAGCAATATAAAGGGTATTGTCGTCGTGCCGATAACCATTATAGATACTACGACCCAGCTCCATATCGGAGGAGCCAAAAGTCCGATCGCTCCGCAACAGAGTATGGATATAAAGCTCAGCAAGGTTTCATAGGTTCTGGGCCCCGACCGGATGCAGCCAGGGTCAAGAAGGGTCGCTATAGAGAGAGCCATGAAGGAGGCACCGGGAATCGGCCTCACCGCCCCTTGGCTATAGAGGGAGACAGTGTCCTGTATTCCCAGGCCGGCGGCATTTACTCCTACGACGACCAAGGCGTCCTCGAAGGCGTCTTTGGGTACCCTGCCGGCCAGGACGTCCGAGTATTCGTAGACAGGTATCTCCTCCAGGGGACGATGGGTTAGCCATATGCCTCCTTCGTCGTTCATGGGAAAGGCCCGATCTCCGAGCATAAGAGTCGGCCGCTCCATCTCTTCCGATATGGTCAGCGCTCCTCCTTCGTGGGTGAGAGCCGCTGCCAGAGGAAGTGACGGCTGTTTCCCCTCTCCGACGGTCCACAGAGGGACAACGAACCTATACAGTCCGTCTACGTCGGGGACCACATTGGCGATTCCGAAGGATTTCGCCGATAGAACCAGGTCTTTGTATGGTAGCACCGGTTTTACCGTTCCGTTCTGTTCGGTCAGATGGTAGGCTACGACGCAGTTGCTCTGTTCCTCGACTTTTTCTGCCAGGAAGCGATCTTGCCAGGAGACCGATTTTTCCGGGAATATCATGTCCAGCACTACGGTGCGGGCATCGTGCAGCTGGGTTAGAAGTCTTCCGTGTACCGACCTGGGCCAAGGCCACCCTCCGAGCTCCATGAAGGAAGGCTCCTGTGCCAGGACCAGGATGATCTTGTCTCTCATCTCGGGGGCGGCGAGAGAGTCGGCGTAACGGTCCATGAGGAGCCGATCCAATCGGACGAATATGTCCAGGGGGTATATCGCCAGTACCGTTCCTAGGGCCGTCACCATGAGGAGGAGCAGGCCTCTGCGTCGAAAGTATCTGGAATGTCTCATCTATCACCCTGTCGGGTTGGGACCTGTCGGGCCATTCTTATATTTATAACGTTTCCTCTGACCGCCGCGACTTTCGATATTACCGTTACGTTGCAGGGTATCCTGAAATCGAAGCCGTTGGCCTCTATGACGGAGGCGGCCTCGTCCGATATTGTCACGGTTCCGTCCTGGGCGACCGATATGTCGTCGGATATGACCAGAGGTTTCCCCTCTGCGGCCCAGGCGGGGGAGATCCCCCAGGATATACCCCTTGAAGAGAGCTCGCCCTTTTCAAGGGAGAACGCGCCTCTCTCGACGAAGGTCTCTTTGTCCATGAATGGAGCTCCATATACCTGTTTTCCCGATCTTGACACCACTGTGAGTATCATGGATGGTTTAAAGGGACGATCCCCAAAGTTCAGCACCAGACGGTTGAACCCGTTCCCCTCGTAGGTAGGGACCTCCTTGTTTTTAAGGTTGGGAACTTTCGAGGCCACCGCTCCTCGGAGGTCTTTCATCGGTAGATGTCCTACAACGGTGTAGATCTGTCCGTCCCAGGAACCTCTCTCTATGGAGACTCCCTTTATGGTTCCCTCTACGGAGGTCCTTACCTCGTCGTAGGTCATGAAATCCTTTATTGTGGTCGTGGATTGGATGGATATGCCGTTTACGAACTCCAGAAGGTTTCTCCTGAGGTCTAAAATGGCGGCCCTTTGTGCCAGCAACTTTGCCCTGCCGGGCGACTCTACCCAGTCCGGAGCGACTCCCTGCCCGGTCGCGGCGATCCTGTCCTCGGACCACAGTATCAGAGGATCCACGAGATCCGATCCCTCGATGGATCTAAACGACGCTGCCAAAGCGACTATCGCAGCCAGGAAGGCGAAAAACGGTTTAGGCGATCTTCTCATGGCGAAACCTCCTTTTCCCATATAATACTGTAATCCTAGGCTAGTAAACAAGGAGAGCGGCCTAGCGAGGTCAACTCGGATAGTGCATAATGTCGCTATATTTTGGGGGTTTTTACGATGGCAATATATATAGCATCCATAGACGTTCTAGAGCCCGGTATGGTGGTGGGACGGCCTATCTTCGGAGCCGGAGGGATCCCTCTGGTCACCCAGGGGATTCCTCTCTCGAGGGCTTTGATAAACGCCATACGCAGGCAGAAGATAGAGCAGATATACATAAAAGACGACTCCGATGGGCCGTCCGAGACTCCGCAAGGACTTTTATCCCACGAACTGGAGAGGGAGGGCAGACGAAAGGTCGAGGCCATCTTCTCGAAAGCGGTGGAGAAAATGTCCATTTCCGTGAAGGATATCGAGGTCTTGTCCGATTTGCTCTCTTCCGTTATGGCGGAGCTCTCAAGAGGCGGTTCTCTGACCATGGGCAGCCTAAAGGCAGTGGCTGACATGGACAAGGTGACCTTCGACCACTGTTGGTCCGTGGCTGTGTTGTCCCTTGCCCTGTACAGGGAGGCCATAGAGGACGGCTGGCTTCCCTTGGGGACCTTCCAGGACGGTATAAATATGGGACTGGGAGCGGTTCTACACGACATAGGAAAACTGAAGGTTCCGCTGGAGATACTCAATAAACCGGGCATGCTGAACGAGAAGGAGTGGGAGGAGATGAGGCTCCATCCCTGGCATGGACTGGAGCTCGTAAGGAACCAGCCGAACGTGATGCCCATGGCGAGGGGGATCATAATCCACCATCATCAAAGGTTGGACGGCAAGGGGTACGGTCCTAGAAGCAGTGAGAATATCCTGTCCGGCGATAAAATCCCCAAAATAGTCCGTCTCGCCTCCGTGGCCGACGTGTACGACGCCATAGCAACCGACCGCCCCTATCGTCCGGGTTATCTTCCCTGGGAGGTCCTTCGGACGATGAGGAAGTCGCTGGGCGACGCACTGGACGCCAAGGCCTTCTCTCTTCTGGAGAGGATGGTGGTCCCTTTCCCTATAGGGTGTTTCGTCCTTCTCAAGAGGGGGGAGGTCTGCATGGTCACCCGCTCTGATGGCCCGTGGGGAAGGGTATTGGCACTGATGACTCCCTTAAAGGGACGGGCTTTAGGGGATATCTTCAGTTTTGGAGCCGAGGACGTGCTTTTGGGTGGTACCACCCTCCAGGGGTTGGCCTGGAGGGTTAGGCGGGAGTTCTTCTCTGTTTTGGGAAAGGATGACAAAAGGCTTGATCCGTCAGGATGGTCGGTCTTGTCCGACTGGAAAGATCGACTCCTCAAGGCATTCGGTCGGTGAGTCCTTCTTTCAGCAGGGTTGCCGCGGATTTAGCGAGGATAGCCGCTCCTATCGGAAGGGCCGATTCGTCCAGATCGAAATAAGGGCTGTGCAGCGGGGCCGATATCCCTTTGCCTCCGTTGCCTACTCCCAGCATGAAATAGCAGGAAGGGCAGAGTTCGGCGAAATAGGCGAAGTCGTCGACCCCCATGGAGGGATTGTCCATAGGGATCACCGAGCCGTCGCCAAGTATTGATCGTGCCGACAGGGAGACGGCGGAACAGACCCTCCTGTCGTTTATCAGAGGAGGATATCCCTGCACAAAGGTTATATCCGCCTCGCCTCCCATGGCTTGGGGGAGTTCTACCGCCATCTTGGCTGTTTCTTCCCTCAATTTTTTTCTGAGGTCTCTGTCCACAGTCCTTATTATTCCCTCAAGCCGGACCTCTGAGGCCACCACGTTCCTGCCGTTGCCCCCGTGGATGGACCCCACGGTCAACACCGCCGACTCCACCGGGTCGGTCCTTCTGCTGACTATCTGCTGTAACGCCGTGACGGTCTGACAGGCTATGGCCACGGCGTCTACTCCGCGGTGGGGTTCCGCTCCGTGGCATCCCTCTCCTCTTATCGCCAGGTCGAACATATCCGATGCCGCCATGGTCTTGCCCGGGTTTATCCCCACCGTTCCGACCTTCAGGTTGGGGTTCACGTGAAGTCCGAGGGCCGCCAGTGGCCTTCCCGAGTCCAGCAGTCCGTCGTCGATCATGGGCTTGGCCCCTCCGGATGTCTCCTCCGCCGGTTGAAAGACCAGCAGTATATCTCCCTCTAGGGAGCCCTTAGCCGAGTTCAGTAGTTTCGCCGCTCCTAGCAGACAGGCGGTGTGTCCGTCGTGTCCGCAGGCGTGCATGACCCCCGGGATCTCCGACGAGTAAGGTCGACCGGTCAGCTCCTTCACCGGAAGGCCGTCCATGTCCGCTCTGAGAAGAACGGTAGGTCCCTTGGAGTTCCCCTCTATTCTTCCGGCTATTCCGGTTCCCGCGTGTCTTCTGAACGGTATCCCCATCTTCTCGAGCTCTCTCTCCACCAGCAGAGCTGTCTCCTCCAGGTCGAAATCCAGCCCCGGTCTGAGGTGTATCTCTCGGCGGAGATCGGTGAGCCACCCGCTCAGTTCTCTGGCCTGAATCATGGTATCCATTTATCTCATCCTTTCCACTTGACTTCATATATACAGGCGTATATAATTCTCGGAAATCTCCGGATATCGGAGTTACACAAGCATACCGTCAAAGGCGATGAACCGGAAGCCCCTGTGACGTATGACGTTTCGCCAGAGAGAGGTCTCCATCGGCTGGAAGAGACCTGAGACGTCGTTTCGGGGGGTAAGGTCCGGTGAGCCGAGGCCGAAAGGCGATCTTTGCGGAGGTCGTCGTAGTAAGCTCTCCGGGAGGCTCCCGTCACAGGGCCGTAAGCGGGGCGTCGGAAGATGCTCAACCAGGGTGGTACCGCGGGTTTTCGGCCCGTCCCTCGACGAGGGACGGGCCTTGTCTTTAGGACAGGCCTTCGCGAGATCTATCCGGTGAAACTTCCGGTCGTCCAATCAGGGTGGTACCGCGGGCTCAAGCTCGTCCCTATGTAGGGGGCGAGCTTTTTTCGTAGAATAGGGATATCATTTACTGGGATCCCGGAGGGTCCCGAAATTCGAGAGGAGGAATGGAGAGATGTTCAGAGGAACCGGAACGGCTTTGGTAACCCCCTTTGCCGAGGGGCGTTTCGACGAGGAGTCCTTTCGTCGTTTCATAGAGTTTCAGATAGAGGGCGGCGTGGAGGCCCTGATCGTCCTCGGCACGACCGGGGAGGCTCCCTCGGTCTCCGAGGAGGAGCGGACGGAGATAATTTCCTGTGCCGTCGCTACTGCGGCAGGCAGGGTTCCTGTGATAGTGGGAACCGGCAGCAACTCGACGAATCATGCGGTGTCGTCCAGCTTGATGGCTCAGGAGCTGGGAGCGAATGGGGTCTTGGTCGTCACCCCCTATTACAACAAGCCCACACAGGAGGGGCTCTATCGTCATTTCCGGGAGGTGGCCAAGGCCATATCCATACCGATGGTGATATACAACGTCCCGGGACGCACGGGATGCAACATCCATCCCGATACGGTCCTGAGGTTGGCTGATCTGGAAAACGTCGCAGGGATCAAGGAGGCCAGCGGTGACATGGCCCAGGTGGACGATCTCATACGGAGGGTCAAGAAGGTCCGTCCGGAGTTCAAGGTCTACTCGGGCAACGACGACCAGGCCTTCCACCTGGTCTGCAGCGGAGGGGACGGAGTGATCTCCGTTCTGTCCAACGTGGTTCCACGGGAAACCTCGACCATGATCAGATCCGCCCTGGACGAGGATCTGCCTGCGGCCAGAAAGGCCCATATGAAACTCTTCCCCATGATGAAGGGGCTTTTCGTGGAGACCAATCCCATACCGGTCAAGTGCGCGGTGGCCCGTCTCGGCTATTGTTCTCAGGAGATTCGTCTGCCTCTGGTCCCCCTGTCGGAGAAAGCCAAAGACGGTCTAGATTGCCTGATGGACGAGCTGGGGCTCTGATATGAAGTACGGAATAACCGGGGTCTCCGGCCGAATGGGTCGGGAGCTGCTGGAGGTATTTGGTCCGGACGACTGTGTAGCCACAGTGTCCCTGGAGGACGAGGCCGTTCTCGATCGGCCGGAGGTGATGGTCGACTTCTCTCGTCCCGAGGCGCTGGAGAGGACTCTGGGTATATGCAGGGAGTATCGGTCGGCTCTGGTCCTCGGTACCACGGCACTGGAGCAAAGACATTTCGAGGCATTGGCGGACCTGGCTAGGACCGTACCGGTGGTCCAGGGATACAATTTTTCCATGGGCATAGGGCTCTTGAAGATGGTTCTTAGGGATTATTCCACCGCCCTCGATGACTGGGATGTCGAGATATGCGAGACCCACCACGTCCACAAGGTGGATGCCCCTTCAGGTACCGCCATCTTACTTAAGGACGCTGTCGGCAGGGATTGTCCCACACACTCGCTCCGGATCGGCGGAGTTCCAGGGGATCACTCCGTATCCTTCGCCAACGAGGGGGAGGTGTTGTCCTTCGGACACAGGGCCTTATCCAGAAAGGTCTTCGCCATGGGAGCCTACAGGGCGGCTCGTTTCTCCTTGGATAGCGAGCCGGGACTTTACGATTTCGAGGAGGTAGTTCGATGCGCACTGAAGAGGTGATCCGACACATAAAAGAGTCGGTCAAGAAAACGCCGGTCAGGGTTTTTATCTCCGGTAGGCTGGATGAGTTGAACTGGGGCGACCTCCGTTTCGTAGGAGGTTCCGAGTTCGGCGTCGTCAAGGGAGACAGGGCCGAGGTGATGACCTTTTTGGAGGGCAACTCGGACAGTATCGACGATTTCGAGATCGAGGTCGAGGCCAGAAACTCGGCCGTTCCGATGGCGGATCTCACCAAATACGAGGCCAGAATAGAGCCCGGAGCGATCATCCGCGATATGGTGGAGATAGGCAGGGGGGCCGTCGTCATGATGGGGGCGGTCATAAACATCGGAGCGGTGATAGGAGAGGGCACTATGATAGACATGAACGCCGTGCTTGGAGGTCGGGCCACGGTGGGGAAGAACTGTCATATCGGTGCCGGAGCGGTCCTGGCCGGCGTCATTGAGCCCCCCAGCGCCCTGCCTGTGGTGGTGGAGGACGACGTCCTGGTGGGAGCCAACGCTGTCATATTCGAGGGAGTGAGAGTCGGAGCCCGTTCTGTGGTGGCCGCCGGAGCCATAGTCACCAAGGACGTTCCTCCTGGAGTAGTGGTGGCCGGTATTCCGGCCAGGGTGGTAAAGGACGTGGACGCCCAGACCACAGATAAAACCCGCATAGTGGCGGACCTGAGGGAACTTTAGTCATGGCCTTGGTGGTCCAGAAATACGGAGGTTCGTCGGTCGCCACTGCGGGGCACATAAAGGCAGTCGCCCGAAAGATAGTCGACAGGGTGGCCCGAGGGGATAGGCTGGCCGTGGTGGTCTCCGCCATGGGAGATACCACCGACGACCTGATCTCCCTGGCGGAGCAGGTTAGTTCGTCGCCGAGCCCCAGGGAGATGGACATGCTTCTGTCGACGGGGGAGCAGGCCTCTGCCGCCCTGCTGGCGATGGCCCTGCACGACATGAAGGTCTCCGCCCTGTCTCTCAATGCCTTTCAGCTCGGCATAGAGACTACCGGACGGTTTCGCGACGCCCGCATCGTTGATCTGGACCTGTCAAGGCTCAGGCATCGCCTCGAGGACGTTCAGGTGGTGGTCATCACCGGATTTCAGGGCATATCGCCCGACGGAGATGTTACCACACTGGGCAGGGGAGGCTCGGACACCTCGGCCATAGCCGTTGCGGCCAAGCTGGGGGTCCCCTGCGAGATATACAGCGACGTAGCAGGTATATATGCCTGCGATCCCAGGGTCGTTCCGGAGGCCAAGAAGCTGGACTACGTGGTCTACGACGAGATGCTCGAGATGGCCGCCTTGGGAGCCAGGGTCCTCCATTCCAGAGGGGTGGAGATAGCGAAGAAATACAAGGTGGACCTATACTGTGGCTCCACATTTTCCGACGAGGAGGGGACGAGAATAGTGAATACGCTTCCGGAGTGGCTGGAACAACCTGTGGTAACCGGTATCGCCGTCGATATGGATCAGATGAAGGTCACCCTGGAGGGGCTGCCCGACGGGGTAGACCTTCTAACGAGGCTCTTCGGGTGTCTCGCCGCCGACGGAGTCAACGTGGACATGATATCCACCGTCTCCGCCGGTGAGAGAACCTCCATAACCTTCTCCGTTGTGTCGGGGCATATATGTCAGGTCCGTGATTCCGTGAGGGAGAGCCTGGAGGGCATCGACGGTTGGTCCCTGTCGGACGACTCCACCGTCGCCAAGGTGTCGGCTGTGGGAGTCGGAATGAAGACCAGCTCCGGCGTGGCGGCCCGTTTCTTCTCCGCTCTGGACGGAGCGGAGGTCTCGGTTCTGGGGACCACCACGTCGGAGATCAAGATATCGGTTCTAGTTCCGAGGGATCAGGCCGGCGATGCCGCCAAAGCCCTGGTGGCGGAGTTCGACCGTAGGGAGGAACAACCTTGATGCTGGCACCTCTCTACAGCCCCCTCCCGATCACGGTGGAACGTGCCGAGGGGGTCAGGATCTTCACCGACAGGGGGGAGTTTCTGGACTGTTACTCCGGCATAGGAGTCATGGCCATGGGCCATTCCTACGGACCGACCTTGAAGGCCATCGAGGCCAAGGCAGGCCGACATCTTCACCTGGGAAATTACTTTCTTGATCCCGACGCCCTTCCCATGGCCGAGGCCGCTCTGGCACTGGACGGAAGAGACGGACAGGTCGCATTTTCCAACTCGGGGGCGGAGGCCATCGAGGCGGCTATCAAGGCTGTTAAAGCTCTCAGGCCGGGCAAGATAATCTCCTTCAAGGGGAACTTCCACGGCAGGACCTGCGGTTCTCTGTCCATCACCTGGGGTCCGGGCATAAGAAAGCCCTTCGAGCCGCTGCTTTCCGACGGTATATTTTTACCTCTAAGCGGCGAATGCCTTAAGCTCTTCTGCGAGGCCAACGAGGTGGCGGCGGTCTTTCTGGAGACCGTGCAGGGCAACAGCGGAATTCTTCCCTGCTCGGAGGACCTGGCCGAAACTATACGGTCCCTTCATGAGGAAGGTCGGTTCCTCTTGGTGGCCGACGAGATCCAATCCGGCCTGGGGCGAACCGGAAAGGGCTACGGTTACCAGCATTATGGTCTGAAGCCAGATCTGGTCACCTTGGGGAAAGGGCTGGGAGGGGGGCTGCCTCTGGGAGCCCTCATGGCTTTCGGATGTGCTCCCTTCGCCCAGGGGGAACACGGCTCCACCTTTGCACCCAACCCTCTATCCCTGGCGGCGGGGCTTCCTGTCCTGCGGGTCATGACCGACGATTTTCTGTCGGAGGTGACCCGTAAGGGGCGGCTTCTGTCCGAGGGGCTGAGAGGGCTTCCCTGGGTCGAGTCGGTCAGAGGTTTGGGGCTCATGATAGGTGCCGTTACGGAAGACGCCGGTGCCGTTCGCCAGGCGGCCTTTGATCGAGGGGCACTGCTCAACGTAGCCGGAGGAGCCATACGTTTCCTGCCGGCCCTGAACGTGACGGACGACGAGATAGAGGCGATGTTGGATAAGCTCAATTTCTCCATCTGACTCGAAAGAACCGGTCTATCAGCTTCGAAACGGAGAAGACGATGGTAACCAGCACCACCGACAGGGCCGCCGCCTGGCCGAACATAAGTTCGGTGATGCATTCCAGTATCCTCACCGTTAAGAGGTTCCATCTGACCGAGACCAGAAATATCATGGCGCTTATCGCCGTCATGGATATCACGAACAGGGATTTCATCCCTCCCGATATGGCTGGGGCTATAAGAGGGACGGTTATCTTTCTGAACACGGTGAACCTCGAAGCACCTAGGTTCATGGCGGCCTCCTCCAGGGAACGGTCCATCTGGCTCAGAGACGCTATCGTGAGCCTCATAGCCGCGGCGCCGTAGCGGAAAACGCACAGGGCCACCAGTATGGTCATTGTTCCGGTCAAGACGATCGGGCCTGAGTTGAAGGCTATCACGTAGGCTATCCCGACGGCTGTGCCGGGCAATATGGAGTTCAGAAGGGAGACCGCCTCCATGGTTCGTCTGAGAGGGGTCTCCCTTTTAGTTACCAGATAGCCCGCCGTGACCGATACGACCGTGCCGATCACTGTGGCGGTGGTGGCCAGCAGAATAGTGTCCTTTATGGAGCCCAGCCCCGAGGACAGGGCGTAACCGTAATGTTCCAGCGTAAAGGTGTTGTCCAGCCCCCACGCCCGGACCAACGACGCCGTCAGTATGGTGCCGTATACGATCAGCAGGAACGACGATATGGATGCCACGACGGCGAGAATCCACTTCTCCCACCTTTCGACCGGTCTTGGAGGGCGGCCCCTTCCTCCTTTCCCTGAAATGGTGGTGAAGTCTCTATTGTCGGTCCACCTTCTCTGGATCAGATAAACCCCTATAGCGGGTATTATCAGAAAGAGAGAGAGGGCCGCTCCTCCCTGGAGGTCGTACATGCCTGTTATCCTGAGATAGGCCTGGGTGGTCAGGACGGGGAAGTCGTGACCTCCCATCACCATAGGCGACGCGAAATCGGCCAAAGAGGCCCCGAAGAGCAGCAGGAACGAGTTGGCCAGACCAGGAATTGCAAGAGGAAGGGTCACCTTTCGGAAGGCCTGGAGCCTGGTGGCCCCCAGGGTCATGGCCGATTCCTCCAGTTCTCCGTCTAGCCCCTCGAGGACCGCCGACAGTGCCAGATAGGCCAGAGGGAAATAGGTCATGATCTCTGCGAGCCAGGTTCCCCAGAACCCGTAGAGGTTCAGGTCGGGCATGCCTATCAGGTTCGGTATGGTTCCCCCCGGTCCCAGCAGTATCGACAGGGATATCCCGGTCATGAAGGGCGGGGAGACCAGTGGCAACACGACTACGCTGTCGACGGTTCTTCCTAGCCAACGGGGAATCGGTATCCCCGAGGAGGAGAGTGCGAAGGCGAAGCCTATTGCCGTTCCCGCCGTAGCCACAGCCGTTGCCAGTACCGCTGTGTTCCTCATGGCGGCGAGGCTGTAACCGTCGGTAATAACGTTCAGCAGGGGGGCCGGCGAGAATTCTCCGCTATTGGTGGTCGCTACTACGAAGAGACGGCCCAGGGGATAAAGCACGAATATCCCCAAGGCCGCCCATAAAGCTAGCGAAGCACCTCTTCTACCCATCTCTCGACCAGCCTGTCCCTGTTATCTCCCGCCCATTCGACGTCCAGAGGCAGGATTTTTATCGACTTGATATCCAGCTCCGGCGTTGCGGGAGGAACGTCGGGATTGGTAGGTATGAGGTTGATGCCGTTCTCCCTGTAGAGGCGCTGCATTCTCTCTTCCGAGGCCCAGTCGAGAAAGACTTTAGCCAGATCGGGTCGCGACGCTCCCTTCACGAGGGCCATAGCCTCTAT
Source organism: Dethiosulfovibrio peptidovorans DSM 11002 (assembly GCF_000172975.1). Lineage (NCBI taxonomy): Bacteria > Thermotogati > Synergistota > Synergistia > Synergistales > Dethiosulfovibrionaceae > Dethiosulfovibrio > Dethiosulfovibrio peptidovorans. Next base: position 1,356,677 of record NZ_ABTR02000001.1, read on the forward strand.
CCCTGCTACCACCCCTTCTTCCGGATAGCTGACCACGACGGGGTAGCCCTTCTGTTTCATCTCAAGGGCGTCCACCAGGAAGAATATTCCTCCGGCGGCCTGACCTCGAGCGATCGGCAGGGCTCCTCCGGATCCGCTCTTCGTGTAGACCTGTACGCTCTCATTGAGTTTCGTTTGGTAGGAGTAGGCTTCGTCCTCTCCCATTGCCTGAACCAGGCTGAGTATCCTGTACATGGCCGTTCCGGAGGTCCTGGCGTCGGCCATCTGCAGTTTCTTCCCGTAGCGGTCGTCCAGGAGGTCATTCCAGGATTTCGGTGGAGTCATGCCTTTATCCTGTAGAAACTTTTGGTTCGTCATGAAACATATGGGATCCAGAGCCACCCCCGTCCAGTAACCTTCCTTGTCCCTGAACTCTGGGGGAATCTTCTCCGCCTTTTTCGGGAGATAGGGATCGAACAGTCCCTTAGCCATTCCGTCCACGAAAGCCTCCGCCATGTTGCCGAAAACCACGTCCACCTGGGGGTTGGCTTTCTCTGCCTCCATTCTCGCCTGGAGCTCCCCCGAGGAGAACCTCATCCATTCGACCTTTATTCCGGTGTCCGACGTAAATGCGTCGAAGATCGCCTTTGCATATCGTTCGGACCATATAGTATAGGCCCTCAGGCTTTCTTGGGATGCAGTTGCGGAGGAGGCAGAGAGAGCCAGGGCGATGATCCCGATCGCCACTGCTAGAGTCTTTTTCATAGTCGTCATCCTTTCTGGATTTTTACCCTCGATTGACTTTGTCTGGATTGTAGTCCTTTTGGTTCTCAGGCTCCATAGCCAGATAGGCCTGAAATCCCTGCTCAAGTGGCACAGGTCTCGGCCGGTTACGGTACAATAGGAAACGTATATATCTAACTATGAAAGGGGAGTCCCCCTTGGTTCAAGAGGTAGTGCTTTCCGCTCTCGTGGAGCGATGGAAAAAGGAGGAAGGAATAAGGACCCTTTGTTCCGATTACGGTAAAGACATAGGGGCATACAAAAAATATCAGGAATCCTCGGAGAGAGAGGCCCGAGTGAAGGCCAGAAAGCTATGGAACTCCATGTCCGATCGCTATTGGCAGATCTTCAGGGAGATACTTATCGCCATGATCAAGACACTTCCGGTGTCTCTTTCTTTTTCCTCTAAGGAGAGGCTCTTCCTGGACTGCGGTTTTCTCTCCCCCGGCGTGACCCCGTTCAACGAGGATCTGCCAAGTTGGCTGGACCAGGAGATACCGGACGATATGTTCCGTTATTTTTCCTTCACGGATCTTTGGATCGAGAAATACGCCTTACTCTACAACAGAGATAAAAGAAGCGGTGTCGGAAGGTTCGGTGACAAGTTTCAACGATATCAGGCCCAGCTTTCCGGGGCTCTTAAGAGGGCGGCCTTTTCTCTGAGGGCCATGTTGCCTCAGATTCCCGAATGTCCCAAGGAAAAGGCGGACGAACTGGTCGACAGGTTGGAGAAGAACCTGGAACCTTTTCTTGAACGTCATATGAGGACCCGTTATTTCAGAGAGCTGGAGAAAAAGGAATACAACGAGGTCGTGGATGGGGCTAATTCTTTCTTCTATGCCAGGAAGGAAATAGAGTCGATCCTCACGAGGGCCGTCCGATCGGTGGAGGGATTCGAGGATAGCCAGAGGCGCAAGCTCAAAGGGCTTCTGGACGACGTCGTTTTCTTGGGATCGGTGACCATACACATAAGAAACGAGATGGACCGTTGGGATAAAGCGGTTGAGAGAGGTTCCGCTAAGTTCGGAACGGAATCGGACGGAGATCGTTTGGTCCAGATGGAAGAGGCTTTGAAGGTTAAAAGGGAGATAGCGGCTCAGATGGCCGGAATGGCCCGAACCGACACGTCGCCTCTGTGTCAACAGTCCCATCAACCTCCTCTGACCTTTGAGGCCGTGTCGGAGATATTGAACCGTCTAGTACCTCTGGACAACGACATGCTAAGGGTTCCCAGGGTACGGATGTATGGAATTCCCCGGGTGGTAATAGTTCCCGGTCAGGGATACGGAACGTACGATTGGACGGACAATACCTTCATGCTGCCTCTATTCCCCAGCTACAGTGCAGAGAGGGCTGTAGCCTATTCCCTGGCGACCTTCAGGTGGGATGCCGACGAGGACAGGGAGTTCAAGAACACCTACGAGCTTCTCAAGGAGAATCGTGGCAAGTCCATAAAAGGGTTGGCTTCGTCTTTTTCCAACGATTACTATCTATGGCTCACCAAGGAGAGGTTCGGCTTCAGGGTTCTACCCAGAGAGGTCAGAGATTGGTTCAAGACGAAGTTCGACTCCGAGGGAGTTCGTTAGCCCTGTTACTATATATTCCTCTGTTGAGTTATAATATATCGGTTGAGGACAGTGTTCCCGAAAGGGGGATGCTATGTTTTTGATGTTGGAATCCCAAGACGTCCTGTCACTCGAGACGGTAGTGGCTCTCGTCAAGGACGGAGATGGGACATGTATATATCGCGACGATGGGACCGTGGAGCATTCGGTTTTCAGACCGGATACTCTGGCACGGCGCTGTTTTCCGAGGCGAACCGATCTGGTTTCCCGAAAGGAAGGAGAATGAATATATGACGGCAACTTCGGCCCAGTCTCAATATACGGCACAGAGCATACAGATTCTCGAGGGCTTGGAAGCGGTACGCAAGCGCCCGGGGATGTACATAGGAGACACCGCGACCCGGGGACTTCATCACTGCGTCTACGAGGTCGTCGACAACGCCGTTGACGAGGCTCTGGCCGGTTACTGTTCCGAGATAAAGGTGACCATACATACCGACGGAAGCGTGTCCGTGTCGGATAACGGCAGAGGCATCCCCGTCGATCCCCACCCCTCCAACGGACGTCCCGCCTGCGAGGTCGTTTTGACCGTTCTGCACGCCGGAGGCAAGTTCAACAACGATACCTACAAGGTTTCCGGCGGGCTGCACGGAGTCGGCGTATCGGTGGTGAACGCCCTTTCGTCCTGGCTGGAGCTGGATATATGCAGGAACGGCAAAACCTGGGGACAGAGGTTCGAGAAGGGCATTCCCGTGACCGACCTGGAGGGTGGTTACGAGACGGATAAAAGCGGAACGACCGTCCACTTCATGCCCGACGACGAGATCTTCGAGGAGGTCTGCTTTTCCGCCGAGATCCTGGGGAACCGGCTCAGGGAGATGGCGTTCCTGATTCCTGGACTGAAGATAACCCTGATCGACGACAGAGAGGAAAAGGAGTGGACCTTCCACTACGAGGGAGGACTGGCGTCCTTCGTGGAATACCTCAACCGCGACAAGAGTTCTCTCTTCCCTAAGCCCATAGTGGTGTCGGGAGAGAGGGATTCCATCTTCGTCGAGGTGGGACTTCAGTACAACGACGGATATCACGAGAGGCTGTTTTCCTTCGCCAACCTTATCCACACCATGGAGGGCGGAACCCACGTCATAGGGCTGCGTTCTGCCATCACGAGGGCTATAAACGAGAGCGCCAGGAGGAATAAGGTCCTCAAAGACAAGGACGCCAACCTGTCAGGAGAGGACCTCAAGGAAGGTCTAACCTGCGTAATATCGGTTAAGCTCGGCGACCCCCAGTTCGAGGGGCAGACGAAGACCAAGCTCGGCAACAGCGAGGTCAAGGGGATAGTGGATTCCATCGTCTACGAGGGGCTTTTGGTGGCCCTGGATGAGGACCCCTCCGTCCTTAAGCCCGTGGTTGACAAGGCGGTCAAGGCCCGTCAGGCTAGGGAGGCTGCCAAGAAAGCCAGAGAGCTCGTTCGCAAGACAGCCATGACCGGTCTGAACCTGCCGGGAAAGCTGGCGGACTGTTCGGGCCGTATCCCGGAAAATTGCGAGGTCTACATAGTCGAGGGAGACAGTGCCGGAGGAAGCGCCAAGCAGGGCAGGGACAGGGCCTTTCAGGCCATCCTTCCCCTGAGGGGAAAGATCCTCAACGTGGAGAAGGCCCGCCTGGATCGGATTCTCAGCAGCAAGGAGATAAGGACCATCATACAGGCCCTCGGCTGTGGAATAGGGGAGGACTTCGACACAACGAAGCTCAGGTATCACAAGATAATAATCATGACCGATGCCGACGTCGACGGAGCTCACATCAGCACCTTGCTCCTGACCTTCTTCTATCGCTACATGAAGGAGCTTGTAGAGGGAGGATACATATACCTCGCCCAGCCGCCTCTCTACAGGGTTCAGATCGGCAGACATTCGGAGTATATCTTCAGCGACAAGGACCTTCGTACGTTCATGAACAGCCATAAGGACACGGGAAAGAAGATAGGGGTTCAGAGGTATAAGGGGCTGGGAGAGATGAACCCGGAGCAGCTTTGGGAGACCACCATGGATCCTGAAAACAGGGTCATGAAGAGGATAGAGGTGGACGATGCCCTGGCCGCGGACGAGTACTTCAGCATACTTATGGGCGACAAGGTCGAGCCCAGAAGGGAATTTATTCAGGCTCATTCCCATGAGGTCCAAAATCTGGACGTGTAGCGTTGTCTTAACGATCGGATAAAGATAAAAAAGGTGGGGACATCCGGCTAAAGATGTCCCCACCTCGTTTTTCAGCTTCCCATGGCCTGTTCTATCGCCTTCCAGACCGCGTCTTCCTTGAAGGGCTTCACGATGAAGTCCTTCGCTCCCGCCCTTACCGCCTCTATTACCATTTCCTTCTGTCCCATGGCGCTTACCATCACTATCTTCGCCTTCGGATCGAATCCTATGATGCCCTTTACCGCCTCTATGCCGTTCATATGAGGCATGGTTATGTCCATAGTGACCACGTCGGGAGAATGTTTTTTGTACATCTCCAAGGCCGTTTTCCCGTTGTCCGCTTCGGCCACCACTTCATGTCCCATCTTGGTGAGCATGTTGGATAACATCATACGCATGAAAGCGGCGTCGTCCACCACCATAATTCTAGACATCGGTCTCCCTCCTCTCGGGTCCACTCTATTTTTTAAGTATATCAGTCCTGTCGCCATCGGTCATGACGCAGTTGACTCATTTATCCGTGACCTATATACTATTCGCTTGGATCATAATCAAAGTAAATAAATAATATTACCGATAGGGGTGATCCTTTGCTAACCATAGGTGTCGATATAGGTTCGGTGGGAACCAAGGCAGTTCTGTTCGACGGAGACATAGTGGACCGGCATCTGGAGCCCACCGGTTGGAATCCCTCAGAGGCGGGGCATAGGGCCATGGAGTCCCTGTTGAAAAGGAACTCGTTGTCGCCAGGCAGGATCGACCGGGTGGTCTCCACCGGATACGGCAGAAAGTCCTTCGTGGAGGTGGATAAGGCGGTCACGGAGATAACCTGCCATGCCAGAGGGGCCCACTTCATGGACCCGGAGATCCGTACCGTTCTGGATATAGGAGGTCAGGACAGCAAGGTGATACTCCTGGACGATCAAGGCAGGGTTTTGGACTTCATGATGAACGATAAATGCGCCGCCGGTACCGGCCGTTTTCTTCAGGTAATGGCGACCTTGCTGGAGTATCCCATAGAGGAGTTCGGAGCGGTGGATCCAGATGGAGAGATGCAGAAGATCTCCAGTATGTGCACCGTCTTCGCCGAATCCGAGGTCGTCAGCCATTTGGCCAAAGGAATCAGTAAGAATGCGGTGGCCTTGGGGTTGCTCGAGTCGGTGGCAGTCAGGGCCTCCTCCATGTTGGGGCGTATGGGGGTAAAGCCCGTCGTGGGCTTTACCGGCGGGGTTTCCCGCTGTCCTTCCCTGGTCTCTCTTCTGGAGGGGCAGCTGAACTGCGACGTTAGAACTTACGGAGACTCTCATTACGCCGGAGCTCTTGGCTCCGCCTTGATAGCCTCCGAACTGTGAGGAGGATGAAGTCTGTGTCGAGGATAGACGAACTGCTGGCCGATGTGGAGGCTCATTTAAAAGACGGGGTCCTTCAGGTGAAGGAGGCGTCCGAGAAGGGACGTCCTATCGTCGGAACCTACTGTACCTTCGCTCCCTGGGAGCTTATCACCGCGGCAGGGGCCATTCCGGCCACACTGTGCGCCAGAGGGGAGGACCCGATAACCGCGGCGGAGGAGCATCTGCCCAGGAATCTCTGCCCTCTGATAAAATCGAGTTACGGCTACGCCCTGACCGATAAATGTCCCTACTTTCATTTCTGCGATATGGTAATAGCGGAGAGTACATGTGACGGCAAGAAGAAGATGTACGAGCTTATGTCGAGGATGAAGCCCCTCCATCTGATGATGTTGCCTCAGACCGCCGAGGGAGACGTGGCCCGTTCCGCATGGCGGTCCGAATTGGATCGTCTGAAGGCTCGTCTAGAGGATGCCTTTTCCGTAACTATAGACGACGAGGCGATCTCCAAACGGATCGCTCTTAGAAACAGGGAGCGTATGGCCCTGAACTCCCTTTGGGAACTGTCCAGGCTGGATCCCCCCGCCATAACCGGCAGGGAGCAGTTCCTCATCTCCGAATACTGTGAGTTCCATTTCCACAAGGAAGAGCTGGTTCCCTGGTTGGGCAACCTGGTATATCAGATCCGAGAGGCCTACGACCAAGGGGAGAGGCGGGTTGGCAAGGACGCCCCGAGGATATTGATAACGGGCTGTCCTCTGGGAGGGGCTCAGAAGGTTATCCACGCCATAGAGGATGCTGGAGCAGTGGTGGTCTGTTACGAGAACTGTGGAGGCGTCAAGGAGTTGGGTTTCCTGGTGGACGAGGACAGGCCTCCTATGGAGGCTCTGACGGATAAATATCTCAACGTAGGCTGCTCCGTAATGACCCCCAATACTTCCCGGATGGATAACCTGAAAAACCTCATCGAAAGCTACAATGTTGATGGAGTGGTGGAGGTGGTCCTTCAGGCCTGCCACACCTATGCCGTGGAGACCTACGAGGTCAGAGAGCTGGTCCGTTCAACCGGACGGCCCTATATGTCCGTAGAGACCGATTATTCCAAGAGCGACATAGGCCAGCTCGCCACCAGGATAGGCGCCTTTTTGGAGATGCTGTGATTTTTTAGGATCGATTTCTTTATCGATGGAGAGGAGAGATATCATGAGAGTTTTGTCCAAGCTGATCGCGATGCTGTGTCTTGTTGCCGTTATGACCGCCGGAGTGTCTTCGGCCGGCACCGCCCGCAGCGGAGAGGGAATGAAGATCTGGTTCGATACCGGTGGTCCCGTGGGAGGTCCTTACAATACCACGGTGGCCAAGGGAGCCAAGCAGGCGGCAGTCGATCTCGGTTGTGAGCTTACGCTGGTGTACTCGGACTGGAATCCGGAGAAGATGCTGGAGAACTTCAAAAACGGCATGGCCATGGATCCCGACGGCATGGTGATCTACGGTTCCCCGGGGGACGACGCCTACGAGCCTTTGGTCAAGGAAGCCTTCGACAGAGGGATAATCGTAACCGCCATCGATACCGAGCTGCCCCGTCTTCAGCCGATGTTCCAGTCCAAGGGTTTCGGCTACATAGGGCCCGACGGATGGAAGCAGGGTGAGGATCTCGCTAAGGAGGTTCTCCGGAGGGGTGACTTCAAGGAAGGTGATCGGGCTTTCGTGTGGGGGCTCAAGAGGCTCAAAAACAGGGGACGCAGGGCCAGGGCCATAATAAAGACCTTGGAGGACGCCGGCATGGTTGTCGATTATCTGGAGATCTCCCCCGAGGTGGACAAGGACACCGCCCTGGGGACGCCGATAGTTACGGGCTATCTGTCCAGCCATCCGGACTGCAAGCTCATGATCATGGACCACGGGGCTTTGACCTCTCAGGTTGGAAACTTTCTCAGGGCCTCGGGGGTGAAACCAGGGGAGATGTTTACCGCCGGTTTCAGCCTCTCCCCTGCTACGGCTTCCGCCATAGAGGAGGGCTACCTGACCTTGGTATCGGAACATCAGCCATATCTGCTGGGGTATTTGTCGGTGCTTCAGATAGTCCAGACCAAGAGGTATGGTTTCGGAGGATTGGTAATAGACACAGGCGGCGGTTTCGTGTCCTCCGAGAACGTGGATGTCATAGCGCCTCTGGCGGCTAAGGGTATTCGCTGATATCCTGATATAAGGAACGTAACCGAACGGGGACGAGAGCGTTGGCTTCCGTCCCCGTCGCGATCGTCATGAAGGCGGTGAGGATTTGGATAAGCTGGTGGAGATGAAGGGGATCGTCAAGTTTTTCGGTCACGTCGAGGCCCTCAGAGGGGTGGATTTCTCCCTGAAAAGAGGGGAGATAGTAGCCCTATTGGGGGACAACGGCGCCGGGAAATCGACCTTGATAAAGGTGCTCTCCGGGGTCCATCGTCCCGATCGCGGAACCATGTCCGTCTCGGGGGAGGATATCGATCTGGATCGTTACGGCGTAGCTCGTGCCCGTTCGTTGGGCATAGAGACGGTCTATCAAGAGAGATCATTGGGAGAGAAGCAGCCCCTTTGGCGCAACGTTTTCATGGGAAGACATCTGACGAACCGGTGGGGGGTTATCGACGTGTCCCGAGAGAAAAGGGATACCATGGATCTTCTCTCGTCTGTCCTGGGCCTTAGAGGGGTGGGGCTTGACCCAGACGCCAGCGTCGGGACCCTCTCCGGAGGGGAGAGGCAGGGCCTTGCTATAGGGCGGGCCATGTACTTCGGGGCGGAGATAATAGTGTTGGACGAGCCTACTACGGCTCTTTCTCTCGGGGAGGTCTCCAAGGTGCTCTCCTTCATACGTTCCATAAAGGAGGACGGGCGATCTTGCGTCGTCGTAAGCCACGATCTGGGGCACGTGGCACAGGTCGCGGATCGATTCGTCCTCATGGATAGAGGGCGGGTAGAGTCCTCCTATCCGAGGGACGAGGTGACGGTGGACGAACTGATGAAGGCCATGCTCCATCTGGTGAACGGGGAGGCCTCGTGATGGGAGCTGTCCTGAAACGCTATCGACTTCAGATCCTGGTGTCCCTCGCTTTCGCGGGGTTGTTGCTCGCCTTTACCATCGCCAGCCCCAGGACCTTTACCGGTATGAGGATATACCGGTCCTTCATGTCCACCATTCCGGTTACCGCCGTCCTCGCCATGGGTATGACCCTTCTCGTGGTGGACGGGGACATGGACCTGAGTTTCCCCTCTGTGGCCGCGGCGTCGGCCTATCTCTTCGCCGAGGTCTTCGTTCGGACCGGGTCTTCCTGGTTTGCCTTCGGAGCCGCGATTCTCTCGGGGGCTTTCATCGGTTGGACCAACGGTCTCGTTGTGGTTCGAATAGGGGTGCCGTCCATAATCGCCACCATCGGTACCCAGTTTTTTTGGCGTGGCCTCGTCCTGCTTCTGTCCGACGGGGTCGCGGTGAGCCTGGCTTCCATAAGGGGCAACGGCCTACACTCTCTTTTGGTCGGGAGACTGGGCGGCGAGATCCCGGCCCAGTTTCTGTGGTGTCTGGCGATAGCCCTGGGTCTGGCCTTGCTTCTAAACCGGCATAGTTTCGGCGACTCACTGCTCTTCGTCGGAGACAACCGCCGTGCCGCCGCCATGATGGGCATACCGGTGGAGCGGGTTAGAATACTGGCGTTCGTTCTGATGGGAGTATTGTCCGCTTTCGCCGGGATGTTGTCCACCTTGGAGTTGGCCAACTGGTGGCCGACCCAGGGCGAGGGATACATGCTGTTGGTCTTCGCGTCGGTCTTCGTGGGCGGTACGTCGGCCTATGGAGGAGAGGGCACCATATACGGTTCGTTGATAGGGGCCGCCATGATAGGCATCATAGAGGCTGGCATAGTGAGTGCCGGGCTGGCCGGGTTCTGGACCAGGCTTATATACGGACTGATCATAGTGGTGTCGGTCTCGATCTACACCTTGATGGCCAAAAGAGGAGGGACAAGCTAGTCCAGATAGACCAGCTTGTCCCTGTTCAGCTTTAGATGCACCGGATTTCCCTCGTCCCATCGCGGGTCGTCTCTGCTGAGAACGTCGGCCTCCATCGTCGATTGTCCGACCCTTACGGAGTAGGTGGTCATGGCACCCTTGAACTGTCGGCCGATAATCGTTCCGGTGAAGTCTCCTCCGTCCCAGGAGAGGGATACGTCCTCCGGATGAATGGCCGCTCTGCGGCCGTCGCCCATATCCACGAAATTGCTCCTTCCGATGAAATCCGCCACGAAAGAGGTATCGGGATGGCTGTATATCTCGTAGGGTGTGCCGGTCTGGGCCACGATTCCCTTTTCCATGACGGCGATCCTGTCCGAGAGGGCCAGTGCCTCCTCCTGGTCGTGGGTGACGTATATGGCCGTTATTGCCATGTCCCTTTGAATCCTTCTGATCTCCGATCTCATCCTGATCCTCAGCTTGGCGTCTAGGTTGCTGAGAGGCTCGTCCATCAGCAACACCTTGGGACGGATCACCAGCGCTCTGGCCAGTGCCACACGCTGTTGCTCTCCTCCGCTCAGCTGATGTATCGTCTTTTCCTGCGACGTGGTAAGTCCGACCCTCTCGAGCATCTCCTCCGCCGTCCTCAGCGCCGCTTTTTTCTTTATTCCTCGAAATTTCAATCCGTAAGCCACGTTCTGGAGCACCGTCATGTGTGGGAAGAGGGCGTAGCTCTGAAAGACCGTGGCGGTCGGCCTCTTCTCCGGGGGAAGCTCCGTGATGTCCTCTCTGTCCAGGGTGATAGCGCCCTCATCTGGGCTTACAAAGCCTCCTACCATCTTGAGAGTGGTGGTCTTGCCGCATCCGCTAGGTCCCACCAGGGAAACCATCTCGCCTTCCTCTATGTCGATGGAAAGCCCGTTCACCGCTGGAACTTCATCGAATATTTTTTTAAGATTGTTTAGCTGAAGATACATTTTGGACCTCCCGTTTCTTCCCTCCGAGGACCAATCGGGAGAATATCAAATTTACAGTCATAGTCACAACCACTATGACGGAGGCCATGGCGGAACTCGCCCCTATGTCGCCGCTCTGTATGGCCTCGAACATCTCCGCGGTCATCACCTTCGTGTAGGGGGTTATCAGGAATATTATTCCCCCTACGGTGGTCATGGTGAAGGTAAAGGTATTTATGAAGCTTACAGCGAAGGCCGGTGCCATCAGGGGAATCGTCACGTCCCTGAGAGCTGTCAGTGGGCCTCCTCCCTGATCCCTTACCGCGTCCTCCAGTTCGGGGTTGATCTGTCCCATGACGGATATCCCGCTTTTTATACCTATGGAGAGCTGTCTGTAGACGCAGTTCGTGACTATCAGAAATCCCGAGGCCAGTACCGCCTCTGGCATCCAGTTGAAGGCCAGGAGATAGGCTATGCCGAAAAACGGTCCCGGCAGAATGAAGGGCAGATCCGCCACGAAGTCTATCATCCTGGCCAGAGGACCTTCGGAACGTCCAAGGTATCTGGCCATGAGTACCCCCATGAGCCCCGCCGCCGTCGCCGCCGTAAAGGCGTACTTAAGGCTCCTGAACAAGCTGCCCATTTTGGCTATCTTCAGGGCTTCCATATGTCTGTAGGTGGGGGAGAAGTCCACTCCCCAGGTCTTCACGAAGGCACCGCAGAAGATGGCTCCGTATTTGGCGATCTCGAAGGCGACGTAGCTCCAGACCACTAGGTATATGACCGTTCCCAGTGCCCTTGGAAGGCCGAATTTGGACGATGCTCCGCCTCCGGGTTTCACCGAGAAGAGAGATTTGTTTCCCATAAGCCTTCTGTATATCACGAAGGCTACGAGGGCGGGCAGAAGCAGCAGAGCGGATATGGCTGCGGCCTTGGGAAGGTCGTAGGATCCCACTGCCGTGGTGTAGGCGTGAGTGGCGAGGACATTGTAGTTCCCTCCTATGAATATAGGGGTTCCAAAATCGGACAGAGATTTTATGAATACTATCAGTCCCGCCGTAACTATGCCCGGTCTGGCCAGGGGGAGGGTGATCTTCGTCAGGGTAGCTCCTTTTCCGGCTCCGAGGTCCAGCGACGCCGTCTCCAGGTCCTTGTCCATCCCCTTGAGCACCGCCATTATGAGGAAGGCGGCGATGGAGGCCAATCCCACCGACTCCATCAATATTATGCCGTGAGGACCGTAGGGGTTCCAGTGAAGTCCCAGCAGTTTCCACGATATCAGCCCTCTCCTGCCGAACAGCATGATGTAGGACAGAGAGGACATGAATGGCGGCGATATCAGGGTCATCATGAGCACCGCCAGAACGACTCTCTTGCCGCGATAGTCCGTGTGGGTGACGTAGAGGGCGCAGCATAGTCCGATTGCCAGGGCGAACAACGTGGTCCAGAACCCTATGAACAGGCTGTTTTCGATCAGGCCGTAGTTTTTTACGATGAGGTCTTCATAGCAGGCGAGGCTGAAGCTGCCGTCGGGATAAAGGCTCTCCCTTAGGATTGCGATTGTAGGCCACAGTACGAATGCCAACACCCCGACGGAGAGAAGGACGAACGGCAAAAGAGGGGCATCTTGAGATGCCCCTCTTGCGTGTCTACTCGGCTTTCTCACCGAATTCCTTCTGCCATCTGCCAAGTATCTCCTCCCGTTTTTCTCCGGATTTTATCGGATCCACCAGGATTATCTTGGCGTTTTTCAGTCCCCTGAGATACTCCGGTACCTCCGCGTCCGGCCTGGTCCCGACCTTTGCGGTGTTTGCCATCTGGACCTCCTGGCCCCTCTTGGATAGACACCAGTCGACGAAGGCCTTAGCTGCCTCCATGTTCTTTGCGCCCTTCATTATGGCGATAGGCGCTAGCGACCCAGGGGTGCCTTCCTTGGGAAAGATGGAGATCACCGGATGACCCTGAGCTATCAGTTTGACTCCCACGTCATAGGGGTCTATGCCGACTGCCACCTCGCCCATGGCCGCCTTGTTCGGCGGAGCGGAGCCTCTCTTTGTGTAGAACGGGATGTTGGCGTCGATGTTTCGGATGACCTCCCAGCCTTTTTCCTCTCCGAATATCTCGAGGATCTCGAAGATAACCGAGTAGTTGGTGCCGGATATGGTCGGGTTGCTCATCATCACCTCGCCCTTGTACTCCGGTTTGCCCAGGTCGATCCAGCTTTTAGGGGCGGAAAGTCCCTTTTCCCTCAATATATCCTTGTTGACGATGAAGTCCACCGCCACCATGGACAGTCCGGTCCAGAATCCGTCGGGATCCCTGTATTTCTCGGGGATCTTCTCCGCCTCGGGAGAGACGTAGCTTTCCAGGAATCCCTCCTGGCCCGCGACCATGAAGCTGTCGACTCCGCCTCCGAACCAGGCGTCCGCCAGGTTTTTGCCCTTGGAAGCCCTGAGCCTGGTGAGTACCTCTCCGGAGGACATCTCCAGATAGTTGACCTTGATCCCCGTGTCCTTGGTAAACTCGGCGAAGGTTTCGTCTATGCCGGTGGCGGCGGCGAAAATGCTGATGCTCTGCCCCTTCAGGGGTTTATCCGTCTGTGCGAACGAGATAGAGGCCATCGCCAAGACCGCCGATAAAGCTATTAAAATCGTCGTCTTTCTCATTTTTTTTCCTCCTCCGTTATGCCTTGAATCTATAAAAAGGATTATCTATAAGAATGTACGAGCTGTCAACATCATCGGCAGGTCTGCGATGGCAGCATGGACCCCTTCAGGGATCCCAGGATTTCTGCGGCGGTGGAATCCTCCGGCAGGCGGTCCAGAATCCACTCTAGGTCTCCTCTGTCCCTTAGGAGCTCTACCGATTGAGGGTGAGCCATGTCCTTGATCCAGCAGAGCTGAAACAGCAGCACGTCCGACAGAGTCCTTAACTGGTCGTAGCGGGCTTTGCCGTGACCTCTCAATTCGTCCAGTACCGCTGGGGTGAACCGCCCCTCCGGTCCTATCCCTGGGTATATGGAGTCGGTCTCCCCTCTTTTGATGTGCTCTCGGACCACCCGGAAGATGTCTATCCTGTCGCTGTCTTTTATTAGTTTCAGAAGTTCCATCTCTTTCTCTGTGCGTCCTACCGGAAGATCCTTCTTGTTGTGTTCTCTCGTCGTGAAGGCGATAAGCTCCAGTTCGATAGGGTCGATAATGTCCCCGGGGAAATCCTCTCTGAGAACCCTCTCTCCTCTGTCTCCGTGATCCAGAGACCTGAAGTCGTAGAAGGTGCCGTAGTCCAGATACTGAGGGAATCGGCCTAGGTCGTGGAGGAGCCCGGCCGCAACCGCCAGGTGTCTGGTCGATTCATCCCATCTGAGTTCGTCCGCCAGTAGTCCGGCATTTTCCGCGACCCTGTGGCTGTGCCTTTCCTTCAAATCCAGTTGATGAAGTCTTCCGCAGGTGCTGTAGAAAGAGGCCACGTAGTTGTCGAACCAGCGGCGTATTTCGTCGATTTCTTTCAACCTCAAAATTATCTCTCCTTCCCGATTCATGAGCCATTATACTCTCCATAACGGTACCCTCGTCCCTGTTTCCTTTTTGGAGGAAGGGATATTATGTATCCGATGATAAAAGGAGGTCGATGTCTTGGATTTGTTGCGGGATCTTTGCAGAACGATAGATAACACCCTTCTCCGTCAGGATGTGTCGGTGGTCGAGGTAGAGGAGTTCGTCTCCCGGTCGGTGGAGGCCCGTTTCCGTACGGTGGTGGTCCCTCCTTGGATGGTAGCCCATGCCGTCTCCATGACGGAGAATAGTGAAACAGGGGTATCCGTCGTAATCGGTTTTCCCCTGGGGTATCATCCCCTTGGGGTGAAGTTGACCGAGATAGATCATTATATGGAAATGGGGGCGGGGGTTACCGATTTCGACGTGGTGCTGAACCTGTCTGCCTTGAAATCCGGCATGTGGGACTACGTGGAAAACGAGATAAAAGGTCTGTCCGATAGGCTTTCGGACAGGGTCTTCAAGCTTATAATAGAGACACCTCTTCTATCCGAAGACGAGATACGTAAAATCGGCCGTATCTGCGCCGGCGTCGACGGGCTGGACTACGTCAAGACCTCTTCCGGTTTTTGCGGAAGCCCCACCACGGAGGACCAGGTCAGGATTTTAGCGGAGACCATGATGGGCGAGAAGAGGATAAAGGTCTCCGGAGGTGTGAGATCTATGGCCGACCTGGAGAGGTTCGTAGTGGTAGGAGGAGATGTCTTCGGAACCAGTTCGGGACTCTCCATAATCAGGGAGACCTGCCCGGTTTTGTAAACAAGTGTTATCCCGACCAAGTCGGATATCCCCTATAATCGAATTCGGTGAATTTTATCGAAATATTTTAGGAGGTAGAGACGTGGAACGACTTAGACAGAGTATCGATGCCATGAAGGACGATATCGTCGCGGCCATCAGGGAAAACGTAGCGGTCAAAAGCGTGGAAGGTCCCGCCGAGCCGGGAGCTCCCTTCGGTCCCGGACCTAAAGCGGCGATGGATAACTTCGTTCAGATAGCCAGTCGCCTCGGTTTCGAAACCGGTGTATTCGAGGATATGGTCGGTTGGGCCGAGTTCGGAGATCCCGATGCCGATATGGTGGCCATCCTCGGTCACGTCGACGTGGTTCCCGAGGGAGACGGCTGGAGCTGTGATCCCTACGAGGGCAAAATAGAGGACGGCAAACTCTACGGTCGAGGAGTCATGGACGATAAGGGTCCGGTGATCTGCGCTCTCTATGCTTTAAAGGCCATAAAAGATCTCGAGATTCCCCTCAAGAAACGGATTAGGATCCTGGTCGGAACAAACGAGGAAAGTGGCAGCAAGGCCGTAGCCCGTTACGTAGAGGCAGGACAGGATCTCCCCGTCGCGGGCTTTACCCCCGATGCGGAGTACCCTCTGATAAACGGAGAAAAAGGTATCGTCATAGCCAGACTCTCTGCCCCCTTCAAGGCGGAAGGAGACATCCAGGTGGTTTCCTTCGACGGAGGCGTAGCGCCTAACTCGGTGCCTTCGGTGGCCAAGGCGGAGATTCTCGTGAAGGCCGATATGGTCGAAAGGGTCAAGTACACCGTATCGAACTGGCATGGCCCGGAGAGGGCAAAACTGTCTTTGGAGGATAAGGGAGAGGGCCGTTTCCTGCTGTCCATGGAGGGAGTTCCTGCCCACGGTAGTCTTCCGGAGCAGGGAGTCAACGCAGTGGCCTGGCTGGTAAAGGTCCTGCTCACACTTGGTGTTACCGGCGAGCAGGGGCGTACCTTGGCCGCCTTGGATCGCTACGTGGGAATCGACTGTCACGGAGAGAACCTGGGAGTCTGCGTCTACGACGACGTATCCAGATACACCTCTGTCTGCTGGGGCACCATGAAGACCGAGGGAGACAGGGTAGTCTTCAGCCTGAACCCGAGGTTCCCCGTGAGCTATCGCACCGAGGACATGGTAAAGACCCTCGAGAAGACCTTCTCCGATGCTGGATTCGAGATCCTGTCCATGAGAAAGGACGAGCCTCTCTATATGCCGGAGGACTCCGAACTGGTGGTCAATCTGATGGAGGTCTATCGTAGGGAGACCGGTCGGATGGACGACAAACCTATGTCCATCGGAGGAGGAACCTACGCCAAAGCCATGCCGAACGTATTGGCCTTCGGTCCGATCCTTCCGGGCGAGCCGTCCAACATACATGAGGCTGACGAGTGCTGGAGTATCGAGAATATGATGACCAGTACCAAGATAATGGCGGCCGCCATAGTCTCTTTGGCCGAGGACTAGAGGTGTCGTAATGACTGATTCCGAGCTGTTCGGGATCATGAGGGAAGAGCTTTTCACCGCTCTTTGCGGAGACGTCATGGACGCCATGGGCCGTACATGTCAGTTTCTGCCTCCCTGGATCCGTCCCTTGAAGGAGGGAATGGTGATAGTCGGCCGAGCCATGCCAGTCTTGGAGGCCGATTGTTATGGAACCAGGGTGGGTCATAAAGACAGAGACGAGCCTTTCGGACTGATCTTCGAGGCTCTGGACAGTCTCGAGGAGGGAGAGGTATATATCTGTACCGGATCGTCTCCTTCCTACGCCCTCTGGGGCGGTTTGATGACCATGAGAGCCAGCTATCTCAAGGCTGCAGGTGCCGTGGTGGACGGATATAGTAGGGATACCTCCCAGGTATTGGAGCAGTGCCTGCCGGTCTTCTCGAGAGGAAGCTACGCCCAGGATCAGGGGCAGAGAGGTCGTGCTGTGGATTATCGCTGTCCCATCCGTTTTACCAACGGTGTGGTGGTAGAGCCCGGCGACCTGGTGTTCGGCGACGACGGAGGAGTGGTCATAATACCGAGGTCCGTCGAGAACGAGGTCCTGGAGAGGGCCCTGGAGAAATCCAGAGGCGAGGACCTTGTGGCCAGGGAGATCTTCGAAGGCATGTCCACAGTGGAAGCCTTCAAAAAATACGGCATAATGTGAACTTGCGGTATAAAGACAGAGTGGAGGCTGCCCTTTGGGGTCGCCTCCACTCTGTTCTTTTAGTATTAGATTTTAGTCGGGAGGACGAATTTAGTGAACGATATCTTTCGATGTCCATGGTGCGGGGAAGATCCACTCTACGTCGCTTATCACGACAGTGAATGGGGTGTCCCTCTGAGGGATGACTGGGCGCTTTTCGAGCTTCTCTGTCTCGAGGGAGCGCAGGCCGGTCTCAGCTGGATAACGGTTCTCAGAAAAAGGGAGGCGTACCGCAGGGTTTTCGATCGATTTGATCCTGGGACGGTGGCCCGCTACGACCAGCGACGGATAGAAGAGATCCTGACCGATCGAGGAATAATAAGAAACAGGCTAAAGGTCCGATCGGTCGTGAAAAACGCCAGAGCTTTTCTGGATTTACAGGAAAGAGAGGGAAGTTTCTCCCAATATCTATGGGGTTTCGTCGAAGGGAAGCCTATTCAAAATCGATGGCGGTCTCTCTCTCAGGTCCCGGCGGAGTCGGAGCTGTCCAGGAGGATCTCCAAAGATATGAAGAAGAGGGGATTCCAATTCGTAGGTCCGGTCATAATCTACTCTCTGATCCAATCGGCAGGCTTGGTCAACGATCACCTGGTGGATTGTTTTCGATATGATGAATGCTTCAAGATGCAATAAACCGTATATTCTTTATTTTTAGTCTTTTTTTATTGCTTTATGAGCTATGATACACTTCTTGTGTGAGTAGTCTGACTAAATTTCTATCATAAGGAGGCGTTATCGTGAAGGATGAATCGTCCAGGGGCGAATGGAGCAGTAAGATAGGTTTTGTTCTTGCCGCCGCAGGTTCCGCCATAGGGTTGGGAAGTATCTGGAGGTTTCCCTATATCGCGGGACAATCGGGAGGAGCCGCTTTCGTGGCGGTCTATCTCGTCCTTGTTTTTTCGATCGGGATCTCCCTGATGATGGCGGAGATAGTCATAGGCAAAAAGGGAAAGCTGAACGCCGTAGGTTCCTTCGGGAAACTGGGCGGACGGAGGTGGTCGCTGGTCGGTTGGGGAGGCGTCGTGGCGGCTTTCGTCATATTATCCTACTACGGTGTCATAGGAGGATGGACCATCGCCTATATCTTCAAGTCCTTTTTCGGGCTTATGGAGGTCACCGGTGCCGGCGAGGTAGCTAGGGTTTTCGAGGATTTCATATCCAGCGGGACTCAGATGGTCTTTTTCCAGTGTCTCTTTATGGGGGCGACCGTGTTCGTCGTTTTCCGAGGGGTCAGTGGAGGTATCGAGAGGCTCTGTACCTTCTGTATGCCAGCCTTGTTCGTCCTGATGCTGCTTTTGATAGGGAGGTCGGTTACTCTGCCGGGAGCCATGGAGGGTGTCGCCTTTTTCTTAAAGCCCGACTTCAGCAAGGTCACCGGAGAGGTCTTCCTTTCAGCTCTCGGGCAGGCTTTTTTTTCGCTCTCTCTCGGTATCGGGGCCATGATAATCTACGGCAGTTACCTTCCTGAGGATTCGGATATACCCAAGTCCAGTCTTCAGATCTGCCTTCTCACCTTTTTGATCTCCCTGATGGCCGGTCTGATAATATTTCCCTCACTCTTCGCCTTCGGGATGGAACCAGGGGCCGGGGCCGGACTTACCTTCATAACCTTGCCGGTGGTCTTCTCCAGGATGCCCGGAGGAGTGCTTTGGTCGGCGTTGTTCTTCGTCTTGTTTTTCTTCGCGGCCCTGACATCGTCGGTATCCCTTCTCGAGGTGGCTGTGTCCTATCTCATCGACAGTCTAGGTTGGGCTAGGCGGAGGGCGACGATCTTCTTGGGGTGTCTCATAACTTTGGTCGGAATCCCTTCCGCCCTGTCTCAGGGGGCGGTGAGGATAAATGTTTTCGGACTTTCTTTTTTGGACGCAGCCGATTTTTTCGCCTCCAATCTGATAATGCCGATCGTCGGCTTTCTCATCTCCGTTTTTCTCGGTTGGGTCGTCCCCTCAGTCGCGGAAGAAGGCATCACCAACGAAGGTGCCAGGCCGTTTAGGGGAAAGAAGGTCTGGCTTTTCATCCTCCGTTTCGTGGCTCCGATATGTATCCTGGTCATCTTCGTGGCCGGGCTTAAATGGTAGTAGGGAGGGATATCGGCGATGTTCAATATGTTCAAAACGAGTGCTTCTGTGAGGTTTATATCCTCGGTTTTCTTGACGGTTTTTCTCTCCGCCTCCTGCGCTTGGGCCGGAGACAGACTGGACGATATAGTAAAACGGGGCGAGATGGTTGTGGCTGTCGGCGATTTCGAGAACGAGCCGTTTTTCTTCGTCGAGGATGGCGATCTCGTCGGTTTTGACGTCGATCTGGGCAGGATGATAGCAAAGGAGATCGGAGTGGACGTCCGCTTCGTCAGGGTTCCATGGGACGGTCTTATAGCTCTGGCCTGGTACAGCCGTTATCCTTGGAGTCGTTACGATATGGCGATCGCCAGCATAACCATAAGGCAGAGTCGAACCAGAGCCTGCGATTTCTCGGACTGGTATTTTTACACGGGACAGAAGCTTTTGGTCAGAGAGGAAGACGGTTACGAGACCCCTCTCGATCTGGAGGGAAAGACTATCGCGGTGATGGCCGGTTCCACCGGGTATGAGACGGCCAAGAGGGATCTGGCAGCCCAGACTGTGGTTATGGATAGTCCTCAGGAGACCGTGGATGCCCTGAGGGCTGGGAGGGTTGATGGTGCTCTCTCCGATGCCACCATAGTTATCGCTGCGGCTGAGAGGTACGACGGTCTGGTGGCTCTCGAGGGTATGGTTACCACCGAGAGATATGGAGTGGTGCTTCCCAAGGGGGAGGAAGATCTGAGGAAGGTGGTCGACTCCGTGGTGGTTGAGGCCCGGAGGATCCTCTACGATAAATGGTTTCGTTGAGGGACGTCGGGGCTCTCCTGTACGAAAGGGGCGACATCCTGTCGCCCCTTTCGTACCACACGACGGCAGCTAGAAAATACGGGCTCGAACGGACTCTGCCGAAACGATCTCTCCGAGGAGGGGCCTAGAGATTTTTCAAAACTACAATGTCAGGAGCAAATATTTTGTTTTTTTGCAGTATTATAGAAGGTGGTATAGCGTATTTTCAGGAGGTCGTCGTTGGGAGTTTTTATAGGGGGTATTATGATGTCCTTTTCACCTAGTTTGAGTTCCGGTTTTACGGCAGCGAGGAATAGAAGTAAGTTTATCTCTCCTCAATCTGGAATGTGTTCTTTATGTACGGAGGAATGTGCAGGAACTTGTGAGATCGCTCAGGCCGCGGTTTTAGGAAAGTTGTCTGTCTATCCGACGACTACAGGTTCCAATCAAATAGCGTCGGAAAAAGATTACCCTGTCGATTTTTCTCATTTTAATATAAACGGTCGGGCCTTCGGTGCGGTAGGGCTAGATCCAGATTGTGGGGACGCTGAGATATTCAAGGTTAACTTGGCTTCCGAATATGGCTATGACTATAAAATAAATCTTGAGTTGCCTATCGTTCTGCCCGCACTGGTTAAAATGAACTGGATGGATTACTTTGCCGGAGCTGCTATGTCAGGCGTTACCTGTATGGTAGGGGAAGATGCTAGAAATAAGGATTCCAGGCTTGAAATAGAGAAGGGTAAGATCACCTCGTTCCCCATGCTCAAGGAAATTCACGATAGTTTTTATAAATATTATAGGGGTTTCGGTCAGATGGTGCTTCAGTGTAACGTAGACGACCATCTTATGGGAGTTCCCGAGATAGCTCTCGATAAATACGGTTTTGAGGCCCTGGAGTTTAAGTTTGGACAGGGTGCAAAGGGGACTCAGCCGGTTAATAGGCTTAAGGACTACGACGAGGCTGTGAGAAAAGTCGAGTGTGGGAGCCTTGTCATGCCAGACCCATTTGATCCTGAAATACTGGCTCTTAGAGAAAAGGGTTGCTGTCCTAATTTCTACACATATGGCAGGCTCCCAATGTGGACCGAAGAGTCCATGGCAAAGAGAATTTCCGAGCTTCGTGCCATGGGTATGAGGAACGTTTACTTTAAGATGGCTGGCTTCGATCTTCCAGATATAGAACGGGTTATCAACATGGCCATTGAAAACAGAGTAGACATGATAACCTTTGACGGTGCTGGTGGCGGATCGGGTTACAGCCCTTCAAAGATGATGAATGAATGGTCTCTACCGACGATTCTACTCGAAAAAGTTGTCGTTGATATCTGCTCAAAACTGGAAAAACAGGGCAAGATCCTTCCTGCCATGGTAATGACCGGTGGTTTTGCCAGTGAAGATCAGCTTTTCAAGTCCCTTGCGTTTGGCGATGGATTTATAGACGGCATCGGTGTCTGTCGTGCCTCTATGGCAGCTGCCATGACTGGAAAGAAAGTTGGAGATGATATAAAGGCGGGCAATACGCCGGAGCTTTTCAAAAAGTTCGGTAACACCGTTAACGAGGTGTTCCATGATCTGGCGGACCTGAGGGCAATATACGGAAAGGAAGCGGATAGTTTTTCCACAGGAGCCGTTGGGGTTTTCTCCTATCTCAACAAGCTAGGTTGCGGTTTGAGACATTTTGCAGCCTTAAATCGCAAGTTTGATCTTAAATATCTGGATAGAAGCGACCTGATCCCTCTCACGTACTATGCAAGCGATCTAATGGATTAGATTTGTCTCTAGGTAACTTCTAAAAAACGCGAGTCCTCGGATAGGTCGTTTCGATAAAACCCGTTCGAGCTCCCGTCGTTTAGTACTAACGGAGTGACAGGACGTCGCCTTAAACCTGGGGGGCACAAGGGCGTGCCCCCCAAGGCGGTCCCGTACGAAACGGGCAGGTCGAATTAGACGTTCGGGCGAGACATGGTAGAGGCGAAAAGACCTCTCTGAGGAGGCTCGGATGTGAGTTATTGAGGATAACCTAACGGTCTCCCGATATGTTCCTGACTTTCTCTTCGCCGGAGATATCCGGTGATAGGACTATATCGGGAGATAGTGCGTCCTCCGATATAGCATCTCCCGGTCTCTTCGGCAGGGAGTCCTTCGAGATCGGTTTTTCCAATAGGGGAACGGGTGGAGCGGTGATGGTCTCCTCGGAGGAATCTTCTCGCTCTGCTGGCTCTTTCCTCATGGATCTGTCTCCGATACGGTAATAGACCAGCTCATATCGGCCGGTCTCCGGTCTATAGAAGGGGAAGGCCTTACCCAAGGCCAACCTTATGTCTCTGCCGATCCCATCGTCCGGAGGGATCAGCTCCCACTCGGAGGACACCTCGAAGAGCCGGTGGTTTATCTGGGCGTACAGTTTTTTCGGAAGTTCCGGGCCGTTAGGGATGCTGTATGTCTCGACGAGACGGTTCTTCTCGTCTACAGTTCCCTCCGGCAGGACCGCTATGGCGGTTGGTGAAAGAGACGTATTCCATCCCCTCTCGTCCCTCGACCACGAGACGTCTACATCCATGGAGCAGGGGTAGGAGAGCCAACCCGATGGTATCTCCATCCTGATGCAGCTTTCGTCGCTTTTCGCTATGGACAGGGTTAATTTGGACATCTCTCCGTCCAGCCACTCTCTGCACTTTTTCTGGTCACAGTAGGAGGCCAGCATGAGAATGTCTCCTGGAAGAACCCTGTAGTCCTCGATGAAATCCGCCATTACATCGGAGAAACCCCTTATGTCCTTGCTGTCCATAAGTATCCTTCCGAGAACGGCGCTGCAGAGGGAGACCTGTCTTCCGTTGTCGATGTTTCTGTAGAGATCCTCTCGGGCCTGGGGTATCATCCCCATCTCGCCCTCCAGGATGGAGGCGAAGAGATAGAACTGCCAATCGGTGGACGAGCAGTTAGCTCTCACAAGCTCCAGGTTTTTAAGCCTCTGGACCCTTTCTCTGGCATGAAGGAGGTAAAGTCTCTCGATCGCCGTCATGGCCAGAAGTGGGTCCTTTTTGAATAGGTCTCTGTATGTCTGGTGATACCGGTTGAAACAGTTCAGTCCGTAGTTGTCGTGGACTCTTCCTGCCTCTATCTCCGCCATTCCCGAGTAGAACCAGAAGGGGGGGAAGGCCTCGAAGGCTGGCTGGTCTTTGAGGAGTCTTCTGAGCTGTCTTGCCATGAGATCTGGATCGTACTCGTCTATCACCGCGACGAATCGATCCATCTCCTTCTCCATGATCCTCTCTTCCTCGCCTATCTGGTACTTTCCGAAGAGTTCCCAAGAGACCCTGAGCATCTCCTTTCGCAGCTCCGTCAGTTTTCTGAGCTGCCCCTCCGTAAGCTTTATCTTTCCACGCAATATAGCGGCGTATTCGTCCCGGTTTTTGCGATAGTCGTACCATGGGGCTCCTAGACGGGGTATCTGTTGCCTTATAGAGTCCAGGATGTCTTCGGATCCGGATAGGTTCCCGTAGATCCGTTCCCTGGTCTTGGCGGAGAAGGCGGCTTTGACCTGTTCGTCGAGCCTGTCTGTCTTCGTCCTGTCGACCAGCTTTCCTAGAGCTTCTATCACCTCTATCAACTGTTCGTCTTTGATGACCGCTAGATCCAAATTTCCCGCCAGTATCTCGTATTGTCGGGCCAGTACGAGGGCGTCCTCGGTCTGTATAGCCTCGGATAGTCCGAAATCTATGTAGTTCAGAAACTGGAATACCCTCAGCGCGTCGGCGTGCTCCTTGTTCCAGGGGAGGACGATCGCCTCCGCTTTCGGCTGAAAGGTGCAGGTCGTCCCCAGTATCGCCAACGAGATGGCGACGATGAAACCGATAGCTCCCTTTCTCATGGTAGCACCTCCTGATTCCAAAAAAGGAGGGGACGGATCCCCTCCCCGTCTATTCCACCTCTTCGCTTCGTTCCGTGTCGGTCTCCGTCACGGTATCGTCGCTTTCGGTCTTGGCCGATAGAGACGGGTGGAAGACTTTTTTCATCAGAGGTATTAACCCCGATTCCGCCTTGGCGACCTCCTGTTCGGCCTCCTTTATCACGCTCTCCCAGGCGGTGGCGAATCCCGGGGTCCTGGCGTACATCAGGTGGACCGCCTTGTCGTAGACGTAGAGGGTCTTAAGCTCGGCTCTCTTCGGCTTTTGGGAGAGGGTGGCCAGGGTCATCTCCATGTTGGCCAGTTTCTTCTTCATCTCCTCGTTTTCCCTGATGTACTGGGCGTTGTTCTGAGCCGAGGTGGATATCTGGGCGTTTAGACCGTCCTTGAGTTTGTTGACTTCCTTGTTGAGTTTTCCGTTTTTCACTATCCCCTGTAGCCAGGCGATGGCGGCCACGGCCAGGCCCAACACCAAGCCCTGCACGAAGGGGTTGTTTACCAGTAGATCGGTTAAGCTTTGCATAGAAAATCCTCCTCGAACTGATTTCCACGGCTCAAGCCGTATACCGACTCATTATACTTTCCCTGTCGGGCTCTGTCATGAGATTGGGTGTATTTATTTTTAGCAATATATTGACAGAGGTGGTATTATGAAAATGAACGGTTAAGCCTCAGCCGTTTCGTAATATGCTTAGGTATCGAGGCTATCATATCAGGAGGTGTTTTGGCGAATGAAGAAAATATGTGCTTTGTTGGCTCTCGGTGTCGTCCTGGCTTTCTGTCTTTCCGGGGTCTCCCTGGCGGCGGAGAAGCCCGTTTATGGCGGGACTCTGGTATGGCGTCTGGTCAACGATCCTCCCAAGATGGATCCGGCTTTTTCAACCGATACTACGTCCAGTCGTGCCCTCAACATGGTTTGTCAGGGGCTCGTAGGGTACCATCCCGACGGAGAAGGAGTCCTTCCGGAGATAGCGGAAAGCTGGGATGTCAACGACGACGCCACGGTGTGGACTTTCCATCTCCGCAAGGGAGTCAAGTTCCACAAAACCTGCGAGGGGCAGCCCACCGCCAACGGCGGCAGGGAGGTCACAGCTCATGACTTCAAGTATTCCCTTGAGCGTCTCGTGAAGGAGAACTCCCCCAGGGCTTATTTCGTCGAGCAGATAAAGGGCTATCAGGATTTCACCGATGGCAAGGCGGACGAATGGGTCGGCATAGAGGCCGTAGACGACTATACCCTTCGTTTTACCCTCGACTATTCCTTCGCTCCCTTCCTGTCCATACTTGCCTATAACTCATTCACCGTCGTCCCCAAGGAGGACGCCGAGAAGTGGGGCAAGGACTTCAACTTCCACCTCGTAGGATCCGGTCCCTTCATGCTGGAGAAGTGGGATCACGACAACGAGGTCGTCCTGGTCAGAAACCCCGATTATTGGAAGAAGGACGCCGAAGGCAACAGCCTTCCCTATCTGGATAAGATCGTCTACAGGGTCATTCCCGACAACAGCGTGGCCTATCTGGAGTTCAAGAAGGGCAATATCGACATCCTCCAGGACGTCCCAGACGAGTTCTACGAGGAGATCAAGGGCTCTTACTCCGAGAGCGGTCAGTTCCAGGAGAGGGCTCACATGGGAACCTACTACTACGGTTTCAACAACGCCGAGGAGCCCTTCAAGAGCAACAAGAAGCTTCGTCAGGCTCTCAACTACGCCGTCAACCGTGAGG